>NZ_JBIVTV010000014.1:66023-82189 GCF_044756885.1 Streptomyces sp. NPDC091412 | reverse complement strand
CGACCATCGTGTTGATGGTGTTCTTGAGTTCGAGGATCTCGCCGCGGGCGTCGACGGTGATCTTCTGGGAGAGGTCGCCCTCGGCGACCGCCGTCGTCACCTGGGCGACGTTGCGGACCTGGGCGGTGAGGTTGCCCGCCATGAAGTTGACGGAGTCGGTCAGATCCCGCCACACACCCGCCACTCCGGGCACCTTGGCCTGTCCGCCGAGGCGTCCTTCGGTGCCGACCTCTCGGGCGACGCGGGTGACCTCGTCGGCGAAGGCGGAGAGCTGGTCGACCATCGTGTTGACGGTCTCCTTCAGTTGCAGGATCTCGCCGCGCGCGGGCACGTCGATCTTCTGCGACAGATCACCCTTGGCCACCGCCGTCGCCACCTGCGCGATGTCGCGCACCTGGGTGGTGAGGTTGCCCGCCATGGCATTCACCGAGTCGGTCAGATCGGCCCAGGTGCCCGAGACCCCCGGCACCTCCGCCTGACCGCCGAGCGTGCCCTCGGTGCCGACCTCCCGGGCCACCCGGGTGACTTCGGAGGTGAACACGGACAACTGGTCGACCATCCCGTTGAACACGGTCGCGATGTCGCCCATGAGCCCGTCGGCGTCCTCCGGCAGGCGCGTGCCGAAGTCGCCGTCCCGCACGGCCGTCAGGCCGGCCAGGAGCTGCCGCAGCTCCCGGTCGCCCGGAACGGCGTCGAGGACCTCGGTTCTGTCGCTGGTCATGCGCACCCTCGTCCCGCTCCCCAGGAGTCCCCGCCGGTGAGGACTCGGACATCTCCAACGGGCCGCCGCGGGCCCGCCGACGTGCGTGCATTTCCGCGATTTTCACGGATCTGCGTGATGAGAAATACGCCGCAGGCTAACCCACTCGGCCCGCCCCGAACAAAACACGTGCGTCAATATCCGGCCCGGTGAATTCGCCCCCGTACGTCGTGCATGACCTCGTGGTTCAGGGGTACGCGGGCGTTTTGACCGCACGGCGTACCGCATGACGTCCCGTGCGGAAGAACCCGAAGACCCCGGCCCCGGAAACCCCGTATGACAACAATGCCGCCTTCGCCCATAAGCCTCTCCGTGGAGACCCGTGGATCCGTCGCCGTGGTGCGCGTGGGAGGCGACCTCGACTACCTCACCCGCGGCCAACTCCTGGACACGGTGACCGTGGTGCTCACCCGGCGCCACGCGGCACGGCACCCGGTCGCCGCCGTACGCCTGGAGTTCTCGCGACTCGAGAGCGTCGACTCCTCCGGCCTGTCCGCGCTGCTCCAGATCCGGCGCCTCCTGGACGAGGCGGGCGTCGCACTCCACCTGGACGAGCGTCCGGCCGTCCTGGAACGGCTGCTGGACATGACCGGAACGCTGGAACTGCTCACCTGCCCGCACGGGAACACCTGCCCGCCCGAGAACATCTCCGCGCCCGGGGACGCCACCGGGCCCGCCCGTCCGCCGGCGAACTGAGCCCGCGTGGCGACCGCGGCTCCCGCACCCCCGCTCTTCACGGCGCGGCGCCGAATGCCGTGGTCGGAGAAGGGTAGTTGGTGCGGTGGGAGCCGACGGACCGGGACCGCCGGCCCGAGGCTCGTGACACGTCAGCCCGGGGAGGAAGGAGCAGCGTGACCATCGACAGAATCTGGTCGTATCCGCCGCAGGTCGCTCGTACCGAGGAAGAGGACCTGACCGGCTTCACCGTCGTCGCCACCGACGGCACCGTGGGCCACGTGGACCGGGAGGGCGGCCACTCCGGGATGCGGCACCTGGTCGTGGACACCGGGGTGTGGGTGTTCGGCAGGAGCTTGCTGGTGCCGGTCGGCATGGTCGCCGGGATCGACCCCTCGGAGCGGAGGATCACGGTGGCCTGTTCGCGCGGCCAGATCAAGGCGGCGCCGCCCTTCAGAACCGACAGCGAGACCAGGGACCCGGAGTATCTGACGCGCGTGGCTGCCTACTACCACGGGCTTCCGCCCCGCGAGGCGACCAGCCCCTGAACCGGCGCGGCCCGCGGGGCGGGTCGCGACACCGCGACCGAGCCCGGACCCCGTTCGCAGCCGGGGCTCCGGGTGATCGGGGCTCACCAGGGCAGGAAGACGTGCACGTCCTTGCCGTGATCGTTGACCACCACGCTCACCTGGTCGCACAGGGTGTGGATCAGGTGCCAGCCGATGCCGCCGCCGCCCCGGCTGGGGCGGAACGGCCGCGGGGCCGGCCGTGTGGTGCTGGTGTCGCTGAGCGTCACGTGCACCCCGTCGAAGGTACGCCGCATCCGCAGCTCGAACGGCCCCGGCGCGTACTGCACCGCGTTCGCCGCGAGTTCCGTGACGACCAGCAGGATGTCGTCCCAGTGCTCGGGTGCCGCCGGCAGCGAGAGCCGTGCGACCTCGTCGAGGAACTCCTCCGCGGCGAGTCGCGCACCCGTGACATGGTGCAGCGCACCCGCGAAGCGGGCGGTGCGGCTCGGAATGCCCTCGCTGGCCAGTGTGTCGTCCCCAGGCGGCTCGAATGCCATCTCGCCTTCCGGCCCGGCCCCGTCGGCCGGGCTGTCGTCCTTTCTTTCCCTTGCGTCCACTGTCTTGTTCCCAGGGGCGCGGAGCCTACGCTTGGGCGTCGCAGGCAGCGGAAGGCAGGCGGCCGGCAGGGGCGGACGACGGTACGAAGCGGGCGGCACGAAGCCGACAGGAGGCTGACGGCAGCAGGTCGGCGCCAGGTCGGAGCAGGTCGGCGGCAGGAAAAAGGGCAGCGGGCAGCCGGCCCCGTACGGGTCCCGTGTCCTCCGGCCCGCGTCAGCGGAAGACGTTGTCGGAGTCGTCCCAGTCCGCCATCGGGTCGTGCGCGGTGTCCCGGCGCGGGGAGCGGCTCCGCGCCTGGTACATGGTGTCGATCTCGACCGCGTAGTGCCGCACTATGGCGTCCCTGCGCAGCTTCATCGACGGTGTGAGCAGCCCGCTGGCCACGTCGAAGGGCGCGGGCAGCACCCGGAAGACCCGGATGGACTCCGACCGGGAGACGGCGCTGTTCGCGGCGGCCACCGCCCGCTCGATCTCCTCCCGCAGCGCGTTCTCCTCGCGCGCCTCCTGCCCCGGCGCGTCCCCCTGCAACGCCAGCGCCGCACGCCAGTGGGCCAGGAACTCCGGATCCAGAGTGATCAGCGCGCCCACGCAGGGCCGGTTGTCGCCCACGACCACCGCCTGGTGGACCAGCGGATGCATCCGCAGCCGCTGCTCCAGCGGCGCCGGGGCCACGCTCTTGCCGCCGCTGGTGACGATGATGTCCTTCTTGCGCCCGGTGATCGTCAGATAACCCTCGGCGTCCAGCTTCCCGATGTCCCCCGTGGCCAGCCAGCCGCCGCGCAGCGCGGCCCCGGTCGCGTCCTCGTCGCCCACGTACCCCTGGAACACCGACGGCCCCTGGACCAGGATCTCCCCGTCGTCCGCCACCTCGATCGCCGTGCCCGGCAGCGCCGTGCCGACGGTCCCCGACTTCTCACGGCCCAGCGGCTGCATGGTGATGCCGCCCGCGGTCTCCGTGAGCCCGTATCCGTCGTGCACGTAGATGCCGATGCCCTCGTAGAACAAGGTGAGTTCGCGGCTCAGCGGGGAGCCGCCGGAGGTGGCGCGGAGCACCCTGCCGCCCAGCGCGGTCCGCAGCTTGCGGTACACCGTTCGCTCGTACAGGGCGTGTTGCAGCCGCAGGTCGAGCCCGGGGCCCGGACCCTGGCCCAGCCGCTGCCGCTCCGACGCCGCGGCGAAGTCCCGGGCCGTGTCGGCCGCCCGCTCGAACAGCGCGCCGCGGCCGGCCTGCCCGGCCGCGTGCAGGAAGTTCTTGTAGATCTTCTCGAAGACGGAGGGCACGGCGTAGAAGTACGTCGGCCTGAACGTGCGCAGCGCCGACGTCAGCGCCTCCTCGCCCAGCTCCGGTTCGTGGCCCATCAGGACGCCGCCGCGGATGCACAGGCCCTGGACCATCAGTCCGTACACGTGCGAGAAGGGCAGGAAGGCGAGCACCGACGCCTGCTCACCGGGCGGCGCGGCGGTGTGCCCCCAGCCGGCCAGCAGCGTGTCGCAGGGGCTCGCCAGCGCGCGGTGGCTCAGCGCGCAGCCCAGGGCGCGGCCCGTCGTGCCGGAGGTGTACGCGATCGCCGCGGTTGCGTCCGGCAGCACGATCCGGCGCAGCGAGTCCACCGTGGTCGGCGGTATCACCGCTCCCCGTTCCACCAGGTGCTCCAGCGCCCCCGCGTCCAGCTGCCACACGTGCTGGAGCCGGGGCAGCGTCGCGCACACCGGGCCGACGGTCATCACGCCCTGCTCGTCCTCGACGACGACGGCCACGCACTCGGAGTCCCGCAGGATCCACTCGACCTGCTCGCGCGAGGAGGTCGGGTAGATCGGGACGACCTCGGCGCCGACCGCCCACAGCGCGTACGCGAGGACCGTCCACTCGTACCGGGTGCGGGCCATGACCGCCACGCGGTGGCCGGGCGAGATCCTGGCGGCCACCAGCCCCCTGGCCAGGTCGACCACCTGGTCCCGCAGCTCCACGGCGGTCACCTCCTCCCACACCGGGGAGGAGGGGTCGGCGCGGCGCGCGAGCACCGGCAGGGTGGGACGGGTCTCCGCGGTCTCGAAGACGCTGTCGGCGAGCCCGCCGGCCAGCGGGGCGACGGCGGACGGAGCGAGGGCGAAGTCGCGCATGCGCTGCTCCTGGGGTTTACGGAGGTGACTCCGCCGATGAGTGGGGTGGTCGACGCGGATCGAATGTAGCCCAGGTCAGCGCGTCACGGGCCCCGAACCGGGAAGTAGCCCCGTTCCCCGCGCCCCCGCCCGCTCAGGCGGGGTGCGGAGTCAGCCAGAGCGTGGTCAGCGGTGGCAGCGTGAGCGTGAGGTGCCCGTCCTCCGGCCCGCCCTCCGGTTCGAGCGGCCCGGGGTTGGCGACGCCGCCGCCGCCGTAGCGGGCGGCGTCGGTGTTCAGGACCTCGCGCCACGCGGTGATCCCGCCCGGCACGTCCAGGCGGTAGCCCTCGCGTACCGCGGGGGAGAAGTGCGACACCGCCAGCAGCGGGGCGCCGACCGCGTCGCGGCGCAGGAACGCGTAGACGTTGTCGTCGGCGGCGTCCACGGCCACCCAGCGGAAGCCCTCGGGCCGGGTGTCGCGCTGCCACAGGGCCGGTGTGGCCCGGTAGAGCGTGTTGAGGTCGCGCACCAGGTCCCGCACCCCGCGGTGGTCGCCCGCGGCGTCGTAGTCCTCGTCGAGCAGCCACCACTCGGGCCCGTGTTGCTCGGAGAACTCGCCTCCCTGGGCGAACTCCTGGCCCATGAAAAGCAGTTGCTTGCCCGGGTGGGCCCACATGAAGCCCAGGTACGCGCGGTGGTTCGCGCGTCGCTGCCACCAGTCTCCGGGCATCTTCGACACCAGCGCCCGCTTGCCGTGCACCACCTCGTCGTGCGAGATCGGCAGGACATAGTGCTCGCTGTAGGCGTACACCATCGCGAAGGTCATCTCGTGGTGGTGGTACTTGCGGTGCACCGGCTCCTTGCTCATGTACTGGAGCGAGTCGTGCATCCAGCCCATGTTCCACTTCAGCCCGAAGCCCAGGCCGCCGCTGTCGGTCGGCGCGGTCACCCCGCCCCAGGCGGTCGACTCCTCGGCGATGGTCACCACGCCCGGGGCGCGCCGGTACACGGTGGCGTTCATCTCCTGGAGGAACGCCATCGCGTCCAGGTCCTCCCGGCCGCCGTACGCGTTGGGCGTCCACTGACCGGAGTCGCGCGAGTAGTCCAGGTAGAGCATGGAGGCCACCGCGTCCACCCGCAGGCCGTCGACGTGGAACTCCTCGCACCAGTAGACGGCGTTCGCGACCAGGAAGTTGCGCACCTCCGTGCGGGCGAAGTCGAACTCGTACGTCCCCCAGTCGGGGTGCTCGGCGCGCTGCGCGTTCCCCGGCTCGTACAACGGGTCCCCGTCGAAGCGGGCCAGCGCCCAGTCGTCCTTGGGGAAGTGCGCCGGCACCCAGTCCATGATCACGCCGATCCCGGCCCGGTGGCAGGCGTCGACGAAGTAGCGGAAGTCGTCCGGGGAGCCGAGGCGCGCGGTGGGGGCGTAGTAGGAGGTGACCTGGTAGCCCCAGGACGGGCCGAAGGGGTGCTCGGCGACCGGCATCAGCTCCACGTGCGTGAAGCCCAGGTCCTTGACGTACGCGGGCAGTCGTTCGGCCAGTTCGCGGTACGTCAGCCCCGGCCGCCAGGACGGCAGGTGGACCTCGTACACCGAGAACGGCGCCTCGTGCACCGGGATGTCCGCGCGGTGCGCCATCCACTCCTGGTCGCCCCACTCGTGGTGGGCGGCCGTCACGACGGACGCGGTGGCGGGCGGCACCTCGGTGCGCCGTGCCATCGGATCGGCCTTGAGGAACCGGCCGCCGTACTGCGAGGTGATCTCGAACTTGTACTTCGCGCCCTCGCCGATCCCGGGCAGGAACAGCTCCCAGACGCCCGCCGCGCCCAGCGAGCGCATCGGGAAGGCCGTCCCGTCCCAGTGGCTGAAGTCGCCGGCCACCCGCACGCCCCGGGCGTTCGGCGCCCACACCGTGAACCGGATGCCCCGCACGCCCTGGTGGGTCATCGGCTCCGCGCCCAGCGCCTGCCACAGCTGCTCGTGCCGGCCCTCCCGGACGAGGTGCAGGTCCAGCTCGCCGAGGGCGGGCAGGAAGCGGTAGGGGTCGTGGACCTCGTACTCGTCCCGCTCGTAGCCGACCACCAGGGTGTAGTCGGGGATCGCGGCCAGGGGCAGTACGGCCGAGAACAGTCCGTCGCCCTCCGAGGCGAGCGGGGTGCGCTCGCCGTCCACGACCACGCTCACCGCGCGGGCGAAGGGACGCAGCACCCGCAGGGCGATCCCGCCCGGAACCGGATGGGCGCCGAGCAGCGCGTGCGGGTCGTGGTGGGCGCCGGACAGCAGGCGCTCACGGTCGGCGGGATCGAGCGGCGGGGCCGTCCGGGTCCGTACCGCCGGGGGCAGGACGGGGCCGGACGGCTCGGGAAGTGACGTGTCGCGCAGTGCCACCGGTTCAGCCTCCTCTCACGGCGAGACGTTCGATCGCCGCCATCGGTACGGCGAGCCAGTCGGGGCGGTGCCGGGCCTCGTACAGCACTTCGTACACGGCACGGTCCGTCTCGTAGGCCCGCAGCAGGGCGTGTCTCTTACGGGGGTCCCAGCCGGCCCGGGAGGCGTAGCCGGCGCAGTACGCCTCCCGGCAGCGGCGCGCCCACTCCGGGCGCCAGGGGCGCCGCTGGCGGGCGGCGTAGTCGAAGGAGCGCAGCATCCCCGCCACGTCCCGCACCGGGGACTCGGGGATGCGGCGCTCGGCGAGCGGACGCGACGGCTCGCCCTCGAAGTCGATGACGAACCACTCGCGCCCGGCCCGCAGCACCTGGCCGAGGTGCAGGTCGCCGTGCACGCGCTGGGCGGGCGGCCCGGCGTCGTAGCTGGCCAGCGCGGCGAACGCGGTGCGCAGCCGGGTCGCGTACGGCCGCAGCGCGGGGACGCTGTGCGCGGCGGACTCCAGATGCTCGGTCATCGTCGCGGCGGTGCGCGCGATGTCCTGGTGGGCGCCGGTGGGGAAGGCACCGGCCAGCGCCAGGTGGACCTCCGCGGTCGCCTGCCCCAACTGGTGCGCCTGGGTGGTGAAGTCGTCACCGGTGGCCAGCGCCCGCAGGGCCAGCGTCCAGCCGTCCGCCGCGTCGCGCAGGAACGGCTGGAGCACCCCGAGCGTCGCCGGCTCCGGTTGCGTGGTGCGGAACCAGGCCACCGGGGCGGGCACCCGGGTGCAGTCCTGCCCGGCCAGGGCCCACGGCACCTCCAGGTCCGGGTTGACGCCCGGCTGGATGCGGCGGAACACCTTCAGGATGAACTCGTCCCCGTACACGATCGAGGAGTTGGACTGCTCGGCGTCCAGCAGCCTGGGCACCAGGGCACCGGGGATCGGTACGGACGGGTCCGCCTCGAAGTGCAGCGGGCCCGAGGCCCCGGGGTGGCGCATCCGCTCCAGGAGCAACTGGGCCGAACGCGGGTCGCACAGCGCGTCGTAGATCGCGAGGCCGGCCAGCGGCCCCTCCTCGGGGCGGCCGATGAACGCCCGGTGCAGCCGCGGGGCCGGCTGCCGCCGTACGCCGAGCAGCAGTTGGTAGCAGTCGGCGGGCGGCGGGGCGGGCGTGCCGGTGGGGGCGGGGACCGTGCCGGGACCGGAGGGGACGCCCGCGTGCTCGGCGTGGACGAGCAGATGCAGACAGTCCGGGAACAGCTCCGTCATCGACAGCAGACGCAGATCGGTGACGGGCCGGTCCTTGCCGGCGAACCAGCGCTGCCGCGGCAGCCATGCGCGCAGCAGTGAGCCGAGCGAGGCCATGGGCCCGGTCAGGCTCCCGGCGCTCGGCGACAGCGACGCGGTCTCCGGCATGGTCACACCTCCTTTCGTCGGCCGCACGCTCACACGCGTCGGCCGGTCCGGGATGCGACGTCGGCGGTGAGCCGGAACCAGTAGAACCCGTGGCCCGCCAGGGTCAGCAGGTAGGGGAGTTCACCGATGGCCGGGAAGCGGACTCCGCCGATGAGTTCGACCGGGTGGCGTTCCTGGAAGGCCCGCAGGTCGAGTTCGGTGGGCTGGGCGAAGCGGGAGAAGTTGTGGACGCACAGGACCAGGTCGTCCTTGTACTCCCGCAGGAAGGCGATGACCGCGGGGTTGGAGGACTGGAGTTCGGTGTAGGAGCCGAGTCCGAAGGCGGGGTTCTGTTTGCGGATCTCGATCATGCGGCGGGTCCAGTGCAGCAGCGACGAGGGGGAGGACATCGACGCTTCGACGTTGGTGACCTGGTAGCCGTAGACGGGGTCCATGATCGTGGGCAGGTAGAGGCGGCCGGGGTCGCAGGAGGAGAAGCCGGCGTTGCGGTCGGGGGTCCACTGCATGGGGGTGCGTACGGCGTCGCGGTCGCCGAGCCAGATGTTGTCGCCCATGCCGATCTCGTCGCCGTAGTAGAGGATCGGGCTGCCGGGCAGGGAGAGCAGCAGGGCGGTGAAGAGCTCGATCTGGTTGCGGTCGTTGTCGAGGAGGGGGGCGAGGCGGCGGCGGATGCCGATGTTGGCGCGCATGCGGGGGTCCTTGGCGTATTCGGCCCACATGTAGTCGCGTTCTTCGTCGGTGACCATTTCGAGGGTGAGTTCGTCGTGGTTGCGCAGGAAGATGCCCCACTGGCAGGTGGCGGGGATGGCGGGGGTCTTGGCGAGGATCTCGGAGACGGGGTAGCGGCTTTCCCTGCGGACCGCCATGAAGATGCGGGGCATGACGGGGAAGTGGAAGGCCATGTGGCACTCGTCGCCGCCGGCGGTGTAGTCGCCGAAGTAGTCGACGACGTCCTCCGGCCACTGGTTCGCCTCCGCCAGCAGCACGGTGTCCGGGAACATCCGGTCGATCTCGCGCCGCACCCGCTTGAGGAAGGCGTGGGTCGCGGGCAGGTTCTCGCAGTTGGTGCCTTCTTCGGCGTAGAGGTACGGCACCGCGTCCAGCCGGAACCCGTCGATGCCCAGGTCCAGCCAGAAGCGCAGGGCGGCCAGGATCTCCTCCTGCACCGCGGGGCTCTCGTAGTTGAGGTCCGGCTGGTGGGAGAAGAACCGGTGGAAGTAGTACTGGCCGCGGACCGGGTCGAAGGTCCAGTTCGAGGTCTCGGTGTCGACGAAGATGATGCGGGCGTCCGGATAGCCCCTGTCGTCGTCGGCCCACACGTAGTAGTCGCCGTAGGGTCCGTCGGGATCCTTGCGGGACTCCTGGAACCACGGGTGCTGGTCGCTGGTGTGGTTCATGACGAAGTCGATGATCACGCGCATGCCGCGCTGGTGGGCGGCGTCGACGAACTCCACGAAGTCGGCCAGGTCGCCGAACTCCGGGAGCACGGCGGTGTAGTCGGACACGTCGTAGCCGCCGTCCCTCAGCGGGGACTTGAAGAACGGTGGCAGCCACAGGCAGTCGACGCCGAGCCACTGGAGATAGTCGAGCTTGGCGGTCAGGCCCTTCAGGTCGCCGACGCCGTCGCCGTTGCTGTCCTGGAAGGAGCGGACGAGGACCTCGTAGAACACGGCACGCTTGAACCATTCCGGGTCCCGGTCCCTGGCCGGGGCGTCCTCGAAGATGTCGGGGACGGGCTCGTTGACAGTCATGGCGCTGGGGGCCTTCCGATCTCGGGAGAGGTGGACGATCGCTGGACGTGGAGCACGTGCGCGGGTCGTTCGCCTGGTACCAGACGTACGTAGTTGGCCCTGCCCCAGTGGTGGGTCTCACCGGTGAGCTCGTCGCGCACCGGCATCGACTCGTGCCAGTCCAGGCCGAGTTGCGGCATGTCCAACGAGACCGTGGCCTCCTGGGTGTGGTGGGGGTCGAGGTTGGCGACCACGACGACCGTGTCCGGTCCCTCGCTCTTGCTGTAGGCGATGACGGCATCGTTGTCGGTCGCGTGGAAGCGCAGATTGCGCAGGCGGTGCAGCGCGGGGTGGCGGCGGCGGATGTCGTTGAGCCTGGTGATGAGGGGGGCGATGGTGCGGCCCTCGCGTGCGGCGGCTGTCCAGTCGCGGGGTTTGAGCTGGTACTTCTCCGAGTCGAGGTATTCCTCGCTGCCTGGTTTGAGCGGGGTGTTCTCGCACAGTTCGTAGCCGCTGTAGATGCCCCAGGAGGGGGCGAGGGTGGCGGCCAGGACGGCGCGGACCTCGAAGGCGGGGCGGCCGCCGTGCTGGAGGTAGGCGTGCAGGATGTCGGGGGTGTTGGTGAAGAGGTTCGGCCGCATCCAGGCCGCCGCCTCGCCGGACAGCTCGGTCAGGTACTCGGTGAGTTCCTGTTTGGTGTTGCGCCAGGTGAAGTAGGTGTAGGACTGCTGGAAGCCGGTCTGGGCCAGGGTGTGCATCATCGCGGGGCGGGTGAACGCCTCGGCCAGGAAGATCACGTCGGGGTCGGTGGCGTTGATGCCGGCGATCACGCGTTCCCAGAAGACGACGGGTTTGGTGTGCGGGTTGTCGACGCGGAAGATCCGTACTCCGTGGTCCATCCAGTGCCGCAGTACGCGCAGGGTCTCGTCGATCAGGCCGTCCATGTCGGCGTCGAAGGCGATGGGGTAGATGTCCTGGTACTTCTTGGGAGGGTTCTCGGCGTAGGCGATGGTGCCGTCGGGGCGGTGGTGGAACCACTGGGGGTGTTTGTGCACCCAGGGGTGGTCCGGGGAGCACTGGAGGGCGAAGTCCAGTGCGATCTCCAGGTTCAGTTCGCGGGCGCGGGTCACGAAGTGGTCGAAGTCGTCGATCGTGCCCAGGGCGGGGTGGACGCTGTCGTGGCCGCCCTCGGGGGAGCCGATGGCCCAGGGCACGCCGACGTCGTCGGGGCCGGCGTCCAGGGAGTTGTTGCGGCCCTTGCGGAAGGTGGTGCCGATGGGGTGGATGGGGGGCAGGTAGACGACGTCGAAGCCCATGGCGGCGATCGCGGGCAGGCGGCGGGCGGCGGTGCGGAAGGTGCCGTGCGGCTGCTCGGGGGTGCCCTCGGAGCGGGGGAAGAACTCGTACCAGGCCCCGTACAGCGCGCGTTCCCGCTCGACGAGCAGGTCGAGCGGCGCGGAGGCGGTGACCAGGTCCCGCAGCGGATGCCGGGCGAGGACCGCGTCCACCTCCGGCGTCAACGCCGCCGCCAGCCGTGTCATCACCGGCAGCGAGTCGTCCTCGAGCGCCGCCGCCGCCGCGAGCACGGTGTCCCGCTCCGGCCCCTGCGGCGCTCCGGCCGCCGCCCGGGTGTGCAGAGCGGCCCCCTCCTCCAGCACCAGCCCGGCGTCGATGCCGGCCGGAACCTTGACGGAGGCGACGCGGCGCCAGGTGGCGACCGGATCCGCCCAGGCCTCCACGTGGTACGTCCAGCGGCCGGCCGCACCCGGAGTGACCTCGGCGCCCCAGCGGTCGGTGCCGGGCGCCAGCTCGCCCATCGGCGTCCACGGGCCGGGCCGGCCCTCGGGATCCGTCAGCACCACGTTCGCGGCCACCGCGTCGTGGCCCTCGCGGAACACGGTGGCGGTGACAGGGAACGTTTCTCCCTCGACCGCCTTGGCCGCTCGCCTGCCGCCCTCCACGGCCGGACGGACGTCCCGCACCGGGATGCGGCCGATCACCGGGGCCGTAGTCGAGGCCGTACCGGCGGCCTGGCTCGGGGTCGAACTCATGGGTGTCACCTCCACCGTGCTCAAGGCCGGGCTCGCGCCCGGCCGGGGAATCGGGTCGTGCCGGGCGGAACCTACCTCCCGGCGCAGGAACGTCTCTGGACCGCCTTCGGCGGGCCTCGGCGGGGGACGGAGCTCCGGTGCGGCCGGCCGCTCTGCTCCCGCAGGTAGGTGCCGAGGCTGGTGCACAGATAGCGCTCGGCGGCGTCCGCGGCCTCCCGCGCGCAGCGTTTCCCCATCAGTACGCACAGGGTGTAGCCCGAGTCCTCGAAGGTGGACCGCACCCGGCGGTCGTCGGGCGACGCGAGCATCGCGCGTTCCCACGCCCGGTAGCGGCGCAGATGCCGGGCGACTTCGGCTTTGGCGGGTAGCAGCATGGCGCCGTTCACCTTTCGGATGCGCTCGATGGGCTCGTTTCCCCGACAGCCGGGGCGGCGACCGCGCACGCGTGGGCAGCGGTCCCGTTTACGGCGCTCGAGACTTCACTCATGGTGCACGTTCAACGACACAGCGTCCTGTTGGATCTTCAACAAGCGTGCTGACCTGCTCCTGTTGCACGAATGGCGTAGCGCGCGCACATTGGATCTGACGCAGAGGCAACACATGCTCACGTTTCGTGATTTCGGGGCTCCTCGCACCTGCGGGAGCGGAGCGTGGGCCTCGCCGGTGAGGAGCCAACGACGATGAAGACCGCAGTGCCCTGTTACTACCACCTCGACGTGGAAGTCAGCCCGGAACGGGTCGGGCAGGTCAGGCGCATCCTGGCCGCGCACCTGCGTTTCTGGGATCTGGAGGACCTCGTCGACCCCGTGTGCGGGGGTGCCGAGATGCTGCTGAAGGCCATCGACGAGCACGCCACCGACAAGCACACCTCCATCGAGATGTGGTGGACCGGCCAGCACCTGATCACCGCCGTCGGGGAGAACAACCACGACCTGCGCCCCGACCAGGACCTGCGCGGCTGCCTGGCCCGTATCGCGGCGACCAGCGACGGCTGGGGCTGCTGTGCCGCCCGGACCGGCAGCAAGATCATCTGGTTCTCGCAGCGGGCCCGCGCCGGGGTGCGCGTCCCGCTGGTCCCGACGGCCCCGGACCCGGCCCTGCGCGAGGGTCTGAAGACGCCGCGCGAGATGCCGGTCATGGCACTGGCCGCTCCGCTCAGCGAGCCGCAGGCCGTGCTGGAAGCGGCTCCATGACCGGGCGAAGACGACGGAAAGGGGTACCCGTGTGGAGCGGGTACCCCTACCCGCTGGGGGCGGCGTACGACGGGAAGGGCACCAACTTCGCCCTGTTCAGCGAGGTGGCCGAGCGCGTCGACCTGGTTCTGGTGGACGACGCCGGCACCCATCGCGACGTGCCGCTGACCGAGGCCGACGGCTTCGTGTGGCACGGCTACCTGCCCGGTGTCGAGCCGGGGCAGCGCTACGGATACCGGGTGCACGGGCCGTGGCACCCGTCCGCCGGCCACTGGTGCAACCCGAGGAAACTGCTCCTCGACCCCTATGCCACGGCGGTGGACGGGCAGATCGACAACCACCCCTCGCTGTACGAGCGGGCCGCGCACGGCCCGGATCCGGCCGACAGCGCCGGGCACACCATGCTGGGTGTGGTGACCGAACCGGCCTTCGACTGGGGCGACGACCGTCCACCGCGGCGGGCGTACTCCGACACTGTGATCTACGAGGCGCACGTACGCGGCCTGACCCGCACGCATCCCGAAGTGCCGCCCGAACTGCGAGGCACCTACGCGGGGTTGGCGCACCCGGCGGTGATCGAGCACCTGACCTCGCTGGGTGTGACGGCGATCGAGCTGATGCCGGTCCACCAGTTCGTGCACGACGGCGTGCTCCAGGCCCGGGGCCTTTCCAACTACTGGGGCTACAACACCATCGGCTTCTTCGCGCCGCACAACGGCTACGCCGCCGGCGGTATGCGCGGGCAGCAGGTCGCCGAGTTCAAGTCGATGGTCAAGGCGCTGCACGCGGCCGGGCTCGAGGTGATCCTCGACGTGGTCTACAACCACACCGCCGAGGGCAACGAGAAGGGCCCGACGCTGTCTTTCCGGGGCATCGACAACGCCTCGTACTACCGCCTGGTCGACGGCGACTGGGCGCATTACTACGACACCACGGGCACCGGCAACAGCCTGCTGATGCGCCATCCCTACGTGTTGCAGCTGATCATGGACTCGCTGCGGTACTGGGTCACCGAGATGCACGTCGACGGCTTCCGGTTCGACCTCGCGGCCACGCTGGCCCGGCAGTTCCACGAGGTGGACCGGCTGTCGGCGTTCTTCGACCTGATCCAGCAGGACCCGGTGATCAGCCGTGTGAAGCTGATCGCGGAGCCGTGGGACCTCGGCGAGGGCGGCTACCAGGTGGGCAACTTCCCGCCACTGTGGTCGGAGTGGAACGGCCTGTACCGGGACGCGGTACGGGACTTCTGGCGCGGCGAGGAGCACACGCTCGGTGAGTTCGCCTCCCGGCTGACCGGATCCGCCGACCTCTACGCCCACAACCGGCGCAGGCCGCGCGCCAGCGTCAACTTCGTGACCGCGCACGACGGGTTCACGCTGCTCGACCTGGTGTCGTACAACGACAAGCACAACGAGGCCAACGGTGAGGGAAACCGGGACGGCGAGAGCGCCAACCGGTCATGGAACTGCGGGGCGGAGGGGGACAGCGACGACCCGGCCGTTCTGGAACTGAGGGCCCGCCAGCAGCGCAACTTCCTTGCCACACTGCTGCTTTCGCAGGGCATCCCGATGCTGTGCCACGGCGACGAACTGGGGCGTACTCAGGGTGGCAACAACAACGCCTACTGCCAGGACAACGAGGTCTCCTGGATCGACTGGCGGCTGACCCGCGAGGAGCGGGAGCTCGCGGACTTCACGCGATACCTGATCGGCCTGCGCAGCGCCCACCCCGTGCTGCGCCGGCGTCGCTTCTTCCAGGGGAAGACCGCGACCCGCAACGACCAGCCCCTGCCCGACCTGGTGTGGCTGCTGCCGGACGGCCGCGCGATGGCGGAAGAGGACTGGCAGCGCTCCGACGCGCACTCCGTCACGGTCTTCCTCAACGGCGACGCCATCGCCGAACCCGACCGGCAGGGCCGTCCCTTGGTGGACGACTCCTTCCTCCTGCTGCTGAACGGCTACTGGGAACCGGTCGACTTCCGTCTGCCCGGCCGTGCCTACGGCGACCGTTGGACCACCCTCCTCGACACCGCCGAACCCCTGGGCCCCCCGGACGAGGCCGAGCACAAACCGGGCGGCACCCTCCGCGCCGACCCCCGCAGCCTGATCCTCCTGTCCCGGCCGCCGCAAACTCCCCGCTGACCACAGCCGGGCGTGCGGGGGTGCCGGTGAGCGGGGCCGGGGCCTTCCCCCGTCCCGTGTGCCGAACCTGGTGGCGGCCGGGGCCTGTCGCCGTGCCGGGGCGGGAGCGACGGGTTCCGGAGCACCCGCACGTCCTCCGACCCGTGCCACGCACGGGATCTCCAGCCCCGGGCCGGAACCTCCGTCCGACCGCCCCGACACGCCCCCGCCGACCCGCACCGGGATCTGCGGCCTACGCCCGCGCTTCGGGTAGCGCGCGGCGGCCCTCGGCGTTGTGCGTGCCGCGATGCCAGTCGACTACTCCGATGCGCCTGACCGCGCGGCACCGCTTCGGTGCTTGCGTCGGCCCGCGGCCTGTGGCCGGTGGTGGGGACGGGCTGCCGTTCAGGCTTCGTGGCGGGATGTCACGGTGGATCGGGCGCCGTCCTGGTCGCGGGGCAGGGCTTTGGCGGGGTCCTTGTGCGGGGTCGTTGTCGGTGTGATGCCGGTGGCGTGGGGCACAGAGCGGGCGTCGGCCTGTGGCCGGTGGTGGGGACGGGCTGCCGTTCAGGCTTCGTGGCGGGATGTCACGGTGGATCGGGCGCCGTCCTGGTCGCGGGGCAGGGCT
>NZ_JBIVTV010000014.1:60635-65924 GCF_044756885.1 Streptomyces sp. NPDC091412 | reverse complement strand
TTTGGCGGGGTCCTTGTGCGGGGTCGTTGTCGGTGTGATGCCGGTGGCGTGGGGCACAGAGCGGGCGTCGACCTGTGGCCGGTGGTGGGATGGGCCGCCGTTCAGGCTCCGCGGCGGGACGTCACCGTGAACTGGGCGCCGTCCCGGTCGCGGAGTACGGCCTCGTCGGGGCCCTCGCGCAGGACGCTGCCGCCGTGGACCTCGGCGGCGCGGGCGCAGGCGGCCACGTCGGCCACGCGGAAGTGGATCTGCCAGTGCGGGCGGATCGTGGGGTCCGGCGCCGCCTCCAGCGCGCCGGACTCGATGCGTGCCACGACCTCGCCGTGGCTGCGCAGCACCACCTCGTCGCCCTCGTAGCGGACCTCGCAGCAGCCGGGCCGCCGTGAGGCCCAGTCCAGGACCTCGCCGTAGAAGATCGCGGCGTCGAAGGCGTCGCGCGTGTGCAGCCGGATGAAGGCCGGCGCGGCCTTGCGCCAGGTCTCCCAGTCCGTGAAGAGGTCACCCTCCCAGATCCCGAAGGTCGCGCCGTCCCGGTCGGCCAGCAGCGCCGCGCGCCCCGGCGGGAAGGAGATCGGGCCGACCGCGGCCGTACCACCGCGTTCCTGCACCCGCGCGACGGCCTGGTCGGCGCTGGGCACGGCGAAGTACGGCGTCCAGGCGACCGCCATCTGCCACATCGCGGCCACCGCGCCGATCCCCGCGACCGGGGCACCCTCCGCGAGCGCGATGCGGAAGTGGTCGCCGAGTCTGGCCGGACGCCACTCCCAGCCCAGCACCGCCCGGTAGAACTCCTCCGTGGCCTGGAGGTCCCGGCTGGTCAGGCTCACCCAGCAGGGCGCGCCGCACACCGAGTGCGTGGAGACGACGTCGGGAGAACTGCCGGAAGGTGTCCTGTCGTGGTTCATGTCCCGTCCTGGTCGTGTCAGACCGGTTTGCACCAGCCTGACACCAGTGTCCGACCGGCGCGCGGAAGACGCCTGCCGAGTACCCGCGGGACGCCGCCGAAACGGCGCGGGACACGGCAGCCCCGCGCCGCGGGCGAGCCGCGGCTCACCCGGCCTCGGCGAGCAGCTCCTCGCGCAGCTGGGCGAAACACCCGCTGAGCAGGCGCGAGACGTGCATCTGCGAGATGCCCAGCTGCTGCGCGATCCGGCTCTGCGTCATGCCCCCGAAGAACCTGAGGTACAGGATGGTGCGCTCGCGTTCGGGCAGCGCCTCCAGACAGGGCCTGACCGCCACCCGGTCCACGACCAGGTCGAATCGCGCGTCGGCCTCGCCCAGCCCGTCGCCGAGCGCGTAGCCGTCCGTACCGGGGACCTCCGCCTCCAGCGACAGCGCGGCGAAGCAGTCCAGGGCCTCCATCCCGGTGTGCACGTCGCTCACGCTCAGGTGCGCGTACTCGGCGATCTCGGCCACGGTCGGCGTCCGGCCGGGGGTGGTCTGCGCCAGCTCCTTCGTGGCGCGCCGTACCCGGTTGCGCAGGTCCTGGACCCGGCGCGGCACGTGCAGTGTCCACATGTGGTCGCGGAAGTGCCGCTTGATCTCCCCGGTGACCGTCGGCACGGCGTACGCCTCGAACGCGTAGCCACGCGCCGGGTCGTAGTGGTCGACGGCCTTGACCAGGCCGAGCGCTGCCACCTGGTACAGATCCTCCAGGGCCTCGCCCCGCCCGCGGAACCGTACGGCGATCCGCTCGGCCATGGGCAGCCACACCTGTACCAGCTCGTCCCTCAGCGCCTTGCGCTCGGCGCCGTCGGGCATGCAAGCGAGCCGCTCGAACGCCTCGGCGGTGTCGGGGGCGTCGTCGTGCGGATGGGCCTTCGTTCTGCCGGTGGTACGCATGAGCTGCGCCTCCCTCAGCAGGTGCTGGATGGACGGACACCTTGGGAGGGGCGGGGCTCGGACCGAACGGAGATGAACAACGGGGCCCGGCGCGCCGGCTCCCACGGACGTGCCTCCTGTCCGAAGCACTGGACTCGGGATTCCCGAAGTCGGCGATTTCGAAACTGTTCCGGGAATGCGGTGACGGTATGCGACCGCACGAATCTCAATTGTTGTCCAGAATCCGGAGAATCGCCACCGGAGGAATTGCGTGCATTTCCATGGCGGTGCGAATGCGGGCGCGCCCGCCGGTTCCGCGCCGTGCCGGAGCCGCCTTCGCATCCGCCTCCCGACCGCCTCCGCACCCGCCCGCCGCCGCGCCCGGGGCATCCTTGACCGGCTCTTGGGGTGATTACCTCTGCTACAGAGATAATCTGGTGGACGTGACCCCGGAGACCTTCCCCGAAGAGCTGGCCGATGCCCTCGTCGGCGTCCAGCGGCTGATCCGTCGACGACTGCGCTCCGGGATGACCGTGCCCCGGCTGCGCGGCGCCGAGAACGAGCTGCTGCGTCTGGTCGAGGGCCGCCCCGGCATAGGCGTCTCGGAGGCCGCCAAGGAGCTGCACCTGGCGGGCAACTCCGTCTCGACACTGGTCAACCAGCTCGTCCGGGACGGTCAGTTGATCCGTGAGACGGACCCCGCCGACCGGCGGGCCGCACGCCTGCTGCTGACGGAGGCAGCCAGGATCCGCCTGCGCGACTGGCGGGAACGCCGCGCGGCCCTCGTACGCCATCAGGTGGACCGGCTCGACCGGACGGACCGGGACGCGCTGCGCGCGGCGGTCCCCGCCCTGCGCAGACTGGCCGAGAACCTGCACGAGGAGGCCGATCGCCCATGACCCGGAACGCTGCCGCCGAGCCGGCCGACGACGCCGTCGCCTGCACCGGACTCGCCTACGCCTTCGGCGACACCAATGCCGTCGACGGCGTGGACCTGTCCGTACGCCCGGGCGAGGTGTTCGGGCTGCTCGGCCCGAACGGCGCCGGGAAGACCACGGCGATCCGCTGCATCACCACCCTTCTGCCGGTCCCCTCCGGCATGGTCCGCGTCTTCGGCCACGACGCCGCCTCCGACCGCATGGCGGTACGCCGCCTGCTGGGCTACGTCCCGCAGCAGTTGTCCGCCGACGCCGCCCTCACCGGCCGGGAGAACGTCATCCTGTTCGCCCGCGTCTTCGACGTCCCGCGCCGTGAACGCGCCGAACGGGTCGCCCAGGCGCTGGCCGCGGTCGGTCTGGCCGACGCCGCCGACCGGATGGCGAACACCTACTCCGGTGGCATGGTCCGCCGCCTCGAACTCGCTCAGGCCCTGGTCAGCTCACCCCGCCTGCTGATCCTCGACGAGCCGACGATCGGCCTGGACCCGATCGCCCGTACCGGGGTGTGGGAGCACATCGGCGCGGTCCGCGCCGCCACCGGCATGACAGTCCTGGTGACCACCCACTACATGGACGAGGCCGACACGTACTGCGACCGGGTCGCCCTGATGCACCGCGGCCGCATCCGGGCCCTCGGCACCCCGGCCGAGCTGCGCGACGGACTCGGCGAGCGCCGCCGCGCCCAGGGCGCCCCGGCCACGGACCCGCTGCCCACGCTGGAGGACGTCTTCCGCGACGTGGCCGGCAGCGGCCTCGACGACACCTCAGGAGACTTCCGCGATGTCCGAAGTACCCGCCGCACCGCGCACCGCGTCGGCTGACGCCATCAGCGCCGACGACATCGGGCTGCTGCTGCGGCCCCCGCAGCCCCGCGCCGGCTGGCGGCTGCTGCCCGCCCGGGTCGTCGCCATGTGCGCGGTGGAACTGCAGAAGCTCCGCCACGACCGCACCGAGCTGTACACCCGCGCGGTGCAGCCCGCCCTGTGGCTGCTGATCTTCGGTCAGACCTTCACCCGCATCCGGGCGATCCCCACCGGCGGCATCCCGTACATCGACTTCATGGCGCCGGGCATCATCGCCCAGTCCGCCATGTTCATCGCGATCTTCTACGGTATCCAGATCATCTGGGAGCGCGACGCGGGCGTCCTCAACAAGCTCCTGGTCACTCCGACCCCGCGCTCCGCCCTGGTCACCGGCAAGGCGTTCGCGGCCGGGGTGAAGGCGCTGATCCAGGCGATCGTCGTGATCGCCATCGCCGCCCTGCTCGGCGTGGCGCTGACCTGGAACCCGCTGAAGCTGCTGGGCGTCGCCGCGGCCGTCGTCCTCGGCTCGGCGTTCTTCGCCTGCCTGTCGATGACCATCGCCGGCATCGTGCTCAGCCGCGACCGGCTGATGGGCATCGGGCAGGCGATCACGATGCCGCTGTTCTTCGGTTCCAACGCCCTCTACCCGATCGCCGTCATGCCCGGCTGGCTCCAGGCCGTCAGCAAGGCCAACCCGCTCAGCTATCAGGTCGACGCCCTGCGCGGGCTGCTGCTCGGCACCCCCGCGCACCTCGCCACCGACTTCGCCGTCCTCGTGGTGGCCGCCGCGCTCGGCATCACCGCGGCTTCCGCGCTGCTCGGCCGCCTGGCCCGCTGACGACGCCCTGCGGACCGCCGGCCGGGCCGCCCGTCGGAGTGATGTGCGGCACGCCCCGGAGACCGCTTCGAGGGCCCGTCGGCGAATTCCTCCTGCCCACGGCTTGATCAGCGATCAAAGACGGTGAATTCCCCGGCCACGGCGCATTCCGCACATTTGACAGTGCGCTGAGCGCGCGGATAGGAAGCAGCTCTTGGAAGTCGAGAGGTGCATCGTGTACGAGCCGAACGTGGTCGGGGACTGGCAGGAGTACGAGGAGCATGCCGGTCTGCGCGTCCGCGTCCACCGCCTGGAGCGGTCGGAGCCGCCGCGGGGGCGCGACGAGGCCGCCGAGGGTCTGACGTACTTCCGCCTCCGCGTCACCGTGGAGAACCGCGGCACGCGGCGCTTCGGCGTCCACCTGGAGGACGGGCAGATCGACGTGCGGATCGGCCCGGACGGGGACGGCGCGTTCGTCGACTGGCGCAACTCACAGTTCATCGAGGGCTTCGACGTCTATCCGCTGCGCCGGGTCACGGCGGTGCTGTACGCGGCGGGGCCGGAGGCCGCCCTGTCCCAGATCGACGCGCAGATCCAGCTGCGGGTCGACGAGGAGTGGACCTCGCGCGCGCTGTGGACCGGCTGCGTCGACGGGCACGAGGAGCCCGCCGGGACCGGCACGCCCACGGCCGGCGGACCGGGCGGGCTGGCGCACCAGATCAGCACCTTCCTGCGCGACCAGGCGGGACCGGGAACCGCGGGCTGATCCCGCCGCACCCCGCCGTACGCCTGCAGCACTCGGTCGCGCCCGCGCCGCACCCCGCCGTACGCCTGCAGCACTCGGTCGCGCCCGCGCCGCACCCCGCCGTACGCCTGCAGCACTCGGTCGCGCCCGCGCCGCACCCCCGTA
>NZ_JBIVTV010000014.1:0-60540 GCF_044756885.1 Streptomyces sp. NPDC091412 | reverse complement strand
CGCCGTACGCCTGCAGCACTCGGTCGCGCCCGCGCCGTACTCCGCCGCCCGGCCGTACGCTCGGAGTGCCCCCGCCGTACTCCGCCGAGTCCGCGCCGTACGCCGGTGCGTTTCCGCCGTTCTCGGCCGCCCCGCCGTACCCCCGGAGCGCCTCCGCCGTCCTGGGCCGCCCCGCCGTACCCCGGTGCGTTTCCGCCGTCCCCTGCCGCGCCCGCGTCGTCAGTGCGGGATGCCGTCGATGATCTCCCGGGCGCCCTGGCGGAGCAGGGCGACGGCGACCGAGGTGCCGAGTGTGGCCGCGTCCAGCCGGCCCGCCCACTCGTGGGCGTTCAGCCGGATCTTGCCGTCGGGGGTGAACACACAGGCCCGCAGCGAGAGTTCCCCGGCGCGGTCGACCTGCGCGTACCCGGCGATCGGGCTGTTGCAGTGCCCCTGGAGCACATGCAGGAACATGCGTTCCGCGGTGGCCGCGCGATGGGTGCCGGGGTCGCCGAGCGGGCCGACTGCCTCGATGAGTTCGCTGTCGCCCTCCCGGCACTGGAGGGCGAGGATGCCCGCGCCGATGGGCGGCATCATCGCCTCCGGGGACAGCACCTCGCTGATGACGTCCGCGCGCCCGATGCGCTCCAGGCCCGACGCGGCGAGCAGGAGCGCGTCCGCCTCACCCGCGGCCAGCTTCTCCAGCCGCCGGTTGGCGTTGCCGCGGAACGGCACGCAGTCGAGGTGCGGGTGGCCGGCCGCGAGCTGGGCGACACGGCGGACCGAGGACGTGCCGACGCGGGTGCCGGCCGGGAGCTCGTCCAGGGTGAGCCCGCCGGGGTGGACGAGGGCGTCGCGGACGTCGTCCCGCTTCAGGAACGCGGCGAACGTCGTGCCGGCCGGCAGCGGCCGGTCGGCGGGAACGTCCTTCAGACAGTGCACCGCGAGGTCCGCCTCGCCGGCCAGCAGCGCCGCGTCGACCTCTTTGGTGAAGGCGCCCTTGCCCTCGACCGCGGACAGATCGCCCAGCCACGTGTCGCCGGTGGTGCGCACCGGGACCACCTCGGTGCGCACACCGGGGTGCGCGGCGGCCAGTTCGGCGCGGACGCGTTCCACCTGGGCGAGCGCCATGGGGGAGTCGCGGGAGACGATACGGATCAGTTCGGGGACGGACATGCGGGACACCATAGACCTCGCTGCCGGCGATCCGTGCGGTTCAAGACGTTCGGATGCAGGGAGGTTGACGTGCCGTCACATCTCCTGATCGTCGGGCGGGTCCGCCACCGCGGCCTCCTCGGGGGTGAGGTCGGGGCGCAGCCGCAGCCAGGAGGGCTGGCGCAGCATCCCGGCCCGGGTGCGCACGCTGTAGCGGACCTCGCCGACCAGCCGCGGCAGCACCCAGTGCGCCCCGCGCACCGCCGGTACGGGGTCGAAGGGGCACACGTCGGTCGCCAGGGCGGCGAGCAGCGCGGCGAGCTCGGACCGCTCCGCCTCGCTCCAGCCGGTGCCCACACTGCCGACGTAGCGCAGCCGCCCGCCCGTGAACCGGCCCATCAGGACGGCGCCCGGCAGGCCCGTCAGCCGCCCCTTGCCGGGCAGCCAGCCGCCCACGAGGACGTCCTCGCTGCGCATGTTGCGGATCTTGATCCAGGCCCGGGAGCGCACCCCCGGCTCGTACACCGAGTTCAGCCGCTTGCACAGCAGGCCCTCAAGACCGTGCTCGCGGGTGGCGGCCAGGGCCTCGGCGCCGTGGCCGACGACCGCCGAGGGCGTCGACCAGTACGGACCCGTCAGGCCGAGGTCCTCCAGGCGCTCGCGGCGCCGGATGTAGGGGAGGGCGAGCAGCGGGTGCGCGCCCAGGTGCATCACGTCGAACAGGACGAGGTGGACGGGGACCCGGGCGGCCCTGCGCGCTGCCCGGCCGGGGGCGTGGGCCAGCCCCATGCGCCCCTGGAGCAACTGGAAGTTCGCTCGTCCCTGCTCGTCCAGCGCCAGCACCTCCCCGTCCAGGATCGCGGGCGTGGCGCCGAGCACCCGGCCGAGGGGCCTCAGTTCGGGGTAGGCGGCGGTGATGTCCTCACCGGAGCGGGCCCGCAGCAGCAGCCCGCCGTCACCGGGCAGATACGCCACCACGCGCTGGCCGTCCTGCTTCGTCTCGTACGCCCACCGCGCGTCCTGAGCGGCCGGCGGGAGCGGGCCGGGCGTGGCGAGCATGGGCGGGATCAGCGGCAGGGTCACGGCAGAGATGTCGACGAACCGGCATGCCGCCACGCGCGCCGGGCGGCACTTTCCCCTGAAAGGGTCCCCGCGGCGGCCTGTGCGCGGACCCGTCGCGGACGGGGGAGGGGAGGCCCTGTCGCCCGGGGCGGAAAACGCTGTCACGATCGGCGGAGACCGTTACGACGACCATCGGAGCGCGCGGATGACGACGGACACGGGCACAGCGGGCGGGCGCGGGGCCGGCGGGATCGAGGTGAGGCCGGTCGCCGGGTACCTCGGGGCCGAGGTCACCGGAGTGGATCTGGCCGGGGGGTTCGACGACGCCGTGGCCGCGGAGATCCGTGCGGCGGTGCTGCGCTGGAAGGTGCTGTTCTTCCGCGGGCAGGGGCTGGACCACGCCTCCCACGTGGCCCTCGCCCGCCGCTTCGGCGAGCCGGTGGTCCTGCGGCGGCGCGGCGGCGCGTCACCGACGGACGTCCCCGAGGTGGAGACCACCGCGGACCGGCTGGAGCTGGGCGGGCGGTTCGGCATGGACCACGAGGAGTGGCTGCGGCGCCGCCGGCACACGCTGCTGCGCGGCTGGCACTGCGACCACGGCGCCCGCGTCGACCCGCCGGCCGCGACCGTCCTGCGCGCCGAGACCGTCCCGCCGTACGGCGGCGACACCACTTGGTCCAACCTGGCCGCCGCCTACGCCGGACTGTCGGAGCCGGTACGCGCCTTCGTCGACGGGCTGCGCGCCGAGCACCGGCTCGGGGTCGGCTACCAGCCGCGGCCCGGGGACGACGCGTACGCCCGTCACCTGATGGACCATCAGATCGCTACGGTGCACCCGCTGGTACGCGTCCATCCCGAGACGGGCGAGCGGCTGCTGTTCGTCAACGGCTACTACGTCGAGCAGATCGAGGGCCTCTCCCGGGCGGAGAGCGCGGCGATCCTGGAGATGCTGCTGGAGCAGGCGGTCCGGCCCGAGTACACGGTCCGGTTCCGCTGGGAGCCGGGCAGCGTGGCCTTCTGGGACAACCGGGCCACCATCCACCTGGCACCCGGCGACAGCGCCCACCTCGGCTTCCCGCGCATCATGCACCGGGTGATGCTCGCCGGTGACGTACCGGTCGGAGTGGACGGCAAGCCGTCCGAGCCGATCACCGGCAGCGAGCCGGGCCGCTGGTGACCGGCCGGGGCGCGGCCGGTACGCCGGCGGTCAGGTCAGGGGGATCGTGACCTCGTCCTCGACGGGCGGTGCCACCTCCTGGGCGCGTCCGCCGGTCGCCGCGAAGCAGCGCAGCCGGACCGCCTCCCCGGTCACGTCCAGACGCAGGAACGACTTGAAGAACGGCGGGCTGTACGTGGCCGAACTCGGCGAGAACAGCTGGGTGTAGAGCTTGCGCACCGGAAGGCGGAAGCGGGCCCGGCGCTCCGGGCGGCGGCCGGCGCCGAGCAGGCTCGCCACCAGGCGGACGCGTCGGGTGACCCGTACCGGCGTGCCCCCGGGGCGGACGGACGGGACGCCGAGCCGCTCGGCGACGACGGCCA
Organism: Streptomyces sp. NPDC091412; assembly: GCF_044756885.1. NCBI lineage: Bacteria > Bacillati > Actinomycetota > Actinomycetes > Kitasatosporales > Streptomycetaceae > Streptomyces > Streptomyces sp. NPDC091412. The sequence continues at coordinate 56,805 of NZ_JBIVTV010000014.1, read as the reverse complement.
TCGCCTCGGCCTCGCTGAGCGTGAGGAAGCGGCGCAGCCGCAGCCGGCGGGCATACACCCTGCTGTAGAAGGCCAGGGAGTCGCCGCGCAGCGGATAGCAGCGGAAGTCCGACTCGGTGACGTTCGCGACGGACACGCGCGGGATGGTGTGGGTGGCGTGCATGAACGCGCCCCCGCCGCCGGAGACGACGTACTGGACGGTGCGGCCGTCCACGTCGACCGGATAGCGCTGGTAGTTGTGGATGTCGCCGCCGATCGCCGCCACATAGCGGTGCGCCGGGTCGCGCACGATGTCGTCGACGGTGCCGCCGCCCTCGATGGGGCAGGGATGGTGTTCGCCGTCCACGTACAGCGGTGATCCGGTGAGGAGGATCTTCGGGCGGGGCCCTCGCGAGACCTCCCGCAGCCAGGCGCCCTGCTCGGCGTCGATCGTGCCGAGCAGGCCGGTGTCGATGCCGACGATCCGCACCGGACCCGCGTCGATCGCCCAGTACGGGCCCGGCTGGACGGCCTGTTGACCCGGTTGCGACCTCAACTTCCGGGCCTCGGCCAAGCGTTGCTCGTCCGTCGGGCGCGGCCGATGCCACAGCAGCGCACGCCACCAGGCACGGCCGAGCGGGCGGGACCCCGGCCCGGGCGGCAGCGGCGGGGCGTCGTCGCAGAAGACGCGCATGAAACCGCCGAGGTCCTCGTACCAGTCGTGGTTCCCCGGTATCGCGTAGATCGGCGCAGGATAGTCCTGGTACGGGCGGAAGAACTTGGTGCCGTAGTCGTCGGTGCTCCCGACGGGATAGATCACGTCACTGGTGATCACGGCGAACGACGTTTCCCGACCGGCCTCCAGAAGGCCGGGTACGACGGCGTACTGCGAGTCGTCGCCCGCGCCGGTGTCCCCGATGACGAGGAAAGAGAAGCGGTCCCCCTCCGGTCGCCGTATCACCTTGTCCGCCGGGGCGCCGGCCGCCGTCCGCTGCGCCACCCACCGGTCCCGGGTGCGGCCCGTGGGGTCCCCGAACCAGGAGGCGACCACCCCGTTGCGGGCGGCCCACAGGACGCGCGGGTCGAGCCAGGACAGCTTCCGCACCCTGGCGGGGAGTAACTGCCGGTACGAGCCTGGTTCGGTGGCCGTCCAGCCGGCGCCTTCGGCGGTATCGCGTGAGGAGTTGGACACGCGGTGCACCGTAACAATGATCAATGCCCTGCGGACGAGAGGGGTCCGGCGACCGGGCGCCGGACCCCTCCGTGGCCAACTCGCTTGCTAGTCCAGGGGATCGAGGGTGAGGTAGGCCCGCTGCGGATCGCCGTCGTGGACCAGGGACTCCTGGTTGCCGACGTCGTCGAAGGCGAACGCGTAGGCCTTGGAGTCGGCCATCCGGTCATGGATGATCCGCGCGTAGTGGTTGGTCACCGAGTCCTGGTAGAAGTTCGCGGCCGTGGCGTCCGGCTGGTCGGGGTTCACCAGGAGCGTGGACCGGTTGAACGCGGCGCACAGCGTGCGGGAGATGGGACCGCGTACCGCGTCGTTCGGGGCGTCCAGCAGTTTGTGGCAGCCGAAGACGCTGTCGGCGTCCGGCTTCCGGAAGCTGGTGACGACGGCGCCCGACGCGTCGGTGAAGTTCATGACGTCGCCCGAGACCCGGCCGTAGTAGCGGGTGCCGGGCTGGTCCCCGAACGGGGTGACGGTGAGCGTGGTACCGGCGTACTTCTGCCAGACCCGGTTGACGTAGTCGTCCATCACGCCGCCCGGCAGGGCGCCGTTCTCCATGCCGTGCCCGGGTGAGAGCGCTCGCAGCACGGTGCCGTCGGACCGGGTCCGGATCAGACCGCCCCAGCCGCCGGGCTGCGCGCGCAGGGCGTCGAACACGGCGTGGTAGCCGCCCGGCTTGAGGCGGCCGGTGCTGACGGTGCTTCCGTCGGCGCGCCGGACACCCACCGAGTACGGCACCGAGAACATGTCCACCTGGGTGCTGTTGAGCCATAGCCCGGCGTCGTTCAGCGTGTACTCGGACCAGTTGAAGAGGATGTCGTGGTTGGGGTCGCTCGGGTTCTGCACGGCGGGCTGGACCAGTCCGCCCGTGGTCAGTCTGAAGTCGAGTTTCTGGCCGTAGGAGAAGTAGATCCGCCCGGAGAACTTGGGGATGCGGATGGTCGCCGACTGCCCGGCGGCCGGCCCGGGGATCGAGGCGTCGGGGGCGGGAGTCGGCGGGTTCCCGCCCGCCGGCCACGGGTGGAAGGCGCCGTTCGCGTCGGCCCAGCCCTGCTGACCGGTCGTCAGGGACGTGCCGATGTCGTAGATGTACAGCTGCTCGCCGCGGGCGGAGTTGTTGGTCACCTCCAGCGGGATCGTGTCGGGCACCGCCGCCTCGGCCGGGGCGGGGGCACCGAATCCGAGCAGCGCGCCGACGAGGGCCGTCGCCCCTGTCGCCGCGAGCACCTTGAGTCTGCTGAGCATGCTCCACCTCCGTGGGGGGGTTGGGGGGATACGGAGTTGCTTGGTCCGTACCTGAAGTGAGAGCGCTCTCAGAATCCCGTCCAGGGTGCGTACATGTCAATCAGGCAGTGTTGTGCGACACGTCCGGGGCGCCTCGCGGCGGTGGCGGACGCCCGTCGCCTCTGACGGCCGCCCGCTGTTCGCGCCGGGTCCCTCACTCGAACCGTGAGGTATCGCCCGCTCCTCGCCGTACGATCTCCGCCTCGCCGCCGGAGAAGTCGATGACCGTGGTCGGCTCGGTGCCGCAGTCGCCGGAGTCGACCACCGCGTCCAGCACGTGGTCGAGCCGGTCCTTGATCTCCCAGCCCTGCGTCATCGGCTCCTCCTCGTCGGGCAGCAGCAGCGTGCTGGACAACAGCGGCTCGCCGAGTTCCGTGAGCAGGGCATGGGTGACGACGTGGTCGGGGATGCGCACTCCGACAGTCTTCTTCTTGGGATGCTGCAACATGCGCGGCACCTCCCTCGTGGCGGGGAGGATGAAGGTGTAACTGCCGGGCGTGGACGCCTTGATGGCGCGGAAGACGTCGTTGTCGATCCGCACGAACTGGCCGAGCTGGGCGAAGTCCTGGCACATCAGGGTGAAGTGGTGCCGGTCGTCCAGCTGCCGGATCGTCCGGATCCGCTCGATACCGTCCCGGCTGCCCAGCCGGCAGCCCAGGGCGTAGCACGAGTCGGTCGGATACGCGATCAGCGCGCCGTCGCGCACACTGTCCGCGACCTGACGGATCGCTCGCGGCTGCGGATTGTCGGGGTGCACGTCGAAATACTTCGCCATCCGCCGAGCTTATGCCGAACCCCACCCACCACGTCGCAGGCCCCTGCCGACAGTCCCTGCGCGCCGCCCCACCGCTCCGCGCCCCACCCGCACCCGCCAACGCCCCGGCCGCAGGCCCGGTCGACACCGAGCCGCCGGCACAGCACCGTCGGCGCCGCCTGCTCCCCCCGGTGCCGCTCGCGCGGGCCGCGGGGGCTGCGCCGCGCCCGCCGCGCCCAGCGGCGTTGCATCGCGCAGGCGGTGGTCGGCTGCACGCGCCGCGGGTGCCCCCTTGCGCGGGCCGCTCGCGCCCTGGCGCTCGCATCGCGCCAGGGCGGCGGGCCGGTGTCCGCCTGTGCTCTGTCGCTGGTGCTGCGGTGTCAGCGGCGCTGTGCTTCTTGCACAGCGCCGCCTGCGCCGAGCGTCTGTGCTGTCTGCACAGAGCTGCTCTGCCCCGCTGCCCCCGCGCGGGACGCGTGGGCGGCGCCGGCCGGGCTGGGCTCTTCGTGCCGTTGCCCGCACGGGGCCGTGTCGCTGTGCGTGCTGCGCCGCTCGCGCGGGTTGGGTCGCGCCGGTGGGCTGAGTAGTAGCCCCCACCATGCCACCCGTCCGAGCCGTGCCCTACGTCCACCCGCCTCGTGTCCGGTACCTCGGCGTCCCGTCAGGCTGCCCCGTGCCGACGGAGTCGTATCCGCTTCGAATTCGTAGGCGTACTTCCCGGGAACGGGGGAAGCAGGCTTCACGTGTCGCTCGGGAGCTGTCCCCCCGGCCTCGGGCGCGTGGCTTCACCGGTTGTTCACCCCCCCGTGAACCACCGGTGAAGCCACCTTCCTGACCGCTCGTCCGATCGTGCGGCGTGCCCGGGGCCGGAGTGAAAGGGCACTGCCTGGTAACGTCCAAGACCGAAAACGCCGAGGTCAAGGCCACGGACAGGCGACGGATGAGGAGAGGGCCGACATGGCCGGGCGAGAGGACGGGACCGCCGGAGCAACGGGACGGGACGACCGGGCGTCCTGGGCGGAGGAACTCCTCGACCAACTGCGACCGACCGGACGGGACGTGCGCAAGGTCGTCGCCTGGCTCGCCGCGTCCGTGCACGGGACCGGCTGCCTGCTGGACGGCACCGGCACCCTGCTGGCAGGGGAGCCGGTGGCCCTGGACGAGAACGTGGTCGAGGACGTCGTCACCGGCCGGTTCGCCTCCGCCGCGCTGGAGGACCGGGGACACCACGTCCGCTTGGTGCGCGTGGGAGGCCCGCGTCCCCAGTCGGCCCGCGTCCTGGCCGTCTCCCGCGCCGAGCCCTTCGACCGGCAGGCCGCCGAGATGGTCACCCACACCGCCGGAGTGCTCGAACTGCTGCTGCGGGCCCACGAGTCGACCGTCGCCGGGCACCGGCTCGAAAAGGCGACGGCGGCCCTGCGGCTGGCGATCCTGCAACTGCTGATGGTGGAGGACACCGTCTCGGCCCGCCGGGTGGCCGCGGGCCTGTGGCCCGGACTGCTCGACACGGACGCCGCCTGGGTCTACGTCGTCGAAACCCGCCGCGACGAACGGCACCGGCTGGCCGCCGAATGCCGGGACGCCACCGGGGAACGAGCCCTGGTGGTGCTCTGCCCGGCGGTGGACGAGCACGTGATCGTGCTCGCGCCGTTGGAGACCGACGGCCGCAACCTGCGCTCGCTCGTCGGCGCGCGCCCGCGCACCTTCCTCGGCGGCAGCACCCGGCACGGCCTGGCCCGGACCGCCACCGCGTACGGGCAGGCCGTGAGCGCCCTCGCGGTCGCCCGGTTCCGTCCGGAGGGGGCCGCCGTGTACGCCGAACGCAGCCACCCCGAGCGCCTGATGGACCCCGAGGCACTGCGCGCCTGGTCCGCCCGGCTGCTGCGGCCGCTGGACACACTGGCGCACCACACACGCGCCGAACTGCTCGCCACCACCCGGCTGGGCCTGGAGTTCACCGCCGTGAGCGCGGCGAAGGTCCTCGGGGTGAGCCGCAACACGGTACGGGCCCGTATGGAGCGGGTGGAGGGACTGGTCGGCGCGGACTTCGGCAGCCTGACCGACCGGGCCGCCGTCCACCTCGCCCTGAACACCCAGGCCGGCCTGGACGACCAGCCGGCCGTCGGCCCGGCGCCGCGGACGGGCTCGGTATGCCTCGGCGACCTGCTGACCGGCCCCGCGCTGCACACCTGGGCACGCGAGCTCCTCGGCCGTCTGGCGGCGGACGCGCGAGACCTGCGCGGCACCCTGCGCACCTGGATCATCGCCGGCGGAAACGCCGAGCGCGCCGCGCAACTGCTCGGCATGCACGCCCAGACCGTCCGCGAGCACGTCCGCGGGGTGGAGCCCGTCCTGGAACGCCAGCTCCTCGCCGCCGGCAGCGACCTGTACGAGGTCGTCCTGGCCCATGTGGCGGTGGGCGACCTCCGACCGCCCGCCCTCGGCGTGGAGTGAACGCGGGCATTCCGGACTCACTTGTGCACGGGTGAGCCCTCCGCCGGGCCGAAGGGGCACCGGCGCGGTACCCAACGGCTGTCCTGTACACATAGGTTCGACGAGCCGCGGATACGGGACCGGAACGGGGGACCGGTCCCGTGCCGTCGGGCGCCCGGGCGCAGGTCAGCGCACCGCACGGCGCCCGCACACGGCGAACTCCGCGCCGCGGGCCGCCCCAGGACTCCTGGGGCGGCCCGCCGTCGAGCACCGCGCCCCGCCGCCGCGGGAACGCCCGGCACTCAGCCGTCCAGTCGCACCGGCACCTCCTGCCAGCCGAAGGCGATGAAGGACGGCACCTGGCGCAGTTCCTCCGCGCCGACGGCCAGACGCAGACCGGGGAAGCGGTTGAAGAGCGCGGGCAGCGCGGTCAGGGCCTCCATACGGGCCAGTGGCGCCCCGATGCACCGGTGCACGCCGATGCCGAACCCGAGGTGGTCGTCGGCACCCCGCGCGGCGTCGAAGACGTCGGCGTCCGGGCCGTAGTGCGCCGGGTCCAGCCCGGCGGCGGCGTAGGTCGTGATGATCGCGTCCCCCGCCGGGACGGTGACGTCGCCGACGGTCAGGTCGCTCACCGCGAACCGCAGGGGCAGGGACGCGATGGACGGGTGCACGCGCAGCGTCTCGTCGACGACCGCGTCCCAGCCGGTCTTCCCGCCGCGCACCGCCTCCACCTGCCCCGGACGGGTGAGCAGCGCGACGATCGCGTTGCCGATGAGGTTGACGGTGGTCTCGAAGCCGGCGCCGATCACCAGCAGCAGCGTGTAGAGCAGTTCCTCGTCGCTGAGCCGGTCCCCGTCCTCGTCCCGGACCCGGATCAGCTCGGTGGTCATGTCGTCGCCCGGGTGCTCGCGCTTGTGGGCGATCAGCCCGCCCAGCACCGCACCGATCTGCCCCTGCACGAACGCGGTGTGCTCCGGGCTCGGATCGGAGGTGTCCATGATGGCCGCGACCAGCCGCGAGGTGTCCTCCCGCAGCTCGTCCGGCACACCGAACAGCTCGCAGATCATCCGCATCGGCAGCGGATGCGCGAACTCCTGCCGGAGGTCCACCGTCTCACCCCGCGCCCCGGCGGCCGCCAGCTCCTCCAGCAGCTCCGCCGTGATCGCCTCCACCCGCGACCGCATCGCCTCGGTGCGCCGGTGAGTGAAGCTCGGCGCTACCAGCTTGCGCAGCCGCGCGTGGTCGGGGCCGTACGTCGACAGCATGTTCACCACACCCACCCAGCCGAGGATCCAGCCCCACGAGGGGTTCTGGCCGACCTCCGGCCACTGCCTCCAGTGCTTGCGCGGGTCCTTGCTCACCCGTGGGTCGAGGATCAGCTCCTTGAGGGTGTCGTAGCCCGTGGGCGCCCAGGCGGGGATGCCGCCGGGCAGTTCGACGGGCACGATCGGGCCGAGTGCGCGCAGACGGGCGCTCTCGGCGGCGATGTCGGCCCCGAACGGGTCGAGGGCGATACGGTCGGTCACGGTCACGGTGACTCTCCAGGCTGGTCGGGGGAACGCGGGCTGAACCGCACAGGCAGGGACGTCAGCGAACGGTGGAACGGGCCGGGCCGCCAGGTCAGCCGCTCGCGGGGCAGGACCGGCTCCAGGTCGGGCAGCCACTGGGTGAGCCGCTCGATCGCCTCGGTCGCGATGAGCAGCGTGGGCTGCTTGACCGGGCAGGCGTGCGGGCCGGCCGACCACGAGAGGTGCGAGGCGTCCTTCGGGAGGCGGCCACCGGTCGCCTCCCGCTCGGCGAAGTGGGCGAGCGCCCCGTACGAGATCACGACCGGTACGGCGGCACGGATCCAAACCCCGTGGAAGGTCATGGACCGGCGCGCGAAGTGGATGCCGTAGTTGGCCAGCGGGGTCTCGTGGTGCAGCACCTCCACCACGGCGTCCATCACCGGACGTGCCCCGCTGGTCAGGGTGGAGTAGTAGTCGGGGTTGCCGAGGATCCGGGACAGCGCGTTGGACACCAGGTTCGCGGTCGGCTCGTGGCCGGCGCCGAGGGTGAGGAAGACCTGCCAGGTGACCTCTTCCGGGCTGAGCCCCGCCGGGTGGTCGAGCAGCAGGCTCGGCAGGTCGTCGCCGCGCCGTTCGGTCTTCGCGGCGATCAGCTCCAGGACGTACCCGGCGTACTCGGCCTCGCCCTCGGCCGCCTGGTCGCCGCCCTCCATCATCTTGCCCAGCGCCTCGTTCAGGCGGTCGCTCGCGTCTTCCGGCAACCCGAACAGGCTGTTGAACACGAGCGCCATCAGCGGGCGCGCGAAGTCGGCCACCAGGTCGGCCTCGCCGCGCGGCCCGACCCGGCCCACCAGCAGGCGCACCGCCCGGTGCACCCGTGCCCGCAGGTCGTGCGGTTCGAGGCGGTCGAAGGTGTCGGCCAGCGAGGTGCGGTAGCGGACATGGGCGGCGCCGTCGGCGAACAGGGTGTTCGGCCGCCAGCGCATCATGCCGAGCACCGGCGAGTCGTCGGGGACGGTCGCCTCCCACGGCCGCGGGTCGTGCGAGAACGACTCGGTGTCGTGCAGCAGGTCCAGGGCGGCCCGCCGGTCCGTGACGACGTACGCGGGTACGCCGGGCGCGAGTTCGGCCCAGCCCACCGGGCCCTGGGCGCGCAGGGCGGCGTAGTAGCGGTGGGGGTCCAGGGCGAAGCCGTCCTCCCACAGCCGTACCGGAGCAGAGCGCGAGAAGGCCCGCCGGGCGGGGGAGTGGGTGGTCACCGGCGCTCCGAGGGATGGTCGATCAGATACTGGACCAGTGCGAGCAGCGCGTCGATCGAGGAGTCGGCGTCCCGGGCGTCGCACGTCACCATCGGGGTGGTGGGCTCCAGGTCCAGGGCCGCGCGCAACTCCTCGTCGCTGTAGTGGCTCGGCGAGTCGGGAAACGCGTTGAAGGCCACCGCGTACGGCAGCCCGCTCTCCTCCACCAGCCCGAGCACGTCGAACGAGGCGTCGATACGGCGGCTGTCCACGAGCACGAGCGCCCCCAGGGCGCCGTGGGTGATGTCGTCCCACAGCGGGCGGAACCGTTCCTGTCCGGGCGTGCCGAACAGGTACAGCACGATCCCGCCGGGCAGGCTGATCCGCCCGAAGTCGATGGCGACCGTGGTGGTCGTCTTCTCCCGGACTCCGGCGAGGTCGTCCACCTGCGCGGACGCCTCGGACAGGGTTTCCTCGGTGTGCAGCGGGCGGATCTCGGAGACGGAGTCGATGAGGGTCGTCTTGCCCACTCCGAACGGGCCCGCGACGATGATCTTCACCAGGTCGCGGGCGGTGTCGGGCAGGTGGATGCCGCTAGTGCTTGAGGGCGCGGAGGCCATCGGCCACTCTCTTCAGCAGGTCGGGGTCGAACCGTTCGGCGGGCGGGATCGGCGCGCGCGCCAGCACCAGGTTCCGGTCGATCAGATCGCCGGCCAGGACGCGGAGGGCGGAGACCGGCAGTTCGAGCAGCGCCGCCGCCTCCACCACCGTCAGCGAACCGTCGTCCAGGACGTCCAGCAGGGCCAGTTGGGCGGCCGGCAGGCCCGCCGGCATGGCCCCGCCGACGGCGGTGAGCACCGACAGCCGCTCCAGGTGCGGCCGGCTGGGCCGGGCCACGCCGCCGGTCGACAGGTACGCGGGAACCAGGGGACGGCCGCCACGGCGGCCGGTCATGCCGGCGCGCCGCCGTCGGATCCTCGGGTCGCGGCGGCCATCGCCTTCTCGCCCATCCGCGCCACCTGGGAGTGGACGCGGTGCGCCAGAAGGTCCAGGCGAACCCCCGGATCCCCGTAGGCGGCGACACACGTGCCGTGGTCGGTGGGGACGATCAGGACGTAGCCGTGGTCGGACTCGACGACCACCTGTCGCACCTCGGCCCGGTCCTGGTCCGCGAACGCCGCCGCCGCGGTGCGGCACGCGCCCTGCACGGTGCTGGTGATGGCGGCCACCCGCTCCGCCGAGGGCTGCGAGAGCGCGTCCGTGTACCCGGTGGCGAGTCCGTCGCGGGTGAGCAGGACGGCGGCCACGACATGCGGCACCTCGAGGATCGGGTCCAGCACCCATGCCGTGTCGCCTGCCTGACGGCTGGTCATCGAGCCGCTCCCTTTTCATGGTCGTTGTGTTCGTTCTCCACTGCGCCCGCGTCGCGCGGGCCCCCTGCCGAGCCCGAGCCGTCCCGGCGTTTCGGCCCGGCGTCCCCCGCCCCGTCCCGGGCCGAGTCCGTCCCGGCGGACGGGGTGCGGGGGTCCGGCGTCTTCGCCGTGGCGGGCCGGCGCTCGGCTTCCCCGGGTTCCCGTGGGGCGGTTCCGCCGTCGGTGCCGGGGCGTTCGTGTGCGGCGGGCTCGACTCCCTCGGGCGCCGACCGCCCTCCGGAGGCTCGGCTCCCGGTGCTCGCGGGCGTTCTCCCGGCGTTCGCGGGCTCTTCCCCGGTGTTCGCCGGCGTTCCCCCGGCGGGTCCGCCGTCGTCGGCCGCCCGTGTCCGTGCCGCGGGTCCGGCCCCGGCGCGCGCGGCCGCCGGGTCCGTGGCGCCGCGGGCCGCCGCCGTGGCGGACTGAAGACCGCCGAGCACGGCCGCGGCCTCCTCCGGCGTGCGCGCCGAGAGGTGTGGTCCGGACGCCGTCGCGGGCGGAGCGGTACGGCGGGAGCGGCGGCGCCGTTGCGGCAGAACTCCGCCCGTGTCGTGCGGAGCCCCACCGGCCGGAGCGGCGGGCTGCGGCGCGCCGCCCTGTTCCGTGCCGTGGGAGTGCGCGGTGTCGGCACCGTCCGGCGCCGGGGCCTGGCGGTGCTCCGCCGCGGTCTCCCGCGGCGCGGTCCGGCCGTGCGGGAGAGGGGACGGGGGCCGCGCGCTCGGCTCGTGGTGCGGATCCGTGGCCTGGTCCGGCGCGACGGGTTTCAGGGTCGAGCGGGGCGCGCTGGCCGCCGGTGGCCTCTCGGCCGGGTCGATACGGGTGAGCAGATGGCTCGCGACCCGCAGGACCGCGCGCACTCCTCCGTAGGGCGAGGGCGAGGACACGTCGACGCCCAGGTCGAACTGCCGGGTGAGCTGCCCGATCGCGGCGAGCCCCATGCGCGGCGGGTCCCCGAGATCGGTCAGCAGGATCGGCTCGCCGCCGGCCACCAGCCGCTGCCCGCGGGCCCGTTCGTCCGGTGTCATGCCCAGGCCCGCGTCGTCGACGGTGACGCAGACCCCGTGGTGGACGTGTTCCAGGTTGACCAGGACGTCGGTGTCGGGCGCCGAGTGGCGCAGGGCGTTGTCCAGGAGTTCGGCCACGATGAGGGCGACCGGCTCGACGGCGTGCGAGACGAGCGCGGTGCCCTCCTGGAGATGGTTGTGCACCCGCACCCGGTGGTAGCCGGCGAGGCGTGCCTGGCCGCCGGTCACCGCGTCGACCAGGTGCGACTCCTCACGCGCCAGCCCGACCCAGGCCCCGCACACCACCGCGGCGACCTGGGCCCGGCGCAGCGACTGTTCGTTCTCGTGGTCGAGAGTGAACAGGGTCTGCGCCAACTCGGGATCGTCGTAACGCTGTTGCAGACCGCGCAGGGCGTCCTGCAACCGGTACAGGGCGGCCTGGATCTCCCGGGTGGCGCCGCGCATCCCGGCCTGGGCGGCGGAGTCGATCCGGGTGCGCTGGGCGAGCAGTTCGGTGCGCAGGGCGCTCAGCACGCCCTCCAGCGCGACGCCCAACGGCGTTCCGGTGGTCCCCGGCTCCAGCGGACCGGGCACGACGACGTGCGGATGCGCCGTCTGCCGGGCGGCGGCGGGGATCCGCTCCGCCGCCAGATGCTCCACCTCGGCGGTCAACGCCCCTTGTACATCCTCCAGTTGCTGGAGCAGGGCGGCGATCCGGTCGCGTTGGACGGCCTGCCGGCGCCGGGATCGCAGCAGGCCGCCGCCGAGGGCGAGGGCGGACAGTGTCCCGGCGGCGAGACCACCGGCCACCAGGTCCGGCATTTCGATCATGGGAGGCGGTTCCAGGAGACGTCGGGAAGGGCTGGGTCCGTGACCCTGCCCCGAGGCGTTCGGAGCACCGTACACGCTGTCATCGACCGAACTCACACGGTGGGCGGCAACTTCTCTACGAAACCGCCCAGTTACTGTTCGTTTCCGTGTCAAGTGTCTGAATTGCCCGTACAGAAAAAAACAGTTGACGTACTGTCAGGTAACTTGAGCCTCAGGCTCAGTCAGGCTCTCGGTCTCCATCAGGCCTACGGTCACTCGAGCCTCAGGTCACTCGAGCCGAGGGCAGAACCGCCTCGACGGCCTCCGCCGGTGTCGCCGCCTCGACCGGCCCGTGGGGCCCGCCCGTGGCGGACGGCGCGTCCGGCAGGGCCCAGCTCTCCAGCAGTGCGACGGGCTTGCCCGCCCGCAGGGCCAGCGCCACCTCGCTGAGCGTGCCCCAGCCGCCGCCCACCGCGACGAGCGCGTCGCAGGTGTTCACGAGCAGCCCGTTGCGCAGCTCGCCCAGACCGGTCGCCACCGCGAGGCTCAGGTGCGGGTTCCCCGCCGCCCGGTCCCGGCCGGGCAGCAGGCCGACGACCGTACCGCCCGCCGACGTCACGCCCCGCGCGCACGCCTCCATGGCCCCGCCCAGGCCCCCGCACACCACGACCGCTCCCCGCCGGGCCAGAAGGACTCCCACCTGCCGGGCGAGTTCCACTTCCCGCTCGGAGGCCTCTCCGGGCCCGGCGACGGCTACACAGGGACGCATACGCCCATGGAACGGCCCCCGAACCCCGTCGGCAAGGCGGGCGCCGGCCATGCGACGAAGGGGACCCCGCAAGACCGCCGGCGCCTTCCCCCGCTGCCTGGACTTGGCCCGGGGCGCCCGGATCACCGACATCGCCGGTCACGAGTACGTCGACTTCTGCCTGGGGGACACGGGCGCCATGGCGGGTCACTCGCCCGCACCCGTGGCCGAGGCGGTGGCGCGCCGGTACGCCGAGCCGGGCGGGGCGACGGCGATGCTGCCCTCGGAGGACGCCGAATGGGCCGGCGCGGAACGCACCCGGCGCTTCGGCCTGGCCCGCTGGAGCTTCTCGCTGACCGCCACCGACGCCAACCGTTGGGCGCGGGGCATCCCGCTCACCCCGTTCCACAACAGGGCGCTGATGTTCCCCGACACCACCGAGCAGGACGTCGACGCGCACACCGAGATCTTCGCCGCCGCCCTGGCCGCACCGCACGGCTGACGGCAGGGCCTACGCTGGGGCGATCCGGCCGGAGAGGGAGAGCGACGCACGTGGACGAGATCGACCGGGCCATCCTGCGCGAGTTGCAGACCGACGGACGTATCGCGTACGCGGACCTCGGCCCCAAGGTCGGGCTGTCCGCGTCCGCCGCCCGCCAGCGGCTCCAGCGCCTGCTGGACTCCAAGACGGTCCAGGTGGTCGGCGTGACCGATCCGATGGCCATGGGCGGACAGGCCATGGCGCTGCTCGGCATCGGCGTGGACGGCGACCCGCGGGCGGTCGCCGACGAACTGGCCGGGCGCCCGGAGGTGGTCTACTCGGTGCTGACCTCCGGCGGCTTCGACCTGTTCGCCGAGGTGGTCGCGCCCGGCCCGAGGGATCTGCTGGACTTCGTCAACGACGTGGTCCGTCCCATCGAGGGCGTCCGGCAGGTCCAGTCGTTCCCGTACTTCGGCATCCACACCCACCGGTTCCTGTGGGACGTGGGCTGAGCGGCCCGCCCCGGCCGGGGGTCAGCCGTCCTCCGGCGGGTGGGGCACGAGCACGAGCATCGTCACGTCGTCGCTGAGAGTGCCGCAGTGCGCGAGGAGGTCGGCCATGACGTGGTCGGCGAGTTCGGCCGGGTCGACGGCCGCGAGCCGGGGCAGCCGGTCGAGCAGCGGGTAGAACACACCGGCCGCGTCCCTGGCCTCGGTGACGCCGTCGGAGGCGAGGAACAGCACATCACCGCGGCGCAGGGGCAGGACGTGCCCGCCGCGCCGCGGGACGCCGTCGGACAGGCCGAGACCGAGGGGTGTCCACGGCACGAGGCCGACCTCCTCGGCGTGCCCGTCGCGCAGCAGCACCGGCGGGGGATGGCCGCAGGTCACCAGCCGCACCGACTCCGCGTCCCCGTCGAACTCCAGCAGCACGGCCGTCGCGAACAGCTCCGCGTGCCGCACCTCCTGCGAGTCCACCACCAGCCGGCGGTCCAGGGCGGCGGCCACCCCCGGCAGATCCGTCCGGTCGAGCACCGCCTCCCGGAAGCTGCCGAGCAGCGAGGCGACGGTGGACACGGCGGCCAGGCCGTGCCCCTGCACATCGCCCATGACCGCCCGCACCCCCTGGGGCCCCCGGCGCACGTCGAAGAAGTCCCCGCCGACCAGGGTGCCGCGCTGCGCGGCCCGGTACAGGCCCGCGCACCGCACCGGACCGACCCGCGCGGGAAGCGGCGGGACGAGGGCACGCTGCGCGGCCTCCGCGACCGTGCGCTCAAGGTCGAGCTGCGCGTCCCGGCGGCTGCGCACATAGGACAGGAACACGCTCAGCACGGCGACGAAGGTGACGGTCTCCAGGTCGGTGTTGCCCGGCCGGTTCAGCTGGAAGGCCGGCACGCTCAGCAGGGTCACCACCGTGGTGCCCAGCAGCGCGGTCGCCACCGGCCCGTACGACAGCACGGCCAGCGGCGGTATCGCGCCGAGCAGGAAGCCGATGTCGAGCGGGTTGGGGCTCAGCAGCGTGACCACGCACACGAAGAGGACCAGCACGACCGGCAGCACACGTATCCAGCGGGGCGGCGGGGCGCCGTGCAGCCAGCCGCGCCGGTGCGGGTCCCGGCGCCGGACCGGGGCAAGCAGCTTCACCACATGACCACGCTGCTACGCCGGACCCGGTACCGCACGCCGGAAGCCCGGCCCGCCGGGAAGTCAGTCCGCGTCGCGTGCCAACTCGGCCTCCGCCGCCGCGAGTATCTCGGTGACCCGCAGGCCGAACGCGGCGTCGCACGGGTGCGGGCGCCCGGTGCGCGCGGCGGCGAGCAGCGCGTCCGTCGCCCGGCCGTAGGCGGCGACGGCGTCCTCGGAGCTCTCCGGGAGCAGGGTCACCCCGGCCTCGCCCCGCAGTTCCACGGTGGCCCCGGCCGCCGCCGGGGGAGCGGTCAGGCTCAGGGTGAGGGTGCTGGACGCGCCGCCCACGTGGTCGAGGACCGCGTGCACCGTGTCCCCGGGGCCGTGCGCGGCGGCCGTCACACGCCGTACGTCGCCGAGGACCGGCAGCAGCACCGACAGCGCGTGCGGGCCGACGTCCCACAGCGCGCCCTTCTCCCGCCGCCACGGCGAGGCGGCGAACGGGCTGTCGCCGGTGAACACGGCGCCCAGCCACTGCGCGCGTGCCGTGAACCAGTCCCCCCGGGCCGCCTGCTCGGCGATCCAGGCCTCCGGTTCGGGCTGGAAGCGGGTGGTGAAGAAGACCACCGAGGCCACGCCGGTCTCCCGGACGGCCCCGACCACAGCGCGGCCCTGTTCCACCGTCGCGGCGAGCGGCTTGTCGAGCAGCAGATGGCAGTGGGCCCGCGCGGCCCGCACCGCGAGGTCGGCCTGCACGTGCGGGGGCAGCGCTACGGCGACCGCGTCCACCTCCGCCAGCAGGGCGTCGAGGTCGTCGTAGGCGTGCGTGCCGTGTCGTTCGGCAAGATCCTTGGCGGCGGCCGTGCGCCGCCCCCATACGCCGGCGAAGTCCAGCTCGCCGTGTTCGCTCAGGGCGGGAGCGTGGACCATCCGAGCCCAGGGGCCGGTGCCGAGCAGTCCGATGCGCATACCGGTGCCTCTCCACTGTGCCGGACAGAGTGACGGCCGGCCTTACGGGCCGGTCGTCACCGAGCGTGTCACAGGAACCGGGTGCCCGAGCAAGTCCGCGGACGAAAGCGGGCACGGATCGGGCCTGGCGGGCGCGGCCCGGCGTACGCCCGCCGGGCCGGGGCGCACGCCGGCTCAGGCGGCCCGCCGCCGCTCGTCGGCGGCGGCCGGGTCCGGTGGGGGCGCGACCGGGCCGGCATCGGACCCGGTGCCGCGGCGGCCACCCGGGAGCAGCCGCAGATGTGCGCGGCGCCCGGCATGGCGGCCCCGCGCGGGAGCCGGATCCAGCATCCGCTCCTCCACGCGGTCCATGACCACCAGCAGCACGGACACGAGCGGCAGCAGCAGAACGGCGACGAAGACCATGACACCCCCTTGCCCGACAGGGGATCCGGGTGCTCCGTACCGGGCGGATGATGAGTGCCGTCCGGTGAAGAGTTCGTGAGGATCGGGACAGACCGTGATGCCCTCCCGGGACGCCGTTCGTCCCCGGGCTGGTTTGGGAAGACGCGGCTTCCCTAGGATGTACTCTCAGTCGGACCGGCCCAGTTGGCGCGGTGGAATCGGCGAATCTGGGGGACTGATGCCTGCGGAGAACCAGCTGTCGACGAACATCGACGAGAACGTGCCGACGGCTGCGCGTATGTACGACCACTACCTGGGTGGCAAGGACAACTACGCGGCCGACCGGTCCGCGTGCGAGGAACTCGACAAGGTCGTCCCCAGCACCCGCCGGCTCGCCCTGAACAACAGGCGCTTCCTGCAACGGGCCGTCCGCACGCTCGCCGAGGAGCACGGGATCCGGCAGTTCCTGGACCACGGCTCCGGTCTGCCCACGCAGGACAACGTGCACCAGGTCGCCCAGCGCGTCGCCCCCGAGTCGCACGTGGTGTACGTGGACAACGACCCGATGGTGCTGGTCCACGGCCGGGCCCTGTTGCAGCAGGACGAGCGCACCGCGGTCATACACGCCGACCTGCGGCAGACCGACGAGATCTTCTCGCACCCCGAGACCCAGCGCCTGATCGACTTCTCGCAGCCGGTGGCCGTGCTGTTCAACTCGGTCTTCCACTGCATCCCGGACAGTGACGCCAACGGTCCGCTCGCCGTGGTGGAGCGGGTACGGGAACGGCTCGCGCCCGGCAGCATCATGCTCATGTGCCAGCTGGTCAGCGAGGACCCCGAGGTGCGGGCCTTCGTCACCGACTTCATGGACAAGGCCACGCAGGGACATTGGGGCCGGGTGCGCCAGGAGAAGGACGTCGCCGAATGGTTCGAGGGCCTGGAGCTTCTCGAGCCGGGCCTGGTGGAGGTGTCCACCTGGCGGCCGGACTCCGAGGTGGCGCCTCGTCAACTCTCCCATGAATGGGTGGAGTTCGGCGGCATAGGCCTGATCCGCTAGCGGATCGGCGTACGGCGCCACCGCCACGAACGACGACGCCCCGCCCAGGACCCGGACACCGGGTTGTGGACGGGGCGTTCGCCTTGACCGGGCCTTCGCCGGATCGCTGTCTCGCTAGGACGCGGACGCGTAACGGTCGTTGGCGGTCTTGCGCAGCAGTGCCAGGGTCTCGTGCGGCGTGAGCGCCTCGTCGGCCAGCCGGTCCAGGGCGATCCGGTACTCCTCCGTCTCGTCGCGGTCCTCGAGGAAGTTGGCGCTTCTGATGTGTTCGAGGTAGACGACGTCGGGCAGGTCGAGGCCGCCGAACCGGAGATACGTGATCGGGATGGCGGGCGCGGACGCGTTCGTCACGTCCAACGGGACGATCTGCACGGTCACGTTGGGGCGCTGCGCCATGGTGACGAGGTGGTCGAGCTGCTCGCGCATGACCTCGCGGCTGCCCAGAACACGCAGCAGGACCGATTCGTCAATGACCGCCCACACCTGCGGCGCGTCCTGTCGCAGCAACAACTGGGCTCGTCGCATGCGCAGTTCGACGCGCCGCTGTACCTCGCCCGCCGAGGCGGTCGGCAGACCCCGCTCCACCACGGCCCGGGTGTACGCCGCGGTCTGGAGCAGACCGGGAACGTACTGGATCTCGAAGGTGCGGATCGCGACGGCCGCCTCCTGGAGGCCGACCAGCCGGTCGAACCACTCGGGCATCAGCCGCTTGTCGTAGCGCTGCCACCAGCCGGGCTCGCCCGCCCGCCGCAGCAGCCTGAGCAGGACCGAGGACTCGTACTCGTCGGTGCCGTACAGCTTCAGCAGGGCGCGGACGTCGCCCTCGGCCGGAGGGCGACGTCCCTTGCCCGACTCGATGCGCGAGAGCTTCGCGGCGCTGAAACCGAGTTCGCGCGCCGACTGCTCCTGGGACAGGCCCGCGTCCTCGCGGAAGCCCGCCAGCTGGACACCGACCAGCATCTTCAGCAGAGTCGGGGCCGGCTCGGACCGGTCCAGATAGGGCTCGAGGCGGGAGATGCGATGTGGCTCGGCGGACATCCTGACTCCCAGTAGACCGGCAGACTGAAAAGTCACCGTACCGCACCGTCCGGCTGCGGAGCGCACTCGCCGGGGCAAGTTGCCAAGTTCGTTCCGCTTCACAGCAGATGGTCGAACTCGCCCTCCTTGGCGCCGGCCAGGAACGCGGCCACCTCCGCGGGGGTGTAGACCAGCGCGGGGCCGTCGGGGTCACGGGAGTTGCGCAGCGCGATGTCACCGCCGACCAGAGTGGCGACTTCCACGCAGTTGCCTTCGGCGTTGCTGTGCCGGCTCTTCATCCAGCGGGCGTCCAGCGAACTGGCCCGCACTCCGTTCCGCACTGGTGGCACCGCGGTCTCCTTGCTGTTCACGTTCGCACGTCCGCACGCACTTTCACGAGAAATTTCGCGTGCAATTGCACGCGGACGCTTTCAGCGTGGATAATAGCCGGGGCGTCAACCCCCTGTGGACGCTGTTCGGTGACGTCGCATCAGGGAGATGCCGTGCCCTCACCAGTGAGTCGAGAGCTCGAAGTGCCGAGCGCGGCCGCCGTGATCGCGCCGTGGGCGGAGGGGACCCCCGGCGCGCTCGCGGCCGCAGCGCTGCGGATCGACTGCGGACGGGAGGGATTCGCCCGGGCTCGCGCCTTCACGCGCGAGACCTTGGGCAGATGGTCGGTCGGCCACCGCGCCGACGACGCCGCCGTCATCGTCACCGAGCTCGCGGCCAACGCGGCGACGCACGCGGTGCCGTACGCCCCGCCCGGCGACACCGCCGTGTGGCTCGGACTCGCCGTCGACGCCGGACAGTTGATCATCACGGTCTCCGACCCCTGCGCCGGCCGGCCCATACGCCGCACTCCGGCGGGCTTCAGCCTGCTGGAGCACGGCCGGGGCCTGTGCATCGTCGACGCCCTGGCCGAGGAATGGGGCTGGACCTCGAGGCCCCCGGCGGGCAAGTCGGTCTGGGTGAAGCTGTCGACGCGTCCGCCCCACTGAACCGCCGTTCCCCACACGGCCGCCGCCGGAAAGGACGACGCCATGCGCACCGTACCGACGGAACAGCCCGGCACTCAGCGCACCGACCGCGCGACCCCGTTGTCGGCCCTGGGGCAGGTGCCCTGGAGCGACATCAGGGACTCCACCGGCTCCGCGGCCGCCATCCCCCTGCTGCTCCACAAGATGGCTTCGCGCGACGCCCGCACCGCCCGCGCCGCGCTGGACGATCTGCGCGGACGGATCTGCCAGTTCGGCTTCGTGGTGGAACAGGCCACCGCCGCCACGGTTCCCTTCCTGTGGGAGCTCGCCCACCTTCCGGGCGTGACCTGCCGTCCGCAGGTCATCCAGCTGCTCCGGAGCATCGCGGCCGCCCGGCAGTGGGAGAGCGTCGCCGCTGTCTACCCCAAGGTCCTCAACCGCCGGGAGAACCCGGTGGTCTGGGAGCGCAGGGCGCGGCAGGCCGTGCGCGCCCGGCGCGGCGCGCTGCCGGCGCTGCTGGCCGACCGCGACCGCGACATCGCCGCGGCCACGGCGGAGCTCGCCGACGCGCTCTCCGACTGAGCCCGGTCCCCGGAACCTCCGGGCGGCCCCGACCGCCCGGACCGACTGCACGGATTCGGCCACCAGCACGAAGAATCACTCGCCGAGTGGGTCCGTGGCCGCAGGCCGTCCGCCTCGAGGGGCTCACGGCGCAGTGTTCTCCTGTTCGCCTCCTGCGTGGCGTTCACCCAGTCATGGCCGTGGGACCGAAAAACACCTATATTGCGGATACCTCTGCCGGGTCGTGCGGCGCCCTGCTGCCGCAGACGGGAGCTGCCCGGAAAATGTGCGGCCGAGTGTTCAGCGGAGGTCCCGGTGAGCGTTGTCGGAACGATCGAGAACTGGCGCGAGCGCGGGGCGTGCCGCTTCGAGGATCCCGAGTTGTTCTTCCCGCTCGGGGAAAGCGGTCCGTCCACGCGTCAGATAGAACAGGCCCGCGCGGTGTGTCACCGGTGTCCGGTGCTGCGCGAGTGCCGGGCCTGGGCCTTGCGCAACAGCGAGTACGACGGTGTGTGGGGTGGCATGACCGCCGGGGAGCGCCGCGCCGCGGCGCGACGCAGGTCCGGGGACCGCGGCCGGTAGAGCCGGCGGCGCCCGGAGGCGAGCGGTGGCCGTGCCACCGGAAATCGACTGAATTCGGTCAAACATATGCCCGCGAGCCGGTCGCCGTGCATGGCACGGCGTGCCGCGGGCATACGGAGCAAAAATCGAGAGAGGGGCGCTCCGTGCTGGTTCCGGACCCGAAGGTCGTCAGGACGTTGCTGACTCGGTACGCATCGCTGAAGATCGCTCAGGCGGAGAGGGAGCGGGCCGAGACGGCCCGGGAGCTGGAGGACGTCAGCTACACCTTGTGCGTCATGATGGGGACCACCGGCATCCACGAGGCCATCGGCAGGGCGGACGCCCTGCTGCTCGCCCCCGGACGCGCAGCGGACGCGGACGTGAGCACCGACGCCGACGGGGGCGGCGCCCTGCCCCTGGCGGTCTGATCCCGCGGCAGACGTACGGGCGCTTCCCTGGCACGGCGTGCCGCCGTCAAGGAGCGGCCGTACGCCTGCCGTTGGCGTGTTCGCGCTCCCGCGGACCGGGGCAGGCCAGCCACTCGGCGATGGTCCGGGCGATCGGCTGGCCGGTCTCCACCTCGACGAACCCGAACTGGCCGGACTGATTGCACTCCAGGAACCACCACGTGCCATCGGCGTCCTCGGCGAAGTCGAAGGCGCCGTAGGCCAGTTGGGCCTGCCGCAGATAGGCGAGCACCGCCGCGGCCACACGCCGCGGGACCTCGGCCGGCCGCCACGGCGTCCCGGACGTGGCGAACCGGACGTCCACCTCCTCGGGGTCGGCGTCCGCCGGGGTCGCCTTGCGGGCGGCCAGCAGCGTGTCGCCGACCGCCGTCAACCGGATGTCGGCGCGCTTGGCGATCCTGCGTTGCAGCAGGGTCGGGCCGTAGGCCACCGCGCCGAAGTCCGTGTCCGGGGCGACCCGGCTGGTCGGCACCGCCCTCGGCGGCTCCTGCGGATGCGCGCCGGAGACCGGCTTGACCACCAGATCCGGGAACCGTTCGGCGAACTCCCGGGCGGCCTGCGGGAAGGTGGTGATGAGCGTGGCCGGCACCGGCAGGCCGCTGTGCTGGGCGAGCCGCAGCTGCCAGGGCTTGTGCCGGGCCCGCCCGGCCGCGTCCGGATGGTTCATCCAGCGGGCTCCGCAGCCGCGCAGCATTCCGTACAGCGCCTGTGCCGCCTCCTCGGTCAGCCACGCGGACGGCTGGTTCGCACGGGCGGCCGGAGTTCCGGGTCTGCGCACCCAGACCGCGCGCAGGCGGCTCAGGCTCACCAGCCGTCCGTCGACCGACAGATGGCCGTCGAAGGAGCCGTGGACGTACTCGCCCGACAGGGCGGCGCCCGCGGTCAGGTCGGCCGGATCCAGCCGGACCACCGGAGTCGAGGAGGCGTTCAGGTGCATCACCACCATGTCCGCCGTCACGTCCTCCTCGCCGGTGAGGATCAGTACGGTCATCTCCGCGGCCGTGTTCAGTCGTCGAAGTGCGTCTTGGAGCCCGCCGTGGAGGTCGTGGTGCCCAGCTCTCTCAGCAGCGCGTGGTCGGATGCGGCGATCCGCCCGTCCATGAGAACGTTCAACTGCAGCCCGGAGTCGTAGGCGTACGGCGTGGCGGCGTCCCGTTCCACTGCCGGACGAGCGTAGTTGAGCGCGAACGGTTGCATCGTCTCTCCCCTGTCGGTGCAGCCGCGACCAAGCGGTGGTGCTGCTTGTGGCGTCGCTTGGCCCGCTGACTTCGTTTCGGGTTCCCGAGACTTATACGAATCGAACGAGTGAATGGTTTCCTTACGGAGCGTAGTCCTTGGCGTCCGACTGTCCGCGACGCCCGAAAAGTCCGGGTCGACGCGCCAGGGCGGGCAGCTGGTCGCCGCCGGCGGCGTGCAGTGAACGCAGGGCCAGGAGCAGGACACCGATGTCGTCGAGGTACACCGGGTCGGGCAACAGGTCCGTGGGCAGGACGAGATAGAGGACGGCACCCCAGAAGACCCAGCGCGGCCCCGTCGGCAGGCCGGCACGGCGCAGCTCCCGCCGGGTGCGCACCAGACGCCTGAGCAGTACGACGGCCATGGCCAGCACGGCGGCCAAGGCCAGCGCGACGGCCGCGATGACGGCGGTCATGAGCAGCACCTTCGCGGTGGAGTCCACGGTTCGTGCCCTTCCTCGTCGTGCCGCTCACCGGCGCATCTCCTTGTCTGATGCCCGGCTGCGGCGTTTCCATGAGCGGATGTCACCCCGCTGCGTCGTCCCGGTGGCGCGCCCGGCGACAGCCCGCTTGTAATGGCGGGGTAAAGGCGTGTCGCGCTTCGGGGGTGCAGGAGCGGCCGCACCCCTGCCATGGAGCCCAGCATGACCACCCGCTCTTCACCATCCCAGACGCACCAGGCCGTCATCGACCTCACCGACGAGATCCACTGGTCCGGGCCGCCCGGCGGCATGGCGGAACGCGGCGACGGCGAGAGCGCGGCCGGTGATCCGGTCGGCGGCCTCGTCCGGGCCGCGGTCGACGACCGGCCCCTGGAGGAGGTCCTCCGGCTCGTCACCCTGCTGGAGGGATCGCCCGAGCACGCCGAGGCCGTCCGGCACGCCCTGCGTGCCGTCGCCCTGGACCGGCCCGTGGAGGACGTCGCCCGCCTGGTCGCCGAGCTGACACGGCCGCCGCGGCCGGCCGACAGCGCCGACGAAACGATCCGCGCCGCGGTCGGCGGCCGCTGCGTCGCGGACGTCACCCGGCTGGTGGTGCTGCTGCACCGGCCGCCGCAACTGCCGCACTGCGGCCGGGCGGCGATCCGCGCGGCCGCCGCGGGCCGCACGGTCGAGGATCTCGTGGAGCTGATCGGGCGGCTGGCACGGGAGCGGTCCGACGAACCGTACGACGAACCGGGTGCGACGCCCGGCGTGGCCGCGGGAGAGGAGCAGACGGCCTCGGGCGAGCCCGGCGAGCGGCCCGCAAGGCCCGCCTTCTGGCCCAGCTGGATCGCCGCGGCGGCCCTCGTGGTGTGCGGCGCGGCCTACTTCCCGCTGCGCTGGCAGGGGGTCCCCCTGCTCGTCTGCCTCCTCGCCCTCACCGTGTCGGGGCTGTGCGGGCTGCTGGCCGTGTCGCTGGCCCTGCGCGCCGGAGTGGCGGCCCTGGTGGCGGGAGCGGTCGTCCCGGCGGTGCTGGCCGGAGTCGGCTATGTCGAGGGCAGGTTCGCCCCGGCGCAGGTCTCCCGAGCCCTGGCGATCACGGTGGCACCACCGCTGAGCGCCGGACTCACCGCGGTGTGCGCGTCGCTGGCCAGTCTGGCCGCGCTCTCGCTGCTGCTCATGGTGCAGGCGGCCGAGCGACATCCGCCGCCCCGGCCGGCCGGACTGGGCTCACGGGCCGTCAACCCGCCTGCCCCGTGAACCGCTTGCCCGGTGCCGGGAAGGGCTCGTTCGGAAACGAACACCCGTGGCCCGGCGGACGGCGCCGCCCGCGAGGGAGCCGCTCCGCCGCGGCGCGTCCGGGCGGCCTCCCGGACGTGCCGCCGCGCGGACCGCGTGTCCGCGCCGCGGCGCCCGGCGGGTCCGGGCATCCGTGCCGCTGTGGACCGGGTTCAGCCCCCGGTCCGCGGCTTCGAGCCTCCGGCCGGTGGGGACGTGCCGGCGTCCCCACCGGCCGGAGATCCGCCATCGTCGTCGGGGGCCGCACCGGCCTTCGACCGCCGCTCGGGCGTGGTGCCCGGGCGCAGCGACAGGGCGGTGCCCTTCAGGCGTCCCAGTCCGCGTGCCAGCTGCTGGAAGGGGGACCCCGCGGCCGTACGGGCCTGCTTCCCGGCGGGCAGCGTGCCCTCGGCCTCCGACTCCCGGTACACGGCGAGGGCCTCGTGGGCGCGCTCGGCGGCCTCCCGGTACAGGTCCCGGGACTTCGTCATCGCCTCCAGGGCCTCGGAGTACATGGTGACGAGCTCGCGCGCCCGGGCGAGTTCTTCTTCCAGGGTCAGTAGCTGCCACTCCTCGCGCAGCGCGGTGAGGGCCCGGTCGGCGCCGTTCGGCAGGGGCCTGGGCAGCGCGGCGAAACGCTTGACGGCGTCGATGAGTTCGGTGGGTTCCGTGCCGTCCAGGAAGACGCTGCGCACCGAGAAGTCCTGTGCGTCGTAGCCGGGTGGCGGCGGACTGCCCGGCAGGACCAGGGCGCCGCCGCGGGGCAACCGGACGCCGAAGTCGTCCAGCACCCAGTTCACTGCCCTGAACCGGTGCGGCGCGGCCCGGTGCTCCACCACCCGGTGCCGCAGGCCCTCGGGCAGCACCCGCACCACCGCCGCCCGGCCGCGCTCGTCGGGCGTCATGGCCTCGTGGACGACGAGGTGGAGGGTCCAGGTGTCCCGCGCCGCGTGCCGCAGGACCCGCCTGAGCTCCTTGTCGTCGTCCGGGAGGGGAGTGACCTCCCCGAGCCGCAGCCCGGTGACGGCCTCGTACTCCCAGCCGGCGTCGGGGCCCTGCGGCCAGAACATGGTCGCGGGGGAGGGCCACCGCGGGTCCCACGGCTGCTCCGCCTCCGCGATCAGCACCCACTCGCGCCCCAGTCCGGAACCGGAGCCGGCGAGGGGCGACAGGGCGAGCCGGGCCCGTACGGTCACGTCGCCGGGCACCAGCCAGCGGGCCTCGAAGACCTTCTCGCCGCCGGGGCCGGTGGGCTCCGGTTCGAGGTGGTCGTGGATGACGTCGTCGGCCTTGAGCCGCTTCAGGTGGCGCCGCACGACGTCCTCCGCGGCGGGCCCGGCGTGGCGGCCGCGGGCCGGCCACACCGTGGGCGGGGTCGCGGGGCGGGGGGAGGGAGAGTTCGACATGAGCCAATCTGAGAGCGAGGACGGCGGGTGCGTTCAGTATCGCCAAGCCGGATCATGCCCGGTCGCGCGGGGTCGGCGCCCGTCCCGCCGTGGCGGCGGCGCCGGCCGCCCACGGCCGTGCGCGTGCCGTGGCGGGGCGTTCTCCGTGGTCAGCCGGTCCGGGCGAAGGTCCGGCCGGCCTGCCGGTGACGTCCACGGCGAGTACCCGGAGGGCGGCGGCACGGCGTTGACGCGGGCGCCGAAGCCGGGAACTCCGGCAGGGCCGACGTCCTCCTGTCGCAGGGGCCCCGGTCCCCGGCCGTCCGGTCACGATCCGTCACCTCTCCCGGCGAGGCGTTACCCCGTGCCGCCTTCCCCGTTCGGAGCATGTCACGCCCTGTGAGGCTGACAGTCCTACTGCATTCGGCGGTGGAACGGTGTTCTGCGGCGCCCGGGACCCTCACCGTGGGAACGCCCGTGTTCTTCGAGCGACAGGAGTTCTCCATGAGGATCAGAATGACGGCTGCCGCGGCCCTGGCCGGTGCGGCCCTGATGACGTGCGCGGGAACCGCCGCGGCCGACGCCGGTGCGATCGGTACCGCCAGCAACAGCCCGGGAGTGCTCTCCGGCAACGTCATCCAGGTCCCCCTCGACCTCGGCCTCAACCTGTGCGGCAACTCGGTCAACCTGATCGGCCTGCTCAACCCCGCCGTCGGGAACGCGTGCGCGAACAGCTGAGAGCGACCCCTGGCGGGGCGGTGCGCGTCCGGCGCACTGCTTCCCGTGAAACGGAACGAGCCGTGCCCTGCCGGGGCACGGCTCGTTCCGTTCGGGCTCCGCACGCCGTCCGCCGGGCGGTCCCTGCCCGGCGGACGGCGTGCCGGACTACGCGCCGCTCGCGCGGAGCATGTCCTCGCGTTCGACGATCTTCACGCGCTCGCGGCCCTGCGGCTCGCCCAGGGCCTTCTCCGCGGCGTCCAGCCGGTGCCAGCCGTCCCACGTGGTGAAGCGGACGTTCCGCTCGGCGAGGAAGGCGTCGACGGCCTCGGGGGCGGGCGAGGCGGGGGTGTCCAGGCGCCCGTTCGCGAAGTCGTCCAGCAGGTTGGCGACCGTCTCGTTGGCGTCGCCCTTGGTGTGGCCGATGAGGCCCACGGGGCCGCGCCGGATCCACCCGGTGACGTACAGGGACCGCACGTGCTCGCCGGACTCGGCGACGATCCGCCCGCCCTCGTCCGGGACCGTGCCCGACTCCAGGTCCCAGGGCAGCTTGGGCAGCTTGTCGGAGAGGTAGCCCACGGCCCGGTACACGGCCGTGACGTCCCAGTCCTTGAAGGTGCCGGTGCCCTTGACGTTGCCGGTGCCGTCGAGCGCGGTGCGCTCGGTGCGCAGGCCCACGACCCTGCCGTCCTCGCCGAGGACCTCGGCCGGGGACTCGAAGAAGTGCAGGAACAGCTTGTGCGGCCGGTCGCCGACGTCGCGGATCGCCCAGTTCTCCAGCGTCTTGGCGACCATGTCGGCCTGCTTGTTGCCGCGTCGGGTCGCGATGGAGCCCTCGTCGTAGTCGATGTCCTCGGGGTCGACGACGACCTCGATCGACGGGGAGTGGTCCAGCTCCCGCAGCTCCATCGGGCTGAACTTCGCCTGCGCCGGGCCCCGGCGGCCGAACACGTGGATCTCCACCGCCTCATTGGCCTTCAGGCCCTCGTGCACGTTCGGCGGGATCTCGGTCGGCAGCAGCTCGTCGGCCGTCTTGGCCAGGATGCGGGCCACGTCGAGGGCGACGTTGCCGACCCCGAGCACGGCGACCTTCCGCGCCGTCAGCGGCCAGGTGCGCGGTACGTCCGGGTGCCCGTCGTACCAGGAGACGAAGTCTGCGGCGCCGTACGAGCCGTCCAGCTCGATGCCGGGTATGGGCAGCGCCCGGTCGGCCGTCGCGCCGGTGGAGAAGATCACGGCGTCGTAGAACGCGCGCAGGTCGTCCAGGCTGATGTCGCCCGGGTAGTCGACGTTGCCGAAGAGCCGGATCTGCGGCTTGTCGAGCACCTGGTGGAGGGCCGTGACGATGCCCTTGATGCGCGGGTGGTCGGGGGCGACTCCGTAGCGGATCAGGCCGAACGGGGCGGGCATGCGCTCGAAGAGGTCGATGGACACGCCCGGCTCGGTGGCCACGTCGGACTTGAGGAGGGCGTCGGCGGCGTAGATCCCGGCGGGGCCGGCTCCGACGATGGCTACCCGCAGGGGGCGGGGCATGATCAGGTTCCCTTCGAGCGAGGATGGTCGACTCGTCGGCAACCCTAAACTAAGGCAAACCTAAGTTGGTACGCGGGTCCGGTCTATGGGCTCATAAGGCCGATTTATGGCTTGTCCGACGGCAGGACGGCACGGCGCCGGTCGGGCATGGTGGACCTGTGATCGGGTTGGCTGCGTGCTTCGCCGTCATGGGGGCCGCCAGCAACGCCATGGGCACGGCCTTCCAGCGCAAGGCGGCCTCCACCGTCGCGCGCGGCGGCGGACTGCGCCTGCTGCTCGCCCTGGCGCGCCGCCCCGCCTGGCTGGCGGGCATCGGCGGGGTGATGGGGGCCGCCCTGTTCCAGGCCCTCGCGCTGGTGAACGGCCCGATGGCGCTCGTGCAGCCCCTGTTCATCCTGGAACTGCCCTTCGCCCTGCTCATCGCCGCTCCCTTGATGCACCGCAGGCTGCCCCGCGCGGGCTGGTGGGGTGTGGCGGGCATGGTCGGCGGCCTCACGCTGGTCCTGGTCTCGGCCGCGCCCTCCGGGGCCCGGGACCAGGCGTCCATGATGCGGTGGGTCCCAGCCCTGGCGGTGTGTCTCGGGGCGATGGCGGCGGCGGTGGTCCTCGCCCGGCCGGGACGCCCCTCCCTGTTCCGCGCCGCCGTGCTGGCCGCGGCCGCCGCCATCGGCAACGCCCTGACCGCCGCCCTGCTGAAGTCGGCGGCCGGCACCCTGGACAGCTCCGGCCTCGCGGTCTTCCTCACCACCTGGCAGACGTACGGTTTCGCCCTCACCGGGGTCGGTGCCCTGTTGCTGCTGGAGAACTCCCTCCAGGCCGGCTCGCTGGCCGCCTCCCAGCCGGCGCTGACGCTCGGCGACGCGACGGTGAGCCTGCTGCTGGGCGTCACGCTCTTCGGCGAGCAGATCCGCACGGGCTGGTGGCTCCTGCCGGAGCTGATCGGTGCCGGGCTGATCCTGTGGG
The DNA here is from genome assembly GCF_044756885.1 of Streptomyces sp. NPDC091412. Lineage (NCBI taxonomy): Bacteria > Bacillati > Actinomycetota > Actinomycetes > Kitasatosporales > Streptomycetaceae > Streptomyces > Streptomyces sp. NPDC091412. The sequence goes on along the minus strand of NZ_JBIVTV010000014.1, from coordinate 28,775 downwards.
GCGTCCTGCGCCTCATCCACGTGGTCCCGCACGCCCAGCAGACCCTGGTCGGCGACGGCCGCGCGGCCGGCAGCCCCGCCGGCCGCCCCGCCCCACCGGAGCGCGCGTCCGGGTCCTGAGGTCCGGTCGGGGCCGTGGTTCAGCGGGTGGTCAGCAGGCCCTGCCGCAGCCGGCCCAGCAGCCGGTTGAGCAGGCGGGACACATGCATCTGGGAGATGCCCAGGCGCTCCCCGATCTGTGCCTGGGTGAGTTCCTCGACGAACCGCATGTGGATGATCAGCCGGTCCCGCTCGTCGAGTTCCGCGAGCAGCGGAGCCAGGCTGTGGATGTCCTCCACGAGTTCCAAGCCGGTGTCCTCGGCGCCGATGAAGTCGGCGAGGACGTTCTCGCCCTCCTCGCTGCCGCTGACGGCGGCGTCCAGGGAGGCGGAGGTGTAGCCGTTGGAGGCCACCATCGCGTCGACGACCTCCTGCTCGGGCAGGTTCATCAGCTCCGCGAGCTCCACGGTCGTGGGCTTGCGGCCCAGCCGGCTGCCGAGCTCCTCGGTGGCCTTGGCCAGCTCGACGCGGGCCTCCTGCAACCGGCGCGGGACGTGCACGGCCCAGGAGGTGTCGCGGAAGAAACGCTTGATCTCGCCGACGATGTACGGCACGGCGAAGGACGTGAACTCCACCGCGCGGGCGAGCTCGAACCGGTCGATCGCCTTGATCAGCCCGATCATGCCGACCTGGACGATGTCCTCCATCTCCTGCGGGCCCCGGCTGCGGAAGCGGCCGGCCGCGTAGCGGACCAGGGACATGTTCATCTCGATCAGCGTGTTGCGGGCGTACTGGTGCTCGGGCGTGCCCTCCTCCAGCTTCGCCAGCCGGTCGAAGAACAGGCGCGACAGGGCCCGCGCGTCGGTGGGCGCGACCTTTGAGGGGTCAGCCACCTCCGGCAGCTCCGTACGAGCCCGAGTCGCCTTCGCCTCCGTGGTCACCGCCATCGTGCGGCCCTCCCTCTCAGCCGGAACATCTTCAGTACGCGTCCACCTTGTTGATCAAGGCGGACGCCGCAGCGCCTACCCCCGTGCGTACACCTCACACCCATATATTTCCCCCTCTCACGCCGACGCGCCTGCCGAGCCGGGGCGGGAGGGACCGCCCGGCGGGGTGGTGCCGCCCAGGCGCGGCACGGCCGGCCCGGCTCACGGGAAGCGCCGGGCGATCTCCTCCGGACCGTCGGAGAGGAGCGTGCCGCCCGTGACGTCCAGCCGCCGGCCGGCGACGGGTTTGAACCCTCGGATCGCGTCAACGGGCACTGTATGGCCCAGCCGTGTGGAACGCGCGCTCGGCCTGCCGCCGGGCAGCGCACGCGACGCCGCGATCCACCACGCCCGCCAGGCGGTCGGGCGGGTCCGCTGCGCCGCCGAGGCGGGCCGCCCGGCACCGGGCGAGGCTGCCGCGCACCTGGGCCGACGGGCCGAGCCCGTGCGGCGGTATGCGATGGCGACCGGCGGGGAACGCGGCTGGAGCGCGCCGATTCCGACCGCCGGTGCGTGCTACGGCGGCGACCGGGAGGAGCCTTCGTGAACGAGGAGCCTTCGTGAACAGGGACGCGCGGGCAGGCGGACGCACCGGCGATACGGCGGGACTCGATCCGCGGCGCTGGAAGGCCCTGTGGGTCACGCTCGCCACCGGATTCATGAGCCTGCTCGACGTGACGATCGTGGCCGTGGCGCTGCCGTCGATGCAGCGGGACCTGAGCGCTTCGGCGGCCGCCGTGCAGTGGGTCGTCTCCGGCTACGCCCTGTCGTTCGCCCTCGCCCTGGTCCCGGCGGGCCGACTCGGCGACGCGATGGGACGGCGCAGGATCTTCCTGTGGTCCCTGGCCGGTTTCGTGGTCTGCAGCGCGGGAGCGGGCGCCGCGCCCACGATCGCCTGGCTCGTCGTGGCCCGGATCGCGCAGGGCGCCTGCGCGGGCTGCCTCGCCCCGCAGAACTCGGCGCTGATCCAGCAGATGTTCCGCGGGGCCGAGCGAGGCCGCGCCTTCGGTCTGTTCGGCGCCACGGTGGGCATCTCCAGCGCGGTGGGACCCGTCACCGGAGGCCTGATCCTGGCCCTGGCGCACGGCACCCAGGGATGGCGCTGGATCTTCTACGTCAACGTGCCGATCGGCGCGGTCGCGCTGCTGCTGGGCCTCCGGCTGCTGCCCCGCGTGGCGCGCGGCCGCCGGGAGAGCCTGGACCTGCCGGGCGTGGTCCTGCTGGGTGCCGGGGTGCTGGGCCTGATGCTGCCCCTGGTGTTCGCCGACAGCGGGGGACTGCGCCGGCTGTGGTGGCTGTTCCCGGTGGGCCTGGCGCTCCTGGCGGCCTTCGCCCGCTGGGAGGGGTGGGTCGCGGCGCGCGACGGCCGGCCGCTGCTGGATCCACGGCTGCTGACCTGCACGCGCGGCTACGCGGCGGGCACGTCGCTGGGCGCGCTGTACTTCGTGGGGTTCAGCGGGGTGTGGCTGGTGTTCGCCCTGTTCTTCCAGGACGGCCTCGGCTACGAGCCGTTGGACTCCGGTCTCGCGGTGACCCCGTTCGCCATCGGATCGGCGGCCGCGGCGGTGGTCTCGGGCCGGCTGGTGGAGCGGTTCGGGCGGCTGCTGACCCTCTGGGGGCTGGTCACCGTCGTCGTCGGGCTGGGGGCCACCGCGCTGATCCTGCGGTCGGCTCCGCCGGGCGCCGAGGCGTGGTGGGCCGCGCCCGCCCTGTTCGTGGGCGGCGTGGGCAGCGGCTGTGTCATCTCCCCGAACGTGACCATGACACTGAGTGACGTGCCGGTGCGGATGGCCGGGGCCGCGGGCGGCGCCCTGCAGACCGGACAACGACTCGGGGGCGCGGTGGGCACGGCGGCCCTGCCGGGCCTGTACTACATGGTGCTCGCGGCGAACGGCAAGAACTACCACGATGCCGTCGCCCTTGCCGTGGGCTGCGCCCTCGTGGCCCTGCTGGGGGCCCTGGCCCTCGCCGTCCTCGACCTCCACCACGACCGGCACCCCCGCGGCCGGCGCGATGCGCGCGGGGTCCGAACCGAGCACACCCGTGCGGGCCACGGCTGACCAGGGCCGGTCACTCGTCGTGATCGGGAGCGTGATCGGGAGGTTTGGCCGCCGCCCCGCCGAGCACCCGGAACATGACACCGACAGCGATGTGCTTGGAGTGAGCGACAGTGGCTGGTGACCAGAAGGGCAAGGCCAAGAAGGAACAGATGAAGGGCAAGGCCAAGGAGACGGTCGGCCGCGCGGTGGGCAACGAGAGGATGACCGCCGAGGGGCAGGCCGAGAAGGCCAAGGGCGACGCCCGTCAGGCCAAGGAGAAGACGAAGGACGTCTTCAAGCGTTGACTCCGGACGGCGAGGACGACGATCCGAGCGCCCTCGGACGCCCCCGGAGTATCCTCAGCCGAATTCGGAGACCGCCTTCGGACGGCCCGAGCGCCCTCAGCGGGACCCCTGCTCGTCGAGCGAGGGTCCCGCCGGCGTCTTCCCTGGCAGTGGGGCCGCTCGCCGGGCCCCCTCGTCGGGCAGCCGGTGACGGCCGCGCAGTGCCGAGGCCACGGCGGAGACGAGGGCCATCGCGGCGGCGACGCCGAAGACGATGGTCAGACCGTGGTGGAAGGGCCCGGAGACCAGCTGCGGGAAGAACGTGTGCCCGGTCAGGGCCTGCTGCTGCGCCGCGGGCAGCCGGTCGAGCGTTCCGCGCGGTCCGAGCAGGTGCTGTACGGGGTTGTCGCCGAGGAACGTGGCGAACAGCGTGCTCACCGGTGGCAGCGAGGCGGCGTGCTCGGCCGCGGCCGCCGGAACGCCGTGCGCCCGCAGCCCGTCGCTCAGCGCCGACGGCAGGGAGGACGCGAGCCCCGAGATCATCAGGGAGAAGAACACGCCGATGGACAGGGCGGTGCCGGAGTTCTGGAAGGTGGAGCGCATGCCCGAGGCCACGCCCCGGTACTCCGGCGGCACGCTGCCCATGATCGACGATGTGTTGGGCGCCGAGAACATGCCCTGGCCGAACCCGCTGACCAGCAGCAGCACCGCGAACGGCCCGTAGGCGAAGTCCACCGGCAGGGCCAGCAGACCGAGGAAGGACGCGGTCACCAGCAGCAGGCCGGTCGTGGAGAACAGCCGGGCGCCGAACCGGTCGGAGAGATAGCCGGAGACGGGACCGGCGAGCAGGAACCCCAAAGTCAGCGGGAGCATGAACATGCCCGCCCACAGCGGGGTGTCCTCGAAGTCGTAGCCGTGCAGGGGCAGCCAGATGCCCTGGAGCCAGATGATGAGCATGAACTGGAGCCCGCCGCGCGCGATCGCGGTCAGCAGTGCGGCCACGTTGCCCGCGGCGAACGCCCGCACCCGGAACAGCGCGAGGTGGAACATGGGCTCGGCCACGCGTGTCTCGATGAAGCAGAACAGGATCAGCAGGAAGCAGCCGCCCACCAGTCCGGCGAGGACCCACGGGTTGCCCCAGCCGGTGGCGTTCCCGCCGTAGGGCTGGATGCCGTAGGTGATCGCGGCGAGCAGGAACCCGGCACCCGCGGCGAAGGTGAGGTTGCCCGGCCAGTCCACGCGGCCGCGCCGTCCTGGGGCCGTCTCCCGCAGGCTCAGGTAGGACCAGATGGTGCCGCCCACGCTGATCGGGACGCTCACCCAGAACACGGCACGCCAGTCGACGGTGGCGAGCAGCCCGCCCGCGAGCAGCCCGAGGAACTGGCCGGCCAGCGCGGTGATCTGGTTGACGCCCAGGGCCATCCCGCGCTGCCCGGCGGGGAAGGCGTCGGTGAGGATGGCGGCCGAGTTCGCGGTGAGCATCGAGCCGCCGAAGGCCTGCACCATCCGCCACAGGATCAGCCACAGCGCACCGGCCCCGGCCCTGAACGGGTCGAGGGACAGCGCGACGGACGCGCAGGCGAAGACCAGGAACCCCAGGTTGTAGATGCGCACCCGGCCAAACATGTCGCCGAGCCGGCCGAGCACGACCACCAGCACGGCCGAGACCAGCAGGTAGCCCAGGATCATCCACAGCAGATAGCTGATGTTGCCCGGCGCGAGCGGATCGAGCCCGATGCCGCGGAAGATCGCCGGCAGCGAGATGATCACGATGGAGGCGTCCATCGTGGCGATCAGCACACCGAGTGTGGTGTTCGACAGGGCGACCCACTTGTAGCCGGGACCCACGGCGGCTGGCGTGCGGGGGGTCACAGCCGTTCCGCCAGCCGGTCGAGCAGGGGCAGCGCGGCGGCGAGCGTGCGCTGTTCCCGCGGTGTGAACTCCGCGATGGCGTCGGCGAGCCGGCGTACGGACTCGGTGCGCCGCGCGGCCAGCATGTCGCGCCCGGCGGCGGTGACGGCCACCACGCTGCGGCGCCGGTCGACGGCGTGGGGGGAGCGCAGGACCAGGCCGCGCTGTTCGAGGGCGGCGAGGGTCGCCGCCATCGCCTGCGGCCTGACGCGTTCCAGTTCGGCCAGCGAGCCCGGCGAGTCGGGGCCGTCGGCGGCCAGCCGGGCCAGCACCGACATGCCGGACAGCGACACGTCACCCACCGCGTGCGACTGCCGCAGCCGCCGCGTGATCCGGGCGACGGCCACGCGCAGATCGGAGGCGAGGGGAGCCGTGCCTTCCGAGGCTTCGTGGCTTTCCTGGCTTTCCGTGCTTTCCGGAGGGCCGGCCGCGGTGCCGGCACCGACCTGTTCGACGTCCACGTAGTAACAATAGGTTTATCAGTCTGGACTGTTGAACCAAGCGTAGGTAATCGCTGGGCCATGCACGCACATGGGACGCGGAGGGGACGCGGATGGGACGCGGTCAGCGGCTCGCGGCCGCGGGTCCCTCGTCCCGCGAGTGGCACCGCGGGTGAGGATCAGCGGTCCCGGAAGACCTCGGCGGCCTGGAGCCTGCGCAGTTCCTCGACGATGCGCCGCTGCCGCCGGGCCCGTTCGAGCAGGTCGTCGAGCTGCTGCCGGTCCAGGCGCGTGTCGCGGTCGGCGAGCCCGCGCAGGACCTCCCAGACGCAGGCCTTGCCCTGCACCCCCATCTGCAGCAACTCCAGCTCCAGCAGGGAGGTCAGCGGAGAACGCCGTATCAGGCCGCCGTTGCTCTTCAGTCGCCCGGCCCTTTCGCCGAGGCGGCCGGCGTACACCTTGTAGCGCCGTACGGGTATACGGAGCCGGCGCATGATCTCCAGCAGGCTCCTGCGGTCCTCGGCGATCTCGGCCGCGATCGGGCCCAGCGCGTCGCCGATCTCCGAGCCCCGGCACGCCATGGCGAGGTGGCGGGAGCGGTCCGTACCCGCGGTGGCGCCCGCCAGGTGGTCGTTGAGATAGATCCCGAGCAGGTCGTGACCGGACTGCCCGGTGAACACCGGAAGGCGGGCCCCGGCGCGGGCGTTCTCGTTCATCGCGTGTCCTCCTCGTCGCGGGAACCGCGGCCTTTCGCCGGTCAGCCGCGGCCCTCGCCGTTCATGCCCCGTTCCGGGCGGGCAGCTTGGCGCGCAGGCCGCCGACCGCGGCGGCCGGGCGTGCGGTGGCCCGTACCGAGCGGCGCACCAGGCGTGCCTCGCGCCGCAGTTCGTGGGCCGTGTGACGGCCGCGCCACAGCAGGGACGGCGCGCCGCCGGTGTCGTCGGCCGCGATCAGCAGACCGCCCAGCATGGACAGGTTCTTCAGGAAGTGGATGCGCTGCTGGACGCGCCCGGCGTCGTCCTCCGCCTCCCAGAAGCGGTGTCCGGCCAGGGTGGTCGGCACCAGCGTCGCGGCCAGGGCGACGGCCGAGAGCCGCGGAAACCGCCCCAGGCCCAGCAGCACGCCCGCTACGACCTGTACGCCGCCGCTGAGCCGCACCACCTGCTCGGTGCGGTCCGGGAGCACCGCCACCCGCTCGGTGATCGGCCGTACGACGGGTTCGGCGACCGTCGCCACCGCCTCGGGACTGCGGAGGGAGTTCATGCCTCCGGCGACGAACATGGAGGCGAGCAGAGGACGACCGGTCAGGCGCAGCAGACTCATGATCCTCTCCCAGGGGTGTGAGGGTGTGAGGGGAGTACAGGTGTATGCGGCGTCAGCCGGGTTCCCGGGCCGCGCGAGGACAATCGGGCCGGGCGTGATCCCCGCCCGCTCGGCGGTGTGCCGGCGCCCGGCGCCGCGGGAACCCGGCGGCGGTCCAGCGGTACGACCTGCAACGCCACCGGCAAGGAGCCCTGTCATGGGACACGGCGGAGACGTCATCCGGGAACTGACCACCGACCACCGTGAAGTGGAGGAGATCTTCGCGCAGGTGGAGGCCCTCCCGACGGGGCGCGCGCGGCGCAAGGACCTGGCCGACCAGGCCACCATCGAACTGGTCCGCCACTGCGTGGCCGAGGAGATGTACCTGTACCCGGCGGTGCGCCACTACGTCCGGGAGGGCGACGCGATCGCGGACCGGGAGATCCAGGACCACGCGGAGGCCGAGCGGACCATGAAGGACCTGGAGGGCCTCGGCGCGGACGACCCGCGGTTCGACGAGCTCGTCGGCCGTCTGATGCGGGAGATCCGCGAGCACGTCACCGACGAGGAACAGAGCCTCTTCCCCCTGCTGCGGGAGGCCACCGGGCCCGAGGACCTGGAAGAGCTCGGCGAGAAGGTGCGCTCGGCGATGAAGACCGCGCCGACCCGGCCGCACCCCGCCGCTCCGGACAGGCCGCCCGTGAACAAGCTCCTCGCGCCCGGTGCGGGACTGGTCGACCGGATCAGGGACGCCGTCACCGGGCGCGGCAAGACCGGCTGAGGACCGCCGCCGGGCCGGCAGTGCGCAGACGGCCCTCGGCGCGCAGACCACCTCGTTCACGGGGCCGTCAGGACCGTCATCGGCCGACGGCCCCGCGGTCATGCCCGTACGCGCTCCTGTGCCGCGGGCGCACCCGGCGACCCGTACCCGCGACCCGTACCCGCGACCCGTACCCGCGGCCCTTACCCGCGGCCCTTACCGGTGGTCCTTACCGGTGGTCCTTACCGGTGGTCCTTACCGGTGGTCCGTACCCGCGACCCGTACCGGCGGTCCGGGTCCGCCGCACCCGCGGTCCTCGCGCCCGGTGTGCGCGAGCCGTGCGGACCCCCGCCGCAGCCGCTACCTTCGACGAAGGCGCGTCGGAATCCGCGGGGAGGGCCCTTTCACCCCCTGGGAGGCGATGTGAGCCCGCACCACGCACAGGAGCACACGGGGGACACGGGGGACACGGGGGACCCGGAGGGCAGGGCAGACTCGGGCACGGAGCGCACGGAAAAGGGCTCCGGGCACGGCCCGGCCCGCAGGCGGTTCCTCGGCCTGTGCGCCGGGGCCGGACTGGGCGCGGCGGCCGTCGCCTGCGACCACACGTCCGCGAACCGTCCGTCCCCCGCGACGGACAGCCGCCGCCCCGAGGCGGACCGGGACCGCCCGGGGACCCGGGACTGGCGGATCGGCTCCCTCGGCCCGCCGGACGCGGTGGCCGGCTACACCGACCGAATCAGCGTCACCCCGGGCCAGGAGTGCGGCCTGCACGTGTCGACCACGGCGTCCTCCTTCCGTGTCTCGGCCTTCCGCGTCGGCTGGTACGGCGGCAGCCACGCGCGGCTCGTGTGGCGCTCGGCGCGGGTGCGCGGACGCGCGCAGCCGGCCGCCCGGACGCTGTCGGCCACCCGCACCGTCCGCGCCGACTGGCCGCGCACCCTGGCCTTCGCCACCGAGGACTGGCCCGAAGGCGCCTACCTGCTGCGCCTCGACGCCGACAACGGCCATCAGCGGTACGTCCCGCTCATCGTGCGTTCCACGCACGGCGCCGGCCGCACCGTACTCCTGCACGCCCCGGCGACCTGGCAGGCGTACAACCGCTGGGGCGGCTCCAGCCTGTACTCCGGCGCCTCCGGCGCGTACGCGACCCGCTCCCTGGCCGTCAGCTTCGACCGGCCCTACGACGCGAACGGCGCCGAGAAGTTCCTGGTGTACGAATGGGCGGCCGTGGTCCTCGCCGAACGCCTCGGCATCCCCCTCGCCTACACCACCGGCACCGATCTGCACCACGACCCCGGCGTCCTCCGCGGCGCCACCGCGCTCGTCTGCCTGGGCCACGACGAGTACTGGACGCCCGAGCAGCGCCGGCACGTCGCCGGGGCCCGCGACGCGGGCACCAACGTGGCCTTCCTCGGCGCCAACACCTGCTTTCGCCGGGTCCGCCTGGAAGCGGGCGGGGCGGGGGCCGGGCGCACCGTGGTCTGCTACAAGTCCTCCTACCGCGACGACCCCTGCTACCCGACCCGCCCGGCCCTGGTCACCACCGACTTCCGGCAGGCCCCGGGCGCCGATCCCGAGTCGTCCCTCACCGGGGTCCTGTACGAGGGATATCCGGTGGACGCCCCCTACGTCGTGCACGCGGCGGACCACTGGCTGTACGAGGGCACGGGTGCCCGCCCCGGCGAGAGCTTCGACCACCTGGTCGGAGTGGAGTACGACCGGGTCACCCCTGGATCGCCCGTGCCCGAACCGCTGGAGATCACCGCGCACTCGCCGCTGGTGTGCGCCGGCGCCCGCAGCCACAGCGACTCGGCGTACTACACGGTGCCGAGCGGGGCGGGCGTCGCCGCCACCGGCACCATGCGCTGGGTGGAGGCGCTGATGGCCGGCACCTCCGAGGGAGGCCGCGACCACGGCATGGACGCCCGCACCCGGGCCTTCGTCACCCGTACCACGGAGAACCTGCTGCGCGCCTTCGCCGAGGGCCCCGCGGCCCGGCACCGGCAGGCACCCCGCCCCAACACGCGGCAGGTGTACGGGACGCCGGGGTGACCCGGTCTTTCCGCCCGTACGGGTCAGCGGGCCGCCAGGGCCGCCTCCAGAGTGGGGTAGCAGGGTATGAGCGTGTCCACGCCGACGAGTTGGAGCACGCGCAGGACCGCCTCCTGGGGTGCGGCCAGGCGCAGCCGGGTGTCGCCCGCCTGTGCGGCCTGGTGGGCGGTGATGAGGGCGTTGATGCCGCTGGAGTCCATGAAGGTCACGTCACGGAGGTCCACCACCGTGCCGGGCGCGGTCTCGGGACAGGACAGCAGGACGTCGCGGAGATGTGCGCTGCCGTCGAGGTCGACCTCTCCGGCGAGGGCCACGACACAGCTGCCGTCGTCGGCCGTGGTACGGGTGATCAGCAGCCGCTCGGGCACCGCCGGTCCCTCGGTCTCTGCCACATTGCCCTCACTTCTCGTGAACATCTGGCCATGGTCAGGACGATGTTGGCCATGATGTCGGGGCTTTGTGAAGCCCGTGGTGAGTGGGCGTTCGTGAAGCCCGGCGGGCATCGCCCCTCCCCGGCCTGGTGCACCACCCCTCACCTCGGTAAAGAATCCGCTCCGGCGGTCCTGGCGCAGCGGGTCGCTACCCGCCGATGCCCGCCCGCGATGCTGGGATGAATCCGGCAGAACGGGAGAAAGGGGTCGCGGTGGAAGGTGAGTTGGTGTCGGACCCCGGGAGTGCCGCGACGGATCGCTTCGCACTGGCCCGGCGGGCGGTCGCCGCCATCGGTACGACCCTCGACGATCGCAGGACGGCGGCCGAACTCGCCGCCTTCCTGGTCGACGAACTGTGCGACTCCGCGACCGTCGATCTCTACGGCCCGCAGGAGGGCCACCGCGAACCGGGCGAGTCCCTGCGTTCCGCCGCCGTGGCCGGGCGGCGCGACCTCCTCGACAGCCTGGAGAAGGCCCCGCGCGACCAGGTCTCCGTCCGCGCCCTGGACGCGGGCCACCCGATCACGGCCTCGTCCACCCACGGCGGCCCGGCCCTGGTGACCCTCTCGGTGCCGCTGCTGGCCTGGGACCGGGTCTACGGGGTCGTGCTCGTCCTGCGGGCCGGCCGTCCCTTCGACGACCACGAGACGGCGGCCGTCCACCACGCGGCACGGCTGGCCGCCGCGCACATGCGGCACGCGGAGGAACAGCGCGAGGCCGGGCCGAGGGTGTGGGACCTGCGGAAAGTGCTGCCGGCCGACCCGGAGCGCATGCACCCCGACGTGGAACTGGCGGCCCGTCACGTGCCCTGCGGCACGGGCGGGCGCGTGGGCGGCGACTGGTACGAGACGCTGCACCTGCATTCCGGCCGCGTCCTGCTGGTCGTCGGTGACGTCATGGGCCACGGCCTGGACGCGGCGGTCGACATGAACGCCTACCGCTCGACGCTGCGGTTGGTCGCCTCCACCGACCTCGCGCCGCACGGCATCCTGCGCCGGCTGGACGCCATGATGTCCGCGGAGAGCGGCCGCCGCCCGGCGACCTGTCTGCTGGCCCTGCTGGACCCGGCGGACGGAACGGCCCTGCTCGCGAGCGCGGGGCACCTGCCGCCGGTCCTCTTCCACCACGACGGCACGGCCGGGCCCGTCCCGCTGCGGGTCGGCCCCCCGATCGGCACCGGCCCCGGCACCGGGCTCGCCGCCCACGAGGCGACGAGGCTGCCCCTCGCGCCGGACGACACCCTGGTCATGTTCACCTACGGGCTGATCGAGCGGCGCGGCGAGGACATCGACACCTCGCTCGCCCGGCTCCCGGGCCTGCGGGCGGGGCCCGGTACGGAAGCCGGCGAACTCCTGGACGGCATCCTCGGCGCATTCCTGTGCGCCCCGGGCTCCGGCCGGTCGGACGACGACGTCGCGGTGCTCGCGGCCCGCCTGCGCCCTCGGCCGTGAGGGGCCGTGCGGGCTGCCCGGCGTCCGAATGATCCGCCGTGCACGCGCAGAGATGATGACGTTGCTTCGCTGTCCGGCGGGCAGCTGCCGAGATCATGCCGGCGCTCCTGGCGGACCACCAGCCTTCCGTCTCCCTTCTGAGCAGGACCTGAGCTGGGCTCCGAGCTGGGCTCCGAGCAGGGCCTGAGCTGGGCCGATCAACCTGTCGCCGCCGTGAGCGCGGTCCCCCGGCGGTCGCGCTCGCGGCGGTCGACAGGTCAGGACAGCGCCAGCATGAGCGCGGCCGCCACGGTGAGGGCCGCCAGCGGCAGCATGACCAGGCGTGCGCGTTCCCACCAGGCCGTCCGGCCGTCGTCGCTCCGGTGCCAAGGGCGATCGACGCGGAGCCCGGCGTCCGGAACGGTGAGGGCCCGGCCGGAGCCGAGCAGCGAGCGGCACCAGGGGCATTCGCCGTCCTCCCACGCTTCCATGCCGCGCTCAACGACACCCCCGGGGCCGGGCAACGCCCACGCCCACCATCGTGATGCCGCCGTCACCGAGCCGTGAGCAAGTGGTGCCCCGCGTGGTCCGGGCCGGGCCCCGGGGAACGGCCCGGACCCTTCTCCGTCCGGACTCACAGGCCCGGGAGCCCGCGCGGCACCGGCACCGCGGGGACCGCGGGCACGACCTGCGCCGCCCCTTCCGGCGGCGGCTCCCCGGAACCGACGCCCCAGGGCCGCAGCAACGGCGTGACAGGCTCCCGCCCCGCGGACGCCACGGCCGGTGGCGGCGAGGCGGCGTCCGCGAAGGACGCCCACTGCACTTGGGACGGTTCGGGCGCGTGCCCCCCGGTGGCCCGCGCCGGCGCCAGGTCCACCGCGCGGGGCGGCGAGTGGACCGGTGACTGGTTCGAGGGCCCGCCGGTCAGTTCCGCGTAGGGCTGTTCCGCGGGGAAGTGGCCGGGCCGGCGCGGCACGGCCCGAGAAGTGCTTTCCATGCCGGAGCAAACGGCGCTTGCGCCGCCTGCGTACGCCTCGTGCAGCAACCCCTCACCACATCAGGTGAGGACACCGCTCGAACGGCCGCTTCCGCTCATGCGACAAGCAGCCCAGGGCGGCAACCCGACGGGCCCTCCCCGGCCCCCGTCAGTTCTTCCCCGGGGTCAGCTCGGCCAGCAGCAGGGTCCGGTCGTCCGTGACGTCGTCGGCGCCGTCGTGACCGGAGTCGGCCAGCAGCCTCCGGCACAGCGACGGCAGCGCGTCCGGGTGCGCGGCGTCCGGTACGTCGTCGGTCACGGCGTCCAGGGCACCGGCGAGGCGCGAGATGCCCTGGTCGATGTCGCGGGTGCGGGACTCGACCAGACCGTCGCTGTAGAGCAGCAGCAGGGTCGGCTCGGACAGGTGCAGCACGGTCGGCTCGTAGGGGCCGGTGGCCAGTCCCAGGGGGAGACCGGCGGAGGCGAGGGCGACCGGCGCCGCCGGGCGGCCGGGACCGCGGATCAGGGGCGGTGGATGGCCGGCGCCGACGAACGTGCAGGTGTGCAGTTCCGCGTCCCACTCCGCGTAGATGCAGGTGGCGAAGGAGGCGCCGGGCGTCGTGCCGGCGACGGCGTCCAACCGGTCCATGAGTTCGGCCGGGCTGATGTCGAGCGCCGCGAGGGTGCGGACGGCGGTCCGCAGCTGGATCATGGCCACAGCGGACTCCGGCCCGTGTCCCATGGCGTCGCCCACGATCATGGCCAGTCGCCGGTCCCCTCGGGGCAGCACGTCGTACCAGTCGCCGCCGATGACGTTGTCCTGCCCGGCGGGCCGGTAGCCGTGTGCGACCCGGCAGCTCTCGAAGGCCTGCCCGGTCTCCGGGAGCAGACTGCGGCGGATGGCCAGCGCCGTGCGGCGTTCGCGTTCGTAGCGGCGGGCGTTGTCGAGGGCGACGCAGGCCCGGGCGCCGAGCGACTCCACCGCCACCGCCTCGCCGCGGGTGAAGGGGTCCTTGTCCGGACCGCGTGTGCAGGCGATGAAGCCGACCGCCGCGCCGCGCAGCCGCAGCGGGACGATGAGGAACGAGGCGCTGCGCAGCAGGGCGTCCACGCCGGCGTCGTCCGGGTCGGTGCCGCGCAGCCTCTCGAAGGTGTGCCGGTCGACGCCGTCGAGCAGTTGGGTCTCTCCGGTCGCCACGGCACGCGCGTACGGCGTGTGGCGGGGGAAGACCAGCACCTCCCCGACCGGCAGCAGGTGCTCCCAGTCCTCCGAGGTGTCCGACCCTATGCGCACGGCGAGCCGGCGTGCCTCGATCTGAGGCGGGTCGGCGGCCGTGCGCGAGTGCTCCTCCAGCAGCCAGCGCTGGAGCAGGTACACCGAGGCCGCGTCGCAGAAACCCGGTGCGAGCGCGTGCACGACATGACGTCCGGTCAGGTGCAGGTCGAGCGCGGAGCCGATGGCGTCGGCCGCGGGGGAGAAGTGCGAGGGGCGGCGGAGCGGCCCTGTGGGGGGTGGACCTTCCGGCCGGCCGCGTTCTGTGTTCCGCAGGATCGTGTGCCTTCCGGGTGGGGCCGGTGGGCCGGGGGTCCGGTGGGGCGGGGACGGACAGGCCGGTCGGACCGGTCGGGCGGTACGGCGTCGTATGCCACTGGCAACTATATGATGAACAGTCAAGGTCGTTTCATAGTAGGGGAGTTGGTCATGCGGGACGGAGACGGACTGCCGCGGGGCGTGGATCCGGGCAAGGCCAGCGTGGCCCGGATGTACGACGCGATGCTGGGCGGCGAGCACAACTTCGCCATCGACCGGGAGGCGGTGGCCGCCTTCACGGCGATCGATCCCCAGGTGCGCACTCTGGCCCGTGCCAACCGCGCCTTCCTGGGCCGCGCCGTGCGGTTCCTGGTGGACGCCGGGGTACGCCAGTTCATCGACCTCGGCTCCGGGATCCCCACCCAGGGCAATGTGCACGAGGTCGCCCAGGCCGCCAGCCCCGGCGCCAAGGTGGTGTACGTGGACAACGACCCGGTCGCGGTCGCGCACAGCGAGGCCCTGCTCGCCGACAACCCGGACGCGGCGATCGTGGCCGCCGACATCCGTGATCCCGCGGGGGTACTCTCCGCGCCGCAGGTGAGCAAGCTCATCGACTTCGAGGAGCCCGTCGCCGTTCTGATGATCACGATCCTGCACTTCGTCACACCGCGGGAGGACCCGGGCGGCATCGTGGCCGCCTTCCGGGACGCCCTGCCCGCGGGCAGCTGGCTGGCCCTGACCCACGCCACGGACGAGGACCGTCCGGACACGGCCGCGGCCGTCGGGCAGCTGTACCGCGACCGGGCCACCTCGCCGGTCACGGCACGCTCCCACGACGAGATCACGTCCCTCTTCGACGGCTTCGCCCTGGCGGAGCCGGGGCTGGTCTACGTCCCGCTGTGGCGCCCGGACCGGGACGAGGAGATCCCGGAGGATCCGTCCCAGTTCTGGGTGTACGCCGGGGTGGGCCGCAAGAACGCGTGAACGGCGGGTCGGGAGGCTCCGGCTCCCCGGGCCTCCCACCGTGACGGCCGTGACGGCTCAGGCCGGACGTATCGCGCTGTGGATGGCCCGTGGGCCCGCGAAGAAGATCGACTCCTCGCGTATCGACGCGCCCGGACTCGGGGCGTGGACCATGGTGCCGTTGCCCGCGTACAGGCCCACGTGGCTGACCTCGCCGTAGAAGAAGATCAGGTCCCCCGGCTCCAGTTCGGCGAGCTGGATCATCGCGCCGGAGCCGACCTGTTCGTGGGTGGTACGGGGCAGGGCCACCCCGGCGGCCCGCCAGGCGGCCTGGGTGAGACTCGAGCAGTCGTAGGAGCCCGGACCGGTGGCCCCCCACACGCACGGCTTGCCGATCTGGGTGCGGGCGAAGGCCAGCGCCTTGGCGGCCTTCCGCTCGTAGGCCGAGACCGGGCTGTCGCCGACGCCGACGCCTGGGCCGGTGGCGGGGTCGGGGCCGGTGGCGGCCCCCGGCTCGCCCGCCGCTCCCGGGCCGCCGGCCTGGCTGGCGTCGAAGAGCGAGTTGCCGTCCAGCGGCGGGGTCGTGTCGAACAGTCCCGTGGCGTGCTGCTGCCACTGCGCCGCCTCCGGCTGAGGCGCGGGCCGGGGCTCCTCGGCCGGGCGCGCCCCGACGGCAGCGGGCGGCGGCGCGCTCTGTTGCGCGACGTGCCGGGACAGCATCTCGCCGGCCCGTGCGAGCTTGTTCCGCATCCGCTCCTTGGCAGGCCGCCGCACCGCGGCCTGCCGGCGGGGCGCGACCGAGACACCCGCCCCGCCGACCACCTCGCGCCCCGCCTCGGCGACACCCGCAAACCCCGCGACGGGGCCCGCGGGCGGGGTCGCAGTGCCCGGACTTCCGCTGCTGAGTACATCCATGGTCCCGGTGGCCGACGCCTCCAGGGTCCCGGCGGAGAGCGCCTCCATGGTGCCGGTGGTTGGTGCCTGCATGGTGCCGGTGGGGAGTACGCCCATGGTGCCGGTGGTTGGTGCCTGCATGGTGCCGGTGGGGAGTACGCCCATGGTGCCGGTGGTCGGCGCTTCCATGGTTCCTGTCGGGAGTACCCCTGTGGTCCCGTTCGGCAGCGAGCCGATGGTGCCGGTGGGCGGTGGCTGCATGATGCCGACGGGGAGTGCTCCCATGCTGCCGGTGCGGGGCGCCTGCATGATGTCGGCGGGGAGGGCCCCCATGGTCCCCGTGGGCGGTGGCTGCATGGTCCTGTTGGGGAGTACTTCCATGGTGCCGGTGGGCACCGGTCCCGCCGTTCCGGCGGCCGGCGGTTCCATGGAGCGGGCGGTCAGTTCCGCCACGGGGGAGGCGGGCACGGCGGCGGTGGGCGCGGCGGGCAACTCCGGTGGGGGCGTGGTGTCCCGCACCGCGGCCGGCAGTTCGGGTACCGGGCCCGCCGGGCCCGCGGTCAGCTCCGGCCGAGACGCCCTGCCCGCCTCGAGGCCCAGACTCTCGCGGACATCCGCCGGACGCCTGCTCGGCGCGGCGGCAGGGGAGTTGGCCGGGTTGGGCATACGGTCCGGCGGCAGGACCGCGGGCATGGTCGGACCCAACTGGGCGCGCCCCACGTCGAACCACTTCCTGGCCACCCGGTCGAGCGCCGGATCGGATCCCCCGGAACCGCTCCAGCCGGCCGAACCGCGCCGCGTACGTGCGCTCTTGCTCATCGCACGGGTGGCGTTGAAATTCCCCGTGGCGTTCTCCGCCTGGTCGTAGAGGCTGCTGATCCGCTGCTGGACCTCGGCGCGGCTGGGCCTGTCGTCGCTCGGTCGTTCCCGCGTCAAGAAGGACGCACTCCTCCCATGGGCCGCCTACCGGTTCTGCTCTCGGCGTCGGGCGGACGTTCTGTGGAAGGCGTGCCCTACGGCCCTTGTCCGGAGGGACAGTTGAGCCGCTTCACCCCGAGGTTGGTCGGTTCCCCGGCTCCGGCCGCTGTGGGTGCCTACCGGACTCGGCGGAGGTCGCACGATCCGACGCGACTCGCCGGAGGCAATCGTGCGGCCTGGTCGTCAACTTAGCGAACATGTGTGCCTGGCGTGAAGATTGAAGCGTGGAATGTCCGATACGTATTCGTGACCTTCCCGTGAGGTGCCTCACTCCCGTCCGGCCCGGACTCCTTACGGAATGCGGACGTCCGAGGCTGGGGAGCGCTCGGGGGCGGCACGGGGGTGGGGGCGGTGTCACGCTGGAGGTATGCAGGAGTCGTACGAGTCCACGGGTGCCGGATCCGGCGAGCGGCGGCCGGCCGGGGCGGCGCGGGTGCTGGTCGTCGAGGACGACGCCACGGTCGCCGAGATCGTCTCCGGCTACCTGGACCGCGCGGGCCATGTCGTCGACCGTGCCGCGGACGGGCCGACCGCGCTCGCCCTGGCCGCCGCCCACTGGCCGGACCTGGTCGTGCTCGACCTGATGCTGCCGGGCATGGACGGACTGGAGGTGTGCCGCCGGATGCGCGGGCGCGGCCCGGTACCGGTCATCATGCTCACCGCCCGCGGCGACGAGGACGACCGCATCCTGGGCCTGGAGGTCGGCGCCGACGACTACGTCACCAAGCCGTTCAGCCCCCGCGAGCTCGTCCTGCGGGTGGAGTCTGTGCTGCGCCGCACCCGGCCCGCCACCGCGCCGCGGCCGCTCGCCGCGGCCGGACTCGCCGTGGACCCGGCCGGCCGCCGTGCCACCAGGGATGGCGCCGAAATCGCACTCACCCTGCGCGAGTTCGACCTGCTCACCTTCTTCCTGCGCCACCCCGGCCGGGTCTTCAGCCGCGAGGACCTGATGCGCGAGGTGTGGGGATGGGACTTCGGCGACCTCTCCACGGTCACCGTCCACGTCCGGCGGCTGCGCGGCAAGGTCGAGGACGACCCGGCCCGGCCCCGTCTCATCCAGACCGTGTGGGGCGTCGGCTACCGGTTCGACCCCACCGGACACGACGGGAGTTGACGGTGCGCGACACCCTGTTCATCGCCCTGTACGCCTTCCTCGGCGCCGCCGTGGCGGGTCTGGCCGGCGCGGGCGCGCTGCGGCTGATCCGGCGGCGCTCGCTGACGGCCTCGCTCGCCGTGGTCGCCGCCGTGGCGGTGGGCGCGATGCTGACCGGAACCCTGGCCGTGGCCCAGGCGATGTTCCTGTCCGCGCACGACCTGTCCGTCGTCACCACCGTCGTGGCGATGGCGGCGGTGGTGTCCCTGGCCACCGCGCTGCTCCTGGGCCGCTGGGTCGTGGCCCGCAGCCGCGAGCTGGCCCGCGCGGCCCGCTCGCTCGGCGACGGCGGCGACTTCGCCGCGCCCCACCGTCCGGCGACCGCCGAACTCGAGTCGCTGAGCCGCGAGTTGGCGGCCACCAGTGCCCGGCTCGCCGAGTCCCGGGAGCGTGAGCGTGCCCTGGAGTCCTCCCGCCGGGAACTCGTCGCCTGGATCTCCCACGACCTGCGCACCCCGCTCGCCGGACTGCGTGCCATGTCCGAGGCGCTGGAGGACGGGGTGGCCGCCGATCCGGACCGCTACCTCCGGCAGATCCGCACCGAGGTGGAGCGCCTCAACGACATGGTGGGCGACCTCTTCGAGCTGTCCCGCATCCACGCCGGCTCCCTGGCCCTCACCCGCTCCCGGATCTCCGTGTACGACCTGGTCGGCGACGCGCTCGCCGGGGCGGACCCGCTGGCGAGGGAACTCGGCGTCCACCTCGTGGCCGACCACGTCGAGCCGGTGCCGGTCGAGGTGGACGGCAAGGAGATGAGCCGCGTGCTGGGCAACCTGCTGGTGAACGCGATCCGCCGCACACCCGCCGACGGCACGGTCGCGGTAGCCGCCGCATGTTCCCCCGCCGGGGTCGTCCTGTCCGTCACGGACGGCTGCGGCGGCATCCCCGAGGAGGACCTTCCGCGCGTCTTCGACACCGGCTGGCGCGGCACCCACGCCCGCACACCCCCCGCGGGAGCGGGCCTGGGCCTGGCCATCGTCCGCGGCATCGTCGAGGCCCACCAGGGCCGTGCCGCCGTCCGCAACATCCCGGGCGGCTGCCGCTTCGAGGTGACCCTGCCGGCACCGGAGGCGTGAGGCCCACCAGACCCCGTCAGAGCCCACCAGCCCCATCAGTCCCCATCAGATCAGTCCCCATCAGTCGGACCCCAACACAGTCCCCATCAGTCGGCCCCCCAACAGAACAGGGGGGAGAGCCCCCCGCCGCCTCCCCGCCCCGTGAGGCGCTCCCGACCGCGGCCGTGCCGCCGTGGCACCCTGGCCCCATGTGCGGTCGCTACGTCTCCACCCGCGGTCCGGAGGACCTGGTCCGGCACTTCCGGGTCACCGAATGGCGCCCGGCGGAGGCGCTGGCGCCGAGCTGGAACGTCGCCCCGACCGACGAGGTGTGGGCCGTTCTCGAACGCGCCCCGCGCGAGGACCGCACCGCGGCCGCCGTACGCAGGGAGCTGCGGCCGCTGCGCTGGGGACTGGTCCCGTCCTGGGCGAAGGACGTGAGGGCCGGCGCCCGGATGATCAACGCCCGGGTGGAGACCGTGCACGAGAAGCCGGCCTTCCGCCGCGCCTTCGTGCGGAATCGCTGCCTGCTGCCCGCCGACGGCTTCTACGAATGGCAGCAGATCAAGTCCGCCGACACCGGCAGGACCCGCAAGCAGCCGTACTACATCAGCCCCGAGGACGGCGCGCTGATGGCGCTCGCCGGCCTGTACGCGTACTGGCGCGACCCGCACGTGGCGCGGGACGACGACCCCGCCGCCTGGCTGACCACGTGCACCATCATCACCACCGAGGCCACCGACGAGGCCGGCCGTGTCCACCCCCGGATGCCGCTGGCCCTCAGCCCGGAGCATTACGACGCCTGGCTCGACCCCCGCCATCAGGACCCCGGCGAACTGCGGACGCTGCTGAGCCCGCCCGCGGACGGCAGGCTCGGCGCCCGGCCCGTCTCCCCGGCCGTCAACAGCGTCCGCAACAACGGCCCCGAACTGCTGGAGGAGACACCGCCGTGACGGGCCGGACCGCCCCGGCCCACCCGCACCGCGCCGTGCGCCGGACGGGCAACCCGTTCCCCCTGATGCCCCCGATGACCGCCCACCCGGGCGAACTGCACCCCTGCCCCCGCTCGACCAGCCCTTACGGTGCTCAAGACGGCTCAAGAGGGCTCAAGACGCCTCACGGGTGCTCACCAGCGCTCGACAGGCGATGTCGAAGGCGGCGCGGTCCGGCGGTCCGGGTGTGACGGCCCGGACGGGACGGCCGGTCCGGAAGGGGAGGCGCGGTGGCTGGTGCGGGCGCTCCGGCGGGCGGGCCGGGCCGCGGGCGCCGGGCCGCGCGCCGGGGGCCCGGCAGCCGCCCGGCGCACTCCGTACGCCTCCCGCCGCGCGCCCGCACCGTTCCCTTGGTCCCGAAGGCCGAGAGCACCGTGCCCTGGCTGCGGGTCGCCGCCGCCTACGCCTGGCGCCTCATCCTCGTCGGCGTCGTCGTCTACGGCGTCTTCACCGTCCTCGGCCGCTTCCAGCTCATCGCCGTGGCCCTGTTCCTGGGCCTGGTCATCACCTCGGTCCTGCGCCCCCTCACCGACCTGCTGAACCGCTTCCTGCCCCGAGCGCTGTGCGTCGCCGTCGCCCTGGTCGGCAGCCTGCTGCTCCTGCTCGCCCTGCTGGCGCTCGTGGGCAACGCGGTGGCGGGGGAGTCGGCGAAGCTCGCGGGCGAGTTCGGCGGCGGCATCCACCGGATCGAGCAGTGGCTCCAGCGCCCGCCGTTCCGGCTCAGCCAGGGCAAGCTGGCCGACCTGCAGAAACAGGTCCTGGCCTACCTGTCCGCCCACCGCGCCGGGCTCCTCAGCAGCGCGCTCAGCGGCTTCGGCAGGCTCGTCGAACTGGTCACCGGGGTCGCCCTCGCGGTCTTCTCCTCCGTCTTCTTCATCCACTCCGGCGAGAACCTCTGGCGGTGGGCGCGCGACCAGCTGCTGCCCAGCGAGGCCCGGCCGGTGTGGGACCGGGCCGGGCAGGCCGCCTGGCGGACGTTCGCCGGGTACACGCGCGGCATCATCATCGTGGCGGCCACCAACGCCGTGCTCGTCGGTGTCGTCCTGCTGGTGCTGCGCGTACCGCTCGCGCTGCCGCTGACGCTCCTGGAGTTCTTCGCCACGTTCGTGCCGCTGATCGGCTCACCGGTCGCGCTCGGCGTGGCCACGGTGGTCGCCCTCGCGGGGCGTGGCCCGCTCACCGCGGCGGCCGTGCTCGCCCTGATCGTCGTCATCGGCCAGCTCGAAGGACATGTGCTGCACCCGGTGGTGATGAGCTGGGCGGTGCGCCTGCACCCGCTCGTCGTCGCCGTCTCCGTCATCGCGGGCGGCATCGTCGCGGGCGTGATCGGCGCCGTGGTCGCCGTCCCGTTCGTCTCCGTCACCTGGGCGGTGCTGCGCGCACTGCGGCGCGCCCCGCCCTGACGTCCCGCGCACGAGCCGTTTCCGGCGCCCGCGCTTTTCGGCCGTGGCAGAAGGGGCACGCGTTCGTCGTACGACCCCCGAGCGGAGGAACGGTGCCGTCATGGCCGAGTACGAACGTTCACGCACGATGTCCGCTCAGCCCGAGCGCGTCTTCGACGAGGCCGCCGACGTCGGCCGGTTCGAGGCCTGGCTGCCCGGCGAACTGCACGTGCACGCGGAGGAGCCCCCGGCCGTCACGGTGCACGAGGACCACGCGGACCGGGACACCGCCGCTCAGCTGCGCGCCGAACGCGACCAGATGCGGATCGAGTGGGGCACCCGCGAGCAGGGCGGCTACGCGGGCTGGCTCCAGGTCGCGGGCATCGGCAGCGGCGCCAGCGAGGTGACGGTCCACCTGTCGTTCTTCGACGACCGCCACGATCCGGGCGAGCGCGCCGCCTGCGACGCCCTTGACAGCAGCCTGCGCCGCCTGGAGGAGCAGGTACGGCTCCGCACCGACCACAGCGGCGGCTGACCGCCCCGACCGGGCCGCACCCCACGGCTGTCTTCCCGGCTGTCTTCCCGGGGGATTGACGTGCCGTCACCCATCGCCTGCCGTGGGTGGTTCGCCCCGCGCGCCGAGATCACGCCCTGTTGCGGCTTCCAGCGGTAGACGCTGGACGCCGGTTCGCGGGTCGGCATCCCGAGAGGCCGCGTGGACGGACGGCGGTGACGCGAAGGCAGGCCGGGACGCGTCGTCCGGTCCCGGCCGGGTACCCGAGCGGCTGCCCGGGGGAGCGGCCGGACAGCGGGTGCGCGGAAGCCTGACCACTCGTACGGCGTGTCGTGCGGACGGCCGCGGGCACTGGGAGACCATGGGCGGGCGTTGACACCCCCGCGAGGTCGGTCTGTGGACGGAGAGGCCAGGTGGAGCAACAGGTCACGGGGCGGCGAGCGGGCCAGGAGACCGGTGCGGACGCCCCCGGTTCCGGCCCGACCGGTCACGGCCGGACCGGCCATGACCGTGCGGTGAGCGATGCCCGCCGGCGGATCCCCCGTACGGACGCCGTCCTGCGGGACGCGCGCCTGGTGGACGCGGCGGCGCGGCTCGGGCCGGGCCCGGTGAAGGCCGCGGTCCGGCAGGCGCAGGAGCGGGCACGCCAGGGCGCCATCACCCCAGAGCAGGTGGCGGACACCGCCGTGGCGCTGCTGCCGCGGGTGGTCGGCGGGCTGCGTCCGGTGATCAACGCGACCGGGGTCCTGCTGCACACCAACCTCGGCCGCGCCTCCCTGTCCGCCGCGGCCCGGCAGGCGGTGCAGGACGCCGCCGGGCCCACGGACGTCGAACTCGATCTGCGCACCGGCGTTCGCGCCCGCCGGGGCCGTACGGCCCTGGACGCGCTGCGCGACCGGGTGCCGTCCGCCGCCGCGGCCCATGTCGTCAACAACGGCGCCGCCGCGCTCGTCCTCGCCGCCACCGCGCTCGCCGCGGGCAGGGAGATCGTCATCAGCCGCGGTGAGATGGTGGAGATCGGGGACGGCTTCCGGCTGCCGGACCTGCTGGTCTCCACCGGGGCCCGGCTCCGCGAGGTCGGCACCACGAACCGTACGACCGTCCAGGACTACGCCGACGTGATCGGCCCCGGCACGGCGTTCGTCCTGAAGATCCATCCCTCCAACTTCCGCATCACCGGCTTCACTCGGGCCGCCGGTGTCGGCGATCTGTCGGCGTTGGGCGTTCCGGTGGTGGCCGACATCGGCTCCGGACTGCTCGCGCCCCATGCGCTGCTGCCCGACGAGCCCGACGCCGAGACCCAGTTGAGGTCCGGCGCGGCCCTGGTGACGGCGAGCGGCGACAAACTGCTCGGCGGCCCCCAGTGCGGACTGCTCCTCGGCGACGCGGAACTCCTGCGCACCCTCACCCGGCACCCCCTGGCCCGTGCCCTGCGCGTGGACAAACTCACCCTGGCCGCGCTGGAGGCGACCCTGACGGGCCCCCGGACCCCGACGGCCGCTTTCCTGACCGCCGACGCCACAGGGCTCATGCGGCGGGCCGAACACCTCGCCGCCGCACTGGGCGCCGCCGGGATCGAGGACGTCCGGGCCGTCCCCGGGACCGCCACCGTCGGCGGCGGCGGGGCGCCGGGAGTGACACTGCCCAGCGCCGCGCTGTCCCTGCCGGAGCCCTACGCCGCCGTACTGCGCACCGGTGAGGTGCCCGTGGTGGGGCGCCTGGAGGGCGGGCGGTGCCTGCTGGACCTGCGTGCGGTGCCGCCGGGGGACGACGAACGCCTCGCCGAGGCCGTGCGGTCGGCGGCGGAGAGGTAGGGGCCATGCGAGTGCTGGCCACCGCGGGGCACGTCGACCACGGCAAGTCCGCCCTGGTACGGGCCCTGACCGGGATGGAACCCGACCGCTACGAGGAGGAGCGGCGCAGGGGACTCACGCTCGACCTCGGCTTCGTGTGGACGCCGCCGGACGCCGAGGGCGAACGTCTCGCCTTCGTCGACGTACCCGGCCACGAGCGGTTCGTGGCCACCATGCTGGCCGGAGTCGGCCCGGTGCCCGCCGTGCTGTTCGTGGTCGCCGCCGACCAGGGCTGGCAGCCGCAGTCCGAGGAACACCTCGCGATCCTCGACGCGCTCGGTGTACGGCACGCGGTGCTCGCCGTGACCCGCAGCGACCTGGCCGACCCCGAGCCGGTGCGCGCCGAGGCCGTCAAGCGACTGTCCCGGACCTCGCTCGGGACCGTGCCGTCCGTCGCGGTGAGCGCGGTGACCGGCGCCGGACTGGACGAACTGCGCGCCGAACTGGCCCGGACGACCCGCGCACTGCCCGTGCCGCCCGCCGACGCGGACGTACGGCTGTGGCTGGACCGCGCCTTCACCGCGCGCGGGCACGGCACCGTCGTGACCGGCACGCTCGGCGCGGGCACCCTGCGCGTCGGCGACCGGCTGGTGAACGGGGCCGGCGCGCACACGCTGAGGGTGCGCGGGCTCCAGTGCCTGCAACAGGACCGGAGTGCCGTCAGCGGCGTGGCGCGGGTCGCGGTCAACGTGCACGGCCCCCTCGCCGGGCAACTGCGGCGGGGGAAGGTGCTGCTGGCGCCGGACCGCTGGCTGTTCACCGACCGGATCGACGTGCGCGTCACCGGTGAGCCGGTCGGCGAGCTGCCCCGGAGCGTCACCCTGCACATCGGCACGGCGGCCGTCGCGGTGACCGCCCGCCCCCTCGGCGAGGACACCGCCCGGCTGACCCTGCGCACCGCACTGCCCCTGCGCGTCGGGGACCGGGCCGTCCTGCGTGAACCCGGGGGCGGGCGGAGACCCTGCGGTGTGACCGTGCTCGACGTGTGCCCGCCGGACCTGACCCGGCGGGGCGCCGGACGGGCCAGGGCCGCCGTACTGGCCGCGATGACGGACCGCCCCGACGGAGCGGCCGAGCTGCGGCGCCGCGGACTCGTCCGCCGCTCCCGGCTGCTGGCCATGGGCGTCCCGCCGCCCACCGGGCCGGTCACCGGGGACTGGCTGGCCGACGAGGCCCACTGGGCCCGGCTGCGCGAGAGACTGGCCGCCGAGGTCGCGGAGCACGCACGCCTGCACCCCATGGAGCCGGGACTGCCCGCCGAGGCGGCCCGGCACCTGCTGGATCTGCCCGACCGGGCGCTGGTGGACGCCCTCGCCGCGGCGCCGGGCGAGCCCCGTCTGCTGCGACGGGAAGGGCGCCTGTACCGGCCCGACAGCATCGGTCCCACCCTGCCGCCGCCGGTCCGGGCGGCCGTCGACTCGGTGCGGCGCGACCTGGAGACGGCACCGTTCCGTGCCCCCGAGGCCGATCGTCTCACCGCCCTGGGACTCGACCGCAAAGCCGTGGCCGCGGCGGTCTCGGCGGGCGAGCTGCTGCGGGTCGGCGACGGGATCGTGCTGCTGCCGGGAGCCGACGCCGAGGCCGCCGCGGTGCTCCGCCACCTGCCCCAGCCCTTCACACTCAGCGAGGCCCGCACGGCCCTCGACACCACCCGCAGGGTCGCCGTGCCGCTCCTGGAGTTCCTCGACGCCCACGGACACACGGAACGAGTGGACGACCAGCACAGACGCTGCCGTCCGGACACAGGGACTGCCGTAGTGCCTGCACGACCTCCGGCCGCGGCCGGCCGGAAGCGGCCTGAGCGGCCGCCACAGCCTCCTTGGTGATCGTGAACGCCCAATCCAAGGTGGTTACTTCCGGAGTCCGTTGGCGGCGGCCTCGTACTCCGCGGCCTGCTTCGGCATCAGGTAGTGCGACACCCGCACCAGGACGCTGCCGTGCACGTAGTCGTACTCGGCGAGCGTGGGCATCGACTTCGTGACCGACTCGATGTACTGGGCACGGGCCTGAGCGTCTTCCGGGCTGCTGAACGCCTCGATGGCGCCGCCGCGTTCGACGGCACCCTTGTCCGCCGTGCTCAAGGGCCGGATCTGGCTGGTGTGGTGGGAACTCGTACTCTGCGTAAGCGGGCTCACCAGCATGGTCAGGGCACGATTCCGGCATCGCGTGCCGCGACAAGCCAGTCGGGGAACTCGCCCATCAGCCGGTCGTACAACTCCGCGTGTGACATCCGCTTCGGGGCGTCGCCGGCGGGGAAGAAGCCGGCGTTGTCGATGACCCGCTTCTTCGGCACCTCGAGGTCGTCGAGCCTGCGGAGGAAGTCGAAACGGTCGGGGCCGAAGCCGATGAACTGCCAGAACATGGGCAGTTTCGCCGCCTTGCACAGCGTCTGTTCCGCGGCCCGCCGGGAGTCCGGCCCGCCGTCGGTCTGGAAGATGACGAAGGCGGGGTCGGTGCTGTCGGAGTCGAGGTAGTGGTCGATGACTTCGTCCATGGCGGCGGCGTAGTTGGTGGAACCCATGCGGCCGAGCGCCTTGTGGTGGCGGTCGATGCTGCCCTGGTAGTTGTCGACGCTGATGTCGGCCGCGGGGTGGGCATCGCTGTCGAAGAAGATCGTGGGGACGATGCCGTCGTCGTCGAGATTGGCGGACAGGCCCAAGGCCTGCTCTGCGAGGTGCTGCACGCTGCCATCGCGGTAGTAGCGGCTCATGCTGCGGGACCGGTCGAGGACCAGGTAGACGGCCGCCCGCTGCCCCGTCAGGTTGTTCTTCTCCAGGGAGACCGCGGCGGCCTTGGTGAGGTTGACCAGGCCGGCCGGGAGCTTGTCGAAGTTGATCGGCATCAGGGGTTCCTTGGCGGCGAGGGCGAGGTGAATGGCGACAGCCTGGAAGGGGGCGGTATCCGCACCCCAACCGGCCGTCGAACAGTCAGCCGAGTGGTGGCCCCGCCACGACGGGCGTGGCAGGGCCCTGCCTGTAGCGGCGGGGGTCACACCGTGCAGAAGCCGGAGGTCTTGAGAGCGTCGTTGATGGCCTTGCCCTGAGCTTCGGTGGTGGTGACGTCCTTGTAGCTGAAGCGCTGAGAGGCGGCCCAGTCGAGTGTGGAACCCCCGCCGTTGATGGAGCTGCACTGATTGCGGGCGGCGTCGATGGCCTTGTCCTCGTAACGGACGACGTCCGGGGCGGCCTTGGCGAGCGCGTCGAGGAGCTGCTGGCGCTTCTGGCCGGTCGGCTTGGGCGGGATGCCGGCGGCCTTGTGGCTCTCCTCCTTCTGCTTCTGGGCCGGCTCCTTCTCGGCAGTGGCCGAGGGCTTGGGGCTGGCCGGCTTGCCGCTGTCGCTGCTGGTGCTGTCGTCGCACGCGGTCAGAGCGGCAGCGGCGGTCAGCAGGATGGCGGCATACGTGGTGGTGCGGGTCTTCAAGATCTCCCCTGAGGCGTGATGCATGGCTTGCGTGTGTATGACTCGTGAAGGAGCCGTGTGGTTGCAGGGGGTGGGATGATTCATCCGGCCGTGTCAGATGACTCCGAGCCACCGGGCGACGCCGTCCGGCGCAACGCCGGTCAACTGGCGGACGAGGATCAGCAATACGAACACGTGGGGCGAGGACGCCACGGGTGTTGCCGCCGTTCAGCCAGAGCTTGTCCTCGACCGTGATGCCGAGTTCGAGGAAGGCTGCGCGAGCGTCCTGCCGCGAGGCCTGCCCGAGTCACCACGTTGTCAGCCCAACTGCCGGGCTCACGCGTCAGGTTGGACGGAGGCTCACCGCCGGTGGCCGGTGGACTCGACCTTTTGTTGATCAGTCGCCAACCTGTTTTACTGCGCGGATGGTTATGGGGATCTGCGTTGTGCTCGGCGTGCTGCTCGGCGAGGCGATCCGCCGTTGGCGATCGCGGCGGGCCATGGAACGGGCCAAGGCGGGGCAGGTAGCCCTCTTCCTGATCGGGGTCAAGCGGCCGAACAGGGGCCGCTGGAGCTCGGGTCGGGTGCGAGCTGATGCTGAAGAGTTTCGATGGGAGCCTCGCTGGCCGTGGACTCGGCTCCGTGAGGTCCCGGCAGATCTGCGTTTTGTCCGAGTACGCCAGCAGGAGGGCCTCGAATGGTTGTGGCTCCCGGCCGGCGTCTTGGTGATCGAGTGCGAATCGTCTGATGGACCGGTGTGGCTATGGGTCATGCACACGCAGCTGGAGCACGTAGTAGCGATGATCCGCTCCTGATCACAGGTGCGGAATCGGCTTTAGCGGTGCTCATGATGTCGAGCGGACCGTCGAATGTAGGCTGCGCCGGCAGATGCTGATCACGCGAGGAACCTCATGGAGCAATCGCCATCCACGCTGAACCGTTTGGCCAACAGCAGCCTCGGAGTCGTTCCAGCTGTTGCCTGCATTGCGTACGCGACGCAAGCCGATACCGCCGTTGCGCGGCTTGCGGCTGGTCTGGCCCTGATCGGGTTTGCTGTCCTGGCGGTGCGGGGATATCGCCTCGGCGTGACATGTGAACACTCACGGTTGGTGATCCGTGGCTACCTTCGCACGCGGGTAATCGACCGAGAGCGCATCACGGAGATCACGGACTTCCCCGCGGTGAGGTGGACGGCGCGCAACGGACGTAAGCGATGGACGCCCCTCACGGCTTTCATGACGAGCCCAGGCGAAATCTCGGCTACTCGTCTCCACAAGGGTCGTGTCATCGGGAAGCTGCGAAGGTGGGCACGACACTAGTAGGGCTTGGTCAGGTGCGTATCGGTTCGGGTATGTCGCGGTGGCAGGTGGGGCAGGTGCCGGCCCAGGTGGCGAGGAGTGCCTGCAGTT
>NZ_JBIVTV010000013.1:171627-219261 GCF_044756885.1 Streptomyces sp. NPDC091412 | reverse complement strand
GCGGCGGAGAGAGTTGCCGAGGGTGTAGCCGAAGCCCGGCTCCAGCGGCTCGATCACGAACCGGGAGCGGAACTCGTCGACGACCTCTTCGGTCAACGAGGGTCGCTGAGCGATCAGCATGTGTGGATCAGATCCTTCAGTCGTGGGCGCCCGCTATATGACGCCCGACAGGGCCGCACCAGAAAAATGGTGCGGGTACTGCAAGGGTACGGGCGGCACGGCCCAAAAGGGCCGTACCGCCCGGAAACCGGCGTGAAGCAGCCGTGCTCAGACGCGGCGGCGCTTCGGCGGGCGGCAGCCGTTGTGCGGGGTCGGGGTGACGTCCTGGATGGAGCCGACCTCGAGACCGGTGGCCTGCAGGGAGCGGATCGCGGTCTCACGGCCGGAGCCCGGACCCTTGACGAACACGTCGACCTTGCGCATGCCGTGCTCCTGGGCGCGGCGGGCAGCCGACTCGGCGGCCATCTGCGCGGCGAACGGCGTGGACTTCCGGGAGCCCTTGAAGCCGACGTGGCCGGCGGAGGCCCAGGAGATCACGTTGCCGGACGGGTCGGTGATCGAAACGATGGTGTTGTTGAACGTGCTCTTGATGTGCGCGTGGCCGTGAGCGACGTTCTTCTTTTCCTTGCGGCGCACCTTCTTGGCAGCGCCCTGACGTCCCTTGGGGGGCATGTCGAAAACTCCTACGGGAGGTGGTCGGTCCTACAGCGAAGACCGCTGGACGGCGAGTGTCGCTGCGGACTACTTCTTGCCCGGCTTCTTCTTGCCGGCGATGGCGCGACGCGGGCCCTTGCGGGTGCGGGCGTTGGTGCTGGTGCGCTGACCGCGGACGGGCAGACCGCGGCGGTGACGCAGACCCTGGTAGCAGCCGATCTCGACCTTGCGGCGGATGTCGGCCTGGATCTCGCGACGGAGGTCACCCTCGGTCTTGATGTTGTTGTCGACGTACTCGCGGATCGCGACGAGCTGCTCCTCGGAGAGGTCGCGAACGCGGGTGTTCGGGTCGACGTCGGTGGCGGCCAGCGTCTGCTGGGAGAGAGTCCGGCCGATGCCGAACACGTAGGTGAGGGCGACCTCCACGCGCTTTTCGCGCGGGATGTCAACACCGGAAACGCGTGCCATTCAATGGCTCCAGTTGATCTTCGGAGGTCTTCCGCAGGACCGATTCCCGGCCGCCGTACCAGGTACGAACCGGGTCCCCGGCCTCCGAACCGGGGGTGTCGAGCCGCGCTGCGACTCGGGTCCTGCGTATGAACATATTCAGCTCGCGTCGCGCGAATCTCTGCGATAGGAGTGCAGAGGGTGCGGTCGGTTGTGCGTCAGCCCTGGCGCTGCTTGTGGCGCGGGTTGTCGCAGATGACCATGACCCGGCCGTGACGGCGGATCACCCTGCACTTGTCGCAGATCTTCTTGACGCTCGGCTTGACCTTCATGGGATGTGAGGTTCTCCGGGTCAGTTGCCGGCGGCCCCCCGATGGAACGTGGGGCCTGGGCAAGATCTACTTGTACCGGTAGACGATCCGGCCACGCGTGAGGTCGTACGGAGAAAGCTCCACCACGACCCGGTCGTCAGGGAGGATGCGGATGTAGTGCATGCGCATCTTGCCGCTGATGTGTGCCAGGACCTGGTGGCCGTTCTGGAGCTCGACCCTGAACATGGCGTTCGGCAGAGACTCGACGACAGTGCCCTCGATCTCGATGGCACCTTGCTTCTTGGCCACGCTTCGCCCTTCGAATCGACTACCTTGATCGACTCCATGTCCCGCATGCGGACATGCGAATACATGAGAGCCGACGAGACAGTCTACGTCAGCCCTCTGCGAAAGACGAATCGAGAAAGTCTGCCCCAGCTTCGAGATCATCATGCGGCCGGGTCCGACCCGGACCGGCGGCCGTAAGGCGGGCGGGGCCTTTTCAGGCCAGCGGGTCCGGCGCGGCCGTGATGCCGTACTCGGCCAGCTTCGCCTTGCCGCCGTCCGGGGCCGTCAGGACCAGGGGACCCTGTTCGGTCAGGGCCACCGAGTGCTCCCAGTGGGAGGACCAGGTGCCGTCCGTGGTGATGACCGTCCAGTCGTCCTCGAGGACGTGGGTCTTCGGGGTGCCCAGGGAGACCATCGGCTCGATGGCCAGGCAGAAGCCGGGGACCAGCTTCGGGCCCTTGCCGCGCCGCCGGTCGACGTAGTTGAGCAGGTGCGGGTCCATGTGCATCTCGGTGCCGATGCCGTGGCCGCCGTAGTCCTCGATGATCCCGTAGCGACCGCCGCCCGGCTTCGGCTGGCGGCGGATGTACGTCTCGACGGCCCGGGAGATGTCGACCAGCCGGTTGCCCTGCTTCATGGCGGCGATGCCGGCCCACATCGACTCCTCGGTCACCCGGGAGAGCTCGACCAGCTCCGGGGAGTGACCGGAGCCGACGAACGCGGTGAAGGCCGCGTCGCCGTGCCAGCCGTCGATGATCGCGCCGCAGTCGATGGAGATGACGTCCCCGTCCTTGAGGACGACGTCGTCGGAGGGGATGCCGTGGACGACGACCTCGTTCACGGAGGTGCAGATCGTCGCGGGGAAGCCGCCGTAGCCGAGGAAGTTGGGCTTGGCGTTGTGCTCGGCGAGCACCTTGCGGGCCACCTGGTCCAGGTCCTTGGTGGTCGCCCCGGGCACGGCCGCCTCCCGGGTGGCCGCGTGGATGGCGGCGACGACCAGTCCCGCCGCACGCATCTTGGCGATCTGCTCGGGGGACTTGATCTGCACCATGGGGACTACGGCCTTTCTGGGACCGGAAGGAAGAGGAACGCCTTCGACAAGGACGGACGCGTTCAACAATACGGGGAAGCGGAACCGGGCCCGTCCAGCATGCGGGAACAAGGCCGTGCAGGCCGGTGCGGGCGTCCGAGGACGCGACCGCACCGGGGACGACCGCACCGGCGCCGTGCACACGTCGGCCGCGGCCCCCAGGGGGAACCGCGGCCGAGCAGCGCGGCTAGTCGCGCTTCAGCGCCTCCAGCGCGCGCTGCGTGATCTCGTCCACCGGACCGAGCGAGGAGATCGTCACGACCAGACCCTGCGCCCGGTAGTAGTCGATGATCGGCTCGGTCTGCGTGTGGTAGACCTCCAGCCGCTTGCGCACGGTCTCCTCGGAGTCGTCGTCCCGCTGGTACAGCTCACCGCCGCAGACGTCGCAGACGCCTTCCTTCTTCGGCGGGCTGTACGTCTCGTGGAAGACGTGCGCCGAGTCGTTGCGGCAGGTGCGGCGACCCGCGATGCGCTTGACGACCTCGCCCTCGGGGACCTCGAGGTCGAGGACCGCGTCCAGCTTCATGCCCTCGCCCTGGAGCAGCTTGTCCAGCGCCTCGGCCTGCGACACATTGCGCGGGAAACCGTCCAGCAGGAAGCCGCCCTCGGCGTCGGGCTGCTCCATGCGGTCCTTGGCCATCGCGATGGTGACCTCGTCGGGCACCAGGTTTCCGGCGTCCATGTAGGACTTCGCGAGCTTGCCGAGCTCCGTCTGCCGACTGATGTTGGCGCGGAACAGGTCACCGGTGGAGATGTGCGGAATGCTCAGCTTCCCGGCCAGGCGCGTGGCCTGTGTTCCTTTGCCGGCACCCGGCGGTCCGACGAGGACGATTCGCATCAGCGGAGGAACCCTTCATAATTGCGCTGCTGGAGCTGGCTCTCGATCTGCTTCACCGTCTCGAGTCCGACACCCACGATGATGAGGATGCTGGTCCCGCCGAAGGGGAAGTTCTGGTTCGCCCCGAAGCCGACCAACGCCATTGTCGGTACGAGAGCGATCAGGCCCAGATACAGCGAACCCGGCCAGGTGATCCGGTTGAGCACGTACGAAAGGTACTCAGCGGTCGGTCGGCCAGCCCGGATGCCCGGGATGAAGCCACCATACTTCTTCATGTTGTCGGCGACTTCTTCGGGGTTGAAGGAGATCGCCACATAGAAGAAGGCGAAGAACACGATGAGCAGGAAGTACATCGTGATGTAGATCGGGTGGTCGCCCTTGGTCAGGTTCTGCTGAACCCAGGTCTTCCATCCGGAGTTGCCCCCGGAGAACTGGGCGATGAGCGCCGGAATGTAGAGCAGCGACGACGCGAAGATGACGGGGATCACGCCCGCCTGGTTGACCTTCAACGGGATGTACGTCGACGTACCACCGTAGGAACGGCGGCCGATCATGCGCTTGGCGTACTGCACCGGAATTCGGCGCTGTGCCTGTTCGACGAAGACGACCAGGCCGACCATGACCAGGCCGACGAGGATGACGGTGCCGAATTCGATCCAGCCCTCGGCGAGCTTGCCCTGCTTCTTGATGGCCCACAGAGCGGACGGGAAAGTGGCGGCGATCGAGATGAACATCAGGATCGACATGCCGTTGCCGATACCGCGGTCGGTGATGAGCTCACCGAGCCACATGACCGTGGCCGTGCCGGCGGTCATGACGATCACCATGACGATCGTGTTGAAGATCGCCTGGTTCGGGACGATGTTCCCGGCCGCCGAGCACCCGGAGAACAGGGCGCCGCTGCGGGCGGTGGCCACCAGGCCGGTGCCCTGGAGGATGGCCAGCGCGACCGTCAGGTAACGGGTGTACTGGGTGATCTTCGCGGTGCCGGACTGGCCCTCCTTCTTGAGGGCCTCCAACCGCGGGATCACCACGGTCAGCAGCTGAAGGATGATGCTCGCCGTGATGTACGGCATGATGCCCAGCGCGAAGATCGTGATCTGCAGCAGCGCACCGCCGCTGAACATGTTCACGAGGCCGAAGAGACCCTGGTTGCCCGAGGCCTCGCTGACACACTGCTGAACGGCCTTGTAGTTGACACCCGGGATCGGAATGTGGGTACCGACGCGGTACACCACGATGATGCCGAGCGTGAAGAGCAGCTTCTTGCGCAGGTCGGGCGTCCTGAACGCCCGGGCGAAGCCGGTGAGCACGGTGCCTCCTGCGACCCCGCGCAAGTGCGTCAGGGTGACGGTGGTGAGGTTCGACGATAAATAACGGTGCAGGCCACCTTACCGGCGATACTGCCTCCCGTGGAACGACCAACCGGGGATACCTCATTGTGAGGTACCCCCGGTCGGGACCGCTTTACGTCATCGGGCTCAGACGAGCTCGGTGACAGAACCGCCGGCGGCGGTGATCTTCTCCTTGGCGGAGCCGGAGACGGCGTCCACCGTCACCTGCAGCGCCACGGAGACCTCGCCCTGGCCGAGGACCTTGACGAGGCTGTTCTTGCGAACGGCACCCTTGGCCACCAGGTCCTCGACCGTGACCTCGCCACCCTCGGGGTAGAGCGCGGCCAGCTTGTCGAGGTTCACGACCTGGAACTCGGTCTTGAACGGGTTCTTGAAGCCCTTCAGCTTCGGGAGGCGCATGTGGAGCGGCATCTGGCCGCCCTCGAAGCTCTCCGGAACCTGGTAGCGGGCCTTGGTGCCCTTGGTACCACGACCGGCCGTCTTACCCTTCGACGCCTCACCACGACCGACACGGGTCTTGGCGGTCTTGGCGCCCGGGGCGGGACGGAGGTTGTGGATCTTCAGCGGGTTCTGCTCCGCCATGATCAGTCGACCTCCTCGACCGTCACGAGGTGGCGGACGGTGTGCACCATGCCGCGGAACTCGGGGCGGTCCTCCTTGACGACCACGTCACCCAGGCGCTTCAGGCCCAGGGTACGCAGGGTGTCACGGTGGTTCTGCTTGCTGCCGATGTAGGACTTCGTCTGCGTGATCTTGAGCTGCGCCATCACGCACCCGCCCCTGCACGCGCACGCAGCAGAGCCGCGGGAGCGACGTCCTCGAGCGGCAGACCACGGCGGGCCGCGACCTCCTCGGGGCGCTGCAGGCCCTTCAGGGCCTGCACGGTCGCGTGCACGATGTTGATCTGGTTGTCGGAGCCGAGCGACTTCGACAGGATGTCGTGGATACCGGCGCACTCGAGCACGGCGCGCACCGGGCCACCGGCGATAACGCCGGTACCGGGGGACGCGGGCTTGAGCAGCACGACGCCGGCAGCCTTCTCACCCTGGATCGGGTGCGGGATGGTGCCCTGGATCCGGGGGACCTTGAAGAAGTGCTTCTTGGCCTCCTCAACGCCCTTGGCGATGGCGGCCGGCACCTCCTTGGCCTTGCCGTATCCGACACCCACGGTGCCGTCACCGTCGCCCACCACGACCAGCGCGGTGAAGCTGAAGCGACGACCACCCTTCACAACCTTGGCGACGCGGTTGATCGCGACAACGCGCTCAACGTACGCGGTCTTCTCGGCGGCAGCTGCGCCGCCGTCACGGCCCTTCCGGTCCCGCCGCTCGCCGCCACCGGCACCGCCACCGCGGCGCTGGGGTCCAGCCATTGGAATTACCTCTCTCTGTTTCCGCTAGCTCGGAACCGGCTCAGAACTTCAGGCCGGCTTCGCGGGCGGCGTCCGCCAGGGCGGCGATGCGCCCGGCGTACTGGTTGCCACCACGGTCGAACACGACAGCCTCGACACCGGCGGCCTTGGCACGCTCGGCGACCAGGGCGCCGACCTGCTTGGCCTGCGCCGACTTGTCGCCCTCGCCACCGCGGACCGACGTGTCCAGCGTGGACGCCGACGCCAGGGTGTGGCCCTTGAGGTCGTCGATCACCTGCGCCACGATGTGGCGGTTCGAGCGGGTCACGACCAGACGGGGACGCTCCGCCGTACCGGAGATCCGCTTGCGGATCCGGATGTGACGGCGCTTGATCGCGGCGCGCTTGTAGGCGTCGCCCTTGAGGATCTTCTGCCCGTATGCCATGGCTTACTTACCCGCCTTTCCGACCTTGCGGCGGATGACTTCGCCCTCGTACTTGACGCCCTTGGCCTTGTACGGGTCGGGCTTGCGCAGCTTGCGGATGTTGGCCGCAACCTCGCCGACCTTCTGCTTGTCGATGCCCTCGACCTGGAAGCGGGTCGGGGTCTCCACCTTGAAGGTGATGCCCTCGGGCGCCTCGATGGTGATCGGGTGGCTGTAGCCGAGCGCGAACTCCAGGTTCGAACCCTTGGCCGTCACGCGGTAACCGACACCGCTGATCTCGAGCTTCTTCACGTAACCCTGGGTCACGCCGGTGATCATGTTCGCCACCAGCGTGCGGGACAGGCCGTGCAGGGCCTTGTTCTGACGCTCGTCGTTGGGGCGGGTCACCTGCAGGGTGCCGTCCTCGCCCTTGGCGATCTCGATCGGCGCCACGACGGTGTGGGTCAGCGTGCCCTTGGGGCCCTTGACCGCGACCGTACGGCCGTCGATGGTGACGTCCACGCCGGCGGGAACCGCGATGGGGAGCTTGCCGATGCGCGACATAGCTGTTTCCTCCGTTCCCTTCCGCTACCAGACGTAGGCGAGGACTTCCCCACCCACGCCCTTCTTGCCGGCCTGCTTGTCGGTGAGGAGCCCGTGGGACGTGGAGATGATCGCCACGCCGAGGCCGCCGAGCACCTTCGGCAGGTTGGTGGACTTCGCGTACACCCGGAGACCGGGCTTGGAGATCCGCTTGATGCCCGCGATGGAGCGCTCACGGTTGGGGCCGAACTTCAGCTCCAGGACGAGGTTCTTGCCGACCTCGGCGTCCTCGACCTTCCAGCCCGTGATGAAGCCCTCCTGCTGGAGGATCTCCGCGATGTGCGACTTGATCTTCGAGTGCGGCATCGACACGCTGTCGTGGTATGCCGAGTTCGCGTTCCGCAGACGCGTAAGCATGTCTGCGATCGGATCAGTCATGGTCATGAATTGGCCTTCGGCCTCTCTCGCCGGGGTTTCCTGGTGCGCCATCCCTCTCCCCGATCCGAGACGGGACGGGTGCGGCGCGGTGGACCTACGGCGTAGTAAGTCGTAAGGGCACGGCAGGCGCCCAACCCCACAAGCCTACGGCATGTGAGGTGGGCCTCCTGCCGACCCCAGTTGCTTACCGAGAGTCCTGGTTCAACCCAAGTGGGTTGTTACCAGGAGCTCTTGGTCACGCCCGGCAGCTCGCCACGGTGAGCCATCTCACGAAGGCACACACGGCACAGGCCGAACTTGCGGTACACGGAGTGCGGACGGCCGCAGCGCTGGCAGCGGGTGTAGCCACGCACACCGAACTTGGGCTTGCGAGCAGCCTTGGCAATCAGAGCCTTCTTCGCCATCTCGCTCACGCCTCCTTGAACGGGAAGCCGAGGTGACGAAGGAGCGCACGGCCCTCAGCGTCGTTGGTCGCCGTGGTGACCACGGTGATGTCCATGCCCCGGGTACGGTCGATCTTGTCCTGGTCGATCTCGTGGAACATGACCTGCTCCGTGAGACCGAAGGTGTAGTTGCCACGGCCGTCGAACTGCTTGGGAGACAGGCCACGGAAGTCGCGGATGCGCGGCAGCGCGAGCGACAGGGTGCGGTCCAGGAACTCCCACATGCGGTCGCCACGGAGCGTGACGTGAGCACCGATCGGCTGGCCCTCACGCAGCTTGAACTGCGCGATGGACTTGCGGGCCTTGGTGACCTGCGGCTTCTGGCCGGTGATCGTGGTGAGGTCGCGGATGGCGCCCTCGATCAGCTTCGAGTCACGGGCGGCGTCGCCGACACCCATGTTGACCACGATCTTGACGAGACCGGGAATCTGCATGACGTTCTCGTACTTGAACTCGTCACGCATCTTGCCCGCGATCTCCTCGCGGTACTTCTGCTTCAGACGCGGAGTGGTGGTGGTAGCCATCAGATGTCCTCACCCGTCCGCTTGGCAACGCGGATCTTGTTGCCTTCGTCGTCGAAGCGGTAACCGACACGCGTGACGACCTTCTGGCCGTCCTTCTCCACGACGAGCTGAACGTTGCTCACGTGGATCGGGGCCTCGGTGGTCACGATGCCGCCGGCCTGCGAACCGCGAGCGGTCGGGCCGGCCTTGGTGTGCTTCTTGACCCGGTTGACACCCTCGACCAGGACCCGGTCCTCGCGGGGGTAGGCCGCGATGACCTTGCCCTGCTTGCCCTTGTCCTTACCGGTGATGACCTGGACCAGGTCGCCCTTCTTGATCTTCATGCTTACAGCACCTCCGGCGCGAGCGAGATGATCTTCATGAACTTCTTCTCGCGCAGCTCACGGCCGACCGGGCCGAAGATACGGGTGCCACGAGGGTCGCCGTCGTTCTTCAGAATGACGGCGGCGTTCTCGTCGAAGCGGATGTACGAGCCGTCCGGACGACGGCGCTCCTTGACGGTGCGAACGATGACCGCCTTGACGACGTCACCCTTCTTCACGTTGCCACCGGGGATCGCGTCCTTGACGGTGGCGACGATGACGTCACCGATGCCCGCGTAGCGGCGACCGGAGCCACCGAGCACACGGATGCAAAGGATCTCCTTCGCACCAGTGTTGTCGGCGACACGCAGTCGCGACTCCTGCTGGATCACGTCTATCTCCTGATTGTCTGCCGGTTCCCGGCGAGGTCCGTAAGTGACTTGCGGACCTCGCCGAGCCTGGCGGAACCGTCCTGCGGGTAGCTCCCGCAGGAAATTACTTGTACCTCTGGAGGCGGAAACCCGCGCCGGGGACTTCGCCGGTTCCGGGCCGGTGCCCGGGGGCGGAGCCCCCAGCGGGGGTCAGCGGGGGCGGTGCCCCCGCTTCTTACTTCGCCTTCTCGAGGATCTCGACGACGCGCCAGCGCTTCGTCGCGGACAGCGGCCGGGTCTCCATCAGGAGGACGCGGTCGCCGATACCCGCGGCGTTCTGCTCGTCGTGCGCCTTGAGCTTCTCGGTACGGCGGATGACCTTGCCGTACAGCGCGTGCTTGACACGGTCCTCGACGGCGACGACGACGGTCTTGTCCATCTTGTCGCTGACGACGAGACCCTCACGGGTCTTGCGGAAGCCGCGCGCCTCTGCGTTCTCAGTCACGTTCTTCTCGCTCATCAGGCGTTCTCCACCGTTTCGATGCCCAGCTCACGCTCGCGCATCAGGGTGTAGATCCGCGCGATGTCCTTGCGGACCGCCTTGAGACGGCCGTGGTTCTCGAGCTGCCCGGTCGCCGCCTGGAAACGGAGGTTGAACAGCTCTTCCTTGGCCTCGCGGAGCTTGCCCAGAAGCTCCTCGTTGCCCAGCTCGCGCAGCTCGGACGTCTTGGTACCGACCGACATCACGCTTCACCTGCCTCGCGCTTGACGATCCGGCACTTCATCGGCAGCTTGTGGGCCGCACGGGTCAGCGCCTCACGGGCGATCTTCTCGTTCGGGTAGGACAGCTCGAACATCACCCGGCCGGGCTTGACGTTCGCGATCCACCACTCCGGCGAACCCTTACCGGAACCCATGCGGGTCTCGGCGGGCTTCTTGGTCAGCGGACGGTCCGGGTAGATGTTGATCCAGACCTTGCCGCCACGCTTGATGTGGCGGGTCATCGCGATACGAGCCGCCTCGATCTGGCGGTTCGTCACGTAGGCCGGGGTCAGCGCCTGGATGCCGTACTCGCCGAACGCAACCTGCGTTCCACCCTTGGACATACCGTTGCGCTTCGGGTGGTGCTGCTTGCGGTGCTTGACCCTACGGGGGATCAGCATTTCGGTCAGGCCTCCGTTCCGGTGCTCTCAGCCGGAGCGGCAGCGGCCGGAGCGTCGGCCTTGGGGGCCTCGGCGGCCGGAGCCGACTGCTGCTGCGGCTTGCGACCGCGCCGCTCGCCACCGCGGCCACCACGGGCCGGGCGGTCGGCGCCACCACGGGCCGGGCGGTTGCCCGCACGGGCGGCGGCGTTCTCGGCGCGGACCTCGGCGATGTTCTTGACGTCGCCCTTGTAGATCCAGACCTTCACACCGATGCGGCCGAAGGTCGTCTTGGCCTCGAAGAAGCCGTAGTCCACGTTCGCGCGGAGCGTGTGCAGGGGCACACGGCCCTCGCGGTAGAACTCCGAGCGGGACATCTCGGCGCCGCCGAGGCGGCCACCGCACTGGATCTTGATGCCCTTGGCGCCGGCCTTCATCGCCGACTGCATGCTCTTGCGCATGGCACGGCGGAAGGAGACGCGGGAGGAGAGCTGCTCGGCAACGGCCTGGGCCACCAGCTGAGCGTCCGTCTCGGGGTTCTTGACCTCGAGGATGTTCAGCTGGACCTGCTTGCCCGTGAGCTTCTCGAGGTCGCCGCGGATGCGGTCGGCCTCGGCGCCACGGCGGCCGATGACGATGCCCGGACGCGCGGTGTGGATGTCCACGCGGACACGGTCACGGGTGCGCTCGATCTCCACCTTGGAGATGCCGGCGCGCTCCATGCCGGACGTCATCATCCGACGGATGGCGACGTCTTCCTTGACGTAGTCCTTGTACAGCTTGTCGGCGTACCAACGCGACTTGAAGTCGGTCGTGACACCGAGCCGGAACCCATGCGGGTTTACCTTCTGGCCCATTACCGGGTTCCTTCCTTGCTGCTGACGACCACGGTGATGTGGCTGGTCCGCTTGCGGATCCGGTAGGCACGGCCCTGGGCACGCGGACGGAACCGCTTCAGGGTCGGGCCCTCGTCGACGTACGCCTCGGAGATGAACAGCGAGTCGGCGTCGGAGTGGTCGTAGTTGTGCGCGGCGTTGGC
Source organism: Streptomyces sp. NPDC091412 (assembly GCF_044756885.1). Lineage (NCBI taxonomy): Bacteria > Bacillati > Actinomycetota > Actinomycetes > Kitasatosporales > Streptomycetaceae > Streptomyces > Streptomyces sp. NPDC091412. Next base: position 207,701 of record NZ_JBIVTV010000013.1, on the reverse strand, counting down.
GATGGCGCTGTCGAGCACCTTGCCAACCGGAACCGAGGCAGCCTGCGGAGCGAATCGCAGGACGGCCTGGGCCTCCGTGGCGTCCATGCCACGGATGAGGTCCACCACGCGGCGGGCCTTCATGGGCGTGACGCGGATGTACCGCGCCTGGGCCCTGGCTTCCATGGTTGTCCCTTCAGTTACTTACGTGTCTGAATGCGATCCGCTTTAGCGGCGCTTCGACTTCCGGTCATCCTTGACGTGACCCCGGAAGGTGCGCGTCGGCGAGAACTCGCCGAGCTTGTGGCCGACCATCGACTCGGTGACGAACACCGGGATGTGGGTCTTGCCGTTGTGCACCGCCAGCGTGTGCCCCAGCATGGCCGGGATGATCATCGAGCGGCGGGACCAGGTCTTGATGACGTTCTTGGTGCCGGCTTCGTTCTGGGCGTCCACCTTCTTGATCAGGTGGTCGTCGACGAAGGGCCCCTTCTTCAGGCTACGAGGCATCTCAACCCGTCCTTAGCGCTTCTTGTTCGTCTTGCGGCGGCGGACGATGTACTTGTTCGACGCCTTCTTGGGCGAACGAGTACGGCCTTCCTTCTTGCCCCACGGGGACACCGGGTGGCGGCCACCGGAGGTCCGGCCCTCACCACCACCGTGCGGGTGGTCCACCGGGTTCATGACCACACCACGGACGGACGGGCGGACGCCCAGCCACCGCTTGCGGCCGGCCTTGCCCCAGTTGATGTTGCTCTGCTCGGCGTTGCCGACCTCGCCGACCGTGGCGCGGCAGCGCTGGTCGACCAGGCGGATCTCACCGGAGGGCATGCGGAGGTGGGCCATCGAGCCCTCCTTCGCGAGCAGCTGCACGGAGGCACCGGCGGAGCGGGCGAACTTGGCACCGCCACCGGGACGGAGCTCGATCGCGTGGATCGTGGTACCGACCGGGATGTTGCGGAGCGCCAGGTTGTTGCCCGGCTTGATGTCGGCCGCGGGGCCGTTCTCGACGCGGTCGCCCTGCGACAGGCCGCGCGGCGCGAGGATGTAGCGCTTCTCGCCGTCGGCGTAGTGCAGCAGCGCGATGCGCGCGGTGCGGTTGGGGTCGTACTCGATGTGCGCGACCTTCGCCGGCACGCCGTCCTTGTCGTGACGACGGAAGTCGATCACGCGGTAGGCGCGCTTGTGTCCGCCACCCTGGTGGCGAACGGTCACACGACCGGAATTGTTACGGCCGCCCTTGCTGTGCAGAGGACGGACCAGCGACTTCTCCGGCGTGGACCGCGTGACCTCGACGAAGTCGGCGACGCTGGCGCCACGACGGCCCGGCGTAGTCGGCTTGTACTTGCGGATTCCCATTTCTCAGTCCTCGTCCGATATCGGACGATCCGGACCGCCCTCAGGCGGTCGGACCGCCGAAGATGTCGATACGGTCGCCCTCGGCGAGGGTCACGATCGCTCGCTTGGTGGCGGCACGCTGACCGAAGCCGGTCTTGGTCCGCTTGCGCTTGCCCTGGCGGTTGATCGTGTTGACCCCGGTGACCTTGACGTCGAAGACCGCCTGGACGGCCTGCTTGATCTGGGTCTTGTTGGCGTTCGGGTCGACGATGAACGTGTACTTGTTCTCGTCGAGGAGCGCGTAGCTCTTCTCCGAGACGACCGGCTTCAGCAGGACGTCACGGAGGTCCGTGTACGACTTGCTCAGCGGGGTCTCGACGGTGTTCTTGCCCTCGGTGGCGTGGCGACGCGCCTTGGCGACGCGCGCGGCCTTGGCGGCCTTGGCGGCCTTCGAGGCGATAGCGGGGTGACGGATGGCCATCAGACCTCGCTCCCTTCGGTGTCGTTGGCCTGCGGGCCGGCGACGAAGGACTCGAAAGCGGCCTTGGTGAAGACCACGTCGTCCGAGACGAGAACGTCGTACGTGTTCAGCTGGCCCGGCTCCAGGATGTGGACCTGGGGCAGGTTGCGGGCAGACAGCCACGCGGCCTCGTCGGCGCGGTCGACGACCAGGAGCAGGTTCTTGCGCTCCGAGATCTTGCCGAACAGCGTCCGGGCGGCCTTGGTGGAGGCGGTCTCACCCTCGACCACGCCGGAGACGACGTGGATGCGGTTGTGGCGGGCCCGGTCGGTGAGGGCGTGGCGCAGGGCCGCGGCCTTCATCTTCTTCGGGGTCCGCTGGGAGTAGTCACGCGGCTGCGGGCCGTGGACGACGCCACCACCGGCGAACTGCGGCGCGCGGGTCGAACCCTGACGGGCGCGACCGGTGCCCTTCTGGCGGTACGGCTTCTTGCCACCGCCGCGGACCTCGCCACGGGTCTTGGTCTTGTGCGTGCCCTGACGGGCCGCGGCCAGCTGCGCGACGACGACCTGGTGGATCAGCGGGACGCTGACCTTCTCAACGCCGAAGATCTCCGCGGGGAGCTCGACGGTACCGGCCTTCTCGCCCGCCGGCGAAAGGATGTCAACAGTGCTCATCGGTTACCTCAGGCCCCCTTGGCCGCGGTGCGGACCAGGACGAGGCCGCCGTTCGGACCGGGAACCGCGCCCTTGATGAGCAGCAGACCCTTCTCCGCGTCAACGGCGTGGACGGTCAGGTTCTGGGTGGTGACCCGCTCGTTGCCCATGCGACCCGCCATGCGGAGGCCCTTGAACACACGACCCGGCGTGGCGCAGCCGCCGATGGAACCGGGCGAGCGGTGCTTGCGCTGGGTGCCGTGCCCGGCGCCGAGGCCACGGAAGTTGTGGCGCTTCATGACGCCGGCGAAGCCCTTGCCCTTGCTCTTGCCGGTGACGTCGACCTTCACGCCGGCCTCGAACACCTCAGCGGTGATCTGCTGGCCGAGGGTGTACTCGGCGGCGTCCGCGGTGCGGATCTCGACGAGGTGGCGACGGGGGGTGACGTCGGCCTTCGCGAAGTGGCCCTTGAGGGGCTTGTTCACCTTGCGCGGGTCGATCTCGCCGAAGGCGATCTGGACCGACTCGTAGCCGTCGACGTCGTTCGTACGAACCTGGGTGACGACGTTGGGGCCGGCCTTGACGACGGTCACCGGGACGACACGGTTGTTCTCGTCCCAGACCTGCGTCATGCCGAGCTTCTCGCCCAGGATTCCCTTGATCTGCTTGGTCATCTCTCAGATCACCGGCCTCAGAGCTTGATCTCGATGTCGACACCGGCCGGGAGGTCGAGTCGCATCAGAGAGTCAACGGTCTTGGGGGTCGGGTCGAGGATGTCGATCAGGCGCTTGTGCGTGCGCATCTCGAAGTGCTCGCGCGAGTCCTTGTACTTGTGCGGCGACTTGATGACGCAGTACACGTTCTTCTCAGTGGGCAGCGGCACCGGGCCCGCGACCGACGCACCAGTACGGGTCACCGTCTCGACGATCTTCTTCGCCGACGAATCGATGACCTCGTGGTCGTAGGCCTTGAGCCGGATGCGGATCTTCTGTCCCGCCATGGCTACTCCGTAGTCCTGTCTCTTTATACGCTCCGGAACCCGATGTCCCCTCGACCTTCTCCGACCCACGCGGTCGGGTGTGTCGCGCTCCCGCTGACATGGATGCCCCTTGTTCGAACATCCTTCGGGATTGCACACGGCCCTACCGGTACCGCGAGCCGGGGGCGAAGGCCCACCGGGTGCCTGGCCGATGTCGCACCCACGCTTCCCGGAAGATTCCCGTACGTCCGCCCCAGCGCTGCCATGAGGCAGTTAGGGCGACGAGTACCGTGGGACTCGCTTCCAGTCCTCCCGGCGGGAGGCGCGCGGCATCAACGCTCGACCGAGCAACTCGGACAGTCTGCCACAGTGGGCGGGGGCCTGGCCAATCGAGCCGGGGATATTACCCCGCAGGTGACGCAGGTCAAACCAGCGGCCGCCCGGCGGCGTGGTCGGTGATCACCGGGCTGGGGCCGGGCGGCGACGGAACACACGCACACCGACACGAGGGGGACAGGGTGACGGCAGCCGACGTGAAGGGCACCGGGGAGCCGGCAGGTACCGGCGGGACGCCGAAGGGCGGCGGGGCCGAGGGGGTGCTCCGGGACGCCGAGCGCATGGAGAAGTGGTCGATCGCCTGGGTGATGGTCGCGCTGGCGATGTGGGGCGTCCTCGTGGTCCTGATGGTCTCCTCGTACGGCCCCGACGCCTCCCCCTGGGACTCCACCAGCGACCCGCGCTGCGAGGGGCCGCTGCTCGCCCCCTTCCAGCCGAACAGCTCCGTCTGCCGCAGCGAACTGCGCCAGTGGCCGGCCCTCCTCGGCTTCCTGGCCCTGGCCGTCGTCCCGACGATCGTCGCGGCGGCGGTCACCGTCTACGCCAAGCTGCTGTCCCGCCTGGCCACGGCGCTCGGCGGGACGCACCGTTGAGGCGTCGGCTCTCCACGGTGTACGTCAATCCGGAGCACGAGGACCCGGCCGTGGCCGGGGAAGCCCTGCGGGAGCCGAGCACCGTCCTGGACGAGGCCATGCAGGCGGTGCGTTCCTGAGCCGGGCCTGGGGGTACGCCTTCGGGGCGGAGGAAGCCGCCTGCCTCCGACCGCCTCGGGCCGGGCCGGCAGGGGGCCCGGTCTGCCGTCGTCGTCAGTTGGCGGAGCCGGTCGTGGTGGCGAGGATCTCGCGGACCGCGTCGAGGGTGATGCCGGGGTGGAGGAAGGCGAAGCGGGCCACCGTCTCGCCTTCCCAGACGGTGGGCGTCACGAAGGCGATCTGACGTTCCAGCAGCTCCTTCGACCAGGCGTAGTAGTCGTCCTGGGTCCAGCCGGTGCGGCGGAACAGGACGACGGAGAGCTCGGGGTCGCGGATCAGTTCGAGGCCGTCGGCGGCGCGTATCAGGCCGGCCGACTCCAGGGCGATGCGGCGGGTCGCGTCGACGGCGTCACGGTAGGCGTCGGTGCCGTTGACGGCCAGGGAGAACCACAGCGGCAGGCCGCGGGGGCGCCGGGTGAGGTGGTAGGCGTAGTCGCTGGGGTTCCACTCCTGCGGGGCGTCGGTGTGGATGCAGTCCAGGTAGGAGGCGTCCTGGGTGTGCACGGCGCGGGCCAGGGCGGGGTCTCTGTAGAGGAGGGCGCCGCAGTCGAAGGGCGCGTACATCCACTTGTGCGGGTCGACGACCAGGGAGTCGGCGTGCTCGATGCCGGCGAACTTCTCGCGGAGCTCCTGGGAGAACAGCGCGCCGCCGCCGTAGGCCGCGTCGATGTGGAACCAGAGGCCGTACTCACGGGCGACCTCGGCGATACCGGTGAGGTCGTCGATGATGCCGGCGTTGGTGGTGCCGGCCGTGGCGACGACGGCGATGACGTCCTCGGGGGACGGGTCGGCGGCGAGAGCGGCACGCACGGCCTCTCCGGTGAGGCGGTGGTCGTCGACCGGGACGACCAGGGCCTCCACGCCGATGATGCGCAGGGTGTTGCCGATCGAGGAGTGCGCCTGGGAGCTGACCGCGATCCGGGGGCGGGCCACCGGGTCGCCGGCGGCGGTGCGGGCGGTGTCGCGGGCGGCGACGAGGCCGGAGAGGTTGCCCGCCGAGCCGCCGCTCACGAAGCAGCCGCCCGCCTGGGCGGGCAGGCCGGCGAGGTCGGCGAGCAGCCTGAGCACCTGGTTCTCGGCGGCGATGGCGCCCGAGGCCTCCAGCCAGGACACGCCGTGCAGGGAGGAGGCCGACAGCACCATGTCGAACAGGGCGGCGGCCTTGGTGGGGGCGCCGGGGATGAAGGAGAGGAAGCGCGGGCTGTCGCAGGAGACCACGGTGGGCTCGATGTGCTCGGCGTACAGGCGCAGCACATCGTCGGCGGCCACGGGGCCGCTGCCGATGGCCTCCTTGAGGGCGGTCTCGAGTTCCGCGGCGTCGCCGAGTCTGCCCAGCGGCACCGGGTCGAGGGCCAGGCGGTGCTGGACGTGGCCGATGACCACCTTGGTGAGCGCTTCGTCATGGCTGTGCACGGTGCCTCCGAGGGAACGCCAACAGTAATGGATCCCATCGGATCCATTACTGAAGCTAAGCCCGCACCGTACTCCGGGTCAACACGCGCTCGGTTGTCCGCCCAGTCGGCCGTGCGGTCAGCCGTCGCCCTCCTCGTAGTGCGTCAGGAGGGCCAGGAACTGGTCGCGGGAGTCCGCCAGATGCTCGCGCATACGGGCCTCGGCCGCCTCGGCGTCCCCGGCCAGGACCGCCAGCGCGATGGCACGGTGCTCGTCCCGGAAGACCTGGGCCAGGTCCTGGCCGCCCCGGTAGACCACGGACCAGTCCGAGTCCAGCCACAGCGAATTGGCCCGGACGAACATCTCCGTGCGGGCCCGCTCGACCGCCTCGCACAGCACCTCGTTGCCCCCGGCGGCGGCGATGGCCAGATGGAAGCGCGAGTCGACCCGGTGGTAGGCCCCGAGGTCGGCGACCTCCTCGTCGAGCATCCGCACCAGCGCGCGGCGGTCGGCGGTGGAGCCGCGCAGCGCGGCGAACGAGGCCGCGGCCGGCTCGATCGTCTGCCGGTACTCCATGTAGTCACGGATGGTCGCGCGGAAGTCCGCGGCGACGGCCGCCCGCTCCTGGACCGCGGCGGACGACGCGGCGGGTCGTACTCTGGTGCCACCGGAGCGTCCGTGGGTGGTGACCACCAGACCCTCTTCGGCAAGCTGCCGCACGGCCTGGCGCACGGTGTTGCGCCCCACGCCGAGGGCGGTGGCGAGGTCGCGTTCGGTGGGCATCCTGCTGCCGGGCTCGAAGCCGCCGAGCGCGATGCGCTTGCGCAGGATGTCGGTGACCACCTCCCAGGACGGAGGCCGCTGGGTCTGCTCGGCGAGCACCGGCTGCCCCGCCCTGGTCTCCTTGGCCATCGCGCCAACTCCGTCCTCGGGTAAATGCCCGTTCAAAGAAATGGAATCGACTCAGACCCTATTGACACCCCTTGGCGGCGACAATAGCGTCCCGGGCTATGGGTTCGGACGGACCCATTGGCGGGTGCACCCTCCCACCCAGCCGGGCGTCGCTCGTACCCCCTCCCCACGTCGGACGGGCCGCCCCCCTCTCGCAAAGGAGCCGGTCCATGAGCACAGCCCTCCGCAGACCACCCGGGACCGACGGTCCCAGCAAGCGTCGCAGCCCGTTGCGGATCGCCACCGCCACCCTCATCGGCACCAGCGTGGAGTGGTACGACTTCGGCATCTACAGCACGGCGGCGGCCCTGGTCTTCCCCAAGCTGTTCTTCCCCGAGATGAACCACGCACTGGCCGTGCTCAGCTCGTTCGCCACCCTGGCCGTCGGCTCCCTCGGACGGCCGCTCGGCGCGGTCCTCTTCGGCCACATCGGCGACCGCTACGGGCGCAAGAAGGCACTGATCGGCTCCCTGCTGCTGATGGGCGTCTCCACCTTCCTCATCGGCCTGCTCCCCGGCTACGCCTCCGCCGGCGCCCTCGCCCCCGCGCTGCTGCTGGTCGTCCGCATCCTGCAGTCGCTGGCGGTCGGCGGCGAGTGGGGCGGCGCCGTCCTGTACGCGGTCGAGAGCGCACCACCCAGGCGCCGGGCCCTGTACGGCTCCTTCCCGCAGATCGGCGACGGTGTCGGCTTCTTCCTCGCCACCGGCGTCTTCGCGCTGGCCTCCCTGCCGGGCCATGACGCGCTCATCAGCTGGACCTGGCGAATCCCGTTCCTCCTCTCCAGCCTGCTGGTGATCACCGGGCTGCTGATCCGCAGCCAGCTGGAGGAGTCCCCGGAGTTCGGCGAGGCGCAGCAGCGCGCCGATCAGGAGAAGGAGTCCGCCCGGCAGATCCCGCTGGTCGGCGTGATCCGCACCGCGTGGCGCCCCTGGCTGCTGGCCTCCGGAGCCTTCCTGGTCACCGTCGGCGGCTACTACGTCATCGTCACCTTCATGTCCGTCTACGCCCTCGACCACCTGCACTTCAGCGAGGCGCAGGTCTCCACCGCCGGGATCTTCTGCTCGCTCGTGGTGATCGTCTTCACGCCGGTCTCGGCGATGCTGGCGGACCGGTTCGGGGTCCGCCGGGTCACCCTGATCGGACTCCTCTCGCACCTGCTGGTGGCGTTCCCGATGTTCTGGCTCGCCGACATCGGCACCATCCCGGGCCTCTGGGCGGGCATGGGTCTGGCCATGCTGGCCAGCACCGTGGCCTACGCCACCATCGGCACCATGATCACCACATGGTTCGCGCCCCGGATCCGCTACACCGGGCTCTCCCTCAGCTACCAGCTCGCCGGGCTGGTCGGCGGCGGCACCACCCCGGCCCTCGCCCAGTGGCTGGCCGGCCCCTCCGGCACCGACTGGACGCCGGTGGCCCTGCTCTTCCTCGGCATGGCGGTGGTCAGCGTGGTCTGCGTCCTGCTGCACCGGACGCCCGAGGAGTCCGAGGGCGCCGAACTCACCGCCACACCCACCCTGATGGAGGCCTGATGTCAGCGACAGCCGTCGCCCCCGCGGCGAGCACCGCGGGCCGCGCGCACCTGGAGGAACTGGCCCGCAAGGCCGCCCGCGCGGCCGAGCAGGCCAAAGCGTGGGAGTCCCCGTACACCGGGGCCGGCCAGGAGCTGCACGCCCGGATCGACGCCGCCGTCGCCGAGGACCGGGAGGCCCTGCTCGCCCTGAGCCACGCCCTGCACCAGGACCCGGAGCCCGGCTTCGAGGAGCACCGCGCGGTGGCGCGCGTCGCCGGACTGCTGCGGTCGCACGGCATCGAGGCCGAGACCGGGGTGTACGCCCTGCCCACCGCGCTGCGCGCCACCGCGGGCACCGGGCAGGGCCCCACCGTGGCGGTGCTGGCGGAGTACGACGCCCTGCCGGGCATCGGGCACGCCTGCGGCCACAACGTCATCTGCGCGTCCGGCGTCGGCGCCTTCCTGGCGCTGGCCCGGGTGATGCCCGCGCTCGGCGGCACGGCGGTGCTGCTGGGCACCCCCGCGGAGGAGAACGGCACCGGCAAGGAGACCATGGCCCGCGCCGGGGCGTTCGACGGCGTGGACGCCGCGGTCATGATCCACCCGTTCGCCGGCGGCGACCTGACGGACGCGCCCTACCTGGGCCTGCGGGAGGTCGTCGTGGAGTACCGGGGGCTCGCCGCGCACGCCTCCGCCACACCGTTCATGGGCGTCAACGCGCTGGACGCGGTGGTCGCCGCGTACCAGGGGATCGCCGCGCTGCGGCAGCACATCCTGCCCACCGACCGGATCCACGGCGTGATCACAGACGGCGGGACCCGACCCAACGTGGTGCCCGACCGGGCCGCCGCGCACTTCTATCTGCGGGCCGGCACCGTGGCGGCGCTCGCGGAGCTCTCCGAACGGGCCCAGCGGGTCTTCGAGGGCGCCGCCACAACGACCGGGACCGAGCTCACCGTCCGCTGGGACGACTGCCCGCCCTGCATGCCGGTGCGCAGCAACGGGGCCCTGGCCGCCCACTTCGCCCTGCACCTCACCGGGCGGGGCCGCACCGTCCTGCCCGGCAGCGCCGCGCCGGACGCCGGGTCCGGCTCCACCGACCTCGGCAACGTCAGCGTGCGGATCCCGGCCATCCACCCGATGCTGTCGGTGGCACCGGCCGGAACCGCCCTGCACACGGCGGACTTCGCCGCGTGCACGGCGGGTGCCGAGGCCGACCGCACGGTGCTGGACGGCGCCGCCGCCCTCGCCCGCACCGCCGCGGACTTCCTGGCCGACCCCGAACTGCGCGCCGAGGTGGCCCGCGAGTTCACCGCGGCCGGCGGCGCACTCGACGTCGAGCGACTGCTGGGCACACCGGGGACCACCCGCTGACCGCCGGGTCCGGATGAAACCGGCCCCGGCACACTCGCGGCGGCTCCGCGTTCACACCGCCGCCCGCGGTCGTCCGTCGGCGCACCGGACGATCGCGGGCCGGGGGAAGGCCGTCAGATGACGCCCTGGGCGAGCATCGCGTCGGCCACCCGCTCGAAGCCGGCGATGTTCGCGCCGGTCACGTAGTCGCCGGGGGCGCCGTAACGCTCGGCGGTCTCGTGACAGGTGGTGTGGATGTCGCTCATGATGAGCGCCAGCTCCCGCTCCACCTGGGCGGCCGTCCACGCCGTACGGGAGTGGTTCTGCGCCATCTCCAGGGCGCTGACCGCGACCCCGCCCGCGTTCGCCGCCTTGCCGGGGCCGAACGCCACCCCGGCCTGCTGGAACAGGTGCACGGCCTCGGGCGTCGCCGGCATGTTCGCGCCCTCGGACACGGCCTTCACCCCGTTGCGGATGAGCGTCTCCGCGTCCTTCTCGTCCAGCTCGTTCTGCGTCGCCGACGGCAGCGCGACGTCGCCCGGGACCTCCCAGACCCGCCCGCCGGGCACGAACCGCGCGGAGGTGCCCCGCCGCTCGGCGTACTCGCTGATCCTGCCGCGCTCGACCTCCTTGATCTGCTTCAGCAGCTCCACGTCGACGCCCTTGTCGTCGACCACGTATCCGCTGGAATCCGAGCAGGTCAGCGGGTTCGCACCGAGGGCGGTCAGCTTCTCGATGGTGTAGATCGCGACGTTCCCGGAGCCGGAGACGACCGCCGTCTGGCCCTCCAGCTCCTCGCCGCGCTCGCGCAGCATCGCCTCCGCGAAGAGCACGTTGCCGTACCCGGTGGCCTCCGGGCGGATCAGCGAGCCGCCCCAGTTCGCGCCCTTGCCGGTGAGCACACCGGCCTCCCAGCGGTTGGTGATCCGCCGGTACTGGCCGAACAGATAGCCGATCTCACGGGTGCCGACGCCGATGTCACCCGCCGGCACGTCGGTGTGCTCCCCGATGTGCCGGTACAGCTCCGTCATGAACGACTGGCAGAACCGCATGACCTCCGCGTCGCTCCGCCCGTGCGGGTCGAAGTCGCTGCCGCCCTTGCCGCCGCCGATGCCGAGCCCGGTCAGCGCGTTCTTGAAGATCTGCTCGAAGCCGAGGAACTTGATGACGCCCAGATCGACGGACGGGTGGAAGCGCAGACCGCCCTTGTACGGGCCCAGCGCGCTGTTGAACTCCACCCGAAAACCACGGTTGACGTGCACCCGGCAGTGGTCGTCCTGCCACGGCACCCGGAAGATGATCTGCCGCTCCGGCTCGCACAACCGCTCCACGAGCCCTGCCTCCGCGTACTCCGGCCTAGCCGCGATCACCGGCGCCAGTGTCTCCAGTACCTCGTGAGCGGCCTGGTGGAACTCGGGCTGGGCCGGATTGCGGCGCTCGATCTCGGCGAGCAGGGAGGCGAGCTGGGTCTTGGTGTCGGGTCGGGTCGTCACAGGGTCCCCTTCTGGCACGGCTACTACCGGCTCGAAGCCGGTGATGAACGCTCGGCGCCGTTGCCGCGCGCAGGAACTCGGCCGACCCGGGAATGGGCATCCGGGAAACGGCCGACCCTTCAGTGTTACCCCTGGATCGTTGCACTGGCCAGTAACCCGGCACCTTGAGTCCACGATGTGAGATCAAGATTCCGAAAAATCGGCTGGTACGACCGTTCCCGCGGGACGCCTACACCAGGCGCCAGTGGGGCAAGAACTCGACTGCGAGGTACAGGACGACGCCCAGCAGGATGATCCACGGGGCGAATCCGGTGCCGGCCGGCCCTCGCTCGACCCGGGCCGTGGGACGCAGATCGCCGTGGAGGACCATGGCACTCAGCGTGTCCGCGGCCCGGCTGCCCCGGTCGGAGCGGACGACACGGCTCAGCCAGGACGGCGCGAAGAGCCCGGCGATGAGCTCCGGCGTCCGGCCGAAGAACTCCAACTGTCCGTCGCGCCGCATCTCCACACGGGTGATCGTCGACCACGGCAGGAGCCGTGTGGACCACAGACGGCGGACGTGCACGCCGTCCCGGTCCGCGGTGACACGCCACAGCGCGAACCAGCAGCACGGAAAGCTGACGACCAGCGAGGTCCACAGCGCCTGAATCAGGGCGCCCGGCCGCGGATGCGCCAGGCCCGCCCCGGCCGGATGTTCGAACAACGTGACGAACAGGACACAGATGACCGCGGCCGTCGTCTTCCCGCGCCACCCGGCACCCCACACCAGCGGCACCTCCGGCGCCGTCATCCCCCCGGCGAGCTCCTCGACCCGGTCCCGGCGCTCCTTGCGCGCCTGCCGCCGCTGCTCCGCCCCGCCCGCTCTCATCCCCACCCCAGCCCCCGCCGTCGTGTACCACGGCGAGCTTACCGACCGGCCGGTGCTCCCCTCGGCCCCGGCCGGTGCGGGGACGGATGCCCCCGCACCGGCCGGTTGGGCCGTCGCACCGCGGACCGGGGCGACGAGCCGCCCCACACCCGCCGGCTCTCCAGCGGCCCCAGAAAGGTCTCCGGCAGGCCCCCCGTGTCGATCAGCAGCCGTTGCAGGACCGTCGTCGGGTCGATCGTCCAGAACTTCAGGCGATGCGTTCCGGCGCGGGTGATCGTGTGCCTGGTCGCGGTGCGGTTGACGTTGTCGGACGTGTTGCGGGCCCACGCCATGTTCATCGTGCCGTCGTCCGCGCCCGTGGCCGCGTTGATGTCCACCGTCTGCGGCACGGCGTCGTCGAAGGAGATGCCGTAGCGCAGGCCGCCGGTCGGGAGGGCCGGGTTCCTCGGGGACACCTCCGCCCACACCGTCACCTCTCCCGCGGAGAGGAGGGTCACCTCGTACTCCAGGCGCGGGGAGTTCGGGGCGCCGGGGGTGCGGCGCGGTGCCGTCACCGGCCAGGGGGTCATGCCCGAGGTGGTGCGGCCGGCGCCGTCCAGGCGGCGCCACTCCCCCACCACGCGGTCGTGGTGCTCCGCGTCGATCGCCACATAGCCGCCCGCCTCCACGAAGCCCTGCACCAGACGGGGCGACGGGTTCTCCGCCGTGCAGGCGACCGTCACCGTCGTGCCCGCGCCCGAGATCGTCAGCTTCGCCTCCGCCCGGCCACTGGGCACCCGGCGCCAGTCCACCCGGACCTCGACCCGCACCTGCTGCTCCACCCGGCCCCGGGCGCGGTCCACCAGCAGCCACGGGGCCGAGGACTGGATCCGGTACTCGAAGGGCGTGCGGCCGCGGTTGAAGAGCTCCACGTACTGCTGCGGGCGGGTCTGGTACGGGCTGAAGGAGGGCAGCCGGGCCGCGGTCGTCGCCCCTCCCGGCCACCAGCTCCCCGCGTCCTCCGCTCCGTCCACCGAGACGCCCAGTCCGGCGGCGCGCGGCACCTCGATCCGCCGGACCGCGGGGAAGAGGACGTCCGGGATCGCCACGTTGTCGATCTCGGGCTGCTGCCAGCCCGCGTTGGGGCCGTAGCGTTCCACGTCCCCGTAGTCGATGTGCGGCTGGGTCTGGAAGCCCTTCCACTTGCCGTCGGCCACCTCGTGGTTGAAGCGGTCGGCGAGGGCGACGTCCCGCTCCAGACCCGCTTCCGCCCGCGCCGCCAGGTCGTTGGTCGCCGCCCGCCCCTGCCTGGCGTAGAGGAGGTTCGTGAACTCGGCCTGCCGCAGGCCGTAGAGGTTCGCGGTCGCCTCCACCTCGTAGCCGACCAGTTCGAACCAGGCGTCCCGGCTCCGCGCGGGCAGCTTGCGGGCGACGCGGTCGGCCTTGCGGGCCAGGGCCTTCCACTCGTCGGTGACCCGCTCCAGCTCGCGGTGGGCGAAGTAGTACGGGGTCTGCTGGTCGTCGTAGACGACCTCGCCGTCCCGGAGGGTGATCCGGCGGTTGAGCAGCTCTGGCTTGCGGCGCGCCTGGAGCCGGCCGTACTGCGCAAGGACCTCCGCGATCGGCCCGGAGTCCGCCTCGCCGAAGTTCTGGGCGGCGTAGCGGCGTTCCCACTCCCCCAGCCGCTCCTGCGGCCAACTGTCCGGGTTCCAGGCGTAGTCGAGGAAGAACTCCGTGGGCAGTTCGTTGCCCTTCAGGTCGCCCACGTTGGCGACCCACAGGCCGTGGTTGCCGTAGGCGTGTGCCTGGTGGAGCTGGTCCCAGAGGTTGGTGAGGTTCGCCGTGTCGACCCACTTGTAGTTGCGGCCGGCACCGACGTAGTCGAAGTGGTAGTAGAGGCCGTATCCGCCGGCGCGGGCGCCCGCCGCGGGGTCGGGGTGCTTGCGGATGTTGCCCCAGTTGTCGTCGGTGAGGACGACCGTGACGTCGTCCGGGGCGCGCAGGCCGCGGTCCCAGTAGCGCTGCACCTCCTTGTAGAGGGTCCACACCTGCGGGGTCTCGGCGGCCGGCCGGCCGGTGGTCTCCTCGATGATGCGGCGCTGCTCGGCGATGATCTCCTGCATCAGCTCGATGCCGTCGCCGTCGGGCAGGCTGGTGTCGCCGTTGCCGCGCATGCCCAGGGTGACGACGCCCTCGAAGCCCTCGTCCACCATGCGCTGGATGCCGTCCCGCCAGTACGCCTTGATCGCCTCGGCGTTGCGGACGTACGACCACTCGCCGTTGCCGCCGTAGGGGTCCTTGCCCGCGCCCGCGTGGCGGTTCCACTCCTCGATGCCGCGCATCATGGGCGCCTCGTGCGAGGTGCCCATGACGATGCCGTACTCCGACGCCCGCTTGTGGTTCTCCGGGTCGTCCTCCGCGAAGGCGCGCCCCCACACCGCCGGCCAGAGGTAGTTACCCTTCAGACGGAGCAGCAGCTCGAAGACCTTGGCGTAGAAGTCGGCGTTGAAGCCGCCGGGCTGCCCCGGGGCCTTGCCCGGACCGAAGTACGCGGGCGCCCAGGTGCCCAGGGCCGGGTTCTCGTCGTTGATGAAGACGCCGCGGTACTTCACCACCGGGGTGCCCTGCGTGTGGCGGCCCGGCAGGATCCAGACGCGGTTGCGGCGCACCGGGGGCACGTCGTCCCACCAGTACCAGGGCGAGACCCCGATGCCGTAGGAGACGTCGTACGCCCCGAAGATCGTGCCGCGCGGGTCGCTGCCCGCGATGACGAGCGCGCGGTCGACGCCGGGCATCGGGTGGTCGACGACCGCCTGGAGCGAGGTCTCCCAGCGGCCGCGCACCCCGGTGACGTCCAGCTTCCCCGACTTCACCAGGCCGTCGATCAGCGGGCTGCGGCCGATCGTCCCCACCAGCACGGCGTTGCGGGCGATGGTGTGGCCGGGTCGTACGCCCGTGACCCGCTGGATGTCGTCGCGCAGGTCACCCGCCGCCCGGACGACTCCGGGATGGTCGTCGGCGCTGACCACGATCGGGGCGCCCACCAGGGAGAACGAGCCCGGCCTCGGCTCACGGGGCGCGAAGGAGACGTACGCCCCCGGATCCGTCACCCGCGGACCGCCGCCCTCGCCCCCGGCCGCCCACGCGGAACCCGACGCGCCCAGAACACCCGACGACAGCACCGGCACCGCGGCGAGGCTCGCGCCCAGGACGGCTCTTCGGCTGACGTGCGCAGACATGGCACACCCCTCACACACCTGAATTTGGTCAGTGGCATGACAAATGTTGGAGGAGTGATCTGCGGGGAACCAGGGGTCGCGCACGCCGAATAGTTTCGTAACAGCCGGGAACGCGAAAAGGCCCGTACGACGGGCGTCGTACGGGCCCTCGGCGGGCCGCCCCGGGGCGCGCGGCGGCAGTTTCGGCCGGGCTCAGACCTCGGAACCGCAGTCGACCGACACGAACAGCTCGGCCGTCGACGTCGCCGTGATCGCCCGCGCGAACCAGACGCTCAGCGTGTCCAGGTCCGCGCACCCGACGATCCGCTCCCGACAAGGGGCGGGACACGCGAAAGGGCCCGTACGACGGGAGTCGTACGGGCCCTTGTGGTGCTCGCGATGGAGCTACCAGGTCGGGAGACCCTTCAGCAAGCCGGTGAGCTTACTTGACGATCTTGGTGACCTGGCCGGCGCCCACGGTACGGCCACCCTCACGGATGGCGAACTTCAGGCCCTCTTCCATGGCGACGGGCTGGATGAGCTCCACCTTCATCTCGGTGTTGTCACCCGGCATGACCATCTCGGTGCCCTCGGGGAGGGTCACCACGCCGGTCACGTCCGTCGTGCGGAAGTAGAACTGCGGACGGTAGTTGTTGAAGAACGGCGTGTGGCGGCCACCCTCGTCCTTGGAGAGGATGTAGGCCTGGGCCTGGAACTCGGTGTGCGGGGTGACCGAGCCCGGCTTGATGATGACCTGGCCGCGCTCGACGTCCTCGCGCTTGATGCCGCGGAGCAGCAGACCGACGTTCTCACCGGCCTGGCCCTCGTCGAGCAGCTTGCGGAACATCTCGATGCCGGTGACCGTGGTGGTGGTCTTCTCCGTCTTGATGCCGATGATGTCGACGGTCTCGTTGACCTTGAGGACACCACGCTCGATGCGGCCGGTGACGACCGTACCGCGACCGGTGATGGTGAAGACGTCCTCGATCGGCATCAGGAACGGCTTGTCGACGTCGCGCTCCGGCTCCGGAATGGCGGTGTCGACGGCGTTCATGAGGTCCAGAACGGACTGGACCCACTTCTCGTCGCCCTCGAGCGCCTTCAGAGCGGAGACACGGACGACCGGGAGGTCGTCGCCCGGGAACTCGTACTCGGAGAGGAGTTCGCGGACCTCGAGCTCGACGAGCTCCATGATCTCCTCGTCGTCCACCATGTCGGACTTGTTCAGCGCGACGACGATGTACGGCACGCCGACCTGGCGGGCCAGGAGCACGTGCTCCTTGGTCTGCGGCATCGGGCCGTCGGTCGCGGCGACCACCAGGATCGCGCCGTCCATCTGGGCGGCACCGGTGATCATGTTCTTGATGTAGTCCGCGTGACCGGGGCAGTCGACGTGGGCGTAGTGACGCGCCTCGGTCTGGTACTCGACGTGCGAGATGGAGATCGTGATACCACGCTGGCGCTCTTCGGGCGCCTTGTCGATGTTGTCGAACGGGGTGGCCTCGTTCAGCTCCGGGTACGCGTCGTGCAGCACCTTGGTAATGGCGGCCGTGAGGGTCGTCTTACCGTGGTCGATGTGACCGATGGTGCCGATGTTGACGTGCGGCTTAGTCCGCTCGAACTTCGCCTTCGCCACTGGGTTCCTCCTGTGGAGTGGTTCTGTACGCCTTACTCATCGGCGCCAGGTGATCTTTGCTGGATGGCCCGGATCTCCGGGGCATTCCTCCGGGTGTGCGGCTGATCGCCGCGAATCCGTGGAATGCCCCGAGAGGCTCCGGAGTCAAGACTAAAGGCTGGAACTCGGGTGAGTTACTCGCCCTTGGCCTTCGCGATGATCTCCTCGGCGACGTTCCGCGGAACCTCGGCGTAGGAGTCGAACTGCATCGAGTAGCTTGCGCGACCCGACGTCTTGCTGCGGAGGTCGCCGACGTAGCCGAACATCTCCGAGAGGGGCACGAGGCCCTTCACGACACGGGCACCCGCCCGCTCCTCCATGGCCTGGATCTGGCCACGGCGGGAGTTGATGTCGCCGATGACCTCGCCCATGTAGTCCTCGGGCGTGGTGACCTCGACGGCCATCATCGGCTCGAGCAGCACGGGGCTGGCCTTGCGCGCGGCCTCCTTGAAGGCCTGCGAACCGGCGATCTTGAACGCGAGCTCGGAGGAGTCGACCTCGTGGTAGCCACCGTCGAGAAGCGTGACGCGGACGCCCGTCATCTCGTAGCCGGCCAGGATGCCGAACTGCATCGCTTCCTGGGCGCCGGCGTCGACCGAGGGGATGTACTCCTTCGGAACGCGACCACCGGTGACCTTGTTCACGAACTCGTACGAGGCGTCGCCGCCCTCGATCGGCTCGATCGCGATCTGCACCTTGGCGAACTGGCCGGTACCACCAGTCTGCTTCTTGTGCGTGTAGTCGAGCCGCTCGACCGCCTTGCGGATGGTCTCGCGGTACGCGACCTGCGGCTTGCCGACGTTGGCCTCGACCTTGAACTCACGGCGCATACGGTCGACCAGCACCTCGAGGTGCAGCTCGCCCATACCACCGATGATGGTCTGGCCGGTCTCCTCGTCCGAGTGGACCTGGAAGGACGGGTCCTCCTCGGCCAGGCGCTGGATCGCGACGCCCAGCTTCTCCTGGTCGCCCTTCGACTTGGGCTCGATGGCGACCTGGATGACCGGCGCCGGGAAGTCCATGGACTCCAGGATGACCGGGGCCTTGTCGTCGCTCAGCGTCTCACCGGTGGTGGTCTGCTTCAGACCCATGACGGCGACGATGTCGCCGGCGCCCACCGACGGGATCTCCTCACGCTTGTTGGCGTGCATGCGGTAGATCTTGCCGATGCGCTCCTTCTTGCCCTTGACGGAGTTCAGCACCTGCGTGCCGGACTCCAGGCGGCCCGAGTAGACCCGGACGAAGGTGAGCTTGCCGAGGTGCGGGTCGCTCATGATCTTGAACGCGAGCGCGGCCAGCGGCTCGTCCTCGGACGGCTTGCGCTTGATGACCTCTTCCGCGTTGCCCACGGCGTGGCCCTCGATGGCCTCGACGTCGAGCGGCGTGGGGAGGTAGCGCACGACCGCGTCGAGCAGGGGCTGAACGCCCTTGTTCTTGAACGCGGTGCCACAGAACACCGGGGTGATCGTGGTCTCGGTGGCCTTGCCGGACGCGATGGTGATACGACGGATCGCGGTGTGCAGCTGCTCCTCGGTGGGCTCGTTGCCCTCCAGGTACAGCTCCATGATCTCTTCGTCGTTCTCCGCGACGGCCTCGACCAGCTTGCCGTGCCACTCCTCGGCGGCCTCGGTGTGCGTGGCCGGGATGTCGACGACGTCGTACATCTCGCCCTTCGCGGCCTCGGCGGACCACACGAGCGCCTTCATGCGGACCAGGTCCACAACGCCCTTGAAGTCGGCCTCGGCACCGATCGGCAGCTGCATGACCAGCGGCTGCGCGCCCAGGCGGTCCTTGATCATGTCGACGCAGCGGTGGAACTCGGCACCGGTGCGGTCGAGCTTGTTCACGAAGCAGATGCGCGGAACGCCGTAGCGGTCCGCCTGACGCCACACCGTCTCGGACTGGGGCTCGACACCGGCGACGCCGTCGAACACCGTCACGGCACCGTCGAGCACGCGCAGGGAGCGCTCCACCTCGACGGTGAAGTCGACGTGACCCGGCGTGTCGATGATGTTGATCGTGTGGTCGACGTTGTCCAGCGGCCAGTGACAGGTGGTGGCAGCAGAGGTGATCGTGATGCCACGCTCCTGCTCCTGCTCCATCCAGTCCATCGTGGCGGAACCCTCGTGGGTCTCACCGATCTTGTAGGACACACCGGTGTAGAACAGGATCCGCTCGGTGGTGGTCGTCTTGCCCGCGTCGATGTGGGCCATGATCCCGATGTTGCGGACATGGGCCAGGTCAAGTGAAGTGGTAGCCATAAGGCTTCAGTCTTCTCTCGGTTCTCGATGGGGTAGCGACTACCAGCGGTAGTGCGCGAAGGCCTTGTTGGACTCGGCCATCTTGTGCGTGTCCTCGCGCTTCTTCACAGCGGCACCAAGGCCGTTGGAGGCGTCGAGGAGCTCGTTGAGCAGACGCTCGGTCATGGTCTTCTCGCGACGGGCGCGGGAGTAACCGACCAGCCAGCGCAGCGCCAGGGTGTTGGCGCGGCCGGGCTTGACCTCGATCGGCACCTGGTAGGTGGCACCACCGACACGGCGGGACTTGACCTCGAGGGTCGGCTTGATGTTCTCGAGAGCGCGCTTCAGCGTGATGATCGGGTCGTTGCCGGTCTTCTCGCGCAGGCCCTCCATGGCGCCGTAGACAATGCGCTCGGCGGTGGAGCGCTTGCCGTTCAGCAGCACCTTGTTGATCAGGGAGGTCACCAGAGGAGAGCCGTAGACCGGGTCGATGATGACCGGGCGCTTCGGGGCGGGGCCCTTACGAGGCATTCTTACTTCTCCTTCTTGGCGCCGTAACGGCTGCGAGCCTGCTTGCGGTTCTTGACACCCTGGGTGTCGAGCGAACCGCGGATGATCTTGTAGCGAACACCCGGCAGGTCCTTCACACGGCCGCCGCGCACGAGCACGATGGAGTGCTCCTGCAGGTTGTGTCCCTCACCCGGAATGTAAGCCGTGACCTCGATGCCGCTGGTCAGACGCACACGCGCGACCTTACGGAGGGCCGAGTTCGGCTTCTTCGGAGTGGTCGTGAACACACGCGTGCAGACGCCGCGGCGCTGGGGCGAACCCTCGAGTGCGGGCGTCTTGTTCTTTTCGACCTTGTCCTGCCGGCCCTTGCGGACCAGCTGCTGGATCGTAGGCACTACTTCTCCGGTTTCTGTGTGCCGATGGGTACAGCTAACCTGGAACTTCGCCGACCCACGCGGTCGGGTGTGTCGAATCCCGCTGACTCCCACCGCAAGGCAGAAAGAGGCGCAGATCACGGTGGCCGTTCAGCAGCTCCCGGTGCGGTTTGAAGGCACGCACGAAAGCCAGGGCACACCCCAGGCACAAGGTCTGAGCGTACCTACCTCATTCGCTGTGGTCAAAACAAATGGGCCCCGCCCGCCGCGTCCCGCGGGGCTTGTCAAGCCCCGGCTCAGCGGGCGATCTTCGAATCCACGGAATGTGATCTTCGGACACCGGAATCCGCCCAGGTCATCCCGACCCCGCGATCCCGGCCACGACGAGCACGGTCAGGAACACCGCCCAGCCCGCGACGGACAGCCAGCCCAGGACCAGCCCGGCCAGCGCGAGGCCGTCGCCGCCCTCCCCGTTGCGGCGCATCTCCGCGCGGGCGGCGTGTCCCAGGACCACCGCGGGCAGGCCCGTCAGACCGGCCGTCATCAGCGTGAGCACACCGCAGACCAGGGAGCCGACCGCCTTGCCGTTGGTGGGCGGCGGGACCGCCGCCGGCAGGAACGTGGACGGCACGACCGGTGCCGCCGCCGAGGTGAGCGGCACCGGACCCTGTGGCAGGTCCGCCACCAGCAGCGCCAGCTCCCCGACCGTACGGGCCTGGTATGCCCGTGCGACGCGCTGGTCGAGTTCCCGCTCGTCCAGGCGGCCCTCGCTGAAGCCCGCCCTGAGCACGTCCACGGCCCGTTCGCGGTCGGCGTGGGACGCCAGCATCGAGGGACTCCCCTGGCCCTGCCACGGCTGCGGAACCCCCTGTCCCCGCTGCCAGGGCTGCATGGGCTGCCACGACGGATGTGACGGTTGATACGACACTGGGACCTCCCCCGGACCACGTGTGTCTCTCCATGATGCGCCAAGGGCGGCCATCCCGTTACGGGATGACCGCCCTTCAGCGCGTCATGCAGCCGCTCGCCTACTGGTTGTACGGACCGTAGTCGTAGTCCTCCAGCGGAACGGCCTGGCCGGAGCCGGAGCCGAACGGCGAGTAGTCGATGTCGTCGTAGCCCACGGCCGAGTACATCGCGGCCTTGGCCTCCTCGGTCGGCTCGACCCGGATGTTGCGGTAACGGGACAGGCCCGTACCGGCCGGGATGAGCTTACCGATGATGACGTTCTCCTTGAGGCCGATCAGGGAGTCGGACTTGGCGTTGATCGCCGCGTCCGTCAGGACCCTGGTCGTCTCCTGGAAGGAGGCCGCCGACAGCCAGGACTCGGTCGCCAGCGAGGCCTTGGTGATACCCATGAGCTGCGGACGACCGGAGGCCGGGTGACCGCCCTCCTGGACCACACGACGGTTCTCGTGCTCGAACTTCGAGCGCTCGACCAGCTCGCCGGGCAGCAGCTCGGCGTCGCCGGACTCGATGATCGTCACCCGGCGCAGCATCTGCCGGATGATGATCTCGATGTGCTTGTCGTGGATCGACACACCCTGCGAGTTGTAGACCTTCTGGACCTCGCCGACCAGGTGGACCTGGACGGCCCGCTGACCCAGGATGCGCAGCACGTCGTGCGGGTTGGTGGCACCCACGGTGAGCTTCTGGCCCACCTCGACGTGGTCGCCCTCGCCGACCAGCAGACGGGCACGCTTCGAGATCGGGAACGCCGTCTCGTCGCTGCCGTCGTCCGGGGTGACGACGATCTTCTTGGTCTTCTCGGTCTCCTCGATCCGGATGCGGCCGGAGGCCTCGGAGATCGGGGCGACACCCTTCGGGGTACGGGCCTCGAAGAGCTCGACGACACGGGGCAGACCCTGGGTGATGTCGTCACCGGCCACACCACCGGTGTGGAAGGTACGCATCGTCAGCTGGGTGCCGGGCTCACCGATGGACTGGGCGGCGATGATGCCGACCGCCTCACCGATGTCGACCAGCTTGCCGGTGGCGAGCGAACGGCCGTAGCACATGGCACAGGTGCCCACCGCGGACTCGCAGGTCAGGACCGAGCGGGTCTTGACCTCGGACACTCCGCGGGAGACGAGCTCCTCGATGAGCACGTCGCCCAGGTCGGTGCCGGCCGGGGCCAGTACCTGACCGTCGACCACGATGTCCTCGGCGAGGCAGCGCGCGTACACGGACGTCTCGACGTTGTCCGCCTTGCGCAGCACGCCGTCCGCACCGCGCTCCGCGATGTGCAGCTTGAGGCCGCGCTCGGTGCCGCAGTCCTCCTCGCGGATGATGACGTCCTGGGAGACGTCGACCAGACGACGGGTGAGGTAACCCGAGTCGGCGGTACGCAGGGCGGTGTCGGCCAGACCCTTACGGGCACCGTGCGTGGAGATGAAGTACTCCAGCACGGACAGACCCTCACGGAACGACGCCTTGATGGGCCGCGGGATGGTCTCGTTCTTGGCGTTCGACACCAGACCGCGCATACCGGCGATCTGACGCATCTGCATCATGTTTCCTCGGGCGCCCGAGGAAACCATCATGAAGATCGGGTTGGTCTTCGGGAAGTTGTCGTTCATCGCCTCGGCGACCTCGTTGGTCGCCTTGGTCCAGATCGCGATGAGCTCCTGGGTCCGCTCGTCCTTGGTGATCAGACCGCGCTCGTACTGCTTCTGGACCTTCTCGTCCTGCGCCTCGTAGCCGCGGACGATCTCCTTCTTCGCCTCGGGGACGACGACGTCGGAGATGGCGACGGTGACACCGGAGCGGGTGGCCCAGTAGAAGCCGGACGACTTCAGGTTGTCGAGCGTGGCCGCCACGATGACCTTCGGGTAGCGCTCGGCGAGGTCGTTGACGATCTCGGAGAGCTGCTTCTTGCCCACCTCGAAGTCGACGAACGGGTAGTCCTCGGGCAGCAGCTCGTTGAAGAGCGCGCGGCCCAGGGTCGTCTTCAGGCGGAACGAGTCACCCTGCTGCCACTCCGGCTCACCCTCCTCGCGGGCCGGCGGGGTCCAGCCGCGCGGCGGGATGGTGCCCACCGGGAAGCGGACGTCCACCCGCGACTGGAGCGAGAGCTCGCCGGCGTCGAACGCCATGATCGCCTCGGCGACCGACGCGAAGGAGCGGTCCTCGCCCTTGGCCTCGCGGCCCTCGGCGTCGGTGGTGAGGAAGTACAGACCGAGGACCATGTCCTGGGTCGGCATCGTCACCGGACGGCCGTCGGCCGGCTTGAGGATGTTGTTCGAGGACAGCATCAGGATGCGGGCCTCGGCCTGCGCCTCCGCGGACAGCGGCAGGTGCACGGCCATCTGGTCACCGTCGAAGTCCGCGTTGAACGCGGTGCAGACGAGCGGGTGGATCTGAATGGCCTTGCCCTCGACCAGCTGCGGCTCGAAGGCCTGGATGCCGAGGCGGTGCAGCGTGGGCGCACGGTTCAGCAGAACCGGGTGCTCCGCGATGACCTCTTCCAGCACGTCGTACACGACCGTGCGGCCGCGCTCGACCATGCGCTTGGCGCTCTTGATGTTCTGCGCGTGGTTCAGGTCGACCAGGCGCTTCATCACGAACGGCTTGAACAGCTCCAGCGCCATCGCCTTCGGCAGACCGCACTGGTGCAGCTTCAGCTGAGGACCGACGACGATCACGGAACGGGCCGAGTAGTCGACGCGCTTGCCGAGCAGGTTCTGACGGAAGCGGCCCTGCTTGCCCTTGAGCATGTCGGACAGCGACTTCAGCGGACGGTTGCCGGGGCCCGTGACCGGGCGGCCGCGGCGGCCGTTGTCGAAGAGCGCGTCGACGGCCTCCTGGAGCATGCGCTTCTCGTTGTTCACGATGATCTCGGGCGCGCCGAGGTCGAGAAGCCGCTTCAGGCGGTTGTTGCGGTTGATGACACGGCGGTACAGGTCGTTCAGGTCGGAGGTCGCGAAGCGGCCACCGTCCAGCTGCACCATCGGACGCAGGTCCGGCGGGATGACCGGCACGCAGTCCAGGACCATGCCCTTGGGGCTGTTGGACGTCTGCAGGAACGCGGAGACGACCTTCAGCCGCTTGAGGGCGCGGGTCTTCTTCTGGCCCTTGCCGGTGCGGATGATCTCGCGGAGCCTCTCGGCCTCCTCCTCGAGGTCGAAGGACTCCAGGCGCTTCTGCAGCGCCGCGGCACCCATCGAGCCGTCGAAGTACGTGCCGAACCGGTCGCGCAGCTCGCGGTAGAGCAGCTCGTCGCCCTCGAGGTCCTGGACCTTGAGGTTCTTGAACCGGGTCCACACCTCGTCGAGGCGGTCGATCTCGCGCTGCGCGCGGTCGCGCAGCTGCTTCATCTCACGCTCGGCACCCTCGCGCACCTTGCGGCGCACGTCGGCCTTGGCACCCTCGGCCTCCAGCTCGGCGAGGTCCGCCTCGAGCTTCTTGGCGCGGGCCTCCAGGTCGGCGTCGCGGCGCTGCTCGATCTGCTGGCGCTCGACGGAGACGTGGGCCTCCAGCGACGGCAGGTCGCGGGTGCGGCGCTCGTCGTCGACGTACGTGATCATGTACGCCGCGAAGTAGATGACCTTCTCCAGGTCCTTCGGGGCCAGGTCGAGCAGGTAGCCCAGACGCGACGGGACGCCCTTGAAGTACCAGATGTGGGTGACGGGCGCGGCCAGTTCGATGTGGCCCATCCGCTCACGGCGCACCTTGGCACGGGTGACCTCGACGCCGCAGCGCTCGCAGATGATGCCCTTGAAGCGGACACGCTTGTACTTGCCGCAGTAGCACTCCCAGTCCCGGGTGGGACCGAAGATCTTCTCGCAGAAGAGCCCGTCCTTTTCCGGCTTGAGGGTGCGGTAGTTGATGGTCTCGGGCTTCTTGACCTCGCCGTGGCTCCACTGACGGATGTCGTCAGCGGTGGCCAGGCCGATCCGGAGCTCGTCGAAGAAGTTGACGTCGAGCACTATGCGTCAATCCCTCTCAGGGTCGTAAGTCTGTGGTCTGAAACGGGGGCCTGGGGGTCGGCGGGCTTCCTGGTCAGGACGCCCGCCGGACTCCCGTCAGACCTCTTCGACGCTGCTCGGCTCGCGCCGGGACAGGTCGATGCCGAGCTCCTCCGCAGCGCGGAAGACATCCTCGTCGGTGTCGCGCATCTCGATGGACATACCGTCGCTGGACAGCACCTCCACGTTCAGGCACAGGGACTGCATCTCCTTGATGAGCACCTTGAAGGACTCGGGGATGCCGGGCTCGGGGATGTTCTCGCCCTTGACGATGGCCTCGTAGACCTTCACGCGGCCGGTGACGTCGTCGGACTTGATGGTCAGCAGCTCCTGGAGGGCGTAGGCGGCGCCGTAGGCCTCGAGGGCCCACACCTCCATCTCGCCGAAGCGCTGGCCACCGAACTGGGCCTTACCACCCAGCGGCTGCTGGGTGATCATCGAGTACGGACCGGTCGAGCGGGCGTGCAGCTTGTCGTCGACCAGGTGGTGGAGCTTCAGGATGTACATGTAGCCGACCGAGATCGGGTCCGGGAACGGCTCACCGCTACGGCCGTCGAACAGCTGCGCCTTGCCGGACGGGAGGACCATGCGGTCGCCGTCGCGGTTCGGGATGGTGTGCTGGAGCAGACCCGCCAGCTCGTCCTCACGGGCACCGTCGAAGACCGGGGTGGCCACGTTGGTGCCGGGGGCGACCTGGTCGGCGCCGATGGCCTGGAGCCGCTCCGCCCACTCGTCCGCGAGGCCGGAGACGTCCCAGCCGCGGCTGGCGAGCCAGCCGAGGTGGATCTCCAGGACCTGTCCCGGGTTCATTCGGGACGGCACACCCAGCGGGTTGAGGATGATGTCGACCGGGGTGCCGTCCTCCAGGAACGGCATGTCCTCGATCGGCAGGATCTTCGAGATGACGCCCTTGTTGCCGTGACGGCCGGCGAGCTTGTCACCGTCGGTGATCTTGCGCTTCTGCGCGACGTAGACGCGGACCAGCTGGTTCACGCCCGGCGGCAGCTCGTCGCCCTCCTCGCGGTCGAAGACGCGCACGCCGATGACCTTGCCGGTCTCGCCGTGCGGCACCTTCAGCGAGGTGTCACGGACCTCACGGGCCTTCTCACCGAAGATCGCGCGCAGCAGGCGCTCCTCGGGGGTCAGCTCGGTCTCGCCCTTCGGGGTCACCTTGCCGACGAGGATGTCGCCGGCGATGACCTCGGCGCCGATGCGGATGATGCCGCGCTCGTCGAGGTCGGCGAGGACCTCCTCGGAGACGTTCGGGATGTCCCGGGTGATCTCCTCGGGGCCGAGCTTGGTGTCACGGGCGTCGACCTCGTGCTCCTCGATGTGGATCGAGGAGAGGACGTCGTCCTGGACGAGGCGCTGCGACAGGATGATCGCGTCCTCGTAGTTGTGACCCTCCCACGGCATGAACGCGACCAGCAGGTTCTTGCCGAGCGCCATCTCGCCGTTCTGGGTGGCCGGGCCGTCGGCGAGGACCTGGCCCTCGACGACGCGGTCGCCCTCGTTGACGATGACCTTCTGGTTGACCGAGGTGCCCTGGTTGGAGCGGGCGAACTTGGCCAGGCGGTACGTGATGTACGTGCCGTCGTCGTTGGTCGTGGTGATGTAGTCGGCGGAGATCTCCTGGACCACACCGGCCTTCTCGGCCTTGACGACGTCGCCGGCGTCGACGGCGGAGCGGTACTCCATGCCGGTGCCGACGAGCGGGGACTCCGACTTGATGAGCGGAACGGCCTGGCGCATCATGTTCGCGCCCATGAGGGCACGGTTGGCGTCGTCGTGCTCGAGGAACGGGATCATGGCGGTCGCGACCGACACCATCTGGCGCGGCGAGACGTCCATGTAGTCGACGTCCTCGGGGCTGACGTAGTCGACCTCGCCGCCACGGCGGCGGACCAGCACGCGGGCCTCGGCGAAGCGCAGGTCGTCCGCCAGGATGGCGTTGGCCTGAGCGATGACGAAGCGGTCCTCCTCGTCGGCGGTCAGGTAGTCGACCTCGTCGGTGACCTGGCCGTCGTTGACCTTGCGGTACGGGGTCTCGACGAACCCGAACGCGTTGACCCGGCCGTAGGAGGCGAGCGAGCCGATCAGACCGATGTTCGGGCCTTCCGGCGTCTCGATCGGGCACATGCGGCCGTAGTGCGAGGGGTGCACGTCACGGACCTCGAAGCCGGCCCGCTCACGGGAGAGACCACCCGGGCCAAGGGCCGACAGGCGGCGCTTGTGGGTGAGACCCGACAGCGGGTTGTTCTGGTCCATGAACTGCGACAGCTGGCTGGTGCCGAAGAACTCCTTGATGGAGGCGACGACCGGCCGGATGTTGATCAGGGTCTGCGGCGTGATCGCCTCGACGTCCTGCGTGGTCATGCGCTCGCGGACGACGCGCTCCATACGGGCCAGACCGGTGCGGACCTGGTTCTGGATGAGCTCGCCCACGCTGCGCAGACGGCGGTTGCCGAAGTGGTCGATGTCGTCGGTCTCGACGACGATCGTCTGACCGCTGTCGCCGACCGTCTCGATCTCGCCCGCGTGCAGCTTCACCAGGTACTTGATCGTCGAGATGACGTCCTCGACGGTCAGGACGCCGGCGTCCAGCGGAGCGTCCGCACCCAGCTTCTTGTTGACCTTGTAGCGGCCGACCTTGGCGAGGTCGTAGCGCTTGGGGTTGAAGTACAGGTTCTCGAGCAGCGTCTGCGCGGCCTCACGCGTGGGGGGCTCGCCCGGGCGCAGCTTGCGGTAGATGTCCAGCAGCGCGTCGTCCTGGCCCTGGGTGTGGTCCTTCTCCAGGGTGGCGCGCATCGACTCGTAGTCGCCGAACTCCTCGAGGATCTGCTCGTTGGTCCAGCCGAGCGCCTTCAGCAGGACGGTGACCGACTGCTTGCGCTTGCGGTCGATACGGACACCGACCATGTCGCGCTTGTCGATCTCCATCTCCAGCCAGGCACCCCGGGAGGGGATGATCTTGGCGGAGAAGATGTCCTTGTCGGACGTCTTGTCGATGGAGGAGTCGAAGTAGACGCCGGGGGAACGGACCAGCTGGGACACCACGACACGCTCGGTGCCGTTGATGACGAAAGTGCCCTTGTTCGTCATGAGCGGGAAGTCGCCCATGAAGACGGTCTGGGACTTGATCTCGCCGGTCTCGTTGTTGGTGAACTCGGCCGTGACGAAGAGCGGGGCCGCGTACGTGAAGTCGCGCTCCTTGCACTCGTCGATCGAGTTCTTGGGCGGCTCGAAGCGGTGGTCGCGGAACGTCAGCGACATCGACCCGGAGAAGTCCTCGATCGGGGAGATCTCCTCGAAGATCTCCTCGAGGCCGGACTTGGTGGGGACGTCCTGACCGGACTCCAGAGCGTCCTCGACGCGAGCCTTCCAGGCGTCGTTGCCGAGCAGCCAGTCGAAGCTCTCGGTTTGCAGCGCGAGAAGGTTCGGAACCTCGAGGGGCTCCTTGATCTTTGCAAAGGAGATGCGCAGCGGGGCGGTGCTGGCGCCGTTGTTCGTATTCGCGGTCGAGGCGTTGCGCGAGGCGGCCAAGAGGGGGTCCTTCCGAGGGCTCGGACTCACTACGCGCGTACCGGCCCCCCGCCGCTGCTTGAGGACAGGTCGTCCTGATCGGGCCGAAAGGCCAGGTCAAGGATGATCTGGTCGTCGTTGCTGAGGCGAGGGCATGCCCCTGGTGACGGGCAGGGGACAGCTAACAGGCAGCGCAAAGGGTCAGTGTAGCCACATGGCACACTGATGTCCAGTGCGGGTTTTTTGAGACCCTCGTAGTTGTCAACGTCTGCGGCCTACCTGCCCTCAACGCACCCTGATACTGCCCTCTTCGTCGCCGATCCATGCCTCGGATTCGGATCCTTGTTGGCGACGCGTCCTGAGAATTGCGCGCTGCGTGCGGTTCGTCAAGGCCTCCCATGGCCAAACCGGATGCTGCCATCGTCACTTGCAGCCCGCCGCCGGAGCTCTGGAGGCACGACGAAGATCACCATACCCCTCCCTGCCACGGGCGCAAGGCAGCCGACACCGGCCCCCTCGAACGCCGAAGAGCGACCACCCGGATGGATGATCGCTCCTCGGTGCGTTCGCGTTACAGCCCCAGGGGGGCCGTGTTCAGCGCGCGGGAGTCCTTGGCGGACCCGTGAAGGTCTTACTTGACCTCGACGGAGGCGCCGGCGCCCTTGAGGGCCTCGGCGGCCTTGTCCGCGGCCTCCTTGTTGACCTTCTCGAGGACGGGCTTCGGGGCACCGTCGACCAGGTCCTTGGCCTCCTTCAGGCCCAGGGAGGTCAGCTCGCGCACGACCTTGATGACCTGGATCTTCTTGTCGCCGGCGCCGGCGAGGATGACGTCGAACTCGTCCTTCTCCTCAGCGGCCTCGGCAACCGGGGCGCCCGGGCCGGCCATCATGACCGGGGCGGCCGCGGCGGCGGTGACGTCGAACTTCTCCTCGAACGCCTTCACGAACTCGGAGAGCTCGATGAGGGTCATCTCCTCGAACTGCGCGAGCAGGTCTTCCTGGCTGAGCTTCGCCATGGTGGCGGTCCTTCCACTCAAATCGGCAGGTGCCGGATGTACTGGGTAAGGCGGGCGTACGTCGGCCCGCTGCGACCCTCGCCGCGTCAAACGGCTCGGATCAGAAAGCGAGCCGAGTTACTCGGCACCGCCCTGCTCGTCCTGCTTGGCGCGCAGCGCGTCCACGGTGCGGACGAGCTTCGACGGCAGCGCCTGGAAGACGGAGGCAGCCTGGGACTGCTTCCCCTTGAAGGCACCGGCCAGCTTGGAGAGCAGAACCTCGCGGGACTCGAGGTCCGCGAGCTTCTTGATCTCGTCGGCGGACAGCGCCTTGCCGTCAAGGACACCGCCCTTGATGACGAGATTCGGGTTGTCCTTGGCGAAGTCACGGAGACCCTTCGCCGACTCCACCGGGTCACCGGTGACGAAGGCGACGGCCGTCGGACCAGCGAAGAGCTGGTCGTCCAGCGTGATCCCGGCCTCGTTGGCCGCAATCTTGGTCAGCGTGTTCTTCACCACGGCGTACTGGGCGTTCTCACCGAGCGACCGGCGCAGCGTCTTGAGCTGCGCCACGGTGAGACCGCGGTACTCGGTCAGCACGGCGGCGTTGGAGCTGCGGAACTTGTCCGTCAGCTCCGCAACCGCGGCAGCCTTGTCGGGCCTCGCCATAGAGCCTCGGCCTCCTTCCGGGTGATTCGGACCGCGCGGACCCGAAGGAGGACTGGGGAAAACGAAACGCCCCGGCGCAGGCGCACGGGGCGGACTCGACCGGGTGCACACACGGGGATCGACGTGTGCTCCGGGAGTTCTTCCACAGTCACCTGCGCGGGTCGTCCGCAGTTCAGCGGATCCTTCGGCCACCGCACCCTCGTACGAGTGCACGGCAACGACCAGCGGTCTTTGGCTTCTGTGGGAGCGTACGGGAAGGGGTCACCGCAAAGCAAATCGCCTCAGGAGCGCGGCTCAGGAGCCGATGCCGGTGCCGCCCGCGGTGGCGCCCTGGGACTTCATCAGGTCCTTGAAGTCCATGGTGTCGCCGGCCGGGGGCGCCTGGACGGAGGTCTTCACGCCGTAGTCGCTGTAGTAGGCGGTGTTGGTCATGGTGCCGGTCGCCATGTCCGCCTTCTCGACCTTCTTGACCAGCAGGTCCCGGTCGTTGACCCAGATATCGATCGACTCCGTGGTGACGCCCGCCTCGCTGAGCTGCTTCTTCAGCTCGTCCATCTGGCGCTTGGGCAGGTTCGAGCTCCTGTCGGCGAAGTCGGCGACGTTCACCGTGCCCGCGTAGTGCGTGGTGTGCTCGCCGCGCACCGTCGCCTCGCCGACCTTGCGGACGTCGCCGGAGGCCAGCAGCAGCTTCACCGACTGGTTCGGCGTGGCGTTCTTCAGCTGCTCCCGCATGTACTCGCCGGAACCGCCGACGAGGTCCCCGAGGTCCTCGTAGCGGTACGCGATCCAGTGCTTGCCGCCCGTCTGCCGCGCGTAGGCCTCGCTCATGTGGGCGTAGTAGGCGTCGGGCAGGTACCGCGCCTCCATCGTCGTGGCCCCGATCCGGCGCATCGTCTCGGCGACCGTGCCGCCGGTGTAGGTGAGCTTGAGCGTGCCGGTCAGGCCGTCACCCCAGTCGAGGGTGCCGTCGCCCTTCATCGACATCAGCGTGCCGATGCTGGTCGTCATCGACACCCTGGCGGAGTCGGCCCCGGCCGTGGAGGTGTCGGCGGAGCGCAGGGCCGCGACGGGGCTCACGTGCGCGAGCCCCCGGCCGGCCGCGCCGTCACCCTTGCCCGAGCCGCCGGAGGAACCGGAGGAGCCGCCGGAGGAGCCGCAGGCGGCCACCGCCGTCAGTGAGGTCAGCGCCACGACGGAGAGCGTGATACGGCGCGCGGTCGTGCTCTTCATTCGTCCCACCCCTATGCGGTTGCTGTGATCTTCACGCTAACGCAGGCCTGTGACAGGCGTACGGGAGTCGCGCAGACGTCGCGCACGGACGTACGGAAGACGTCGTACAGGAGTCCCACAGAAAAGGGACGAGCCCCGCACCCGAAAAGGTTGCGGGACTCGTCCCTCAGCTGTGCGAGCCGTGAGGCTCAGACCGGCTCAGACCGGTCCGGACCGGCTCAGACCGCGGCCGGGTCCTCCTCGACGAGGAGGTTGCGGGTGCGGTTCGGGTCGACCGGGATGCCGGGGCCCATCGTGGTGGTGATGGCGGCCTTCTTGATGTAGCGACCCTTGGCGGCGGACGGCTTCAGACGAAGGATCTCGTCCAGCGCCGCCGCGTAGTTCTCCACCAGCTTGCTGTCGTCGAACGACGTCTTGCCGATGATGAAGTGCAGGTTCGAGTGCTTGTCGACGCGGAACTCGATCTTGCCGCCCTTGATCTCGGTGACGGCCTTGGTCACGTCGGGGGTGACGGTGCCGGTCTTCGGGTTCGGCATCAGACCACGCGGGCCGAGGACGCGGCCGAGGCGGCCGACCTTGCCCATGAGGTCCGGGGTGGCGACGACGGCGTCGAAGTCCAGACGGCCCTTCGACACCTCGTCGATCAGCTCGTCCGCGCCGACGATGTCGGCGCCGGCGGCACGTGCGGCCTCGGCACGGTCACCGGTCGCGAAGACCAGGACCCGGGCGGTCTTACCGGTGCCGTGCGGAAGGTTCACGGTGCCACGGACCATCTGGTCGGCCTTGCGCGGGTCGACACCCAGGCGGAAGGCGACCTCGACGGTGCCGTCGAACTTGGTCGTGGAGGTCTCCTTGGCGAGACGGACGGCCTCGAGCGGGGCGTACTGCTTCTCCCGGTCGATCTTGGCGTCCGCAGCGCGGAGAGCCTTGCTGCGCTTGCTCACAACTGCTCCTGTGTGTTCTGAAAGGAGTCGTGGTACGGGCCGAGCGGGCCCTGCCACGTGCGGCCATCGGCCGCATGGTGCTACGAAGTTGGGGTTCAGCCCTCGACCGTGACGCCCATGGAACGCGCGGTGCCGGCGATGATCTTCGCGGCGGCGTCCAGGTCGTTGGCGTTGAGGTCGGGCAGCTTGGTCTGGGCGATCTCGCGGACCTGCGCCTGGGTGATCTTGGCGACCTTGGTCTTGTGCGGCTCGCCGGAGCCCTTCTCCACGCCCGCGGCCTTGAGGATCATCTTCGCGGCCGGCGGAGTCTTGGTGATGAAGGTGAAGGAACGGTCCTCGTAGACCGTGATCTCCACCGGGATGACCCAACCGCGCTGCGACTCGGTCGCGGCGTTGTAGGCCTTGCAGAACTCCATGATGTTGACGCCGTGCTGACCCAGCGCCGGGCCGACCGGCGGAGCCGGGTTGGCGGCGCCGGCCTGGATCTGGAGCTTGATGAGCCCCGTGACCTTCTTCTTCTTGGGAGGCATTGCTCTCCGGGTCCTTTCGATTCGGGTCCTGCCGGCGCTCGGGTACCACCCGGACGCAGGCATACCGCACAACGATAACGGGTATAGCTGCGCGGCTGAAAACCGGGCAGGTCAGGCGATCGCTCGAGCGATCGCCTGACCTGCGCGGAAGCGGTACGTCCAGAAAGAACCGCGGTGAGCTAGTTCTTCTGGATCTGGTCGAAGCTCAGCTCGACCGGGGTCTCGCGGCCGAAGATCTCGACGAGGCCCTTGACCTTCTTGGAGTCCGGGTTGATCTCGTTGATCGTGGCCTGGAGCGTGGCGAACGGGCCGTCGGTGACGGTGACCGAGTCGCCGACCTCGAAGTCCAGCACCTGGACCTCGACCTTGCGCTGCGGAGCCGGCTTGCCCTCGGCCTCGGCGGCCTCGCGGGCGGCCTTCTCCTCCGCCTCGGGGGCGAGCATCTTCACGATCTCGTCCAGGGACAGCGGGTACGGGTCGTAGGCGTTGCCCACGAACCCGGTGACGCCCGGGGTGTTGCGGACGACGCCCCAGGACTCGTTCGTCAGGTCCATGCGGACGAGGACGTAGCCGGGCAGCTTGTTCTGCCGGACGGTCTTGCGCTCGCCGTTCTTGATCTGGACGATCTCTTCCTCGGGCACCTCGGCCTGGTAGATGAAGTCCTCGACGTTCAGCGAGACGGCACGCTGCTCCAGGTTCGCCTTCACGCGCTTCTCGTAGCCGGCGTAGGTGTGGATGACATACCACTCGCCGGGCAGCGTGCGCAGTTCCTCGCGGAGCTTGGTGACCGGGTCGACCTCGGCCTCCGGCTCCTGCTCCTCGGCCTCACCCCCGGGCGCCTCGTCCACGACGTGGACGGCGGCCTCCTCGGCCGGCTCGCCCGCGGCGGCCTCGGCAGCCTCGGCCTCGTCGACCTCGTCCGCACCTTCGACGATGTCGAGCTCGTCATCCACGGACTCGGTCGGCTCGATGGCGTCGTTCAGGTTCGGGTCAGACACGGTGGCTGCTTCTTCCTGGATACATAGGGGTGGAACATGCGAAAAGGGGCGCCGGTAACCGCGGCGCCCTTCGCTCGTGGCTCAGCCGAAGACGTACTTGGCCGCGTGGTTGAGCCCATAGTCAATCACGGTCACCAGGCCGATCATGATGACGACGAAGACAATCACCACGGTCGTGTACGTCGTCAGCTGATTGCGGGTCGGCCAGACGACCTTGCGGAGTTCCGCGATGATCTGACGGTAGAAGAGAGCAAGGCGCTTGAGCGGGCCCTTCTTGCCACGCTTGCCACCCTTGCGGGCCTTCTTGGATTCCGTCACCTCGTCCTGGGCATCAGGCGTGTCGAGGGAGCCCACGGCGTCCGTCATTCGTCCTCACCTGATTCCGGGTCGTGGCCGTGCCGCGCCCGGTCGAGCCGCACGGCGGTGCATTGCTGTACGTACATGCGCACACATCCTGGCGAAGGTGTGTAGCAGGGCCGGAGGGACTCGAACCCCCAACCGCTGGTTTTGGAGACCAGTGCTCTACCAATTGAGCTACGACCCTTTGTGTGTCCCCCAACGTACCGCATACGACTGGATGCTCGGTGTGCACCAGGTGCGACAGCGGCTGCTGAAGGCCAACGAGGTGAGAGTGTACGTGTTCCGGCGCCGGTCGTCGAACAGAAAGTGCCCAACCGGCTCCGGTCGATGAAAGATCGCCTGGCAGGAGACGGGATCCGGACGGATGTCCAGAAGTTCCACCGGCCTTGTTCACCCTGTGAAACCCGCGTGCCCCGGGCGTTTCCGGTCTGAAACGATGGACGGCATGAGCGCTGCAACCCCTCCCACCGAGCGCCGGGTCTCCGCCCGCATCGGCGCGATCTCCGAGTCCGCCACCCTCGCCGTGGACGCCAAGGCCAAGGCCCTCAAGGCCGCCGGGCGTCCCGTGATCGGCTTCGGCGCCGGCGAGCCGGACTTCCCGACCCCCGACTACATCGTCGAGGCCGCCGTCGAGGCCTGCCGGAACCCCAAGTACCACCGCTACACGCCGGCCGGCGGCCTGCCCGAGCTGAAGGCCGCGATCGCCGCGAAGACGCTGCGCGACTCCGGCTGGGAGCCGGACGTCTCGCAGATCCTGGTCACCAACGGCGGCAAGCAGGCCATCTACGAGGCGTTCGCCGCGATCCTCGACCCGGGCGACGAGGTCATCGTGCCGGCGCCGTACTGGACGACGTACCCGGAGTCGATCCGTCTGGCCGGCGGTGTCCCGGTCGAGGTCGTCGCGGACGAGACCACCGGCTACCGCGTGTCGGTCGAGCAGTTGGAGGCCGCCCGCACGGAGAAGACCAAGGTCGTCCTCTTCGTCTCCCCGTCCAACCCGACCGGCGCGGTCTACTCCGAGGCCGAGACCGAGGCGATCGGCCGCTGGGCCCTCGAACACGGCCTGTGGGTGCTGACCGACGAGATCTACGAGCACCTGGTCTACGGCGACGCCGTCTCGGTGTCCCTGCCGGCGCTCCTGCCCGAGCTGCGCGACAAGTGCGTCGTCGTCAACGGCGTGGCGAAGACGTACGCCATGACCGGCTGGCGCGTGGGCTGGGTCATCGGCCCGAAGGACGTGGTCAAGGCCGCGACCAACCTCCAGTCGCACGCCACGTCGAACGTGTCGAACGTCTCCCAGGCCGCGGCCCTCGCCGCCGTCTCCGGCGACCTGGAGGCGGTCGCGAAGATGCGCGAGGCCTTCGACCGGCGGCGGAAGACCATCGTGCGGATGCTCAACGAGATCGACGGTGTGCTCTGCCCGGAGCCGGAGGGCGCGTTCTACGCCTATCCGTCGGTGAAGGCGCTGATCGGCAAGGAGATCCGCGGCAGGCGCCCGCAGACCTCGGTGGAGCTCGCCGCGCTGATCCTGGAGGAGGCCGAGGTCGCGGTCGTCCCGGGCGAGGCCTTCGGCACGCCGGGCTACCTGCGCCTGTCCTACGCCCTCGGTGACGAGGACCTGGTGGAGGGCGTGAGCCGGATCCAGAAGCTGCTGGCGGAGGCGCGGGACTGAGGTCCGCTTCCGCTTGCGGGCGCGGGGCCGCCCCCCCACCGGGTGGGGCGCGCGCCCCCCCCCCGGTTTTGGGGGCACAAAACCCAAAGGGGAAACACCAAACCGGGGCCGGGGTCCCGGGG
>NZ_JBIVTV010000013.1:0-171617 GCF_044756885.1 Streptomyces sp. NPDC091412 | reverse complement strand
GGCGGGCGTGAGCCGCAGCCTGACGGTGGGGGGGTGGGCGGGGGACGGGGGGCCGTTTCCGCTTGCGGGCGCTCGCAGGCCACTCACGTGAGTGGCCTGCGAGCGCCCCTTCGTTTGT
Organism: Streptomyces sp. NPDC091412; assembly: GCF_044756885.1. NCBI lineage: Bacteria > Bacillati > Actinomycetota > Actinomycetes > Kitasatosporales > Streptomycetaceae > Streptomyces > Streptomyces sp. NPDC091412. The sequence continues at coordinate 171,499 of NZ_JBIVTV010000013.1, read as the reverse complement.
GCGAGCAAGACCACGAATGGGGAAACGACTACCGGGGCACGGGGAACGTGCGGCACCATCCAGGAATGGAGCGTGTACGTGATCTCTCTGAGCTGCCGAAAGCCCATCTGCACCTGCACTTCACCGGGTCGATGCGGCCCACCACCCTGCTGGAACTGGCCGACAAGCACGGCGTACGGCTGCCCGACGCGCTGACGGCGGCCCTGGTCAGCGGGGAGCCGCCGCGGCTGCGGGCGACGGACGAGCGGGGCTGGTTCCGCTTCCAGCGGCTGTACGACGCGGCACGCTCCTGCCTGCGGGAGCCGGAGGACATCCGGCGGCTCGTGCTGGAGGCCGCCGAGGAGGATGTCCGGGACGGCTCGGGGTGGCTGGAGATCCAGGTCGACCCGACCTCGTACGCACCGCGCCTGGGCGGGCTGATTCCGGCGCTGGAGATCATCCTGGACGCGGTGGAGACGGCGTCGCGCGAGACGGGCCTCGGGATGCGGGTCCTGGTCGCCGCGAACCGTATGAAGCACCCCCTGGACGCCCGTACCCTGGCCCGCCTCGCGGTGCGCTACCGGGACCGCGGCGTGGTCGGCTTCGGCCTGTCGAACGACGAACGCCGGGGCATGGCACGGGACTTCGACCGGGCCTTCGCGATCGCCCGGGACGGCGGCCTGTTCGCGGCCCCGCACGGCGGCGAGCTGACCGGCCCCGCCTCGGTCCGCGACTGCCTGGACGACCTCCGGGCCCACCGGGTGGGCCACGGGGTGCGCGCGGCCGAGGACCCGCGGCTGCTGAGCCGCCTGGCCGACCGGGGCGTGACCTGCGAGGTGTGCCCGGCCTCGAACGTGGCCCTCGGCGTGTACGACAAGCCCGAGGACGTCCCCCTGCGCCGGCTGTACGAGGCGGGTGTCCCGATGGCCCTGGGCGCCGACGACCCGCTGCTCTTCGGCTCCCGGCTGGCGGCGCAGTACGAGATCGCCCGCCGCCACCACTCCTTCACGGACGCCGAACTGGCGGAACTGGCCCGCCAGTCGATCCGCGCGTCGGCGGCCCCCGAGGACGTGCGCGCCAAGCTGCTGTCCGGGGTAGACGACTGGCTGGCGAACTGACGGACGGCCGCGGAGGGTGTGCCGGTCAGGACCGGGCCATGGCGCCGATCACCATGGGCAGCGTCTCCTTGTGGAAGATGCCGTCGGCCAGTGACCCGCCGACGGTCCTGCCGTCCACCTTCATGGTGGGCGTGCCGGTCACGCCCGACGCGTCGAAGGCCTTCTCGGAGGCGGTCACGAAGTCGCGGTGCTTCATGCCCTTCACCGCCGCGTCGAACTCCGCGCCGCGCAGGCCCGGGACCTCGGAGGCCATGTCCAGCAGGAAGGCGTCGGTGTAGCCGTCGACCTCCTCCTCGGGCTGGTGCGCGAAGAGCACCTCGTGGTACTCGGCGAACCTGCCCGCGTCCAGGGCGGCCCGCAGGGCGTTGGCGGCCTTCTTCGAGCCCTCGCCGCCGAGCCCGTCGTCGAGGAACGAGGCCAGCGTGTACTCGGCCCGGACCTCGCCGGACAGGATCAGCTCGCGCAGGCCCTCGCCGCCGCCCCGGGTCTCGAACTCCGCGCAGACCGGGCAGCGCAGGTCCTCGTACAGGTGGGCGACAGTCTGTGCGCGGGGGGATCCCACGCGGACGGTGGTGCCGTCCGGTGCGAGCGTCTCGTCGATCTCCCCCACGCTCGTGTAGGACGCCGCCGCGTCCGGCTCCCCGCCTCCGGTCGGCGCGGCGCCCGTGCCGCATCCCGTGGCGAGCACGGCCGCAAGGACGGCGGCGGCGACGGCCGCCACGGCACGTCGGCCGCGTCGTTCCCACATGGTCTTCCCCTCCCCTTGTGCCCTGTGAAGGACGAGGACCGACCCTATGTGATCTTCGTACGGCGCCCCAGCCGGTTTCCGGGTGGCTACAGGCTCACGCCGACCGTCACCGGCTCGTTGACCAGGGTGATGCCGAAGGCCTCGCGAACCCCGGCCACCACCTCGCGGGCCAGCGCGAGCAGGTCCTCCGTGGTCGCGGCGCCGCGGTTGGTGAGGGCGAGGGTGTGCTTGGTGGAGATGCGGGCCGGTCCGGTGCCGTAGCCCTTGGTGAAGCCCGCCTTGTCGATCAGCCAGGCCGCGGAGGTCTTGGTGTGCCCCTGTCCCGCCGGATAGGCGGGGGGCTCGGCGCCGTCGCCGAGCCACTTCCGCGCGCGCGTACGGAACACGGCGAAGTCGGTGTCCGTGAGGATCGGGTTGGTGAAGAAGGAGCCGGCGGACCAGGTGTCGTGGTCCTCGGGGTCCAGCACCATGCCCTTCCCGGCCCGCAGCTTCAGCACGGTCTCGCGGGCGGTGGCGAGCGGTACCCGGTCGCCCGCCTCCACGCCGAGGACGCGGGCGGTCTCGGCGTACTTGACCGGCGCCGACAGCCCGTCCGTGTCCTCCAGCCCGAAGCGGACGCGCAGGACGACGTACCGCTCGGGGTCGGTCTTGAAGCGGCTGTGCCGGTAGGAGAACGCGCACTCCTCGTTGGCCAGGGTCACCGTGCGGCCCGCCCGGCGGTCGTAGGCGACGACCTCGGTGATCGTCGAGGACACCTCCTGGCCGTACGCCCCGACGTTCTGGATCGGGGTGGCGCCCGCGGAGCCGGGGATGCCGGACAGGCACTCGATGCCGGCGAGCCCGGCCTCGACGGTGCGCGCGACCGCGTCCGTCCACACCTCTCCGGCGGCCAGCTCCAGCGTCGTACCGCCGAGTTCGAAGCCGCGGGTGGCGATGCGCAGCGCGGTGCCGTCGAAGCCCTTGTCGCCGATGACCAGGTTGGAGCCGCCGCCGATGACCAGCAGCGGTGTGCCGTGGGCGTCGGCGTCGCGGACGGCGTCGATCACCTCGGCGTCGGTGGTCGCGGTGATCAGCCGGGTCGCGGGGCCGCCCAGCCGGAAGGTGGTCAGCGGGGCGAGGGGCGCGTCGTGGAGTTCCTGCACGCGCCCAAGACTACGAGACCCCGCTGACGGTCCCGCACCTCGGCGAGTGCGGGACCGCGGTGGCCGTCAGGCCAGGCGCACGACGGCCCGGGACATCCCGAGGACCTTCTGCCCGTTGCTCATGGCGGTCAGGTCGACCCGCACGGTGTTGTCGTCGAGCTTGGCCGCGACCTTGCCGGAGACCTCGATCACGGCCCCCTCGTCGTCGTTCGGGACGACGACGGGCTTGGTGAAGCGGACGCCGTACTCGACGACGGCGCCAGGGTCGCCCGTCCAGTCGGTGACCACGCGGATCGCCTCGGCCATGGTGAACATGCCGTGCGCGATCACGTCCGGGAGCCCGACCTCCTTGGCGAACTTCTCGTTCCAGTGGATGGGGTTGAAGTCCCCGGAGGCGCCCGCGTACTGGACGAGGGTGGCCCGGGTCACGGGAAAGGTCTGCGCCGTCAGCTCGGTGCCGACCTCGACGTCGTCGTAGGCGATCTTCGCCGTCATCGGTTTCCTCACGCCTCCTCGGCCGCGCGGGCCACGAGCTTGGTCCAGGCGGTCACGACGTGCTCGCCCGTCTCGTCGTGCACCTCGCCGCGGATGTCCAGGACGTCGTTGCCGGCCAGGGACTTGATCGACTCGATGGTGGAGGTGACGGTGAGCCGGTCGCCGGCGCGCACGGGCCGGGTGTAGGCGAACTTCTGGTCGCCGTGCACCACGCGGCTGTAGTCCAGGCCGAGCTGCGGGTCCTGGACGACCTGTCCTGCGGCCTTGAAGGTGATCGCGAAGACGAAGGTCGGCGGGGCGATCACATCAGGGTGGCCGAGCTCCTTGGCGGCTTCCGGGTCCGTGTACGCCGGGTTGGCGTCGCCCACCGCCTCCGCGAACTCACGGATCTTCTCCCGGCCCACCTCGTAGGGGTCGGTGGGCGGGTAGGACCGCCCCACGAAGGACTGGTCGAGCGCCATGGCTCGGCACCTCCTGGTGTCGCTGGGGTTTACGCGGCCCGGCGGGCGGTCCGGCTTTCACCGGGCTCCCGCTGGACTTTCGCTGGGCTTTCGCACATGAAACAACATGAGGCCGCCCCCGTGGTGCGGGGACGGCCTCATGTCTGAATCTGATCAGCGCGTCTCGCGGTGCGCGGTGTGCGCGTTGCAACGCGGGCAGTGCTTCTTCATCTCGAGCCGGTCGGGGTTGTTCCGCCGGTTCTTCTTGGTGATGTAGTTCCGCTCCTTGCACTCCACGCAGGCCAGCGTGATCTTCGGGCGGACGTCGGTGGCAGCCACGTGAGTGCTCCTTGACGAACGGGTAGGCTAGTTCAACGCAAGAAAGAGTAGCCGATCGAAGGACCGACCCCGCAATCGGCTACTGTGAGTAGCGGTGACCGGACTTGAACCGGTGACACAGCGATTATGAGCCGCTTGCTCTACCGACTGAGCTACACCGCTGTGATGCGATCGGGCCCCGCCTTGCGACGGGAACCTCTCACACCAGAGCCCCAAAACGGAATCGAACCGTTGACCTTCTCCTTACCATGGAGACGCTCTGCCGACTGAGCTATTGGGGCGAGCGAGGAAGACATTACACGCTCTGCGGCCGTTCACCCAAATCCGTTTCCCGGCACCGCCCCAGGTCCCGCGGCCACACCGGTACGACTATTGCGCTCCTCCCTCGCCAGGCCCGGCGGCCGCCCTAGGCTCGACTCACTCTGCGTGATCTTGCGTGGCCCGCGCGGCCTCGCGGTCCGCGCCCCGAACGTGTCCCGAACCCCTGTCGCCCTGCGTACCTGGAGTGCGATGCCCCCCGGACAGCCGCCACCCCCCTCGTCCTCCTCGCCGGGCCCGTCCGGACGGACGGACCCGGACGGGCTGCTGCTGTGCGGAGCCCGGCTGACCGACGGGCGGACCGTGGACGTACGGCTGTCCGGTGAGCGCATCGAGGCGGTCGGCACCGCGGGCAGCCTCGGCGCGGGCGGCCCGCGGGGCGGCGCGCCGCGCGTCGACCTCAGCGGCTACCTGCTCCTGCCGGCCCCGGCCGAGCCCCACGCCCACGCCGACACGGCCCTGACCGCCGACAGCGGCGGACCGGTGTCGTACGAACCGGAGGACGTCCAGCGCCGCACCACCGAGGCCGCGCTGCTGCAACTGGGGCACGGCGCGACGACCGTACGCGCACACGTACGCGTGGGCGACGTCCAGGGGCTCGGCGGCCTGACGGCGGTCCTGCGGGCCCGGCGGTCGCTGCGCGGGCTCACCGAACTGACGACGGTGGCGGTGCCGCGCGTGCTGACCGGGGCGGCCGGCGCGGACGGCCTGGCGATACTGCGGGACTCGCTCAAGATGGGCGCCTGCGTCGTGGGCGGCTGCCCGGACGTGGACCCCGACCCGACGGGCTACGTCGAGACGGTCCTCGAAGTCGCCTCCGAGCACGGCTGCCCCGTCGACCTGCACACCGACGGCGCCGACCCGGCCCGCCTGGCGCGCATCGCGGCGATGGCGGGCGGGCTGCGCCCGGGAGTGACGCTGGGCCCGTGCGGCGGCCTGGCCCGGCTGCCCGCCGGGGCGGCCGAGCGGGCCGCGGACCAGCTGGCCGCGGCCGGGGTGAGGGTGGTGTGCCTGCCGCAGGGCTGCTGCGGCGGCGCCGAGGGACACGGGACGGCGCCGGTGCGGCTGCTGCGGGCGGCCGGGGTCCGGGTGGCCGCGGGCAGCGGCGCCCTGCGGGACGTGTCGAACCCGGTGGGGCGCGGCGACCCGCTGGAGGCCGCCTACCTGCTGGCCTCACGGCACGGACTGCGCCCCGAGGAGGCCTACGACGCGGTGAGCGCGTCCGCCCGCGCGGTGCTCGGTCTGCCCGAGGTGCGGGTGGAGGCGGGTTTCCCCGCCGAGCTGCTCGCGGTGCGCGGCGACCGGCTCGCGGGGGCGCTGTCGCTCGCGTACAGCCGGATCGTGGTGCACCGGGGGCGCGTGGTGGCACGCACCAGCGCGGTACGGGAGTTCTGCGACTCCGCCGCCACGGTGGAGCTGGGGCTGCCGCGGCAGGGGCGGGGGGAGTTGTCCTGACGGTCCGTGCCGCAGGGCTGCGGCAGTGCCGCCAGGGGCGTGCGGGACACGGTGGAGCGCGCCCCGGGGCCTGGCCGAAGTCGTGCGGCGGATACGGCCGTCCGGGCGTACGGTCGGAAGCATGCGCATTGTCATCGCTGGTGGTCATGGTCAGATCGCGCTGCGGCTGGAGCGGTTGCTCGCCGCGCGCGGGGACGCGGTGGCGGGCATCGTCCGCCGTGCCGAGCAGAGCGAGGACCTGCGGGAGGCCGGCGCCGAACCGGTCGTGCTCGACCTGGAGTCGGCGTCGGTCGAGGAGGTCGCGCAGCTGCTGCGGGGCGCCGACGCGGCGGTGTTCGCGGCGGGCGCGGGCCCGGGCAGCGGCGCGGCGCGCAAGGACACGGTGGACAAGGGTGCGGCGGTGCTGTTCGCGGACGCGGCGGTACGCGCGGGCGTGCGCCGCCATCTGGTCGTGTCGTCGATGGGCGCGGACGCGGCGCACAAGGGCGACGAGGTCTTCGACGTCTATCTGCGCGCCAAGGGCGAGGCGGACGACCACGTCCGCCGTCAGGAGGCCCTGGACTGGACGATCCTGCGCCCCGGCTCGCTGACCAACGACGCCGGCACCGGCCAGGTGCGTCTGGAGGCCCACACCGGCCGCGGCATGATCCCGCGCGACGACGTGGCCGCCGTAGTGGCCGAACTGGTGGAGACCCCGGCCACGGCCGGCCTGACCCTGGAACTCGTCAGCGGCTCGGCACCGGTGTCGGTGGCGGTGAAGTCGGTGGCGGGCAACTGAGTACGTCCGGGCGCCTCCGGCACCGACAACCGCTCAGAACAAGGGCATCTGCCCAGGACACTCCGGAACGGCATAGCCGTCCAACGACGGCTGCGCGGCGCCGAGTTGCGCCATCCGGCGCGATCCGGCACAGGAGGTCAGCCCGCCGCTCGCCCGCGTCCCGGGCGGGTCGTGCCGCGCGAACCGCCCGGCGACCACGGCGATCTCCCGACGGCACACGGGGCAGAGTCTGCGACGCGAGGACATGGCCCCAGTGTGCACGGCACCACCGACACCGACCCCGCGCCCACCCACAAAGCCCGCTCCGGCCTGCCGTATAGGCCGATCAGAGGGGGTCTTCCCCCAAGTGGCGGCGCCAGGGTGCGAACCCGGGAAGGCTGAGCCGGCGGATTCACCGGCCGCGCCGCCCGGATTCAAGACGTCGTCATCGCCCTGTGGTGTCACTCCGCGTGTGTGCCCGCGCGCTCGCGTGCCGGCCCCGGCCCCCGTTCGGCGTGTCGAGGCGCCGGGTCGCCACGAGCAGCACTCCGACAAGGACCGGCCACAGGACGATCACTCCGACAGGGCCGGTCCATAGACCGAACAGCCCGGCAGGAACAGCGCAGAACACGGCACCGATTGTCTGCACCCCGTGCTTTCCGAGGCGTGTCGGGAGCCCCGTCGCGGCGTAGTGAGGAGCGCGCGCGACCGCGTGTCCCCCCGCACAGGCGGCGAACAGGCCGGTGGCGAGCAGGGCCAGGGCGATGGCCGTGGACCACAGAGGCAGTCCCTCGGGGTTGTCGTCGGAGTACTGCGTCACGCCGTCCTTGCTCACGGCGGTCGCGTAGTCCCGCCACATGGTGACGGTGACCACGTCTCCGGCACGCAGGTGCCTGAGCAGCGGCTCGGCTCCTCCCATGGCCACTTCCCGGGGCACGGGGCCGGGTCCGGTGAGCCGGAGGTCGTACCGCTGGTTCTTGGACTGTTCCCTGATCTCCGTGCCGCGCACGGTGGCCTGGACGGGGCGCAGGCAGTCCTCGGTGACTGCCGTGTCACAGAGGCGAGCGGCTCGATACGCGCGCTCCTCGGCCATGTCGTCGGGCACGCGGGTCAGTCCGAGGCCGGCGAAGAAGACCAGCGCGGCGCCGAGCAGTAGGGCGACGGCTCCCCAGCAGCGGTGCCAGACGGTACGCAGTCGCGGCATGTCAGGCACTCCGCCGCACGCGGGAGCAGACCGCGAACACGGCCATCGCGACCACCGGCCCCACCGCGGTCGCCACCCTGGCCGCCTCAGCCCACATCACCGGCCGGTCCCCGCCCACCACGTCGCCTTCCGCCTTCCCCGCCCTCCCCGTCCGCGCCGTCGTGCCGACGACCTCACATCGACGGCAATTGAGCCACACCCGTCCCTCCGTCGCCATACCCGCCCCCCTGGGGCCGATCGTGCCTGACGCGAGAGAGGTCGGGATTGGTGTGAAACTGAGCGCGGAAGGTGGTGATCCCCGTGTCGGACCCACCACACGCGTCCGCCGGTCCCGACGCCGCCGTCGACGAGAGCCGGCTGGAAGAGCTGATCATCGAGGCGCAGACGGCCCTGCCGTTCGAGCTGTCCGCCCTGGCGAACCGGTGCGCCTCGGCCCTCGGCCTGGACACCGCGCTGATCTACCTCGTCGACCTGCAGCAACGGCTGCTCATCCCACTCGACGAGACCTTGGAGCCGCTGCCGGTGGCCGACTCGTTGGCCGGCGGGGCGTACCGCACCGTCTCCCCACAGGTGGCCGACGCCGACGACGGCGTGATCATATGGATGCCCCTGGTCGACGGTGCGGAGCGGTTGGGCGTGCTGGCGATGCGGACCGCCGCGCTCGACGGGGTGCGTATGCGCCGCAGCCGGATGCTGGCCCATCTGTTCGCCATGCTGATCACCTCCAAGCGCGCCTACAGCGACTGGCTCGTCGCCCGCACCCGCACCGCGACCATGCGGTTGCCCACCGAGATGCTGCGGGCCTTCCTGCCACCCCGCACCATCGGCAGCAACAGGTGCGTCTCCACCGCGGTCCTGGAACCGGCGTACGACGTCGCCGGCGACGCCTTCGACCACTCGGTGGTCAAGGACGTACTGCACACGCTGATCCTCGACTCCATGGGGCACGATCTGACCTCCGGCCTGACTGCGTCGGTCGCCATGGCCGCGGCGCGGAACGCCCGCCGCGGCGGTGGCGACCTGGCCGACGTCGTCGGCTCCGTCGACCAGGCGCTCGCCCAGTGGCTGCCCGACCAGTTCTGCACCGGCGTGCTGTGCCGGCTCGACGCGCAGACCGGGGTGCTGCGCTGGGTCAACTGCGGTCACCCGCCGCCGCTGCTGATCCGTGCCGAGCGGGTGGTCGACGGGGCGCTGGACAGCCCCCCACAGCCCCCGCTCGGCCTGGTCGGCGAACTCGCCCCGACAGCCCGGCAGGTCCACGAGACGACACTGGAACCGGGCGACCACGTCCTGCTCTACACCGACGGCGTTGTGGAGGCACGCGAAACGGATGGAGTGGAATTCGGCCTCGACCGGTTCACCGACTTCATCATCCGCTCCTCCGCCGCCGGCCAGCGCCCGGCCGAGGTACTACGGCTGCTCATCCACGCCATCCTCGACCACCAGCGCAACCAGCTGCGGGACGACGCGACCATCCTGCTGTTCGAATGGCGCCCGTAGCACCGGTAACGGATCTTCGTCCCGAACTTGGCCGAGCGCTCGACCTTGGCCGACTGTTCCTCCCCCTTGCGACGCCGGTCCACGGAAGGCCGGCCACTCCGACGGTCCACCTCTGAGGCCGCGCCTGCGTGCTCGCTGCTTTCGCCGTCTCCTGCGGTCGCGGGGCGATCCGTAGCGGAGCAGTCTGGAAGGCATGGGCTCCAGGCAGGGACATGTGGGTCTCGGGCAGCCGTGGCAGCCTAGCCACCTGCTGCTGCTGATCCCTGTTGCGCTCATCGTCGTGATCACCGCCGCGGACATCGCGACTGGGCCGAACATCATTCTCAGCCCGCTGCTGGTGGTCGCGCCCACGCTCACCGCGTGGTTCGCGGGCCCCTGGACGACGGCCGGCATCGGGGCCCTGGCCATGGCGGGCGAGGCGGTCAGCAGCTGGCGGACCGGAATGCAGTCCTCACGGAACGCAATAGTGGAGGTGATCGCCATCGCGGTGATCACCTCGTTGATCGTGTTCCTGTGTGCGGTGCGCGACCGGCACGCACGCCAGATGGCCCGGGTCCGGTCGGTCGCCGAGGCCGCCCAGCAGGTGCTGATGTGGCCGCTGCCGAGCCGGCTCGGCCCGCTGCGGCTCGCCTGTGTCTATCTGGCTTCCGAGGAGGAGGCCGAGATCGGCGGCGACCTCTATGCCGCCGCCCGCACCGGCAGCGCGGCCCGCGTGATGATCGGCGACGTGCGGGGCAAGGGCCTGCCCGCCCTGGGCGAGGCCGCCCTCCTGCTCGGCGCCTTCCGCGAGGCCGCCCACCAGCAGGCCTCCCTGCCCGAGCTGGCCGCTTCCCTGGAGCGGAGCATGACCCGCTACCTCGCCGACTTCGAACCGGAGGGCGAGGCGGGAGAACGCTTCGTGACCGCTCTTCTGGTCGAGATCACCGACGCCGAGCCCCTGGTCCGCATGACCAGCTGCGGTCACCCGGCCCCCCTGCTGCTCGGCCCGGACAACACCGTCCACGTGCCCCGCCTCCACCCCGGGCCCCCACTTGGCGTCGGCGTCACGGATCCCGACAACCACGTCGTCGATGTCCTGCCCTTCGGCCCTGAGGACACGCTGGTCCTGTACACCGACGGTGTCATCGAAGCCCGTGACCACAACGGCGTCTTCTACCCGTTCGCGGAACGCGCGGCCCAGTGGACCGACCGTCCTCCCGAGGCGCTGCTCCACCAGATCGAACGCGACCTGCTCGCCCACACCGGCGGACGCCTCGGCGACGACGTCGCCCTCCTCGCCATCCGCCGGGCCCACATCCCGCACCCGGACCACCAACTCCAGCGTGTCCAGCGCTACACCCCGGCGCCGGCGGCCGGCAGCTGCGGGACATAGCCGCCAAGGGCCCGGGCGAGGTCTCCTGGTCCCGGGTGGGAAGGCCGCCGGAGCAGGCTCGCAGGCCTTCGCCGGCGCTGATGACCGCTCAGCGGGCGGGTTCGAGCGGGCAACCACGGGTCTTCGAAGCCGGGCCCGCACCGCGTGGACAGTGCTGCGGTCGCCAAGTGGGCCGCACTGGCCGATGATCAGCTCATGCGGTGCGTGAAAGAAGCCGGAGATGCAATGTGACGTTCACCCACGCGATGCAGCGTGCTGCCCAGGCATTCGAGGCCGTGGGTGCGATCGTGCTGGTCGTGGGCTTCGTCCTGTCCATGGTGGCCGCTGCTCGGGCCTGGCGGAAGTCACGGCGCTCCGCCGACGGGTATCTGGCTCTCCGGCGGTGCTTCGGTGGCGCCTTGCTGCTGGGGCTTGAGGTTCTCGTCGCCGCAGACCTCATCCGTACTGTCGCGGTCGCGCCGACACTGGACAACGTAGGTGTACTGGGCCTGATCGTGTTGATCCGGACCTTCCTCAGCTTCTCCTTGGAGGTCGAGCTCGAGGGGGTCGCGCCGTGGCGTCGGGCGCTGGCCAACAGTGCCGGAAGCGTCCGGCGGACCGCCACACGGGCGGCCGGCAACCAGCCCCCTCCTCCAGCCGGCGACTAGAAGGGCCGGCACGCTCCACACGAGGAAGAACGGCCATGGAGGGGTGGCGTGTGCCGGCGCCCCGCCGAACCGGGACTGTCCTGACGGCCTGATCACCACACCGAGCGTGTCCGTCAAACCGGACCATGCGCAGCCGGACCAGGGCCTGGTCGCCCGCCGGTAACTCAGCGTGGATGCTCGGCCGGACCTCCACGATGGCGTCGGCGTCCTCCTGGTCGCCCTCCTCGTCGCGCCAGAGGTAGACCCGCACGTGCTTCGCCCGGTGAAGGCCGCGCACCTTCCACTCGGTCATCAGGTCGGCGACGACAAGAGAAAGGGCGTACTGGGGACCCTCGCTCGAATCGTCGGCAGTGATCGTGCCCCGCCACCGTTCGGGGTCGCTGCCGTAGGGGCGCCATCCCTCCGAGCCGTGCGGCTCGAACACCCGGTACACCCAGTCCGTCTCGGTGCCCATAGCACCGATCCTGTCACTGCAAGAAGCACCATGCGCCGCAATCGGATCCACCCTCGCCGACCACACGCCGTCCGCATCCGATGCTCATCGCAGCCGCTCACACCGCAATCAGCCGAACGTACATGATCACAGCCAAGCCCGCACTGCATATCAGGGCTCTCTCCCTCGTCCAGCGGAGCCCGAGTCGCATGGCGTCGGCGCCGCCCCCAAGGGCAGAGTCCTCAGCGCCCCCGGTCAGCGCGCGGAACTCAGGCAATCAACCACTCGTTCGATTTATCTTTGGCGCACCACGGCAACGACGGACGCGGAGGCGGCGACAAATTTCCCATTACCTACAGCGGCATGGCACAGGACTGTTTGCGCTCATATTCTGCCGGGCTCCGATTGTGAAAAACCGGTCTACACCCTTCGCGAACAATGGGTTGCCGCCTCCCTCATCCAACTGGCCATCAGCCGTTCCAGGGAGTACGAGGCGGACGCGTCCGGCGCCCGGCTCACCGGCGACCCACTTGCCCTCGCCAGCGCCCTGCGCAAACTGGAGAGGGGGACCCAGCAACTCCCGCTGCCCCCGGAGCCTCGCATCGAGACCGCGAGCCACATGATGATCGCGAACCGTTCCGCCCTGGTCAGGGGGTGTCGAAGAGGTTCTCCACGCACCCGCCGATGGCGGAGCGCATCGCCCGACTCGAGCAGATGGCAGGTCGTCACCGGTGAAGACAATCCTCAACGTCATTTGGCTGGTCCTGAGCGGCTTCTGGCTGTTCCTCGGTTACTTCCTCGCGGGCGTGCTGCTGTGCATCACGATCATCGGCATCCCGTTCGGCATCGCGGCGTTCCGTATCGCTGTCTACGCCCTGTGGCCCTTCGGATACACCACGGTCGAGCGCCGCGGCGCGGGTGCCCCCTCCTTCATCGGCAATGTCCTGTGGCTGGTCCTCGCGGGCTGGTGGCTGGCCCTCGAGCACATCGCCGTCGCCATCGCCCTGGCCGTCACGATCATCGGCATTCCGTTCTCCATCGCCAACCTCAAGATGATTCCGGTCGCGCTGTTCCCGCTGGGCCGGGAAATCGTCCCCACGGACCAGCCGTTCGCGACGCGCTGACGGACAGGGCGCGCCAGGAGACCTGAGGGCCTCGGTGGCCATAGCATCGCAGACCGACAAGGCCATTCAGAACGCCGACATCTGGGCGAAGGCGTACGCGACTGCGGGTACCTCGCACACGTGCAACGCCTACTGAAGCACGTACGACTGATCTCGCTGGTCTCACCACGGCCTGACCAACTGAAGCACCGGCCGCCCTGGACCTGCGGCCGGCGCTTCATTCCCTTGTAATCTCACTTCTTTGAGTGGTCGAGCCACCCACTCATTCCCACCATCTCTCGCGAGGTTGTCCCAGTATGCGCACGCTGCCACTTGTGTCGTTAGCCATCGCCACGGGCGCCGCCGTGGGAATGGGCGGCCCCCTCCTCGACGCATCCGCCAGCCCATGGGCAAGCGCGCTTGGGGCAGTCCTGGTCGCCGGCTGGTGTTACGCAGCCATCCCCTTTTGCCTCGGCATGGCAAGCGCATCCAAGTTGAAGGCCGCCACCGTCGGCACGGCTGCATTGCTCATCACTGTGGTCTCCTACTACTCAATCAAGGCCGCGCAGGGCGATTTCAGGACAGTCGACCTCTCGGAGACCAGCGGCAGAGAGTTCTTCTCATGGGGCGAATTCGCCAGCATGACGTTGTATTGGTGCCTCGCAGCCCTGATCTTGGGACCGCTTCTCAGTGTGGCGGGTTGGCTGGCACGCCAAGGCACGATTCGCCTCCCCTTTCAACTCCTCGTCCCAGTTATCACACTTGCCGAGACAATGATGCGGTTGCAAGTCGAAGCGTCCAGGGCCTCATCTCCAGCGGTATGGGCCTGGGAGTCTGTTCGCGCGACGTCGATAGCGCTGATCGTGCTCCTCATCGGCGTGGCGGCATGGAAAAAGCACAATCGTCGTTCGCCCGCGCAGCTCGATGGCTGAGTGACCCCATGTGTGAAGGTGGCCGAGGCCAAGCGCCTGCACTACTGGTCTCGGAAGGAATGGGAAACGAGGGGCCCCGGACGCCCTCAGGCGCCGAGGGCCCTGTGGCGTTACCGGCCGGCGGCGGCGAGCGCGGCGGCCAGGGCGATGAACCCCTTGTGCCGCGGCGAGCTCCATGACGTCGCCCGCGAAAGCCTCGACCTCGCCGAGCTCGTCGGCGCCTCGTACGGGCCGGCGGCCAGCCGGATCTGGTGGCACGGCGCCTTCAGCGCCAACCGCGTCATCCGGCGGTTGCACGGTCCGCGGTCCGGCCTGTCGTTCGGCGGCAGGCCGTGGGGGAACGTGTGGGTGGGGTGTCGTCCGTAAATCCATGCTTCCAGTGGTCCAGCACGGCTCCCCTTTCGATCGGGCCCGCGGGCGGGTCCTGGTCAAAGCCCACGGTGCTGCCGTCGGGCAGCAGATCGAGCACCCGCGACGTGGTCCACCCGATCTCACCGTTCGCAAGGACGGCGATGTCACGCGCCAGAGCGCCGGGTGTCAGCATGTCGTCCGCGACCGCGTCCCTGCTGGCCCGGCGTCCCTATGATCTTCGTCATGCAGGGGTGTCCTTCTGGCTCAGCTCGGGAGTGGACTCATGGAGTGCGCCGCCGAGCCGGCCACAGCATCGCGGTACTGCACAGGGTCTACGCGAAGGTCTTGGACCAGACCCGCGAGCGGGCCAACAGTCGGATCGAAGCCGCGTTGCCCAAGTGGAACGAGCCCGAGCAGTCACGCCTCCCCCGGGGGACACCTGGGGGACACGCCCTGATCAGAGGTGGGATTCGGGCGGCACGGGGTGAGACACGCCGTCCGCATCCGATGCTGAGTCGAACCGAGGCAGGGAACGAAGAAACCCCCTCCGACCTGCCGTAAGGGCTGGTCGAAGAGGGTTTTCCCAGAGTGGCGGCGCCAGGATTCGAACCTGGGAAGGCTGAGCCGGCAGATTTACAGTCTGCTCCCTTTGGCCGCTCGGGCACACCGCCTTGGGATGCCGCCGGTCCGACCGCTTTTCGGCGGTGCTCTCCGGCAACGACGTAAACAATACCCGATGCTGAGGGGTGCTCCGCCACCCCTTTGATCGGCGGCCGGCACGCCCTGGGATGGCTAGGCTGGTGCGGATGCGACCCGCGACCCGCAGGCCGGGATCGGCGGCCTCCCCCACGCCCGCCGGCACGCATCCGATACGCACCCCGATACAAGGAGCCACAGGACATGGCCGACTCCAGTTTCGACATCGTCTCGAAGGTCGAGCGGCAGGAGGTCGACAACGCCCTCAACCAGACCGCCAAGGAGATCTCGCAGCGCTACGACTTCAAGGGCGTCGGTGCCTCGATCTCGTGGTCCGGTGAAAAGATCCTCCTGGAGGCGAACTCCGAGGACCGGGTGAAGGCAGTCCTCGACGTCTTCCAGTCCAAGCTGATCAAGCGCGGCATCTCGCTGAAGGCCCTGGACGCGGGCGAGCCGCAGCTGTCCGGCAAGGAGTACAAGCTCTTCGCGTCGATCACGGAGGGCATCTCCCAGGAGAACGCGAAGAAGGTCGCGAAGCTCATCCGCGACGAGGGGCCCAAGGGCGTGAAGGCCCAGGTCCAGGGCGAGGAACTGCGCGTCAGCTCCAAGAGCCGCGACGACCTCCAGGCCGTCATCGCGCTGCTGAAGGGCCAGGACTTCGACTTCGCGCTCCAGTTCGTGAACTACCGGTAGGACAGAACAGGGTGGGCACCCGGTCGGCGCCCACCCTTTCCCACCCGCCGGCCGCGGCCCCGCCCGGCCCACGGGCTCAGTCGCGCGAGTTGCCGAAGAAGATGCGGTAGGCGATCAGCAGCACGAGCGAGCCGCCGATCGCGGCGGCCCAGGTGGCGCCGTCGTAGAGTTGCCGGCTGATCGGGTGGTGCAGCCAGCGGGCGGAGATCCAGCCGCCGAGGAACGCTCCGGCGACGCCGATGAGGGTCGTGACGATGAAGCCGCCCGGGTCACGCCCGGGCAGCAGGAGCTTCGCGATGGCGCCGGCCAGGAGCCCCAGGATGATCCAGCTGATGATGCCCATGCTCTGAACCTGCCCTTCCACGCCGTGCCTGCACTGTCCCGGTGCTTCGACTTCGGTTCGGACAGGCTGTGCTGCTGCGCCCGCAGGCTGCGTCGTGCTTGTCGTGCTTGTCGTGCTTGTCACGTGCTGTGATCGTGCTTACCACACGCGTGTTCGTCCCGCGCCGGGAGCACATCGTGGAGAGGGACACCCTGACCGCGTCCCGCGGTTGCACCGGTCAGTAGGGTTCGGACCATGAGTCGGTCCGCTGCCCCGTCCTCGGCGTCCGCGCTGCGGCGCACCCTCGGGGTCACGGACGCCGTGGTCATCGGGCTCGGCTCGATGATCGGAGCCGGGATCTTCGCCGCCCTGGGGCCGGCGGCCCGCGCGGCGGGCTCCGGGCTGCTTCTCGGGCTCGCGGTCGCCGCCGTGGTGGCCTACTGCAACGCCACCTCCTCGGCACGGCTGGCCGCCCGGTATCCCGCCTCCGGCGGCACGTACGTGTACGGGCGTGAACGCCTCGGCATGTTCTGGGGCCATCTGGCGGGCTGGGCGTTCGTCGTCGGCAAGACGGCCTCCTGTGCGGCGATGGCGCTCACCGTGGGCGCGTACGTCTGGCCGGGTCAGGCGCACGCGGTGGCGGTCGCGGCGGTGGTGGCGCTGACCGCGGTGAACTACGGCGGCGTCCAGAAGTCCGCCTGGCTGACGCGGGTGATCGTGGCGGTCGTGCTGGCGGTCCTCGCCGCCGTGGTCGTGGTGTGTCTGGGGTCCGGCGCCTCTGCCGCCGACCGGGCGGCCGTCGGCGGCTCGGTCGGCGCCGGCGGCGTCCTTCAGGCGGCCGGGCTGCTGTTCTTCGCCTTCGCCGGGTACGCGCGGATCGCGACCCTCGGCGAGGAGGTGCGCGATCCCGCGCGCACCATTCCGCGCGCGATCCCGCTCGCCCTGGGCATCACGCTGGCCGTGTACGTGTGCGTGGCGGTGGCCGCGCTCTCCGTGCTGGGGCCGGACGGGCTGGGCCGCGCGGCGGCACCGCTGGCCGACGCGGTGCGGGCGGCCGGTGTGCCCGGGCTGGTCCCGGTGGTGCGCGCCGGGGCCGCCGTGGCCGCGCTGGGGTCGCTGCTCGCCCTGGTCCTGGGCGTCTCGCGGACCACGCTGGCCATGGCCCGGGACCGGCATCTGCCCGCTGTGCTGGCCGCCGTGCACCCCCGTTTCCAGGTGCCGCACCGGGCGGAGCTGGCCGTGGGCGCGGTGGTCGCGGTGCTGGCCGCGACGGTCGACGTCCGGGGCGCGATCGGCTTCTCCTCCTTCGGCGTCCTGGCGTACTACGCGGTCGCCAACGCCTCCGCCTGGACCCTCGATCCCGCCCCGGCCCGGCGCGCGGTCCCGGCGCTGGGCCTCGTCGGATGCGTGACGCTGGCGTTCGCCCTGCCGTGGATCTCGGTGGCCGTGGGCGGCGGCGTGCTGGTGGCGGGCATGGCCTCGTACGGCGTACGACGCTGGTGGGCGGCGCGGTAGGGCCCGGCGTACGGCGGCGGCGCACCGCGGGATCGTCTCCGAACGTTCCCGATCACGCTACAAGGGGGCTGTGGCTCCCTCACATCCCCTGATCGCACCGATACTTGAGTCAGCGGGCAGTGCCGACGGAACGATCTTGGAGGATGCCGATCATGAAGGTGATCAACCTGCTGCTCAACCTCGTGTGGCTGGTCTGCTGCGGCATCTGGATGGCGATCGGTTACCTGATCGCCGCGCTCATCTGCTTCGTCCTGATCATCACCATTCCGTTCGGCATCGCGTCGCTGCGCCTCGCGGGATTCGTCCTGTGGCCGTTCGGCCGCGACGCCGTGGAGCGTCCGGGGGCCGGGGCGGGGTCGTTCATCGGCAACGTGATCTGGCTGGTCTTCGCGGGCTGGTGGCTGGCGCTGGGGCACCTGATCACCAGCATCCCGCTGTTCCTGTCGATCATCGGCATCCCGTTCGGGTGGGCCAACCTGAAGCTCATCCCGGCCTCGCTGATGCCCCTGGGGCGTGAAGTGGTCCGGACGGACGACGGATTCGCCGGGCGCTGAGCGACCCGCCCGGACAGGTAAGGCCGGGCGCCGTCGCCGCCGTCCAGGGCGGCTCTCCCCGGCCGGGCTTCGTCCCCGGCCGTCTCTCAGAGCCGGCGGCCGGCCATCTGCTCGAGCCGGGCGATGCGCTCCGCCATCGGCGGGTGCGTGGAGAACATCTTCGACAGCCCCTGACCGGGGCGGAACGGGTTGGCGATCATCATGTGACTCGCCGTCTCGATACGCGGCTCGGGGGGCAGCGGGAGCTGCTGGGTGCCCATCTCCAGCTTGCGCAGGGCGCTGGCGAGCGCGAGCGGATCGCCGGTGAGCCGGGCGCCGGACGCGTCCGCCTCGTACTCCCTGGAACGGCTGATGGCCAGTTGGATGAGGGAGGCGGCGAGCGGGCCGAGGAGCATGATCAGGAGCATGCCGATCAGGCCGGGGCCCTCGTCGTCGTCGGAGCGTCCGATCGGGATCAGCCAGGCGAAGTTGACCAGGAACATGATCACGGAGGCCAGGGCGCCGGCGACGGAGGAGATGAGGATGTCGCGGTTGTAGACGTGGCTGAGCTCGTGGCCGATGACGCCGCGCAGCTCGCGCTCGTCCAGGATGCGCAGGATGCCCTCCGTGCAGCACACCGCGGCGTTGCGCGGGTTGCGGCCGGTCGCGAAGGCGTTGGGTGCCTCGGTCGGGGAGATGTACAGGCGGGGCATGGGCTGGCGGGCCTGGGTGGAGAGGTCGCGGACCATGCGGTACAGGGCCGGGGCCTCGAACTCGCTGACCGGGCGGGCCCGCATGGCGCGCAGCGCCAGCTTGTCGCTGTTCCAGTACGCGTACGCGTTGGTGCCGAGGGCGACGAGGACCGCGACGATCAGGCCGGTGCGGCCGAACAGACTGCCGATGAGGATGATGAGTGCGGACAGTCCCCCGAGGAGGACTGCGGTCCTGAGCCCGTTGTGCCGGCGGTGCACGGTACGCCCTCCAAGTGGTGCGGCAGGGGAACCCTTCGCTTGCTGCGCTTCGACTCCACCGGTGCCGTGTGGTGTCACGTCCAGTGGACCCTTCCGAACTGGTCAACGCGAGGCGAGGGCCGCGGGTTCCCTGGTGCGCGCGACGGCGCGCGGGCCGTCCGGGTGAGCGGGGCGCCGGGCGGCACGCGCGCGTGAGGGCCGGTGCCCCACGCGCGCGTGGCGGGCCCAGGACTCAGAACAGGCCGGTGCCGGCGAAGCGGAGCACCAGCTGGGGGGCGCCGGAGAGCGCTGCGCCGAGGACGCCCGTCAGGGCGAGGGCGGCGGTGAGGGGGGCCGGGACGCGGTGCCGGACGGGTTCGCCCTCGGGGGCGCGGAACAGCAGGGTCGTCCACTGGAGGTAGTAGAACAACGCGATGACGACGTTGACGGCCATGACGACGGCGAGCCAGCCGAGTCCGGCGTCGACGGCCGCGGAGAACACGGCGACCTTGGCGAACAGCCCGATGACACCCGGGGGAAGGCCGGCCAGGCAGAGCAGGAAGAAGGCCAGCAGCAGCGCGGTCAGCGGGTTCGTGGCGTACAGGCCGCGGTAGTCGCTGACGCGGTTGCGTTCCTTCGTACGGCCCACGAGCGCGGCCACGGCGAAGGCGCCGATGTTCACGGCGGCGTACATCAGGGCGTAGGCGACCGTGGAGCCGATCGACTTCTGCGGGTCCTTGGAGTACCCGGCGGCGGCGATCGGCACCAGGAGGTAGCCGGCCTGGCCGACGGAGGACCAGGCGAGCAGTCGTACCGCGCTGTACGCGCGCGTGGCCTGCTGGCGCAGGGCGCCGACGTTGCCGACGGTCATGGTGAGCGCGGCGAGCACGGCCAGCGCGGGGCCCCAGGCGCCGGAGTACGACGGGAAGGCGACGACGGTGACGAGGATCAGTCCGGTGAAGCCGACGGCCTTGCCGACGACCGACAGATAGGCGGCGACCGGCAGGGGGGCGCCCACGTAGGTGTCGGGCACCCAGAAGTGGAAGGGGACGGCCGCCGTCTTGAAGGCGAAGCCGACCAGGGTGAGGACGACGCCGGTCTGGGCGAGCGTGTGGAGCTGACCGTCGACGTGCTGGATGCGTTCGGCGATCCGGGTGAGGTACAGGGTGCCGGTGGTGGCGTAGACGAAGCTGACGCCGAGCAGGCTGACGGCGGTGGCGGTGACCGACGACAGGAAGAACTTCAGGGCCGCGTCGGAGGACCTGCGGTCGCCGTGCCGGAGGCCGACGAGGGCGAAGGCGGGCAGGGAGGCGACCTCCAGGGCGACGACGAGGGTCGCCAGGTCGCGTGCGGCGGGCAGGAGCGCGGCGCCGGCGGCGGAGGCCAGCAGCAGGAACCAGAACTCCCCTTCGGGCAGTGCCCTGCGCGCGTCCTTCAGCGCGGTGACCGACAGCAGGGCGGTCAGGAGGGCGCCGCCGAGGACGAGGAACTGGATGACGAGGGTGAAGCGGTCGGCGGTGTAGCTGCAGACGTCGGGGTGGCCGGTCTGGCAGAACGTGGCGCGGTCGCCGTCGAGGAGGGGCAGGAGCAGCAGTGCGGCGGCGGCGAGTCCGGCGACGGAGAACCAGCCGAGGAGGGGCTTGCGCGCGTCCGGCACGAAGAGGTCGGCGACGAGGACCACGAGGGCGATCAACGCGGTGAGGGTGGGCGGCGCGACGGCGAGCCAGTCGACGGACTGGACCACCGACGGGGCCGCCGTCTGGGCCAGGGCGCTCATCGGGTGCCTCCTGCGAGGAGCTGCTGCACGGCCGGGTCGGTGAGCCCGAGCAGGGCCTTCGGCCAGAGTCCGGCGAGGACGGTGAGGACGACGAGCGGGGTCCAGGCCGCGAACTCGTAGCCCCGGACGTCGGCGAGCTGTGGCGCCTGCCGCGGTACGGCGCCCATGCAGACGCGGCGGACCACGACGAGCATGTACGCGGCGGTCAGCAGGGTGCCGAAGGCGCCGATCGCCATGAAGGTGAGGAAGGCGGGCCGGCTGAGGTCGGCGGCGGGCCGGAACGAGCCGAACAGGGCGAGCATCTCGCCCCAGAACCCGGCCAGGCCCGGCAGGCCGAGCGAGGCGACGGCGGCGAAGGCGAGCAGTGCGCCGAGGCGCGGGGCCTTTCCGTACAGCGCGGCACCGGACTTCTCGGCGAGGGCGTCGAGGTCGGTGGTGCCGGTGCGGTCCTTGACCGCGCCGACGAGGAAGAACAGCAGTCCGGTGATGAGGCCGTGGGCGATGTTGGCGAACAGGGCGCCGTTCACGCCGGTGGGGGTCATGGTGGCGATGCCGAGCAGGACGAAGCCCATGTGGCCGACCGAGGAGTAGGCGATGAGCCGCTTGAGGTCGCCCTTCGCGCCCTGCCTGGCGAGGGCGAGGCAGGCCAGGGACCCGTAGATGATCCCGACCACGGCGAGGGCGGCGAGGTAGGGCGCGAAGGTGCGGAAGCCGTCGGGTGCGATCGGCAGCAGGATGCGGACGAACCCGTACGTTCCCATCTTCAGCAGGACACCGGCCAGCAGCACCGAGCCGACGGTCGGGGCGGCGGTGTGCGCGTCCGGCAGCCAGCTGTGCAGCGGCCACATCGGCGTTTTGACGGCGAGCCCGAGACCGATCGCCAGAACGGCGATGACCTGCACGGACGCGGTCAGTGGCCGGCCGTTGTCAGTGGCGAGTGCCACCATGTCGAAGGTGCCGGCCTTGAGCCCGATGAGGAGCAGGCCGAGCAGCATGACGACCGAGCCGAGCAGGGTGTAGAGGATGAACCGCCAGGCGGCGGCCTGACGGCCCTCGCCGCCCCAGCGGGCGATGAGGAAGTACATCGGGATGAGGACCATCTCGAAAGCGAGGAAGAACAGCAGCAGATCGAGGACGGCGAAGGTGGCGAGGGTGCCGGACTCGAGGAGGAGCAGCAGCGCGACGAAGGCCTTCGGGGTGGGACCCGTGGGCGGCTTGAAGTAGGAGTACAGCGCGCAGAGGAAGGTCAGCAGCGCGGTCAGTACGACGAGGGGGAGGGAAATGCCGTCGACGCCGAGGTGGATGCGCACGTGGAGTGCGGGGATCCAGCTGATGTCGGTCGTGGCCTGCATCTTCGACGGGTGGGCGTGGTCGAAGCCGAGCGCGAGGACGATCGCGGCGGCGAGGATCGCGCCGGTGACGGTCACGCCGTGCCGGAGCACGGCCTGCTCGGGTGACTTCCCCTTCAGTCCGGGCGGTGCGGGCAGGAGGGCGGCGAGCGCGCCGAGGAGCGGGCCGGCGACGAGGAACGCCAGAAGGAACTGCATCACGGACTCGTTGATATCGATCACGCCTGCTCACGCTCCCGTGGCCAGAAGGACGGCGGTGACCGCCAGGACGACGGTGCCGGCGAGCAGCGCGCTCACATAGGTCTGCACATTGCCGGTCTGGGCCCGCCGCACGGCGGCCCCGAGCAGTCGGGGTACGGCTCCGGCGCCGCGTACGTAGGTCTCGACGACCTCCCGGTCGAGGAACCGGACGAGGCTCGCTCCGGCCAGCACCGGGCGGACGAGGAGGGCTGCGTAGACGGCGTCGAGGTGGAAGCCGACGGCCGCGTGCCGGTGCAGCGGTCCGAGCAGCAGTCGTCCGGGGTCGGCGAGGTCGGGCGCGTGGGCGATGTCTCCGTACGCGGGCCGGTGGGTGGCGATGGCCTCGGCCTCGACGAGTCCGGCGTCGCCCTCGGGGTGGGCGGCGACGGCACCGAGGGGGGCCCGGGCGGCGAGCGCGGTGGTGTGCTGCCAGGCGCCGTAGATGACGATGCCGCCGACCAGGGCCATGCCGGTGCCGAGGACGGAGGTGATGAGCGTGGGGGTCAGGTCCCGGCCGTCGAACCATCCGGGCAGGACGCGGAAGGCGAGGCCGCCGAAGGCGAGGGACGGGAGGGCGAGCACCCAGAGCACGGCGTTCATGACGAGGGGCTGCCTGCCGTGGTCGGGGGCCTCGGCGCCCCGGCCGCGGAAGGCCAGGAGCCACAGGCGCATGGCGTAGGCGCCGGTGAGCAGGGCCGTGAGGAGGCCGGCCACGAGGACGGTCCAGCCCGCCGCCGCGGGGGCGTGGCCGGTGTGGCCGGTGGCCGCGTGCTCGGCGGCGCCGAGGACGGACTCCTTGGAGAAGAAGCCGCTGAAGGGAGGGATCGCGGCGAGCGCGAGGAGCGCCACGGTCATCGTCCAGTAGGCGTCCGGGACGCGGTCCCGCAGGTTGCTCATGCGGGACATGGCGGCCAGCGAGTTGGTGCCGGCGGCGTGGATGATCACGCCGGCCGCGAGGAACAGCAGCGCCTTGAAGGCGCCGTGCGACAGGAGGTGGAAGACGGCCGCGCCTCGGTCGCCGACGGCGAGCGCGCCGGTCATGTAGCCGAGCTGGCCGATCGTCGAGTAGGCGAGGACGCGTTTGATGTCGTCCTGGGCGAGCGCGGCGAGCGCCGAGCCGGCCATCGTCACGGCGGCCATGACGGCGAGGACGACCATCGCGGCCGAGGAGGCCTGGAAGACGGGGAGGAGCCGGGCGACGAAGTAGACGCCGGCGGCGACCATCGTCGCGGCGTGGATCAGCGCGGAGACGGGCGTCGGGCCCGCCATGGCGTCCGGGAGCCAGGTGTGCAGCGGGAACTGCGCCGACTTGCCCGCCACGCCGGCGAGGAGCAGCAGGGCGATCAGGGTCGGGTGGTGCAGTCCGCCGCTCGCGACGGTGCCGAGGACCTGGGTGATCCGGAAGGACCCCGCGTCGGTGCCGAGCGCGAACAGGCCGATCAGGAAGGGCACGTCGCCGAGTTTGGTGACCAGGAAGGCCTTGATGGAGGCGGCGCGGGCCTCGGGGGTCTCCCAGTAGTGGCCGACCAGGAAGTAGGAGCAGATGCCCATGACTTCCCAGCCGACCAGCAGCACAATCAGGTCGCCGGAGTAGACGACGAGCAGCATCGCGGAGGTGAACAGGGAGACGAGGGCGGCGTACGAGGGGTAGCGGGGGTCGTCGCGCAGGTAGCCCGTGGAGTAGATCTGCACGCAGGTGGCGACGACGCCGACCAGGACGGCGACGAGCGCGGCGAAGCCGTCGATGTGCAGGGCGAGTTCGATGGGCACCGAGCCGGTGGGGGTGAGCTCGGTGGCGGCGTCGACGGCCCGTCCGCCGCCCTGGTCCGCGGCGACCAGCACGGCCAGGACCAGGGAGGCGAGGGTCGGCAGGACGGCGAGCGGGCGGACGAAGCCGGGCGCGGTGCGGCCGAGCAGCAGGCCGGCCACGGCGCCGAGGAACGGAAGGAGCGGAACGAGGACGGCGAGGGTGGTCGTGGTCACGCGGTGGCCTCAGCCTTCTCGGCGGCCTGCGCGGTCGCGGCGGCGCCGTGGGGGCCGTCGTCGGAGTCGTCGGGGCCCTCGGCGGAGTCGCGGAGCCGGTCGATGTCCGAGGTGCCGCGGTTGCGGTGGACGGCGAGGACGATCGCCAGGCCGATGCCGATCTCGGCGGCGGCGATGGCGATGGTGAACAGGGTCAGGGCCTGCCCGGAGTGCAGGGTCTCGATCGCGGCCCTGCTGAGCCAGACGTCGAAGGCGACCAGGTTGAGGTTGACGGCGTTGAGCATGAGCTCGACGGACATCAGGACCAGGATCGCGTTGCGGCGGGCGAGGACGCCGTACAGGCCGGTGCAGAACAGGAGGGCGGAGAGCACGGCGGGATAGGCGAGGTGCATCAGCGGACACCTTCCTTCGCGCCCGGGTCGCCGTGGGTCCCCGGGGCCCGGGTGGCGGCAGGGGCCTGGGGGGCGGCCGCGGTCGCCTTCGCCTTGCGGGACAGGACGATCGCGCCGACCAGCGCGGCCAGGAGCAGGACGGAGAGGGCCTCGAAGGGCAGGACCCAGTTCTGGAACAGGCTCTCGCCGGTGACCTTCGTCGATCCGGCGGCGGCGCCGTCCAGGTCGATCCAGGTGGTGCGGAAGGCGTCGACGACCACCCAGACCAGGGCGGCCGCGGCGGCGACGGCGACGGTCAGGGCGGCCCAGCGGTTGCCGGAGTCGGCGTCCGGGGAGCGGCCGATGGGCGCCCTGGTGAGCATCAGGCCGAACAGGAGGAGGACGACGACGGAACCCACGTAGATGAGGACCTGCACCCAGGCGATGAACTCGGCGGTGAGCAGCAGGTACTCCACGGCGAGGCCGCCGAGGGTCACCACCAGCCACAGTGCGGCGTGCACGAGCTGCCGGGTGGTGACGGTGACGAGGGCGGCGCCGAAGGTGACCAGGCCGACGAGGAGGAAGGCGATCTCGACGCCGGTCGGGGAGAGGAAGCCGTGGCTTGCGGCGGCGATGCTCACGTGTCCCCCTCCCCCGGTTCGGCCTGCGCGGCCGCCAGCTTCTCGGCGGTCTTGCGGGCGGCTGCGATCTCCTTGGGTTCCTCCGCGCCGGGGTCGAGGGCGGGCGGCGCGGGCACGGTCCACATCCACTCGCGCAGCTTGTCGCGCTCGTGGGTGAGGTCGCGGATGTCGGTCTCGGCGTACTCGAACTCCGGGGACCAGAACAGGGCGTCGAAAGGACAGACCTCGATGCAGATACCGCAGTACATGCACAGGGAGAAGTCGATGGCGAAGCGGTCGAGGACGTTACGGCTGCGTTCGCGGCCGCTGGGGGTCGCCGCGGGGACCGTCTCCTTGTGGGAGTCGATGTAGATGCACCAGTCCGGGCACTCCCGGGCGCACAGCATGCAGACGGTGCAGTTCTCCTCGAACAGGCCGATCACGCCGCGGGTGCGCGGCGGGAGGTCGGGCTGGACGTCGGGGTACTGCGCGGTGACGGTCTTCCTCGTCATCGTGCGGAGGGTGACGGCCAGGCCCTTGGCCAGGCCGCTGCCGGGGATGGGGGCCATGGCTACTGGATCACCACCTTGACGATGCCGGTGAGGGCGATCTGGGCGAGGGAAAGGGGAACGAGGAGGGTCCAGGAGAACTTCTGGAGCTGGTCCTCGCGCAGCCGCGGGTAGGTGACGCGGAGCCAGATGACCACGAAGGCGAGGACCGCCGTCTTCAGCAGGGTCCAGACCCAGCCGAGGCCGTCGGCGCCCCACGGGCCGTGCCAGCCGCCCAGGAAGAGGACGGTGGTCAGGCCGCACAGGACGACGATCCCGGCGTACTCGGCGAGGAGGAACAGGGCGAAGCGCAGACCGGTGTACTCGGTGTACGCGCCGAAGATGATCTCCGAGTCGGCGACGGGCATGTCGAACGGCGGGCGTTGCAGTTCGGCGAGGCCGGCGACGAAGAAGACGATCGCGCCGACGATCTGCCAGGGCAGCCACCACCAGTGGAAGGCGTGGACGATGCCGGGCAGGGAGACCGTGCCGGCCGCCATCGCCACGGAGGCGGCGGCGAGCAGCATCGGCAGTTCGTAGGCGAGGAGCTGGGCGGCGGTGCGCAGGCCGCCGAGGAGGGAGTACTTGTTGGCGGAGGCCCAGCCGGCCATGAGCGAGCCGAGGACGCCGATGGCCATGATCGCGAGCACGAAGAAGATGCCCGCGTCGAGGACCTGGCCGACGGCACCCTCACCGGGGCCGATCGGGATGGCGAGCAGCACGAGGAGGTAGGGCAGCAGGGCCACGGCCGGGGCGAGCTGGAAGACACGGCGGTCGGCGCCGGCCGGGACCACGTCCTCCTTCTGCGCGAACTTCACGCCGTCCGCGACGAGTTGGGCCCAGCCGTGGAAGCCGCCGGCGTACATGGGGCCGAGGCGGCCCTGCATGTGCGCCATCACCTTGTGCTCGGTCTGACCGACGATCAGGGGGAAGGTCAGGAACACCGCGAAGACGATCACGAGTCGCAGGGCGACGTCGACGGTGCCGTTCACCGCGTGCCTCCTTCCGGGTCGTCGGGGGTGGTGGGGGGTTTCGTGGCGTCGGGGTCGTCGTCCTCGGGGGACGGCCCCGGTTTCGGTTCGGGTTCGTCGAACGCGGGGCGGGCGTGGTGCCAGGGGGCGTCCGAGCTGCGCGGTGCCGTGGGCGGCTTCGGGGCCGCCGCCTGCCCGCGCTGGGACGCCGAGCCCTCGCTCGCACTCCGCGCACGGCGAGGCCCCGCGGCCCCCGCCCGCTGCGACGCCGACCCCTCGGCCGCACTCCGCGCCCTTTCGGCCCCCGGGGCCTGCGCGGCCGTGCTTTCGGCCCCGGCCCCGGCGGCCTCCGCGGCACGCTCGCCGACTACGACACCGTCCCGCCCAGGCACGCCCTCGGCGCCGCCCGAAACCTCCGCCTCGGCACCCCCGTCGCCGCATGCCACCCGGCTCGCGCCCCGAGTCCGCCCAGCCTGCTCCCGCGCCACCGCGCCCTCGGCGCCGGCGTCTTCAGGCGCACCCTCAGCCCCGGCCCCGGAGTCCTCGGCGGCACGCTCGCCGACTACGGCACCGTCCCGCCCAGGCACGCCCTCGGCGCTGGCCGAGACGTCGGCCGCCGCACCCTCGGGCGCGGCCCCGGACTCGGCCGCCGTACCTTCCGTGCGCTCTGCCGTCTCACTTCCGCGCCGCCTCGCCGTGCCTTCGGCCACCGACCCCGGCCCGCCGACTCCAGGCGTGCCCTCGGCGGTCGTCGCAGCCTTCGGCTCCGCAGCCTGCGGCGCGGTCGCGGCGCTCTCGGCCGTCACCCCGGGCTTCGCGGCCGCGCCCTCAGCCGCAGCCCCCGACGCCACACCCTCGGTCCGTCCCGCCGCTCGGCTCTCACGCCGCGGCACCGGGCCTTCGGCCCCCGCACGCCGCCCGCCGGCGTTTCCAGCCGCGGCCTCGGCGCCAACCCCGGACCCCGCAGCCGCACCCTCAGGCTCAGCCGCAGACCCCGACGCCGCACCCTCAGACGCAGACGCAGCCGCAGCCGCGGGTCCTGCCGTCGTGCCCTCGTCGTGGTGAGCCGTCTGGCTTGCCGAGCCCTCGCTTGCGCTGCGCATCCGGCGGGGCCGGGCGGCGGGGGCCGCGGGCTGCTCGGTTCCGGGAGCGGTCGTCTCCGTCCGGCCGGACGAGTCCTCCGCCGCCGTGCGCGTGCGGCGTGCCGGGCGGTCGCCCGCCGCCCGGGCCGCGCCGCGCGCCGGGCGCGACGGGGCGGGCGGGAGCTGGCCCTTCTGGGGGCCCCACTCGTTGGGGTCGGGCACGCCCGGCGGCAGCATCTGGCGGCGCTTGGGCCCGCCGTGGTCCGAGTCGCCCGGCTCCTTGGCCCCCGGCCAGGCCTTGGCGACGCGGGCCGCGAGGACGAAGTCCTTGCGGAGGGGGTGGCCCTCGAAGGTCTCCGGCAGAAGGAGGTGGTCCAGGCCCGGGTGGTCCTGGAAGGAGACGCCGAACATCTCGTGCGTCTCCCGTTCGTGCCAGGCCGCGCCCGCGTAGACGTCCACCGCGGTGGGCAGGACGGGCGCCTCGTGCGGAACCGTCGTACGCACCAGCAGGCGCCGTACCGGGGCGAGGGCGACGACGTGGGCCGAGACGCAAAAGCCCGTGCCCGGCTCGTCGACGGCGCTCAGCCAGTCGAAATACGTGCAGCCCAGCTCGTCGCGGGCGGTCAGCAGCGCGGAGATCCACGTGTCCGGCGGCACGTCCACCGTCAGAACCTCGTAGGACTCCTGCGCCGTGGCCCCGGTCCCGAAGAGTTCGTCGACGGGCGCGGGCAGCCAGCCGGCCCCACTCATCGCGGGTCCCCCTCGCCGGTGGTCGCGGCGGCCGGCGGCCGTACGAGCCCGCTCTGCAGCGCCGCCGTCGAAGGACGGGCCGGCCCGGTCGCGTACCGCTCCGCCAGCGACTCGCGCGCGATCTTCTCCTGGAGTTTCAGGATCCCCTGGAGCAGCGCCTCGGGACGCGGCGGGCAGCCGGGAACGTAGACGTCCACCGGGATGATCTGGTCGACGCCCTTGGTGACGGAGTACGAGTCCCAGTACGGGCCGCCGCAGTTGGAGCAGGCGCCGAAGGAGATGACGTACTTGGGCTCGGGCATCTGCTCGTACAGCCGCTTGACCGCCGGGGCCATCTTGTCCGTGACCGTGCCGGACACCACCATCAGGTCGGCCTGGCGGGGCCCGGGCGCGAACGGGATCACGCCGAGGCGGATGAAGTCGTGCCGGGCCATCGACGCGGCGATGAACTCGATCGCGCAGCAGGCGAGGCCGAAGTTGAAGACCCAGAGCGAGTAGCGCCGGCCCCAGTTCAGGACGACCTTCATCGGCTCCGGGGCGAGCCGGGCGAGCGCGCCCAGCCTCTTCGGCTCCGGCAGCGGCACCGGTTCGGGGGTGATGGGGGTCACGTCCATGCCAGGACGCCCTTCTTGTATGCGTACAGCAGGCCCACGGCCAGGAAGCCGAGGAAGATGAACATCTCCACGAGCGTCGTCGCGCCGTAGCCGGGGGCGGCGAAGACCGTCGCCCAGGGGAACAGGAAGATCGAGTCGACGGCGAAGATCACGTACAGGAACGCGTAGACGTAGTAGCGGACCTGGGTGTGCGCCCAGCCCTCGCCGACGGGGTCGACGCCGCACTCGTACGTCAGCAGTTTCTCCGGAGTGGGGACCACCGGGCGCAGCAGGCGTCCCGCACCGAAGGCGACGGCGACGAACAGCACGCCGACGAGGGCGAGCAGTCCGACGACCGAATAGGACTGGAAGTAGTCCGCCGCGACGACGGCGGTCGACCCCCGCAACGTCTCCCGCACCGTCCGTTCCTCACTCCCTGGCCCTGTCGGACCTGTTGTCCCCGGCCCCGTGCTGTTCGGCTGTTCGACGATCTGTACGCACGGGAGTCTAGGCCCTGATAAAGGGCGGGTAAGCAGCCCGTCACACTCTGGGGCGCGAAGGTGGGGTTTTCCCCAGTGGGTGAGGGCGGCCCACCTCATGGCGCCGTCGGCCGCCGCACGGCACGCTGACCCCTATGACCGCTCGCATCTCCGCCGCCGATCCCGCGGCGGCAGGCACCGAGGACCGGCTGCCCCCGGCCCGTTTCGCCTACGATCTGCCCACCTGGAAGGAGATCACGCATCTCCTGGTGAACCTCCCAGTATCGCTGCTCGGCTTCGTCTACGTGGTGACGGTGCTGCTGACCGGCAGCGCGCTGACGCTCAACGTGATCGGCTTCCCGCTGCTGGCGCTCGGGCTGATGGGCTCGCGGCTGCTGGGACGGCTGGAGCGGGCGCGGGCACGGGCGCTGCTCGGGGTGCGGATCGACGAGCCGAGCCCGCTGTCGCTGCACGGCTCGAAGGGACTGCCCGGCCGGCTCTGGACGGCGCTGAAGGACCCGGTGGGCTGGCGTTCGGCGCTGTACCACTTCATACGGCTGCCGTGGGGCGTGCTCACCTTCACGGTGACGCTGACCTCGCTGTTCGTGCTCTGGCCGGTGCTGCCTTTCCTCGCCCGGGGCCTGGCGAACGTGGACCGGGCGATGGTGCGCGGTCTGCTGTCGCCGTCCGACGAGCTGGAGCGGCGGATCGCCGAGCTGGAGTCGGACCGGGGGGTCGTGGTCGACACGGCGGCCGCGGATCTGCGGCGCATCGAGCGGGACCTGCACGACGGGGCACAGGCCCGGCTGGTGAATCTGGCCATGGGGCTGGGCCTGGCCAAGGAGAAGCTGCTGGAGGGCCGGTCCGACGAGCATGTCGCCGCGATGGTCGAGGAGGCGCACGGCGAGGTGAAGCTCGCGCTCCAGGAGCTGCGCGACCTGGCCCGCGGCATCCATCCCGCCGTGCTGACCGACCGCGGTCTGGACGCGGCCCTGTCGGCGGTGGCCTCGCGCTGCACGGTGCCGGTGCGGGTGACGGTCGACCTGGAGTCGCGTCCGGCCGCGGCCATCGAGGGCATCGCCTATTTCACGGTCTCCGAGCTGCTCCAGAACGTCAGCAAGCACAGCGGGGCGCGGTCCGCCTCCGTCGAGGTCTGGCGGACCGACGGCCGGCTGCTGATCCAGGTGGGGGACGACGGCCACGGCGGCGCCCGGCTGGACGGCGGAACGGGCATGCGCGGTCTGGCCGAGCGGCTGGACGCGGTCGACGGCCTGTTCGTCGTCGAGTCGCCGCCGGGCGGCCCGACGACCATCACGGCGGAGCTGCCGTGGCGGGACCGTACGGACGGCGCCGGCCCGGCCGGGTCCGGCGTGGCCGCCTCCGGCCGGGGCACCCCCGGCGCGAGGTAGGGAAAACCCCCCGCCCAAGAGGCCGACGTGCTCCATGGTCCCGCCATCCGCGGCCGAGCACGCTGGGAGTACGGCGGGACAGCCGTAGGAGACACGAACACGGAACGAGGGGACGGGACGACGCCGATGGCCACCCAGTACCGATCGCAGGACGCACCGGGGTACGGGCCCTACAGCGCGGGCGGGTTCCACGACGGTGGCACCGGCCGGGAACGGCACCTGCTGCCGACCGGGCTGCGGGCGCCGTTCGAGACCCGCAGCTGGCGCGAGTTCGGGTACGTGCTGCTGAACCTGCCGATCGGCATCATGCTCTTCACGTACGCGGTGACGATGGTGTCGCTGGGCGCGGGCCTGCTGGTGACGTTCCTGGGCGTCCCGGTGCTGGCGGCGGCGCTGGCCGGCTGCCGCCTGTTCGGCGTGCTGGAGCGGGCGCGGGCGCGTCGGCTGCTCGGCCTGGAGGTCGCCGAGCCGCAGCCGCTGCGGACGACGAAGCCGGGCGTCCTCGCCTGGACGGGAGCCCTGCTGAAGAGCGGCGCCTCCTGGCGGGCCCTGCTCTACGCGATCCTGCACTTTCCGTGGGCGGTGTTCTCCTTCTCGGTCTCGCTGGTCTTCTGGACGCTGGGCTGGAGCCTGCTGACGTATCCGCTGTGGTTCTGGGTGTTCCCGATGTGGGCCGGCCAGGGCGGACTCCAGCTCTACGGCGACGGCCAGCACGGCATCTATCTGGACAATCCGTTCGAGATCACGGTGACCGCGCTGGTGGGGCTGCTGTTCACGCTGGCCACGCCGTGGATCGTGCGGGCGCTGACGATGGTGGACCGGGTGCTGGTGCACGGGCTGCTGGGGCCGTCGCGGCTGTCGGCGCGGGTGGTGGAACTGGAGTCGGACCGGGGGGTCGTGGTCGACACGGCCGCCGCGGATCTGCGGCGCATCGAGCGGGACCTGCACGACGGGGCACAGGCACGGCTGGTGGCGCTGGCGATGGATCTGGGGCTGGCGAAGGAGAAGCTGACGGAGGATCCGCAGGCGGCGGCGCGGATGGTGGACGAGGCGCACGGCGAGGTGAAGACCGCGTTGCAGGAGCTGCGGGACCTGGCGCGGGGGATCCACCCGGCGGTGCTGACGGACCGCGGCCTGGACGCGGCCCTGTCGGCGGTGGCCTCGCGCTGCACGGTGCCGGTGCGGGTGGAGGTCGATCTGGCCGAGCGGCCGGCGGCGGCCATCGAGGGCATCGCTTACTTCACGGTCTCCGAGCTGCTCCAGAACGTCAGCAAGCACAGCGGGGCGCGGTCCGCCTCGGTGGACGTCTGGCGGGTGGAGGACCGGCTGATGCTCCAGGTCGAGGACGACGGGGTCGGCGACGCGGACGTGTCCAAGGGGTCGGGCCTCGCCGGGCTGGCCGAGCGGCTGGACGCGGTGGACGGGATCCTGATCGTGGACTCGCCGTCCGGGGGACCCACCCGGGTGACGGCGGAGCTGCCCTGGCGGCGCTGAGCGCGCCCAAAATCCACTGATGACGGCCTGCCGGCCGCGGCCACACGGGTCGCGGCGGCAGGCCGAAACATGTGGTCGCCTCCCTACACTTCCCCTGGCCCGGGCGCGGCGCGGTCCGAATACTGGAATGCTGGACCATGTCGTGCGGAAGGCCGTGGGGCGAGGCTGTGGGGGGCCGAGAATCGTGGAGGACAGGGTGCGGGTGGTCATCGCCGAGGATTCAGTGCTGCTCAGGGAGGGCCTGACCCGGCTGCTGACCGACCGCGGACACGAGGTCGTGGCGGGTGTCGGGGACGCCCAGGCGCTGATCAAGACCATCACGGAGCTGCACGACCAGCAGGCGCTGCCGGACGTCGTCGTGGCGGACGTGCGGATGCCGCCGACGCACACCGACGAGGGGGTCCGGGCCGCGGTGCAGCTGCGCAAGGCGCACCCGGCGCTGGGCGTGCTCGTGCTCTCGCAGTACGTGGAGGAGCGGTACGCCACCGAGCTGCTGGCCGGTTCCAGCCGCGGGGTCGGCTATCTGCTCAAGGACCGCGTGGCCGAGGTGCGCGAGTTCGTGGACGCGGTGGTGCGGGTGGCCGAGGGCGGTACGGCCCTGGACCCGGAGGTCGTCGCGCAGCTGCTCGGCCGCAGCCGCAAGCAGGACGTGCTGGCCGGGCTCACCCCGCGGGAGCGGGAGGTGCTGGGGCTGATGGCCGAGGGGCGGACGAACTCGGCGATCGCCCGGCAGCTGGTGGTGAGCGACGGCGCGGTCGAGAAGCACGTCAGCAACATCTTCCTCAAGCTCGGACTGTCCCAAAGTGATGGGGATCACCGGCGTGTTCTGGCCGTGCTCACCTATCTGAACTCGTGATCGTCCGACACTGAGTCGGACCGTGCGAACCGTCTCATCGGTGCGTCCAGCATGCGAACGATGCAGGGAAGGCGACCCTCACGGTCGTAGGGTTGAAGCCGGGAAGGTCTTCGGGAAGGCCGCTCCCACACAGCAGCCTCGAAGGAGGTCCAGTTCAGTGACCAGCCAGGTCAGCAGTCCAGCGGAGCAGGCCGACGGAGCCGTCGTAGGAGAGCAGCGCAGGGCGGCCGGGACGAAGGACGTCCGCCGCTTGGACCGGGTGATCATCCGGTTCGCGGGTGACTCGGGTGACGGTATGCAACTCACCGGTGACCGCTTCACCTCGGAGACGGCGTCTTTCGGAAACGATCTGTCGACGCTGCCGAACTTCCCGGCCGAGATCCGGGCCCCCGCGGGAACCCTGCCGGGTGTGTCCTCCTTCCAGCTGCACTTCGCCGACCACGACATCCTCACCCCCGGGGACGCGCCGAACGTGCTGGTCGCGATGAACCCGGCCGCGCTGAAGGCGAACGTCGGCGACCTGCCGCGCGGCGCGGAGATCATCGTCAACACCGACGAGTTCACCAAGCGCGCGATGCAGAAGGTCGGCTACGACGCCTCCCCGCTGGAGGACGGCTCGCTGGACGGCTACCACCTGCACCCGGTGCCGCTGACCACTCTGACGGTCGAGGCCCTCAAAGAGTTCGACCTGTCCCGCAAGGAGGCCGAGCGCAGCAAGAACATGTTCGCGCTGGGCCTGCTGAGCTGGATGTACCACCGGCCCACGGAGGGCACGGAGAAGTTCCTGCGGACGAAGTTCGCCCGGAAGCCGGACATCGCGGCGGCGAACATCGCCGCGTTCCGGGCGGGCTGGAACTTCGGCGAGACGACGGAGGACTTCGCGGTCTCCTACGAGGTCGCCCCCGCCTCCAAGGCCTTCCCCGTCGGCACGTACCGCAACATCTCCGGGAACCTGGCCCTGGCCTACGGCCTGGTGGCGGCGTCCCGCCAGGCGGACCTGCCGCTGTTCCTGGGCTCGTACCCGATCACCCCGGCCTCGGACATCCTGCACGAGCTGTCCAAGCACAAGAACTTCGGTGTGCGGACCTTCCAGGCCGAGGACGAGATCGCCGGCATCGGCGCCGCTCTCGGGGCCGCCTTCGGCGGGTCGCTCGCGGTGACGACGACGTCCGGACCGGGTGTGGCTCTGAAGTCGGAGACGATCGGTCTGGCGGTGTCGCTGGAGCTGCCGCTGGTGGTGGTGGACATCCAGCGCGGTGGGCCGTCCACCGGCCTGCCGACCAAGACCGAGCAGGCGGACCTGCTGCAGGCGATGTACGGCCGCAACGGCGAGGCGCCGGTCCCGGTCGTCGCCCCGTGCACCCCGGCGGACTGCTTCGACGCCGCCCTGGAGGCGACGCGGATCGCGCTGACCTACCGCACCCCGGTGTTCCTGCTCTCCGACGGCTACCTCGCCAACGGCTCCGAGCCCTGGCGCATCCCCGATCTGGACGAACTGCCCGACCTGAGCGTGCAGTTCGCGCAGGGGCCCAACCACACGACGGCCGACGGCACCGAGGTGTTCTGGCCCTACAAGCGCGACCCCAGGACCCTGGCCCGCCCATGGGCGATCCCGGGCACGCCCGGCCTGGAGCACCGCGTCGGCGGCATCGAGAAGCAGGACGGCACCGGCAACATCTCCTACGACCCGGCCAACCACGACTTCATGGTCCGCACCCGGCAGGCCAAGGTCGACGGCATCGAGGTCCCCGACGTCGAGGTCGACGACCCGAGCGGGGCACGCACCCTCGTCCTGGGCTGGGGCTCCACCTACGGACCCATCACGGCGGCCGTGCGCCGGCTGCGCGCGGCCGGGGAGTCCATCGCGCAGGCCCACCTGCACCACCTCAACCCCTTCCCGAAGAACCTCGGGGCCGTCCTGAAGCGTTACGACAAGGTGGTGATCCCCGAGATGAACCTCGGCCAGCTCGCCACCCTGGTCCGGGCGAAGTACCTGGTGGACGCGCACTCGTACAACCAGGTCAACGGCATGCCGTTCAAGGCGGAACAGCTCGCCGCGGCTCTCAAGGAGGCCATCGATGGCTGAGACGTCCACGGAAGGCACGGGCACGGCCGAGGCGCTCTCCCTGGTGCCGAAGGCCCAGGCCCGGCAGTCCATGAAGGACTTCAAGTCCGACCAGGAAGTGCGCTGGTGCCCCGGCTGCGGCGACTACGCGATCCTCGCGGCCGTCCAGGGCTTCATGCCGGAGCTGGGGCTGGCCAGGGAGAACATCGTCTTCGTCTCCGGCATCGGCTGCTCCTCCCGCTTCCCGTACTACATGAACACCTACGGGATGCACTCCATCCACGGCCGCGCCCCCGCCATCGCCACCGGCCTGGCCACCTCCCGGCGCGATCTGAGCGTGTGGGTGGTCACCGGTGACGGCGACGCGCTGTCCATCGGCGGCAACCACCTCATCCACGCCCTGCGCCGCAACGTCAACCTCAAGATCCTGCTGTTCAACAACCGGATCTACGGCCTGACCAAGGGTCAGTACAGCCCGACCTCCGAGATCGGCAAGATCACCAAGTCGACGCCGATGGGCTCCCTCGACGCCCCCTTCAACCCGGTCTCCCTCGCCATCGGAGCCGAGGCGTCCTTCGTGGCCCGCACCATCGACTCCGACCGCAAGCACCTCACCGAGGTGCTGCGCCAGGCCGCCGCCCACCCCGGCACGGCGCTGATCGAGATCTACCAGAACTGCAACATCTTCAACGACGGCGCCTTCGACGCCCTGAAGGACCGCACCCAGGCCCAGGAGGCGCTGATCCGCCTGGAGCACGGGCAGCCGATCCGCTTCGGCGCCGAGGGCGAGCGCGGTGTCGTCCGGGACGTGCGCACCGGCGACCTGTCCGTCGTGGACGTCACCCCGGACAACGAGTCCGAGATCCTCGTCCACGACGCCCACGCGGCCTCCCCGACCACGGCGTTCGCGCTGTCCCGGCTGGCCGACCCCGACACCCTCCATCACACCCCGATCGGCGTCTTCCGGTCCGTCGACCGCCC
This sequence comes from Streptomyces sp. NPDC091412, assembly GCF_044756885.1. Lineage (NCBI taxonomy): Bacteria > Bacillati > Actinomycetota > Actinomycetes > Kitasatosporales > Streptomycetaceae > Streptomyces > Streptomyces sp. NPDC091412. Next base: position 134,889 of record NZ_JBIVTV010000013.1, on the reverse strand, counting down.
GGTCTACGACACCGCGATGGCCGACCAGCTCGAAGCGGCGATCGAGCAGCGGGGCAAGGGCGACCTGGCCGCGCTGCTGGCCGGCGGGGACACCTGGACGGTCGTCGGCTGAGCGTCCTGCTCCGTCTCACGAGGCCCGGGTCCGTGCGGCCCGGGCCTCGTCCTGTGCCCGCCCGGCCTCGTCCTGTGTCCGCCCGGCCTCGTCCTGTGTCCGCCGGGCCTCGTCGTACGTCCGCCGGGCCTGCTCCACGTCCGCCATGCGCTCCTGGGTCCACAGAGCGAGCGCCCGTACCTGTTCGGCGGCCTCCCGGCCGAGGCCGGTGAGGGAGTAGTCGACCCGGGGCGGGATCACGGGCTTCGCGTCGCGGTGGACCAGCCCGTCGCGCTCCAGGGTCTGCAGCGTCTGGGCGAGCATCTTCTCGCTGACGCCTCGCTCGCTGACCCGGCCGACGGCGCGACGCAGTTCGCTGAAGCGGTAGGGCCGCTCCAGCAGCTCGATCAGGACGAGGACGCCCCAGCGGCTGGTGACGTGCTCCAGGACCAGGCGGTACGGACACATCGCCGCGTCGGCGACGACGTCCCTTGCCGCCCTTCCAGCGCTTACTGCCATGCCAGTACCTTACTTCAAAGTGGGTACTTTCGAAGAGTTAGCGCATCTCCTAGCGTTAGCGCACAGGCACCCCACAAGGAGACTTCCGTCATGAGCATCGTCGTCACCGGAGCCACCGGACACCTCGGCCGCCACGTCGTGGAACAGCTGCTGGAGAAGGTCCCGGCCGACCAGGTCACCGCCGTCGTACGCACCCCGGAGAAGGCCGCCGGCCTCGCCGAGCGCGGGGTGCGGATCGCGGTCGCCGACTACAACGCGCCCGAGACCTTCGACGGCCTGTTCTCGGCCGGCGACAAGGTCCTGCTGATCTCCGGCAACGAGTTCGACAAGGGCCGGGTCCAGCAGCACCGGGTCGTCATCGACGCGGCCCGTGCCGCCGGTGTCGCGCTGCTCGCCTACACCAGCGCCCCCGGCACCCTGAAGGCCGCCCTCGCCGACGACCACCACGGCACCGAGGAGGCCGTGCTGGCCTCCGGGGTGCCCTACGTGCTGCTGCGCAACGGCTGGTACCACGAGAACTACACCGAGCAGCTCGCCCCCGTCCTGGAGCACGGCGCCGTCGTCCACGCCGCCGGCGAGGGCCGCATCTCTTCCGCCCCGCGCGCCGAGTACGCGGCCGCCGCCGTCGCCGTCCTGACCGGCGAGGGCCACGAGAACAAGACGTACGAGCTGGGCGGGGACGAGGCGTGGAGCCTCGCCGAGTACGCCGCCGAGCTGAGCAGGCAGACCGGCAGGCGGATCACGTCCAACCCGGTCACCGTCGAGGAGTACGCGGGCATCCTGACCGGCGCGGGGCTTCCCGGGCCGCTCGCCGCGATCCTGGCGGGCGTGGACGCCTCCATCGAGAAGGGCGAGCTGGTCATCAGCTCCGGCGATCTGTCCCGCCTGATCGGGCGCCCCACCAGCCCGGTCTCGGAGGCGATCGCCGCCGCGCTCGGGGCCTGAGCGACACCGGGGAAACCGTCACCCGCCCGTCATGACCGTTTGACCATACGGACATGACAGGCGGGGGCGCGTGGCGCTACCTTCTTTGATGCCCGCCGCACGTCACGCGGCCGGCACGAAGGAGGAACCAGTGAGCGAGCAGCCGAGGGGTGAGCGGCGCACAGGACTGCTGAACGGTGTCGCCGCCTATGGAATGTGGGGCCTCGTCCCCATCTTCTGGCCGCTGCTCAAACCCGCCGGGGCGGTCGAGATCCTCGCCCACCGCATGGTGTGGTCCCTCGCCTTCGTCGCCGTCGCCCTGCTTGTCGTACGCCGCTGGGCCTGGGTCGGCGAACTGCTGCGCCAGCCGCGCAGGCTGGCCCTCGTCGTGATCGCCGCCGCGGTGATCACCGTCAACTGGGGCGTCTACATCTGGTCCGTCAACAGCGGGCACGTGGTGGAGGCCTCCCTCGGCTACTTCATCAACCCGCTGGTCACCATCGCGATGGGCGTGCTGCTCCTCAAGGAGCGGCTGCGGCCCGTGCAGTGGGCGGCGGTCGGCACGGGCGCGGCCGCCGTCGTCGTGCTCACCATCGGCTACGGCCGCCCGCCGTGGATCTCCCTCTGCCTCGCCTTCTCCTTCGCCACCTACGGCCTGGTGAAGAAGAAGGTCAACCTGGGCGGCATCGAGTCGCTGGCCGCCGAGACCGCGGTCCAGTTCCTGCCCGCTCTGGGCTATCTGGTGTGGCTGGGCGCCCACGGCACCTCGACGTTCGCCGCCGAGGGCGCCGGGCACGCCGCCCTGCTCGCCTCCACCGGCATCGTCACCGCGCTGCCGATGGTCTGCTTCGGGGCGGCCGCGATACGCGTGCCGCTGTCCACCCTGGGCCTGCTCCAGTACATGGCCCCGGTCTTCCAGTTCCTGATCGGCGTCGCCTACTTCCACGAGTCCATGCCGGCCGAGCGCTGGGCCGGCTTCGCCCTGGTCTGGCTGGCCCTGACCCTGCTGACCTGGGACGGGCTGCGCACGGCCCGGCGGGCGGCACGGCTCAGGGCCCGGCTCGCCGCCCCCAGGACCGCGACGGCGGCGAAGACCGACCCGGTGGAGGCGTAGCCGCTGCCGCGGGTGGTGCGGGCGCGGTGTGCTCGTGCCTTCTCCTTGGTGAAGTTCCAGCCCCGGGGCGAGCCCGCGCATATAACTGGGTGCATGACTCCGACACCCACGGGCGCCGCGCCCGCCCCGCTGCACTGGAAGCTCGTCATCGACGCCGCCGACCCGCACGCGCAGGCCGACTTCTGGGCCGCCGCGCTGCACTACGAGGTGGAGGACAACAGCGCGTTGGTCGAACGGCTGCTGGAGCTCGGGGCGCTGCCGGGCGAGGCCACCGTCGAGTTCCACGGCCGCCCGGCCTTCCGGGATCTGATCGGCGTACGGCACCCCGACGACCCGTACGACGAGGAACGCGGGACCGGTCTGGGGCGGCGGCTGCTGTTCCAGCGGGTGCCGGAGGCCAAGTCCGGCAAGAACCGGCTCCACCTCGACCTGCACCCCGGCGAGGGCCGGCGCGCGGACGAGGTGGAGCGGCTGAAGGCGCTCGGGGCGCGCGTGCTGCGGCATGTGCGGGAGCACGGCGGGGAGTGGATGGTGATGGAGGACCCGGAGGGCAACGTGTTCTGCGTGGCGTAGGACGCCGGGTCAGCTCGGGGGTGGCGGGGTCGCGTCGCGGGCCCGTTCGGCCAGGCGGCCCATGCGGGCGCGGGCGGACTCCAGTTGCTCGATGTCGTCGGCGGCGGGGCCGTCCTCGGCAGTGAGTTCGGCCCACAGGTCGATCAGGTCACGGCCGAGCCGCAGGCCCTGCTCGGGGTCGCGGACCGCTCGCCAGGCGGTGGCCGCGCTCTGCACGTCGCCGTAGGCCGCCGCCGCGTCGCCGGCGCGGCGGCGGATGCGGGCGAGGCCGAGGGAGACACCGAAGGAACGGAGCGGATCGCCCGCCAAGTAGGCGATGTACGCGGTGAGTTCGCGCGCCCGCAGCACCTCGGGGTGCTCCGGGCCGAGCACGCCGGACGCGTCCGCGACGGTGCGTTCGGCCAGGGCCGCCGCCTCCTCGATCCGGCCCTCCTTCACGGCGTCGTTGACCCGCGCCAGGGGTTCGGCGAGCAGGACGGCGCCCGCTTCACCGGCCGCGGTCCTGGGATCCTCCCCGAGCACCGCCTCGGCCACGGCGTCGAAGCCGCGGGCGGGGGTGGGGGTGGGCTTGGGCCCGGATTCGTCCAGACCGGGGTCGGCCGGGTCGGGGTCCGGGTGCTGGTACTGGTGCTGGTGCGGAGTCGTTGCGGACGTGGGGGCACCGGGCGCGGGGGCGTGGGCGCCAGGCGCCGGGGCACGCTCGGCGGGCCCGGCCGGTTCCGGCCACGCGTTCACGTCGGCCGGGCCCGCGTCCATCACCGGTGGCGGGCCGAACACCCCCGTGGGGGCGACCGCCGTACCGAGGGGCGTGTCACCCGCCGGTTCCGGCAGCGGCCGCAGCGCGAACGCCGGCGCCACCTCGCTGGACGGCGCCGGCGACTCGGAAACCGCCCGCAGCGGGAAAGTGGGCGCACTCTCGCTGTGCGGTGTACTGCCACCGGCCAGGAGCTCGCTGTCCGGTCCGGACCCCGGCAACTCCCGCACAGGAAACACAGGAACCCCGTCAGCGGACGGCGCCAACGACTCGGAAACCGCACGCAACGGGAAAGCGGACGCACTCTCGCCATACGGCATACCGCCACCGACCCGGGGCTCGCCCTCCGGCCCGGACCCCGGCAACTCCCGCACAGGAAACACAGGAACCCCGTCAGCGGACGGCGCCAACGACTCGGAAACCGCACGCAACGGGAAAGCGGACGCACTCTCGCCATACGGCATACCGCCACCGACCCGGGGCTCGCCCTCCGGCCCGGACCCCGGCAACTCCCGCACAGGAAACACAGGAACCCCGTCAGCGGACGGCGCCAACGACTCGGAAACCGCACGCAACGGGAAAGTCGGCGCGCTCTCGCTGTGCGGTGTACTGCCAGCGGCCAGGGGCTCGTTGTGCGGCTCGGGTGGCGGGAACGCGGGCGCGGGCGGCGGGGAGGGCGGTTCCGTGTCGGGCTCGCGGGCCGGGTCCGGGGCCTGCCTCAGTACGTGTGTCACCCCGTCGTCCTCCGGTCGCGGGGCCGGGCCCGGCCGGGGTGCGTCGGCGGGTGGGTCCGGCGGTGCCGTGCGCAGGGGCTCCGCGGCGAACGCGCTGGAGCCGTCGGTGTGGACCTGGAGGGGGACGACGTAGCCGATGCGCTCGTCGGTGACCGTGGCGAGGACGGGGTGGCCGGAGGCGAGGGCGATGCGGTGGAGGTGGCCCAGGACGGCCTGCTGGATCTCCTCGCCGGGAACCGGGTGGACCGGCTCGCCGCCGACCAAGGCCCCGGAGCCGTCCGCCGGCACATGGACGGCGACCGGCGTCGCCACGGGTGCCGCCGGCCGCGCGGCGCGCTCGTGTTCCCGCTTCTTCCCGCGGCTCAGTCGAGACATCGGCTCCCTCACTCGGATGAGTGCCATCCGGTCGTTCGCGTACGTTCGAGTCTCTCCGCCCGCCTGCCCTCCCCGCGTCACCACGACGTCACAGACTCGCACCAGGAACCGCACTCCTGTGACGCGGGTAACGTTTCGCGGGCAAGGATCGTCGGGATGACGCGGGAGGGGGCAGCCATGCGGACAGACGTACGACCGGGACCGGAGATCTGGGTCCGCGGGCCGGTGACCGACGCCCGCGTCGAGGCCGACGGGTGGGAGGGCAGGCCGGAACGGCCCGCCGGCCGGCCCGTCACGCCCCGCCGGTTCTCCTGGCTGGCCACCCACGGCGGCGCGGGCACCACGACGCTCGCGGCCGTCTACGGCGGTCACGACTGCGGACGCGCCTGGCCGGGGCCCGGCGCCCCGGAGTCGGTGCTGCTGGTCGCCAGGACCCACGCGGCCGGTCTTGACGCCGTCACCCGCGCCCTCGAGGTGTTCCGCGGGGGCGAGGCGCCCGCCGGGCTCGACCTGGACGCCGTGGTGCTCGTCGCGGACGCGCCGGGCCGGCTGCCGCGGCGGCTCGCCCAGCGGGTGAAGCCGATCGAGTCCGTGATCGACGTCTACCGCGTCCCGTGGGTGGAGGCCTGGCGGCTGGGCGACCTGAGCGGAGCGCCGCCGCGGGAGAGCGAACCGCTGGCCCGTCTCACCGGGGCGGGGGACGCGCGGGCGGTCCCTACGCCGTGATGTCCTTCGCCGTGAACCGTGCCCAGGCCGCCGAGCCGAACACCGCCGCGTACAGGGCCTGCAACTCCAGGTTCTTCACCAGGCCGTCCCAGTAGACCGGCTCGCGCATGAGGTCGGCGAAGGACAGCCAGTAGTGGGGGAAGAGGTACGGCTGGATCGCGTGCAGCTGGGGTATCTGGTCGACGATCTGAACGGTGATCAGCAGGCCCACGGTCGTGGCCATCGCGGCGATCCCGCTGTTGGTCAGCGTCGAGACGAACAGACCGAGGGCGGCGAGCCCGATCAGCGACGCGGCGACGACGAAGGCGATCAGCAGCGCCCGGCCCAGTCCGTCGGCGAAGCTGATCCGCGTGCCCGAGATGGTCGTCAGATCACCGAGCGGGAACAGCAGGGCGCCCACGATGAGCGCCGAGACGGCGACCACGAGGGTGGCGACCAGGCAGAAGGCCATCGTCGTGGCGTACTTGGCGAGCAGCAGGCGAGCGCGGCCGGCGGGGGCGACCAGCAGATAGCGCAGGGTGCCCGCGTTCGCCTCCCCGGCGACGGCGTCGCCCGCGATCACACCCACGGCCATCGGCAGGAAGAACGGCAGGGTGGCGGCCAGCGCGGTGAAGACCAGGAACAGCCCGTTGTTGGTGACCTGCGCGATGAACGCCGGACCCTCGCCGCCCCCGCCGCCGACCGACGAGCCGTCCCTCGTCTCGATCCTGACGGCCACCCCGACCAGGACCGGCACACCGGCCAGCACGCCCAGCAGCGCGAGGGTGCGCCAGCGCCGGAAGGTGGTCACCAGCTCGCTGCGCAGCAGCCCCAAGGTCCACAGCCGGCGCGGGGCGCGCACGGCCACGTCCGCGCCCTGACCCGGCGACAGCTCAGCCCGCGACATCGAAGCCCTCCCCCGTGAGTGCCACGAACGCGTCCTCCAGCGAGGCCCGTTCGACCCCGAAGCCGCGTACGCGGACGCCCGCCGTCACCAGCGCGGCGTTCACGTCGGCGAGGTCGCGCTCAGGTGGGTCGCCGGACACCCGGTCCTCGCCCGCGACGACGTCGCCGACGCCCTGTTCCTTCAGCACCCGGGCCGCCTCCCCCGTGTCGGGCGTGATCACCACCAGCCGGCCGCGCGCTCCGGCGGCCAGCTCCGCCACGGCTCCCTGGGTGATCAGCCGCCCCTGCGCCATGACCGCCGCGTGGCTGCACACCTGCTCGATCTCGTCCAGCAGATGGGAGGAGAGGAAGACGGTCGTGCCGTCGGAGGCCAACTCCCGGACCAGGGAGCGGATCTCGCGCATGCCCTGCGGGTCGAGACCGTTGGTCGGCTCGTCCAGGACGAGCAGTCTGCGCGGCTGGAGCAGCGCGGCGGCCAGACCCAGGCGCTGTTTCATGCCCAGGGAGTAGGCCTTGGCCTTCTTGCCCGCCGCGGCCGTCAGGCCCACCCGGTCCAGGGCGGCGGCGACCCGGGCGCGCCGGGTGCGGGGGTCGGCGGCCGGGTCGGCGGCGTCGTAGCGCAGCAGGTTGTCCCGGCCGGACAGGAAGCCGTACAGGGCGGGGCCCTCGATGAGCGCGCCGACCTGCGGGAGCACGGTGCGCGAGGACCGGGGCATGGGGCGCCCCAGCACTCGCGCCGTGCCGGAGGTGGGCTCGATGAGCCCCATCAGCATGCGGATGGTGGTGGTCTTGCCCGAGCCGTTCGGGCCGAGGAAGCCGAAGACGCTGCCCGCCGGGACGGTCAGGTCGAGACCGTCGACGGCGAGCTGTCCGCCGCGGTAGCGCTTGGTGAGCCCGCGCGTGTGGATGACGCTGTCATCCCGCTCGTCCATCGGCCCCCTCGATTCCTCGTGCCCGTCGCGTCCCTACTGCCCGGTGTTCGCCGCCTTCACCAGCGTGTCCTTGGTGACGGCGCCGACGTACACCTTGCCGTTGTCCGTGATCAGCGCGTTGACCAGGCGGGTGGAGAAGACCGTGCCCTTGCCGAACTTGCCGCTGACCTGGTCGCCGAGCGAGCCGAGGAACCCGCTCAGGTCGCCCTTGCCGGAGGACGACGGGATGCCGCCCTTGTTACCGGTGTCGATCACGGCGATGGAGTTCCAGCCCTTGCCGAGGACCTTCGGGCCGCTCTCGGCCGGGTCCTTGTGCGACGTGCCGGGCTCGTGGAACTGCCGGTCCGGGCCGGCCTTCCGCTCGGCGTCCTTCGCGGCGTCCTTCTCCTCGGTGACCTTCGCGCCCTTGGGCGGGGTGAAGTCGAAGGTCGAGGCGGCCGGCTTGGCGAAGCTGACCTGGGTGAAGCCCGCGTCCACCACGGCGGCGCCGCCGCTCGCCGGGGTGAGCGTGAACTTCAGCGGCAGCCCGGTCTTGGCGTCCACCGCGATGCTGATCGCACCGACCGTGGTGCCGGAGGCGTGCTTCGGCTCGATGACCAGCTTGTAGGCGTCGCGGCCGGCGACCTGCGCGGTGCCGTCGACCTTCACCGAGGTGGTGTCGTCGACCGCCTTCAGGGCCTCGTCGGCGAAGTCCTTGGGCGTGGCGGGGACCTCGTCCCGGTGCTTCTCGCCGCCGTCGGCCGCGGTGCCGTGGAAGACCTCGTTCGACTTGCTGTCGTAGCCCCAGACGTCCTTGCCGTTGTGGATGAGGCTGTACTCGGCGGCGCTCTCGATCAGCGAGACCTTCTGCCGGTCCTCGCCGTCGGCGGCGACGCGCAGGGTGTGCGTTCCGGAGGCCAGTTCGGGCAGCTTTGACATCGGGTCGGCCGACGAACCGTCACCACCCCCGGCCACGCCGGAGGCCAGGCCGCTCTCCAGGCCGCCGAGGTTCGGCAGACCCAGGTCGGTGCTGACCTTGACCGTGCCGGACAGCTGCTGGACGTCCGACTTGGCGATCTTCTCGATGAGTTGCTGTGCGGTGATCTTCGGCAGGTCGGGGTCGCCGGACGCGGCGAGTGCGGGGACGAGCCCGATGGTCGCCGCGGCCACCCCCACCACCGTGACCGGGACGACGTAGCGCGCGGCCTTGCGGCGCCCCGTGCGCAGGTCGTCGGCTTCGGAATCGTTCGGTGCCATGTGTGCCCTACCTCCGTCATCGGCGGCGGCTGTCCTTCTGCACTGGGGTGTCACCCTCAGCCGCCATTCTCACCCAGATCGGTGAGGAGTGGTGTGGTCCGTGGTTTCCATCTGACCAAATCGGCGGGGAGGAAGCGTCAGACCCCGGAGCCAACTCCGTGTACGCCTGCGGTATGACACACCAAGGGCGACGCCTCCCCCACCCCGTAGGGGTAGAGGTGGAGAGCGCCGCTCGAAGGGGCCGCCCGGCGAGGGCGGCCGGTGAGATCGCGGAACCGGACGGGCGTCAGCCGGCCCGGTGCACCACCGCGTCGCACAGCTGAAGCAGTGCGGCCTTCGCCTCGCACTCCCGCAGCGGCGCCAGCGCGGCCCGCGCCTCCTCGGCGTAGCGCACGGTGTCCCGGCGGGCCTGCTCCAGCGCCGGGTGCGCCCGCAGCGCCGCCAGCGCCTCCGCGTGCCGCGCGTCGTCGCTCAGGTCGGAGTCCAGCAGCTCGCACAGGGCGATGTCCTCGGCCAGCCCCAGCCGGGCCGCGCGCTCGCGCAGCCGCAGCACCGGCAGGGTGGCGATGCCCTCGCGCAGATCGGTGCCGGGGGTCTTGCCCGACTCGTGCGAGTCGGAGGCGATGTCCAGGACGTCGTCCGCCAGCTGGAAGGCGACGCCCAGCCGCTCGCCGTACTGCGTCAGCACGTCCACGACCGTCTCGTCGGCGCCGGACATCATCGCGCCGAACCGGCACGACACCGCCACCAGCGATCCGGTCTTGCCGCCCAGCACGTCCAGGTAGTGGTCGACCGGGTCCCGGCCGTCCTGCGGACCCGCCGTCTCCAGGATCTGCCCGGTGACCAGCCGCTCGAACGCCACGGCCTGCACCCGCACGGCCTCCGGGCCGAGGTCGGCGAGGATCTGCGAGGCCCGGGCGAAGAGGAAGTCGCCGGTCAGGACCGCGACCGAGTTGCCCCAGCGGGTGTTGGCGCTGGCCACCCCGCGGCGCACGGCGGCCTCGTCCATCACGTCGTCGTGGTACAGCGTCGCCAGGTGGGTCAGCTCCACCACCACGGCCGAGGGCACGATCCCCGGCGCGTACGGATCCCCGAACTGGGACGCGAGCATCACGAGCAGTGGCCGGAACCGCTTCCCGCCCGCCCTGACGAGATGCTGCGCGGCGCCCGTGATGAACGGGACCTCGCTCTTGGTGGCTTCGAGCAGCCCTTCCTCGACAGCCGCCAATCCGGCCTGGACATCGGCTTCGAGAGCCTGGTCCCGCACGCTCAGCCCGAATGGCCCGACGACGGTCACGAGGGGTCTCCTGTCTGCTGGTGTCTGCTGGGGATTACACGGTTTGTCGATAGGTCGCTGCCCTCACTCAAGTCAGCGTATCCGGTCACGTTTCGATCACCGATATCGCCCACCTATACGGGCCAGGCCACTTCACCCGACGTGACCACCATCACGTGTCAGCCACACGGCCCATCCACACTCACACATGAAGTCCGATTCACCCCTATTGGGGTTTCAATTCTCTTTAGTGGTATTTGCTCTTCGGCCACTCGAGCCGTGACTTGGGACACACCCCCTCCCCTCCGCGCCACCTCTCGCATTCCTTCACATTCCCTTTACACCCAGTCGAGTTGAGTCTTGGCAGATGCAAAGGATCAAGCACCACATACCCCCCGGACCAAGGTCAAACTGGACGATGTGTGATTCCAGCACTTGTTCGGGACATGTGCTCTCGCATACGTTCCCGGCACCGACGGGCGGACGCCGAATCCTGCCGCCGCCCGTAATCCCAACGACCGAATGAACCACGGCAGGAGCGGGGGACCCAGGTAAGTCGCCGGGCCGGGCGTCGTACGTACCGCGTACACCGCACCGGATCGGCTTGGGGTGAAGCCGCGCCCTTCAAGGCGCGGCCGGGCACCTCCCAGCCCGAACCCGACAGCTCACCTCGCAGGCGACGGAGAGGAATTCCCCCATGCCTGCAAACGGTCAGCGCCGCTCTTCCCGCACCGCCCGCCTCGTCCGTGCCCTCGCCGTCACCGGCACGGGCGCAGCCGTCCTCGCCGTACCGCTGCTCGGCGCCACGACCGCGTCCGCTGCGACCCCGGCCACCGTCCGGACGGCCGCGGGCTTCGGCTACTCGAACAACCTCGACGGCTGGATCCGGGCCTCCCTGGCGGTCATGGCGCAGAAGGGCATCCCGGGCTCCTACAACGGGATCCACCGCAACATCATCCGCGAGTCCTCCGGCAACCCGCGCGCCATCAACCTCTGGGACTCCAACGCCAAGAAGGGCATCCCGTCCAAGGGTCTGCTCCAGGTCATCGACCCGACCTTCCGGGCCTACCACGTGAACGGCACGTCCTGGGACATCTACGACCCGGTCGCCAACATCACCGCCGCCTGCAACTACGCGGCCAAGCGGTACGGCTCCATCGACAACGTCTTCGGCGCGTACTGACCGGACCGCGGCCGGCGCACGCACCGGCTAGAGCCGGTGAACCTTTCCGGTCACAGCGCTAGACAAACAGTCGTTCGAGGACGACGGCGATGCCGTCGTCCTCGTTCGACGTCGTGACCTCGTCGGCCACCGCCTTGAGCTCGGGGTGGGCGTTGGCCATGGCGACCCCCCGGGCGGCCCACTGGAACATCGGGATGTCGTTCGGCATGTCGCCGAAGGCGAGGGCGCTCTCGCGGCCCAGTCCCAGGTGTTCGGCGGCCAGCGCCAGTCCGGTCGCCTTGGTGACGCCGCACGGCTGGAGTTCGACGGTCCCGGGGCCCGACATGGTGACCGTGGCGAGGGAACCCACCGCGCCGCGGGCCGCCTGCGCCAGCTCGTCGTCGGACAGCACCGGGTGACGCAGCAGCACCTTGCTGATGGGCGCGCGCCACAGGTCGTCGCGCCGTTCGACCCGTACGGCGGGCAGCGCCGGGTGCGGCATGAGATACCCCGGCTCGATGAGCGTGAGCCCCTCGACCCCGTCCTGGTCGACCGCGGCGTACACCTCCCCCACCTCGGCCTCGATCTTGCCGAGCGCGGTCTCGGCCTGCTCCCGGTCCAGGGTGACCGACCACAGCAGGCGGTCACTGCCGGCGTCGTAGAGCTGTGCGCCCTGACCGCACACCGCGAGCCCCGTGGTGCCGAGGACGTCGAGCAGTTCCCGCACTCTCGGTGCCGGCCGTCCGGTCACCACGAGGTGCCGGGCACCTGCGGCCGCCGCCCCCGCGAGCGCGGCGAGGGACCGTTCGGACACGGTGTGGTCGCCGCGCAGCAGCGTTCCGTCCAGGTCGGTGGCGATGAGGGCATATGCGAGGGCGGCCATGATCAGAGAATACGGATGCCCCGGCCCGCCGACTCGACCGGAACCGGACGACCGCGACGGCCACCGTGCTCCCGGCTCCCTCTCCTCAACTCCCTTACCTGTGAGAGCGCTTCGGCGCCGCGGACGAGGTTGCCCTCAACCGTGCGCCGCCGCGAGGTGTGCGGCCAGCCGCGGCGAGGCGAACTCCGTGCCGCACACGAACCGCATCACCGGCCCGTACGAGGCCGCCGCCGGCAACCCCGTGAAGTAGAGGCCGGGTACCGAGGAGACGTAGCCCGCGCCGAGCCTCGGGGCGCCGCGGCTGACCGCGAGTCCGGTGCGCAGCTCGTGGCCGAGGAAGCCCATCGCGGCGATGTCGACGCGGTAGCCGGTGGCCGCCATGACGTGGTCCGCCTCCAGTTGCCGGCTCTCGCCCGCGGGGGTGCGCACCGTCAGTACCGGACGCCCGCCCGTGACCTCGGCACGCACGATGCCGCTCACCTCGTGGACCGGCACCGCCGACTCGAAGCGCTCGCGCAGCCACCAGGCGCCGAGCGGGCCGAGGACCCGGCGGACCAGATGGTGGCGGACCCCGGCCGGGAGGTACCGGAAGGGCTGCGGGTGGTAGCTCAGCGCCCACAGCGACCAGGCGCGGCCGAAGGGCGACTCGGGCCGGAACCTCGGCTGCTCCCAGGGCGGGGCGCCGAAGGCGACCGCGCCTCGGCCCCGCGCCACCACCCGCACCCGCGCGCCGGCCTCCGCCGCGAGCACCGCCGTCTCCAGCGCGGACTGGCCGGCGCCGACGACGATCAGCTCCTTCCCGGCGAACCGGCCGAGGTCGTGGTGCTGGGAGCTGTACGAGAGCGGCCCGGTGGGCGTGGGGCCGTCCGGCACCGCCGTGGCCAGTTCCGGCGGCAGATGGGACAGGCCCGACAAGCCCGTCGCCACCACGACCGCGCGGGCGGTGAACTGCTCCCCGGAGTCCGGCTTCACCTCGAAGCCGCCGCCCGGCCGCCGGTCGACCGACACCACCCGCACCCGCTCCAGCTCGGGCACCAGCCTGCGCTGGAACCACTCGCCGTAGGCGATGAAGGTCTCCACCGGGATGATGTCCTCGTCGGTCACCAGCGGTCCAATGTCGGCCGCGGCGCAGTAGTCGGCGAGGGTGTGGCCGCGCTGCGGGCAGTCGATGCCGGAGGCGGCCGGGGTCGACTTCAGCAGCATTCCGGCGGGCATGTGGTCGCGCCAGGCGACCATGGGCTCGCCGAAGACGCGGACCGGGATGCCCCGGGCGCGCAGATGCGCGGCGGTGGACAGGCCGAACGGCCCGGCACCGATGACTGCCACCGGTTGGTTCACGAAGTCCCTCCCCAGGACGTGCTCACGTCACTTCGTGGGCCGGCTCGGGCGGCGGGACGCGCCGCCCGCACACGGTCGTGCTGCGCCCTAACCGGACGTGCCACCCCGGCGGTTGGTCCGCCACAGCTGATAGAGGTGCCGGGCGCCCGGCCGCACGAAGCGGGCGAGCATCGTGAGGAACGGCAGCGGGTCGTCGCCCGCGAGCCAGGCCAGCTCCGTGCCGCTCGGCCTCGCCGGCGCGTGCGGCGTGGTGTAGCCGCTGCGGCGGTAGGCGAGCAGGGCGGGCAGGTCGATGTTCTCCACGACGTACCGGTGACCTGCGCGCTGCTCGCCCTCCGGGACGGGCCGCCCGGTCAGGTCGAGGTGCATGGCCCGCACGACGTCCACGCCCGACTCGCTCTCGAAGAGCCGGAACTGCGCGCCCATACGCGGATTGAAGTCGAGGAGCTTGTACTGCCCGTCGCGCCGGTCGAAACGCAGGTCGAGGTCGACGATGCCGGTGAAGCCGATCTGCTTGATGAACCGCGCGGCGAGGTCGGCGAGTTCCGGGTTGTCGACGACGTACGCGTTCGCCGTCATGCCCGCGTGCGGCGGCCAGGAGCGGACCTTGACGCCGGTGAACATCGCGAGCGGGACCGAGTCCTGGTCGAAGTAGGCGTGCACGATCCAGTCCTCGGCCTCCTCCCGCGGCAGATACTCCTGGAGGATCACGCCCGGCCGCTCGCCCCAGTCCCGGGCCAGGGCCAGCAGGCCCTCGCGGCTGTTGATCCTCGTGGTGCCGTTCACCGCGGGGCTGCTGCGCCGGACGAACGCCTCGCGGTTCTTGGCCACCACCGGGAAGCAGGCCTTCTCGGCGAACGCCACGATGTCGTCGTACGACTGCGGGAAGGCGGCCGTGGGGCTCGGGATGCCGTGCTCCACGCACAGTTCGTGCAGGCCCTGCTTGCTGGCCAGACGGCGCGGCAGGCCGGGGGCGACGGGCGGGAAGAGGAAGTGGCCTTCGAGTTCGTCCTGGTGCTCGGCGATCAGGACGGCGGCCTCCTCGTCGGTGGGCACCAGGACGGTGGGCCGGCCGATGCGGCGGCCGATCCGCAGCAGGCCCTCCACCAGACGGTCCGTGCCCTCCGTGCCCCTGGTCGGCCAGACGAACGCGCGTTTGAGATACCGGGATGAGGCCGCCGGTGTGTAGGCGTCCTCGGTGATCGCGTACATCGGCACGCCCAGCCGGCCGAGGCTGCGGATCGCGCCCACCCCGCCGTGGTGCAGCGGGTAGTCGCCGAACTTCACGATCAAGCCCGGGACCTCACGGTCGGCCCGGAAAGGCACACTGACGGCATTCCTGGCCACGGGTCCCCCCACGTGTCCCCCCTATGGAGCGGACCCACCCCGTCCGCGCCCCCAGAGGACGCTAAGCCGGAATTGCCCCCTCCCACAAGACCAATTCGGACATTGCAAACTCTTTAGACACTGCCCAAGACATGCGAAGCCCCCGTAACGTGTGGCCCGATCACATGGAATTCCGGAAAGGAAGGCAGTACCCATGCCCCCCTTCGAGGTCCCCGAGGGCGACCCCTTCGGTCCGCACAACCTTCCCTACGGCGTCTTCTCCCACGCCGGGTCATCGGAGAGGACCGTGGGCGTCCGGCTCGGCGACCACGTGCTCGACGCGGGGGCGGCGGCGCGGGCACTCGGTTCGCCGTACGCCGAACTGCTCGCGCGGCCGACCCTGAACCCACTGCTGGCCGCGGGCCGCACCGCGTGGTCCGACGTGCGGCGCGCGCTGACGTCGTGGGTGACGGTGCCGGCCCACCGGGAGACCGTCGCGCCCTTCCTGCACCCGCTGTCCTCGGTGACCCTGCACCTCCCCTTCGAGGTCGCGGACTACGTCGACTTCTACGCCTCGGAGAACCACGCCCGGAACGTGGGGCAGATCTTCCGCCCGGACGCCGAGGACTCTCTGACGCCCAACTGGAAGCACCTGCCGATCGGTTACCACGGCCGCTCCGGCACGGTGGTGGTCTCCGGCACGGACGTGATGCGCCCGTCGGGCCAGCGGAAGGCTCCCACGGACCCCGCGCCGGTGTTCGGCCCCTCGGTCCGGCTGGACATCGAGGCCGAGGTCGGCTTCGTGGTGGGCGTGCCCTCGCGGATGGGGCAGCCGGTCGCGCTCGGCGACTTCCGCGAGCACGTCTTCGGGCTGTGCCTGCTGAACGACTGGTCGGCGCGCGACATCCAGGCCTGGGAGTACGTCCCGCTCGGGCCCTTCCTCGGCAAGTCCTTCGCCACGTCGGTGTCGGCGTGGATCACTCCGCTGGACGCGCTGGAGGAGGCGCGGGTGGCCCCGCCGCGGCGGACGCACCCGCTGCTGCCCTACCTCGACGACTCCGCGGACGAGCCCGGCGGTTACGACCTGCGGATCTCCGTCGCGATCAACGGTCACGTGGTGTCCGAGCCGCCCTTCTCCACCATGTACTGGACGGCCGCGCAGCAGCTCGCCCACATGACGGTCAACGGCGCGTCCCTGCGCACGGGCGATCTGTACGGCTCGGGCACGGTGAGCGGACCCGCCGAGCACGAGCGCGGCTCGCTGCTGGAGCTGACCTGGAACGGCCGGGAGCCGCTGGAACTCCCCGACGGCAAGCGGGCCTTCCTGGAGGACGGCGACGTGGTGACGCTCGCGGCCTGGGCACCGGGCGCGGACGGAACGCGGCTGGGGCTCGGGGAGGTGACGGGGCGGATCGTCTCGGGCTGAGTGGAGCCCTGCGGCCCTTCCCACGCCGGGGATTTGGTGGTGGCGGACCCCTGACTCCCGGTGCCCGTGGCCGTCATACTGGCGGCAGGCCGTGCGCGTCCGGCGCGCCGGCCGGCCGCACAGCACCGCTCCACCGCACGACCCCGACACCCGCCCACCTCCGACGAGGATCCGGAGTCCGAGGCATGACCGCCTGCCTGCTCCTGCTGAGCGCCGTCGCGCTGACGCTCGCCGTGCCGGTCCCCCGCACACTGGCCCGGGCGGGGTGGCCCGAACGGGAGCCCGTCGTCGCGCTGTGGGTGTGGCAGTGCCTGGTCGCCACCGTCCTGCTGAGCTGCCTCGCGGGGCTCGTGCTGGGCACCGCGGCCGTCTTCAGCACCGTTCACGACCGGGTCTTCGCCCCCGCGCCGCCGGCCGTGACGGCCGCCTACGACCTTTCGGTGGCGCCGGTCTGGGCCGCCGGCCTCACCCTGCTGCTGGCCGGCGGCGCCGCCTGGACCACCGCGATGCTCGCCCGCGAGCTCGTCGAGGCCCGCCGCCGGCGCGGCCTGGCCCTCGCGCATCTGCGCGAACGTGCCCCCGACCTGCCCGCGGGCCTTCCGTCGGCCCGCGGACCGCTGCTGGTGCTGGAGGACGAGTACCCCGACGCCTGGTGGATGCCCGGTCACCCGCCCCAGCTCGTCGTCACCACCGGCGCCCTGCACCGGCTCACCGGCCACCAGCTCGACGCCGTCCTCGCGCACGAGCGCGGCCACGCCCGCGCCCACCACGACTGGCTGCTGCACCTGTCGACCGCGCTGGCCACCGGCTTCCCGCGCATCCCGCTGTTCACCCAGTTCTGCGAGCAGACCCACCGCCTGGTGGAACTGGCAGCCGACGACACGGCCTCCCGCCGCCACGGCCACCTGACCACGGCCCTCGCCCTGATCGAGCTGAACCAGCACCGCGGGGTACTGTCCTGCGCCTCCAGCAACCGCCTCCTGAGCGAGCGGGTGGACCGCCTGCTGGAGCCCCCGCCGCGGCTGGACCGCAGGCGCCGGGCGCTGACCACGGCGGTCGCCGCCCTGGTGCCGCTGCTCCCGCTCCTGATCACGTTCGCCCCCGGCCTGACGGCACTGGGCTGAGCAGCGGCCCCGTCGCCTCGACCGGCGCGGCGCGGCTATATCCAGTCGTCCGGTTCGGGCTCGGGCAGGTCCTCCATGGGTTCCGGCTCGCTCACGCCCGCCGTACCTGTCCCGGCTGTTCCTGATGCGGCCGTTCCCGTGCCGACCGCGGCGGAGTCGCCGGGCGGACCGGCCAGCGACTCCAGCACCGCGAGCACGCCCTCCCCGTACGTCGCCAGCTTCTTCTCGCCGACGCCGCCGATCGTGCCGAGCTGTGCCACGGACGTCGGCCAGATCGTGACGATCTCCCGGAGCGTGGCGTCGTGGAAGATGACGTACGCCGGGACGCCCTGCTCGCGGGCCTGTTCGGCGCGCCAGGCGCGCAGGGCCTCGAAGGCGGGAAGCAGTTCCTCGGGCAGTTCGGCCGCAGCCGCCCTGGGCTTGCGGTCGTCCCGGGCGGCCGAAGCCCGCGACGCGGCCGGCTTCTTCGGCTCCTTGCGCAGCGGCACCTCCCGCTCCCTCCGCAGCACCGACCCGCTGCTGTCGGTCAGCACCAGCGTGCCGTACTCGCCCTCGACGGCGAGCAGCCCCTGCGCCAGCAACTGCCGTACGACACCCCGCCATTCGCCCTCGGTCAGCTCGTCGCCGATGCCGAACACGGACAGCTGGTCGTGGTCGAACTGGATCACCTTGCCGGTGCGCTTGCCGAGCAGGATGTCGATGATCTGGCCCGCGCCGAACTTCTGCCCCCGCTCCCGCTTCAGCCGCACCACCGTCGACAGCACCTTCTGGGCCGCGATCGTGCCGTCCCAGGTCTCGGGCGGGGTCAGGCAGGTGTCGCAGTTGCCGCAGCCGGCCGCGCCCGGTTCCTGGCCGAAGTAGGCGAGGAGCTGGCCGCGGCGGCACCGGGCCGTCTCGCACAGGGCGAGCATCGCGTCCAGGTGGGCCTGGGCCCGGCGGCGGAACGCCTCGTCGCCCTCACCGGACTGGATGAGCTTGCGCTGCTGCACGACGTCGTTCAGGCCGTAGGCCATCCAGGCCGTCGACGGCAGGCCGTCGCGGCCCGCGCGGCCCGTCTCCTGGTAGTAGCCCTCCACGGACTTGGGCAGGTCCAGGTGGGCGACGAACCGGACGTCGGGCTTGTCGATGCCCATGCCGAAGGCGATGGTGGCGACCACGACCAGGCCGTCCTCGCGCAGGAAGCGGGACTGGTGCGCCGCGCGGGTGCCCGCGTCCAGGCCCGCGTGGTACGGCACCGCCTCGACGCCGTTGCGGGTGAGGAACTCGGCCGTCTTCTCCACCGAGTTGCGCGACAGGCAGTACACGATGCCCGCGTCGCCCGGGTACTCCTGGCGCAGGAAGGTCAGCAGCTGCTTCTTG
Organism: Streptomyces sp. NPDC091412; assembly: GCF_044756885.1. Lineage (NCBI taxonomy): Bacteria > Bacillati > Actinomycetota > Actinomycetes > Kitasatosporales > Streptomycetaceae > Streptomyces > Streptomyces sp. NPDC091412. Next base: position 116,132 of record NZ_JBIVTV010000013.1, on the reverse strand, counting down.
GCGTCGGCCTTGGGCACGATCCGGTACTGGATGTTGGGCCGGTCGAAGCTGGCCACGAAGTGCCGGGCCCGCGGCATGTTCAGCCGCTGGGTGATCTCCTGGTGCGTGGCGTGGGTGGCCGTCGCGGTGAGCGCGATCCGCGGCACGTCCGGCCAGCGCTCGCCCAGCAGTGACAGCGCCAGGTAGTCGGGGCGGAAGTCGTGGCCCCACTGCGACACGCAGTGCGCCTCGTCGATGGCGAAGACGGAGATCTTGCCGCGGGAGAGCAGGTCGAGCGTGGCGTCCAGGCGCAGCCGCTCCGGTGCCAGGTAGAGCAGGTCGAGCTCGCCGGCCAGGAACTCCGCCTCGACCACCCGGCGCTCGTCGAAGTCCAGCGTGGAGTTCATGAACCCGGCGCGCACGCCCAGCGCCCGCAGCGCGTCCACCTGGTCCTGCATCAGCGCGATGAGCGGCGACACCACGACGCCCGTACCGGGCCTGACCAGGGACGGAAGCTGGTAGCAGAGCGACTTGCCGCCACCGGTGGGCATGAGCACGACGGCGTCGCCGCCCGCCACCACGTGCTCGACGACCTCTTCCTGCTCGCCCCGGAAGTCCTCGTACCCGAAGACCCGGCGCAGCGTCGCCAGCGCCTCGCTCTCCGTCACTGACATGTTGGTGACACCATCCGTCCCGCCCATCGCCTCGTCCCCCACACCTCGCTCCTCGACCACTGCCTCCACGATAGGGGCCCGCACGGACACCCCCGGACTTGTCCACAGGCCGGCCCGGTGACCCACGGTCAACGACACGACAGTCGTTCACACGTACGCGGGAGACTCGTCCGCATCCGGCCGGTGGTGTGAATGAACCGGCGAGACTGCCTCCTGTGGGAGCGATGAACGCCACACCGAATGCCGCCAAGCCCGCCTGGCCGGTCCCTCCTGAGGGTGGATGGACCGCTGATGACCTGGACCGCCTCCCGAACCTGCCGGCACACACCCAGCTGATCGACGCGAGTCTGGTTTTCCCGTGCCCGCACTCGGTCTTTCACGAGCGCGCGATGAGCTTCTTCGCCCGGCACCTCGACAGCGCCGCGCCGCCCGAGCTCGACGCGCTCTGCAGGTTCACCGTCGGCATCGACCGGCAGAACAGACCCGAACCGGATGTGGCCGTTTTACGAAGCGACGCCCTGGGCAGCCACGAGCAGACCCGAGTCCCCGCGACAGCTGTCGTACTGGTCGTCGAGGTCGTCGGACCGGACTCCGTCTCCCGGGACCGCGAGACCAAGCCGCTGAAGTACGCGCGGGCCGAGATCCCCCACTACTGGCGGGTCGAGAACGAGGACCGCCGCGCCGCGGTGCACTCGTTCGAACTGGAGCCCACCACCGGCGCCTACACCAGCACCCGCATCCACCGGGAGCGGATGAAGACGGTCGTCCCGTTCCCGGTGGATCTGGACCTGACGCGGATCAAGCCCCACCTGGACAAGGAGCAGTAACCCACACACCGCTGCCCGGCGCCTCTCGTCGAGGTGCCGGGCAGCCGGGTGTGGTGCGGAGCGCCTCAGCGCACGAACACGCCCGCCTGGTTGGCCAGGTCCAGGAAGTACTGCGGGGCCACGCCGAGTACCACCGTGACCGCCACGCCCACGCCGATCGCGGTCATCGTCAGCGGGGAGGGCACCGCCACCGTCGGGCCCTCCGGGTGGGGATCGCTGAAGAACATGAGCACGATGACGCGGATGTAGAAGAAGGCCGCGATCGCCGACGAGATCACACCGATCACGACCAGCGGCACCGCGCCGCCCTCGGCCGCCGCCTTGAACACCGCGAACTTCCCGGCGAAGCCGGAGGTCAGCGGAATGCCCGCGAAGGCCAGCAGGAACACCGCGAACACGGCCGCCACCAGCGGGGAGCGCCGGCCCAGCCCCGCCCACTTGGACAGGTGCGTCGCCTCGCCGCCCGCGTCGCGCACCAGCGTGACCACGGCGAACGCGCCGATCGTCACGAAGGAGTACGCGGCCAGGTAGAACAGCACGGACGAGACGCCGTCCTTCGAGGTCGCGATGACACCGGCGAGGATGAAGCCCGCGTGCGCGATCGACGAGTACGCGAGCAGCCGCTTGATGTCGGTCTGGGTGATCGCGACGATCGCACCGCCCAGCATGGTGACGATCGCGACCCCCCACATGACCGGCCGCCAGTCCCAGCGCATGCCCGGCAGCACGACGTACAGCAGCCGCAGCAGCGCGCCGAAGGCCGCCACCTTGGTGGCCGCCGCCATGAACCCGGTGACCGGGGTCGGAGCGCCCTGGTAGACGTCCGGCGTCCACATGTGGAACGGGACCGCGCCCACCTTGAACAGCAGACCCATCACGACCATCGCGGCGCCGATGAGCAGCAGCGCGTCGTTGCCCATGGTGTTGGCGAGCGCCGGATCGACGTTCGGCACGTTGCCGTCGACGACCTGCGCGATCCGGGCGTACGACACCGAGCCCGCGTACCCGTACAGCAGCGCGATGCCGAACAGGGTGAACGCGGAGGCGAAGGCGCCCAGCAGGAAGTACTTGACCGCGGCCTCCTGCGACATGAGCCGCTTGCGGCGGGCCAGCGCGCACAGGAGGTACAGCGGCAGGGAGAAGACCTCCAGGGCCACGAACAGGGTCAGCAGGTCGTTGGCCGAGGGGAACACCAGCATGCCGGCGACCGCGAAGAGCAGGAGCGGGAAGACCTCGGTGGTGGTGAAACCGGCCTTGACCGCGGCCTTCTCGCTCTCGCCGCCCGGTACCGCCGCCGCCTGCGCGGCGAAGGAGTCGACGCGGTTGCCGTGCGCCGCCGGATCCAGTCGCCGCTCGGCGAAGGTGAACAGGGAGACCAGGCTCGCCAGCAGGATCGTGCCCTGGAGGAAGAGCGAGGGTCCGTCGACGGAGATGGCCCCCATGGCCGCGATGTGCGCCTTGGTGGTGCCGTATCCGTCCGCCGCGAGCGCGACGACCGCGGCGAACGCGGCGGCGAGCGCGACGACGGACACGAACACCTGCGCGTAGTAGCGCGACTTGCGCGGGACGAACGCCTCGATGAGCATTCCGACGATCGCCGCGCCCACGACGATCAGGGTGGGCGACAACTGCCCGTATTCGATCTTCGGCGCCTCGATCTTCGAGATCGGGTCGGCCGCGGTTGTCCACAGGCTGTGGACGGCTGCTCCGCTCACTTGGCCGCCTCCACTGCGGGCTTCGGGTCGGTCTTGTGTACGTCGGACATGGTCTGCTGGACCGCCGGGTTGACGATGTCCGTGACGGGCTTCGGATAGACGCCCAGGAAGATCAGCAGCACCACCAGCGGTGCCACGACCACCAGCTCCCGCACCCGCAGGTCCGGCATGGCCGAGACCTCCGGCTTCACGGGGCCGGTCATCGTCCGCTGGTACAGGACGAGCGTGTACAGCGCGGCGAGCACGATGCCGAAGGTGGCGACGATGCCGATCGCCGGGTAGCGCGTGAACGTGCCGACCAGCACCAGGAACTCACTGACGAAGGGCGCCAGTCCCGGCAGGGACAGGGTGGCGAGGCTGCCGATCAGGAACGTGCCGGCGAGCACCGGAGCGACCTTCTGCACACCGCCGTAGTCGGAGATGAGCCGGGAGCCGCGCCGGGAGATCAGGAAGCCGGCGATCAGCATGAGCACGGCCGTCGACAGGCCGTGGTTGACCATGTAGAGCGTCGCTCCGGACTGGCCCTGGCTGGTCATCGCGAAGATGCCCATGATGATGAAGCCGAAGTGCGAGATCGACGCGTACGCGATCAGGCGCTTGATGTCCCGCTGGCCCACCGCGAGCAGCGCCCCGTAGATGATGCTGATCAGGGCGAGGACGAGGATGGCCGGCGTGGCCCACTTGCTCGCCTCCGGGAACAGCTGGAGGCAGAAGCGGAGCATCGCGAAGGTGCCCACCTTGTCGACGACCGCGGTGATGAGGACGGCGACCGGCGCGGTCGACTCCTGCATCGCGTTGGGCAGCCAGGTGTGCAGCGGCCACAGCGGCGCCTTCACCGCGAAGGCGAAGAAGAAGCCGAGGAACAGCCAGCGTTCGACGTCGGTCGCCATGTGCAGCGAGCCGTTGGCGCGGGCCTGCGCGATCTCGGTGAGCGAGAAGCTCCCGGCGACCACGTACAGCCCGATCACCGCGGCCAGCATGATCAGACCGCCGGTCAGGTTGTAGAGCAGGAACTTCACCGCCGCGTACGACCGCTGGGTCGACGCCGTCTCCTCGCCGTGCGCGTGGGCACGGTCCCCGAAGCCGCCGATGAGGAAGTACATCGGGATCAGCATGGCTTCGAAGAAGATGTAGAAGAGGAAGACGTCGGTGGCCTCGAAGGAGATGATCACCATCGCCTCGACGGCCAGGATCAGCGCGAAGAAGCCCTGTGTCGGCCGCCAGCGGCGGCTTCCGGTCTCCAGCGGGTCGGCGTCGTGCCAGCCGGCCAGGATCACGAACGGGATGAGCAGGGCGGTCAGCCCGACCAGCGCCACCCCGATGCCGTCGACGCCCAGTTCGTACCTGACGCCGAAGGACGCGATCCAGGAGTGGGACTCGGTGAGCTGGTAACGGGCGCCGCCCGGGTCGAAGCGGACCAGGACGGTGACGGCCAGCGCGAGCGTGGCCAGCGAGGCGACCAGCGCGAGCCACTTCGCGGCGGTGCGCCGGGCGGCCGGCACGGCGGCCGTGGCGATGGCCCCGAGAGCCGGGAGCACCGCCGTCGCTGTCAGCAGAGGAAAGGACATCGGTATCAGACCGCCCTCATCAGCAGGGTCGCGGCGACCAGCAGTGCCGCACCGCCGAACATCGAGACCGCGTAGGAGCGCGCGAAGCCGTTCTGCAGCCGGCGCATCCGCCCGGACAGGCCGCCGACCGAGGCCGCCGTGCCGTTGACGACTCCGTCGACCAGAGTGTGGTCGACGTAGACCAGAGACCGTGTGAGGTGCTCGCCGCCGCGGACCAGGACGATGTGGTTGAAGTCGTCCTGGAGCAGGTCCCGCCGGGCGGCCCGGGTGAGCAGCGAGCCGCGCGGGGCGACGGCCGGGACCGGCTTGCGGCCGTACTGGGCCCAGGCGATGGCCACGCCGACGACCAGGCACACCATCGTCGCGCCGGTCACCGTCCACGCGCTGAGCGGCGAGTTGCCCTCGCTGTGCCCGGTGACCGGCTCCAGCCAGTGCAGGAAGCGGTCGCCGATGCTGAAGAACGCGCCGCCCAGGACCGAGCCGACGGCCAGCACGATCATCGGGATCGTCATGGCCTTGGGCGACTCGTGCGGGTGCGGCTGGTTGCCGTTCTCGTCGGGCTGCCAGCGCTTCTCGCCGAAGAACGTCATCAGCATCACGCGCGTCATGTAGAACGCCGTGATGGCCGCGCCCAGCAGGGCCGCGCCGCCGAGGATCCAGCCCTCGGTGCCGCCCTTGGCGAAGGCCGCCTCGATGATCTTGTCCTTGGAGAAGAAGCCGGACAGGCCCGGGAAGCCGATGATGGCGAGGTAACCGAGGCCGAAGGTGATGAAGGTGACCGGCATGTACGCGCGCAGCCCGCCGTACTTGCGCATGTCCACCTCGTCGTTCATGCCGTGCATGACCGAACCGGCGCCGAGGAACAGCCCGGCCTTGAAGAAGCCGTGCGTCACCAGGTGCATGATCGCGAAGACGTAGCCGATGGGGCCGAGGCCCGCGGCCAGCACCATGTAGCCGATCTGCGACATGGTCGAGCCGGCCAGCGCCTTCTTGATGTCGTCCTTCGCGCAACCGACGATCGCACCGAACAGCAGCGTGACCGCGCCGACGACGGTGACCACGAGCTGCGCGTTCGGCGCCGCGTTGAAGATCGCCGCGGAGCGGACGATGAGGTAGACGCCCGCCGTCACCATGGTCGCGGCGTGGATGAGGGCCGAGACCGGGGTCGGGCCCTCCATCGCGTCCCCGAGCCAGGACTGCAGCGGCACCTGGGCGGACTTGCCGCACGCGGCGAGCAGCAGCATCAGCGCGACGGCGGTGAGCTTGCCCTCGGTGGCGCCGCCCACGAGACCGGGTTCGGCGTGGGTGCCGAGCAGCGGACCGAAGGCGAAGGTGCCGAACGTCGCGAACATCAGCATGATCGCGATGGACAGGCCCATGTCGCCGACCCGGTTGACCAGGAAGGCCTTCTTCGCCGCGGTCGCCGCGCTGGGCTTGTGCTGCCAGAAGCCGATCAGCAGGTAGGAGGCGAGACCGACGCCCTCCCAGCCGACGTACAGCAGCAGGTAGTTGTCGGCGAGGACGAGCACCAGCATCGCCGCGAGGAACAGGTTGAGGTAGCCGAAGAAGCGGCGGCGCCGCTCGTCGTGCTCCATGTACGCGACCGAGTACAGGTGGATCAGCGAGCCGACACCGGTGATCAGCAGGACGAACGTCATCGACAGCTGGTCGAGACGGAACGTGACGTCCGCCTGGAAGCCGCCCACCGGGATCCAGCTGAACAGGTGCTGGGTCAGCGTCCGTTGGTCGGCGCTTCTGCCGAGCAGGTCCGCGAAGAGGACCAGGCCGATCACGAAGGAGACGGCCGCGAGCAGGGTGCCGAGCCAGTGGCCGACGGCGTCGAGTCGCCGGCCGCCGACCAGGAGGACGGCCGCTCCGAGCAGGGGCGCCGCGATCAGCAGCGCAATCAGGTTCTCCACGATTCTTCCGACCCCTTACAGCTTCATCAGGCTGGCGTCGTCGACCGAGGCCGAGTGACGGGAACGGAACACCGACACGATGATCGCGAGCCCGACCACGACCTCCGCCGCGGCGACGACCATCGTGAAGAACGCGATGATCTGGCCGTCGAGGTTGCCGTGCATCCGCGAGAAGGTGACGAGCGCGAGGTTGCAGGCGTTCAGCATCAACTCGATGCACATGAAGACCACGATGGCGTTGCGCCGGATCAGCACGCCGGTGGCGCCGATCGTGAACAACAGGGCGGCGAGATAGAGGTAGTTCACAGGGTTCACTTCGACGCCTCCTCGGGCCGCTTGAAGGCCGTCGGCTCGATCGCGGTGCGCTCCAGTCGTTCCGCGGCGCGCTGCTCCAGGGCCTTGAGGTCGTTGAGGGCCTCGGCCGAGACGTCACGGATCTGCCCGCGCTCGCGCAGCGTCTTGCTGACGGTGAGCTCGGACGGGGTGCCGTCGGGCAGCAGTCCGGCGATGTCCACGGCGTTGTGCCGGGCGTAGACGCCGGGCGCCGGCAGCGGCGGTACGTGCCGTCCCTCACGCACGCGCTGCTCGGCCAGCTCGCGCTGGGTTTTGGCCCGCTCGGTGCGCTCCCGGTGGGTGAGCACCATGGCGCCGACGGTGGCCGTGATCAGCAGCGCGCCGGTGAGCTCGAAGGCGAAGACGTACCGGGTGAAGAGGAGGGAGGCCAGTCCCTCCACGTTGCCGCCCGCGTTGGCCCTGCCGGTGCCGTTGAACTCCTTCAGGGAGGCGTTGGCGATGCCCGCGACGAGCAGGACGCCGAAGCCGAGCCCGCACAGCAGGGCCAGCCAGCGCTGGCCCTTGATGGTCTCCTTCAGGGAGTCCGCCGCGGTCACGCCGACGAGCATCACCACGAACAGGAACAGCATCATGATCGCGCCGGTGTAGACGACGATCTGCACGATGCCCAGGAAGTAGGCGCCGTTGGTGAGGTAGAACACCGCCAGGACGATCATGGTGGCGGCCAGGCACAGCGCGCTGTGCACGGCCCTCTTCATGAAGACGGTGCACAGGGCGCCGATCACCGCGACGGTGCCGAGTACCCAGAACTGGAAGGCCTCTCCGGTGGAGGTGGAGTAGGCGGCGAGCTGCGCGCTCATGCGTCAGCCCCCTGTTCCTCGGCCGCGCCCGAAGGGCCCTCCACGTGCTCCTGTTCTCCCTTGGAGACGGCGACCTGGCGCACCGTGCCGGGCGCGGCCTCCGTCACCAGGCCGCGGTAGTAGTCCTGCTCGTCCGTCCCCGGGTAGATGGCGTGCGGTGTGTCGACCATGCCCTCTTCGAGACCGGCGAGCAGCTGCTCCTTGGTGTAGATGAGGTTGGCGCGGCTGGAGTCGGCCAGTTCGAACTCGTTGGTCATCGTCAGCGCGCGCGTGGGGCACGCCTCGATGCACAGGCCGCACAGGATGCAGCGGGCGTAGTTGATCTGGTAGACGCGGCCGTACCGCTCGCCCGGCGAGTAGCGCTCCTCGTCGGTGTTGTCGGCGCCCTCCACGTAGATGGCGTCGGCGGGGCAGGCCCAGGCGCACAGCTCGCAGCCGACGCATTTCTCCAGGCCGTCCGGATGGCGGTTGAGCTGGTGCCGTCCGTGGAAGCGCGGAGCCGTGGTCTTCTGCTGCTCCGGGTACTGCTCGGTCAGCCGCTTCTTGAACATGGCCTTGAAGGTCACGCCGAAGCCGGCCACGGGGTTCTGGAAACCGGGTTTGGTCTCCTTGGGCTCCTCAGCCATCGGACGCCTCCTTTCCATCCAGAGGTCCGTCACTGGCAGTGTCCGTCCCGCCACTGACAATCAACTCCCGCTCGCGGCGCGAGCGGCGCCGCGGCACCGGCGGCAGCTCCTGCCCCGGCAGCGGCGGTACGGGGAATCCGCCGGCCATCGCGTCGAAGGCGGCCGGCTGGGCTTCGGGCTGCTCGGCGCTCTTCGTACGCTCGCGGAACATGTCGGCGACGAAGGACAGAACCAGCACGACCAGCACGGCACCGGCGACGTAGAGGGCGATGTCGGCGAAGCCGTAGTTCTCGTTGCGCAGGACCCGGACGGTCGCGACGAGCATCAGCCAGGCCACGGAGACCGGGATGAGGACCTTCCAGCCGAGTTTCATCAGCTGGTCGTAGCGGACCCGCGGGAGCGTGCCGCGCAGCCAGATGAAGAAGAACAGCAGCAGCTGGACCTTGATCACGAACCAGAGCAGCGGCCACCAGCCGTGGTTGGCGCCCTCCCAGAAGGTGCTGATCGGCCAGGGGGCCCGCCAGCCGCCCAGGAAGAGCGTGGTCGACACCGCGGAGACCGTCACCATGTTCACGTACTCGGCGAGCATGAACATCGCGAACTTGATCGACGAGTATTCGGTGTTGAAACCGCCGACCAGGTCGCCCTCGGACTCCGGCATGTCGAACGGCGCGCGGTTGGTCTCCCCGACCATCGTGACGATGTAGAGGAGGAAGGAGACCGGCAGCAGCAGGATGTACCAGCGGTCGTGCTGCTGCTCGACGATCGCCGACGTCGACATCGAGCCCGAGTACAGGAAGACCGAGGCGAACGCGGCGCCCATGGCGATCTCGTAGGAGATCATCTGCGCGCAGGACCGCAGTCCGCCCAGGAGCGGGTAGGTCGATCCGGAGCTCCAGCCCGCCAGCACGATGCCGTAGATGCCGACGGAGGCGACCGCGAGGATGTAGAGCATCGCGATCGGCAGGTCGGTCAGCTGCATCGCGGTGCGGTGGCCGAAGATCGAGATCTCGTTGTTCGCCGGCCCGAAGGGGATCACCGCGATCGCCATGAAGGCCGGGATGGCCGCGACGATCGGCGCGAGGACGTACACGACCTTGTCGGCGCGCTTGACGACGACGTCTTCCTTGAGCATCAGCTTGATGCCGTCGGCGAGCGACTGGAGCATGCCCCAGGGCCCGTGCCGGTTGGGGCCGATGCGCAGCTGCATCCAGGCGACGACCTTGCGCTCCCAGACGATGGAGAACAGCACCGTCACCATCAGGAAGGCGAAGCAGAACACCGCCTTGACGACGACCAGCCACCAGGGATCGGTGCCGAACATCGACAGGTTCTCAGCGGCGAGGTACGGGCTCATGCCTCCACCTCCTTGGGGGCCTCGGTCGAGGACGTCGCCGGGCCGATACGGACCAGGGAGCCGGGCAGCGCCCCGGTGTCGGAGGCGACGCCCCCGCCGACGGAGTTCAGCGGGAGCCACACCACCCGGTCGGGCATCTCGGTGATCTCCAGCGGGAGCTCGACCGTGCCGGCGGGACCGGTCACGGCGAGCGCGGCGGAGTCCGCGACACCCGCCTCGGCGGCCGTGGCGGCCGACACGCGTGCGCGTGCGGCGTGCCGGGTCCCGGCGAGCGCCTCGTCGCCCTCCTGGAGGACACCCTGGTCGAGCAGCAGCCGGTGTCCGGCGAGCAGGGCCTCCCCGGCGGCCGGGCGCGGCGCAGCGCCCGCGCTGTGCACCGGGTCGTCGGCGCGCGGTCCGGTCCAGGCACCCAGCCGGTCCAGCTCCGCGCGCACGGTCCGCAGGTCCGGCAGGCCCAGGTGCACGTCCATGGCGTCGGACAGCATCTGCAGCACGCGCGCGTCGGTGGGCGACAGGGTGCGGGTCATCTGCTCCGGCTTGAGCGCGGCCTCGAAGAAGCGGACCCTGCCCTCCCAGTTGAGGAAGGTGCCGGCCTTCTCGGCGACGGCGGCGACGGGCAGGACCACGTCCGCGTGTTCCGTGACCTCGCTGGGCCGCAGCTCCAGCGACACCACGAAGCCCGCCTCGGTCAGAGCCGCACGCGCGCGTGCCGGATCGGGCAGGTCGGCGATCTCCACGCCCGCGACCAGCAGGGCCTGGAGCTGGCCTCCCGTCACGGCCTCGATGATCTGCCCGGTGTCGCGGCCGTAGCGGTGCGGGAGTTCGGCGACGCCCCAGAGTGCGGCGACCTCCTCCCGCGCACGCGGGTCGGTGGCCGGGCGCCCGCCCGGCAGCAGCGACGGCAGCGCGCCGGCCTCGACGGCGCCGCGCTCGCCGGCCCGGCGCGGGATCCACACCAGCTGTGCGCCGGTCGCGGCGGCGGCCCGTACGGCGGCGGTCGGGCCGCCGGCCACCCCGGCGAGCCGCTCGCCGACGACGATGACCGAGCCCTCGGCCCGCAGGGCCTCGGCGGCCCAGGTGCCGTCGTCCTCCAGTCCGACGCCGCCCGCCAGCGCGTCCAGCCACTCGTTCTCGGTGCCCGGCGCGGCCGGCAGCAGGGTGCCGCCCGCCTTCTCCAGGCCCCGCGTGGCGTGCGTGGCCAGCGCGAACACCTTCTGCCCGTGCCCCCGCCAGGCCTTGCGCAGCCGGAGGAAGACGCCGGGCGCCTCCTCCTCGGACTCGAACCCGACGAGCAGCACGGCGGGCGCCTTCTCCAGCGCGGTGTACGTGACACCGCTGCCGTCGAGGTCCCGGCCGCGGCCGGCGACCCGGGAGGCGAGGAAGTCGGCCTCCTCGCCGCTGTGCACGCGCGCGCGGAAGTCGATGTCGTTGGTGTCGAGCGCCACGCGCGCGAACTTGCTGTACGCGTAGGCGTCCTCGACGGTGAGCCGGCCGCCGGTGAGGACACCGGTCCGCCCGCGCGAGGCGAGCAGGCCCTGGGCGGCGATCTCCAGCGCCTCCGGCCAGGACGCCGGCACCAGCTCGCCCTCGGGGTTGCGCACGAGCGGCGTGGTCAGCCGGTCCTTCATCTGCGCGTACCGGAACGCGAAGCGCCCCTTGTCGCAGATCCACTCCTCGTTGACCTCGGGGTCGTTGGCGGCGAGCCGCCGCATGACCTTGCCGCGCCGGTGGTCGGTGCGGGTGGCGCAGCCGCCCGAGCAGTGCTCGCACACCGACGGCGAGGAGACCAGGTCGAAGGGGCGGGAGCGGAAGCGGTACGCCGCCGAGGTGAGCGCCCCGACAGGGCAGATCTGGATGGTGTTGCCGGAGAAGTACGACTCGAAGGGGTCGCCCTCGCCGGTGCCGACCTGCTGGAGCGCGCCCCGCTCGATCAGCTCGATCATGGGGTCGCCGGCAATCTGGTTGGAGAACCGGGTGCAGCGGGCGCACAGCACGCACCGCTCCCGGTCGAGGAGCACCTGCGTGGAGATCGGCACGGGCTTCTCGTAGGTCCGCTTCCTGCCCTCGAAGCGGGACTCGGCGTTGCCGTGCGACATGGCCTGGTTCTGCAGCGGGCACTCGCCGCCCTTGTCGCAGACCGGGCAGTCCAGCGGGTGGTTGATGAGCAGCAGCTCCATCACGCCGTGCTGGGCCTTCTCGGCGACCGGGGAGGTGAGCTGGGTCTTGACGACCATCCCGTCCGTGCAGGTGATCGTGCAGGAGGCCATCGGCTTGCGCTGGCCCTCGACCTCGACGATGCACTGGCGGCAGGCGCCGGCCGGGTCGAGGAGGGGGTGGTCGCAGAACCGGGGGATCTCGATGCCGAGCTGTTCGGCGGCCCGGATGACCAGGGTGCCCTTGGGCACGCTGATCTCGGCCCCGTCGATCGTCAGTGTCACGAGATCTTCCGGCGGGACCGCCGCCTCTCCCCCGCCCGCGGGAGCGTTGGTGGTCACGGTCATGCTTTCACCTCCGTGCGATCGGCCCAGGCCGTGGACTTGGCCGGGTCGAAGGGGCAGCCCCGGCCCGTGATGTGCTGCTCGTACTCCTCGCGGAAGAACTTCAGGGAGGAGAAGATCGGGGAGGCGGCGCCGTCACCGAGGGCGCAGAAGGACTTGCCGTTGATGTTGTCGGCGATGTCGTTCAGCTTGTCGAGGTCGGACATGACGCCCTTGCCGGCCTCGATGTCCCGCATCAACTGCACCAGCCAGTACGTTCCTTCACGGCACGGCGTGCACTTGCCGCAGGACTCGTGGGCGTAGAACTCGGTCCACCGGGTCACCGCCCGCACCACGCAGGTCGTCTCGTCGAAGCACTGGAGGGCCTTGGTGCCGAGCATCGAGCCCGCGGCGCCCACGCCCTCGTAGTCGAGCGGCACGTCGAGGTGCTCGTCGGTGAACATCGGCGTCGACGAGCCGCCCGGCGTCCAGAACTTCAGCCGGTGCCCGGGGCGCATGCCGCCGCTCATGTCGAGCAGCTGACGCAGTGTGATGCCGAGCGGGGCCTCGTACTGGCCGGGGTTGGCGACATGGCCGCTGAGCGAGTAGAGCGTGAAGCCGGGGGACTTCTCGCTGCCCATCGACCGGAACCATTCCTTGCCGTTGTGCAGGATCGCGGGAACCGACGCGATGGACTCGACGTTGTTCACCACAGTCGGGCACGCGTAGAGGCCCGCGACGGCGGGGAAGGGAGGACGCAGCCGCGGTTGACCACGGCGGCCTTCGAGCGAGTCCAGCAGCGCGGTCTCCTCACCGCAGATGTACGCGCCGGCGCCGGCGTGCACGGTGAGGTCGAGGTCGAGGCCACTGCCCAGGATGTTCTCGCCGAGGTAGCCGGCCGCGTAAGCCTCGCGCACGGCCTCGTGCAACCGCCGCAGTACGGGGACGACTTCACCCCGCAGATAGATGAAGGCATGCGACGACCTGATGGCGTAGCACGCGATGACGATGCCCTCGATGAGGCTGTGCGGGTTCGCGAAGAGGAGCGGGATGTCCTTGCAGGTCCCGGGCTCCGATTCGTCGGCGTTGACAACAAGATAGTGCGGCTTGCCATCACCCTGGGGAATGAACTGCCACTTCATCCCCGTGGGGAACCCCGCGCCGCCGCGGCCGCGCAGACCGGAGTCCTTGACGTACGCGATGACGTCGTCCGGCGACATGGCGAGGGCCTTGCGGAGTCCCTCGTACCCCTCGTGCCTCCGGTACACGTCCAGCGTCCAGGACCTGTCCTCGTCCCAGAAGGCCGACAGCACGGGTACGAGCAGCTTCTCGGGGCTGCTCTCGTCGATTTCCGGTGCCAAGGTCATCCCTCCCCCTCCTCTCCGACGTCTCCGACGGGTCCCTGCGGATGGGACGGATCGGAGGCCGATGTGGCCTGCGGCGCGTCGTGCGAGCTCAGGTGCTCGGACGGCGACGGCTGGTGCACGGCTGCGTCGTGCGGTCCTCCGTCGCGCGGGTGGACCACGCGCACGGGGGCGGCCTCCCCCTTGGCCAGGCGGAGGCCCACCAGCGAGGCGGGTCCCGCGCTGCCGCCGGCCTCCGTCGCCCCTTCGCGCTCGTCGGGGAAGCCCGCCAGGATGCGGGCGGTCTCCTTGAACGTGCACAGGGGCGCGCCGCGCGTGGGCGTCACCGGCCGTCCCGCGCGCAGGTCGTCGACCAAGCGCTTGACGCTCGCCGGGTTCTGGTTGTCGAAGAACTCCCAGTTGACCATCACGACCGGCGCGTAGTCGCAGGCCGCGTTGCACTCGATGTGCTCGAGGGTGACCTTGCCGTCGTCGGTGGTCTCGCCGTTGCCGACGCCGAGGTGCTCCTGGAGGGCCTCGAAGATGGCGTCGCCGCCCATCACGGCGCACAGGGTGTTGGTGCAGACGCCCACCTGGTAGTCACCGGACGGCTTGCGCCGGTACATGGTGTAGAAGGTGGCGACCGCGGTGACCTCGGCCGTGGTCAGGCCGAGCACGTCCGCGCAGAACCGCATTCCGGTGCGCGTGACGTGGCCCTCCTCCGACTGCACCAGGTGCAGCAGCGGAAGGAGGGCGGACCGGGAGTCCGGGTAGCGGGCGATGATCTCGCGCGCGTCCCGCTCGAGCCGGGTGCGGACGTCGTCCGGGTAGTCGGGCGCGGGCAGTTCGGGCATGCCCAGGCTGACGCCCTGCTCCGAAGAACTGGTGGTCACCGGTCGACGCCTCCCATCACGGGGTCGATGGACGCGACGGCGACGATGACGTCGGCGACCTGGCCGCCCTCGCACATCGCCGCCATCGCCTGAAGGTTGGTGAAGGACGGGTCCCGGAAGTGGACCCGGTAGGGGCGGGTGCCGCCGTCGGAGACGACGTGCACACCGAGTTCGCCCTTGGGCGACTCGACCGCCGCGTACGCCTGTCCCGGCGGGACGCGGAAGCCCTCGGTGACCAGCTTGAAGTGGTGGATCAGGGCCTCCATGGAGGTGCCCATGATCTTCTTGATGTGGTCGAGGGAGTTGCCGAGTCCGTCCGGTCCCAGGGCGAGCTGCGCGGGCCAGGCGATCTTCTTGTCGGCGACCATCACCGGGCCCGGCTCCAGCCGGTCCAGGCACTGCTCGACGATCCTGAGCGACTGGCGCATCTCCTCCAGGCGGATCAGGAAGCGGCCGTAGGAGTCGCAGGTGTCGGCGGTCGGGATGTCGAAGTCGTACGTCTCGTAGCCGCAGTAGGGCTGCGTCTTGCGCAGGTCGTGCGGCAGGCCGGTGGAGCGCAGGATCGGGCCGGTGGCGCCGAGGGCCATGCAGCCGGCCAGATCGAGGTAGCCGACGTCCTGCATACGGGCCTTGAAGATGGGGTTCCCGGTGGCGAGCTTGTCGTACTCCGGGAGGTTCTTCGTCATCTTCTTCACGAACTCGCGGATCTGGTCCACCGCGCCGGGCGGCAGGTCCTGGGCGAGTCCGCCGGGCCGGATGTACGCGTGGTTCATCCGCAGGCCCGTGATGAGCTCGTAGAGGTCGAGAATCATTTCACGATCGCGGAATCCGTAGATCATGATCGTGGTGGCGCCCAGCTCCATGCCGCCGGTGGCGATGCACACCAGGTGGGAGGAGAGCCGGTTCAGCTCCATCAGGAGCACCCGGATGATCTTGGCGCGCTCGGTGATCTGGTCCTCGATGCCGAGGAGTTTCTCGACGGCGAGGCAGTAGGCGGTCTCGTTGAAGAAGGACGTCAGGTAGTCCATGCGCGTGACGAAGGTGGTGCCCTGCGTCCACGTGCGGAACTCGAGGTTCTTCTCGATGCCGGTGTGCAGGTAGCCGATGCCGCAGCGGGCCTCGGTGACCGTCTCCCCGTCGATCTCCAGGATCAGCCGGAGCACGCCGTGGGTGGACGGGTGCTGGGGGCCCATGTTGACGACGATGCGCTCGTCGTCGGCGCGGGCCGCGGACCGGGCGACCTCGTCCCAGTCGCCACCGGTGACCGTGTAGACCGTGCCCTCGGTGGTCTCGCGCGCGGAGGCCGACGACGGGGTGTGCGTGCTCATGAGTACGACCTCCGCTGGTCCGGAGCCGGGATCTGGGCGCCCTTGTACTCGACGGGGATGCCGCCGAGGGGGTAGTCCTTGCGCTGCGGATGGCCCTGCCAGTCGTCCGGCATCATGATCCGCGTCAGGGCCGGGTGGCCGTCGAAGACGATCCCGAAGAAGTCGTACGTCTCGCGCTCGTGCCAGTCGTTGGTCGGGTAGACGGGGACCAGCGACGGGATGTGCGGGTCGGCGTCGGGGGCGCTGACCTCCAGGCGGACCAGCCGGTTGTGGGTGATCGAGCGCAGGTGGTACACGGCGTGCAGCTCGCGGCCCTTGTCCTGCGGGTAGTGGACACCGCTGACGCCGGTGCACAGCTCGAAGCGCAGGGCGGGGTCGTCGCGCAGGGTGCGGGCGACGCGCACCAGGTGCTCGCGCTCGATGTGGAAGGTCAGTTCGCCGCGGTCGACGACCGTCTTCTCGATCGCGTTCTCCGGGAGGAGGCCCTGTTCCTCCAGCGCGCCCTCGAGTTCGTCGGCGATCTCGTCGAAGCATCCGCCCGGGCCGCCGTAGGGACGGCTCGCCGGACCCGGGAGCCGGACCGAGCGGACCAGGCCGCCGTATCCGGAGGTGTCGCCGCCGTTGTTGGCGCCGAACATGCCGCGCTGGACGCGGATCTCCTCGCCGCCCTGGCCGCGCTGGCCGGGGAGGTTGTCGGCGGACAGGTCCTTCTCGGGGTTCACCCCGTTCGCGGACCCGTTCACGTCCTTGCCGTGTCCGTCGCTCATCGCAGCAGCCCCTTCATCTCGATCGTGGGCAGGGCCTTGAGCGCGGCCTCCTCCGCCTCGCGGGCGGCCTCCTCGGCGTTCACGCCGAGCTTGGTGGACTGGATCTTCTGGTGCAGCTTGAGGATCGCGTCCATCAGCATCTCGGGCCGCGGCGGACAGCCCGGCAGGTAGATGTCGACCGGGACGATGTGGTCGACGCCCTGGACGATCGCGTAGTTGTTGAACATGCCGCCCGAGGAGGCGCACACGCCCATCGAGATCACCCACTTGGGGTTGGGCATCTGGTCGTAGACCTGCCGGAGGACCGGCGCCATCTTCTGGCTGACCCGGCCTGCCACGATCATCAGGTCCGCCTGACGGGGCGAACCGCGGAAGACCTCCATGCCGAAGCGCGCCAGGTCGTAGCGGCCGGCGCCGGTGGTCATCATCTCGATCGCGCAGCAGGCGAGGCCGAAGGTGGCCGGAAAGACGGACGCCTTGCGCACCCAGCCCGCGGCCTGCTCGACGGTGGTCAGCAGGAAGCCGCTCGGCAGCTTTTCTTCGAGTCCCATGTCGTTAAAGGCCCCTCAGTCCCATTCCAGGCCGCCGCGCCGCCATACGTACGCGTACGCGACGAAGACGGTGAGCACGAAGAGCAGCATCTCCACGAGCCCGAAAACACCCAGGGCGTCGAAGCTGACGGCCCACGGGTAGAGGAAGACGATCTCGATGTCGAAGACGATGAAGAGCATCGCCGTCAGGTAGTACTTGATGGGGAAGCGCCCGCCGCCGGCCGGCGTTGGGGTCGGCTCGATACCGCACTCGTATGCCTCGAGTTTGGCGCGGTTGTACCGCTTCGGTCCGATCAGCGTGGCCATGACCACGGAGAAGATCGCAAAGCCTGCCCCGAGGGCTCCCAGTACGAGGATGGGCGCATAAGCGTTCACCGCTCCTCGCTCCTCTCAGTCGGCACTGACTGCTGGCGGTCGCCGGGCCCACGGCTGCCTCACCCGTCCCCTGTTCCCGGCCCGTCCGGCCAAGATCGAGAACATGTGAAGCAGGTCACAAGCCCAACTGCCTCGCATCTTATGCCCGACGCTCTGTGATCTGCGACACGGGGTATTGCATGAGCTTTGTGATCTCCACCACCTGACGAACGATCATCAAGTCGGATGAGCGGTGATCTTCGCACGCGAAGCACCTGTGTGATCACTACTGGTCACATTTTACCTCGTATTTGCAGGTCGGAGGGGGTGTGCACTATCAGATGCCCGGCGTGCGGCGCAAAGTGGCGAACGGTGTCAAGACCTTGATATGGGCCTGCTTTTCACACATCAGGGGGACGGCGACGCGAGATGTGGACGCGTTCACCCGTTCACAAGGTCGATGTGCGACTCGGGAGGCTGCTCGGGCGCAGTTTCACCAATGGGACTCAAGTGACAAATGGGACCAGTGAGTCCACCGCGCGGACGCGCCGCGAGGCGGTGACCGTTCCGTGACCTCCGTCACGTTCATGAGAGGAGTCTGAGAGTCGGGCTTGGCCAACGATCCGTGCGGATGGTAGGCCGAGAGCAATTCGGGCGTAACAGCGAAAGACCATGATCAAAGGCATGATCACGCACGCCCGCAATGTCCGTTACGGCGTCAATAAGGAAACTCGGCCCCGGGATTTGGCCGCCCCGTTGAGCAAATGTGGCGCAGCACACGTTTCTTGAAGATATGAAGGAGCCCCTGGTACCGGTTGTTCCCATGTCCCACACCGCTCACATACGCAGCCACCGGAAGCCTCGCCGTAGCGCGTCGAGAGTCGCGATGCGGGCCGGTGTTGCCGGCGGCGTCCTCGGCACCCTGGCAGTGGCCGGCACGTCGGCCTCGTCGGCGAACGCCGCCGAGCCGGTGACCCAGACGCTCGAACTGCCCACACTGACCTCCGACCTGGCCGCCCAGGTGGCCCAGTCGGCGGAGGCCACGGAGCAGGCCGCCGCCAACTACCGGCTGGGCGCCGAGCGCGACGCGGCCGCCGCAAAGGCCGCGAAGCAGGCCAAGGCGGACCTGGCCGACGCCAAGAAGAAGGCGGCGGCCCGCAAGAAGGCCGCCGAGACCGCCCGGAAGAAGGCCGCCGAGGCCGCCGCCCTGCGTGCCTCGCGCACGGCCGAGCGGCCGACGCTCAGCGCCTCGGCGAGCGTCGGCAGCACCTCCGCGAGCGTGTCCACGGCGACCGGTTCGGCCGCGGCCGTGGTCTCGTTCGTCAAGTCCCAGGTCGGCAAGGCCTACGTCTCCGGCGCCACCGGCCCGTCCGCCTACGACTGCTCCGGCCTGGTCCAGACCGCCTTCAAGCAGGTGGGCATCAGCCTGCCGCGTGTCTCCCAGGACCAGTCGACCGCCGGCACCCAGGTGTCGCTGTCCAACCTCCAGGTGGGCGACATCCTCTACTGGGGCGGCGCGGGCAGCGCGTACCACGTGGGTGTCTACGTCGGGAACGGTATGTTCGTCGGTGCGCAGAACCCGTCCACGGGCGTCGTCGAGCGCCCGCTGTCCTACGACCCGCCGTCCGGCGCGGTCCGGGTGCTCTGAGGACACCCGCGGACAGCCGTAACGGACTGAAGGGCCGCAGCCGCTCGGGGGCAGCGGCCCTTCCGGCTTTCCCGATTCGCCCGCTTCACCCTCGTACGACACGGAGGGGCCGGCTCGCCAACGAGCCGGCCCCTCCGTCGTCCCCGCGTGTGCTCACGCCTTCGGGGCCACCTTGCTCAGGCCGTTGATGATGCGGTCCATCGCGTCGCCGCCCGTCGGGTCGGTGAGGTTGGCCAGCAGCTTGAGGGTGAACTTCATCAGCACCGGGTGGGTCAGCCCGCGCTGGGCGGCGATCTGCATGACCTTCGGGTTGCCGATGAGCTTCACGAAGGCGCGGCCCAGCGTGTAGTAGCCGCCGTAGGTGTCCTTCAGGACGCGCGGGTAGCGCCGCAGGGCGAGTTCGCGCTGGGCCGGGGTGGCCCGGGAGTGGGCCTGGACGATGACGTCGGCGGCGAGCTGGCCGGACTCCATCGCATAGGCGATGCCCTCGCCGTTGAAGGGGTTGACCAGACCGCCCGCGTCGCCGACGAGCAGCAGGCCCCGCGTGTAGTGGGGCTGGCGGTTGAAGGCCATGGGCAGGGCGGCGCCGCGGATCGGGCCGGTCATGTTGTCCGGGGTGTAGCCCCAGTCCTCGGGCATCGACGCGCACCAGGCCTTGAGCACCTCGCGCCAGTCCAGTTCCTTGAAGGACTCGGAGGTGTTGAGCACGCCCAGGCCGACGTTGGAGGTGCCGTCGCCCATGCCGAAGATCCAGCCGTAACCGGGCAGCAGCCGGTCCTGGGGGCCGCGCCGGTCCCACAGCTCCAGCCAGGACTCCAGGTAGTCGTCGTCGTGGCGCGGGCTGGTGAAGTAGGTGCGCACCGCGACGCCCATCGGGCGGTCCTCGCGGCGGTGCAGGCCCATCGCCAGGGACAGCCGGGTGGAGTTGCCGTCGGCGGCGACGACGAGCGGCGCGTGGAAGGTGACCTCGCGCTTCTCCTCACCCAGTTTGGCCTTGACCCCGGTGATGCGGCCGGTGCGGTCGTCGACGAGGGGCGCGGACACGTTGCAGCGCTCGAACAGCCGCGCGCCCGCCTTCTGCGCCTGGCGGGCGAGCTGCTCGTCGAAGTCGTCGCGCTTGCGCACGAGTCCGTAGTCGGGGAAGGAGGCGAGGTCGGGCCAGTCCAGCTGGAGGCGGACGCCGCCCCCGATGATCCTCAGGCCCTTGTTGCGCAGCCAGCCGGCCTCCTCGGAGATGTCGATGCCCATCGCGACGAGTTGCTTGACGGCGCGCGGGGTGAGGCCGTCGCCGCAGACCTTCTCCCGCGGGAACTCGGTCTTCTCCAGCAGGAGTACGTCGAGTCCGGCCCGGGCGAGGTGGTAGGCGGTGGTGGACCCGGCCGGCCCCGCGCCCACGACGATCACATCGGCGGTGTTCTCGGAGAGGGGCTCAGTCACGGTCACGGCGGGATCTCCCCAAGGTTCGGAATCTGTGTGCCGACTGGCACTGGACATGGGCAGTCTATGCAGCAGAATTGATCACCCGGCTGAAGGGCTGCCCCGTGAACCGAGCTCTCCCCGTCGTACGTCTGCGTGTGCCCACCGATGAGGACGCCGTT
Source organism: Streptomyces sp. NPDC091412 (assembly GCF_044756885.1). Taxonomy (NCBI): domain Bacteria; kingdom Bacillati; phylum Actinomycetota; class Actinomycetes; order Kitasatosporales; family Streptomycetaceae; genus Streptomyces; species Streptomyces sp. NPDC091412. Next base: position 95,354 of record NZ_JBIVTV010000013.1, on the reverse strand, counting down.
GCCTGGCACCGGATCTTCGCCGACCCGGACGTCATGGAGTTCCAGGGCGGCAGTCCCGCGGAGCTTTCCGTCTACGAGGAACTCACCGCCCGTCAGCGGCGGCACGACGCCGAACGCGGCTTCTGCCTGTGGACGATGCTCGACGAGACCGGCCGCGTCATCGGCTTCACCGGCGCCCAGCCGTGGGAGCGGGACTGGGGTCCCACGGGCGAGATCGAGATCGGCTGGCGGCTCGGCCGCGAACACTGGGGCCGCGGATACGTCACGGCGGCGGCCCACATGACCCTGGAGCGGCTGCGCGCGACCGGCCTGACGAGCGTGGTGGCCATGGTCGACTCCCGCAACAAGCGGTCCATCGCGGTCACCGAGCGCCTCGGCATGCGGCTGGCGCAGACCTTCGTGACGCCGGTGTCGCAGCGGCAGGGGCACTGCTACCGGCTGGACCTGTGACCGCGACCCATTACCTTGCGTAATCGAGTGTCACAGAAAGGCACTTGGCGCTTCCGGGTGGCACCCCCGGCCGGTTACCCTGCCAGTACCGCTGGGGGTGACGTCTGTGTACATGACACCCAAGACGCCCGAAGTACGCGTGCCGCGCCTGGTCGGGCTGATGGCCGTGGACGCGCGCGAGACCGCCCGTGCCCAGGGCCTGTTCCTCAACGCGCCGGACCGCCCGGACTTCCATCTCGCGGTCGTCGACTACGTCATCCGCCAGTACCCGCAGCCCGGCGCCGAGGTGCCGCGGGACTCCATGGTGTACGTGTGGTTCGACTTCGGCACGGGCGAGGGCGGCGGAGGCGTCCGCGAGCCGCGCGTCCCGCGGCCGCCCACGGGCGGCCTCCAGCGCGAAGCCGACGAACCGGGCGATCCGTACGCGGTCAGTCCCGTCTGACGGCCCGCGCGGCCGTCAGCCCTTGAAACCCCGGTGCAGGGAGACGATTCCGCCGCTGAGGTTGCGCCAGGCCACCTTCGACCAGCCGGCCGTCCGCAGCAGCCCGGCCAGCGCGGGCTGGTCGGGCCAGGCCCTGATGGACTCGGCGAGGTAGACGTACGCGTCCGGGTTGGAGGACACCGCGCGCGCCACGGGCGGCAGGGCCCGCATCAGGTACTCGGTGTAGACGGTGCGGAACGGCGCCCAGGTGGGGTGCGAGAACTCGCAGATCACCACCCGGCCGCCGGGCCGGGTCACCCGGTACATCTCGCGCAGGGCCGTCTCCGTGTCCTGCACGTTGCGCAGCCCGAAGGAGATGGTGACGGCGTCGAAGGTGTCGTCCTTGAACGGCAGCCGCGTCGCGTCGCCCGCCGTGAACGGCAGCCAGGCGTGCCGCCGCTTCCCGACCTGGAGCATCCCGAGCGAGAAGTCGCAGGGGACGACGTAGGCGCCGGCGCGGGTGAAGGGCAGCGAGGAGGTGGCCGTGCCGGCGGCGAGATCGAGGATCTTCTGCGCCGGCCGGGCGTCGACCGCCCTGGCGACCTCCTTCCGCCACCGCCGGTCCTGCCCCAGGGACAGCACGTCGTTGGTCAGGTCGTACCGTTCCGCCACGTCGTCGAACATCGAGGCGACGTCGTGCGGCTGCTTCTCCAGGGATGCGCGGGTCACCGGCCCATTGTGGCAGGCGGGGGTGGCGGTTGACGGAAGTGCCCCGGCGGCACGGCTTTCGATGGCAGGCTCGGAACGCGGTTCCCGGTCCGGAGGCAGGCTCTCTCCGGACCGGGATCCCGCCGTGTTTGGATTCCCGTACGGACATCACGAGGGCTGGTGCATGCGCAATGAGGAGTTTCCTGACGCCGGTGGCCGGGCTCACCTGCCTGTTCGCCCTGGCCGCCACGGGCTGCTCCGCGATGTCCGACGGCACCTCGGACGCGGCCCCCAAGGCCCCTGAGTCCAGCACCTCGTACGCCCCGTACGTGAGCGCGACGACGGCCTCGGGCACCGACTCCGCGGGCTCGCCCGCGACGTACAACCTCGCCTTCGTCATCTCCGGCGGCAGCGGCTGCACACCCGAGTGGGACGGCATGATGGGGCTGGACGACGCCGAGGTGAAGTCCCGGATCGGGAAGCTGAGGAAGTCGGGCGCCACGGTGCGCGTCTCCTTCGGCGGGGCCTCCGGCAAGGAGCTGGCGACGACCTGTGAGAACGCCTCCGCGCTGGCGGACGCGTACGGGAAGGCCCTGGACGCGGCGGGCTCGACCCAGGCCGACTTCGACATCGAGGGCCGTACGCTGACCGACTCGGCCTCCGTCGACCTGCGCTCGCGGGCGATCGCCCTGCTGCAGAAGCGGCGCCCCGGCCTGGAGGTGTCCTTCACGCTGCCCGTCATGCCGTCCGGGCTGGACTCCCACGGCCTGGCCCTGCTGGAGTCCGCGAACGTGCACGACGTGCAGGTCTCGACCGTCAACCTCATGACGATGAACTACGCCGAGTCCTACACCGGCGACATGGGCGACTACGCCCTGTCCGCCGCGAAGGCCGCCCACACCCAGCTGAAGAAGGTCTTCGGGTTGTCGAACGCCGCCGCCTGGGAGGGAATGGCGCTCACCTCGATGATCGGCGCCAACGACATCGCCGGCGAGACCTTCACGCTCGAGGACGCGGCCCAGGTGCGCTCCTTCGCCGAGGAGAAGCGGATCGCCTGGGTCTCGATGTGGTCCACCTTCCGCGACCGGCAGTGCGAGAAGGGCGTCCCGTCCCGGGAGGACGCGGCGACGGATTGCAGCGGGGTGAAGCAGAAGCCGGGAGCGTTTGCTCGGGTGTTGGGCGGATGAGGCGGGGGCGGGCGCGCGAGGACGGGGGCGGGGGCGCCTGGAGGCGGGGGCGGCCGCCCGGAGGCTGAGGCGGGCTTCACGGCTTCAACAGCCGAGGGGGGCGGGCGGCGGCTGAGACGGGCGCCCGGCGGTGCGGCGGGTTTTTCGGCCAGCCGAGGCAGGCGGACAGCGGCTGAGACAGGTGCCCGGCGGCATGGCGGGCGGCCGGGGCTAAGGCGGGCCTCACGACTTCAACAGCCGAGACGGGCGGACAGCGGCTGAGACAGGCGCCCGGCGGTGCGGCGGGCGCCCGGGGCTGAGACGGGCCTCACGACTTCAACAGCCGAGACGGGCGGGCAGCGGCTGAGACGGGCGCCCGGCGGCGTGGCGGCCTTCGCCAGCCGAGACGGGCGGACAGCGGCTGAGACAGGCGCCCGGCGGCATGGCGGGCGCCCGGGGCTAAGGCGGGCCTCACGACTTCAACAGCCGAGACGGGCGGCCAGCGGCTGAGACGAGCGCCCCGCGGCATGGCGGCCTTCGCCAGCCGAGACGGGCGGCGGCTGGGACGGGCGCGCGGCGACATAGCGGGCGCCCAGCGGCTGGGGCGAGCGGGGCGCCTCAGCGTCTGCGGTGCACCAGGCGCCCCGCGCACACGGTGGCGAGGCAGGCACCGCCGTCGTCGAAGACGGCGAGGTCGGCACGGCCGCCCTCCACCACCGCCGCGGGCCGGGGTCCGGCGAGGACGACGACGTCGTTGCGGGCGGCGGCCTCCCGTAGTCCGGGCGCGTCCGCGTGCCCGGCGAGCACGGCCGTCGCGCCGAGCTTGAGGACCGCGTGGACACGCTCGCGCGGACTCGGCGCGTCCGGCAGCGGCCCTTCGTGGACGCGCGCGGGACCGAGCACGCCCGGCCAACGCCGCACGCGCGCGTGCGGAAACCGCCGCTCCAGCTCGGCGAGCGTCCCCACGGCCGCGACCCGGGCGCCCTCGACGGCGACCGCACCGCCCTCGACGGGTTCCGCGTCCCAGCCGGCGCGGAACTCGTCCGCCGCGTGAATCGTCAGCACCCGTACCTCAGTTGGAGGCGAGCAGCTTCAGCTCGGGGTGGGCCGTCCCACCCGCGATCGCCGTCGACGAGATGTGCGACATCACGCGGTCGTCGACCGGGTCGTTCGCCGGGTCGTCGTGGACGACGAGGTGCTCGTACGTCGTCGCCCGCTGCGCCGGAACCCGCCCCGCCTTCCGGATGAGTTCGATGATCTCCATCCGGTTGGAGCGGTGCTTGGCACCGGCCGACGACACGACGTTCTCCTCGAGCATGATCGAGCCCAGGTCGTCGGCGCCGTAGTGCAGGGTCAGCTGGCCGACCTCCTTGCCCGTGGTCAGCCAGGAGCCCTGGATGTGCATCACGTTGTCGAGGAAGAGGCGCGCGATCGCGATCATCCGCAGGTACTCGAAGAGGGTGGCCTGCGTACGGCCCTTCAGGTGGTTGTTCTCCGGCTGGTAGGTGTACGGGATGAACGCCCGGAAGCCGCCGGTGCGGTCCTGCACGTCACGGATCATCCGCAGGTGCTCGATCCGCTCGGCGTTCGTCTCGCCGGTGCCCATGAGCATCGTCGAGGTGGACTCCACGCCCAGCCGGTGCGCGGCCTCCATGATCTCCAGCCAGCGCTCACCGGACTCCTTCAGCGGGGCGATGGCCTTGCGCGGCCGCTCCGGCAGCAGCTCGGCACCGGCGCCGGCGAAGGAGTCCAGGCCGGCCTCGTGGATGCGCGTGATGGCCTCCTCCACCGACACACCCGAGATCCGCGCCATGTGCTCCACCTCGGAGGCACCCAGCGAGTGGATCACCAGCTGCGGGAAGGCCTCCTTGATGGCGCTGAAGTGCTTCTCGTAGTACTCGACGCCGTAGTCCGGGTGGTGACCGCCCTGGAACATGATCTGCGTGCCGCCGAGTTCGACGGTCTCGGCGCAGCGCCGCAGGATGTCGTCGAGGTCGCGGGTCCACCCCTTCGCTGTGTCCTTGGGGGCGGCGTAGAAGGCACAGAACCTGCACGCGGTGACGCACACGTTCGTGTAGTTGATGTTGCGTTCGATGATGTAGGTCGCGATGTGCTCGGTACCCGCGTACTTCCGGCGGCGCACGGCGTCGGCAGCGGCGCCCAGCGCGTGCAGCGGTGCGTGGCGGTAGAGGTCGAGCGCTTCCTCGGGGGTGATCCGTCCGCCCGCGGCGGCACGGTCGAGGACGGCTGTGACATCAGGAGATGTGAGGTCGGCCTTCTCGGTCACCGGCGTCCCTTTCGCAGGATTCGTAAGGGTTGTGGACAGACCGAACCAGCCTACGTCAGCCGTTTCGCGGTGCTGACCTCAGGTTGCGTACGCGCCGATCAGAACTCCCGTGAACGCCCCCGCGATCAGAAACGGCCCGAACGCGATGGCCGTCTTGCGACCGGCCCGCCGTACGACGACGAGCGCGCCGCCGTACAGCGCGCCGAACAGGAAACCGGCGAAGGTACCCAGCAGGACGACGGGCCAGCCGTACCAGCCGAGGACGGCGCCCGCCCCGAGGGCCAGCTTCACGTCGCCGAACCCCATCCCGGCGGGGTTGACGAGGAACAGCACGAAGTAGCCGCCGCCGAGCGCGAGGGCGCCGTACAGCGCGGTCGGCCAGTGGCCGTCGTGTCCGGGAACCAGGGCGGCCAGGCCGAGGAGCGCGAGGGCGGCGCCCGCGAGGGGCAGGGTCAGCACGTCGGGCAGCCGTCGCACCCGGAAGTCGACCACCGCGAGCAGCACGCCGACCGGCGCGAGCAGCAGCCAGACGGCGAGTTCGGGCCGGCCACCGGTGGCAGCGGCGAGCGCGCCGCAGACGAGAGCGGTGACGGCGGCAGCCGGCAGGGCGCGCGGGCCGTAGGAGGCGCGGTCGCGGACGGGAGTGGTGGCCGAGGCGTCGGCGGGGGTGGTGGCCGGGGCGTCGGCGGGGGTGGTGGCCGGGGCGTCGGCGGGGGTGGTGGCCGGGGCGTCGGCGGGGGTGGCGGCCGGGGTGCCGGCGGGGGTGGCGGCCGGGGTGCCGGCGGGGGTGGCGGCCGGGGTGCCGGCGGGGGTGGCGGCCGGGGCGTCGGCGGGGGTGGCGGCCGGGGCGTCGGCGGGGGTGGCGGCCGGGGCGTCGGCGGGGGTGGCGGCCGGGGTGCCGGCGGAGGCGGCGGAGGCGGCGGAGGCGGCGGAGGCGGCGGAGGCGGCGGCACACTGCCCGCACCGTCCGCGCCCGATCCAGCCCCGTACCGGATGTCCGCCCGGGCAGCGCTCCCGCCACGACTCCCCCGACGGCACGGAGAACCGGTACGCGGCCCGCGGCAGCGACGCGCCCGCCACCGCGCCCCACAGCGCGGCGGCGGCGACCAGCGGCAGACCGGTCGACGGCACGGTGCTCATCCCGCCGCGGCGACGGCGCTGCGCCAGGCCGGCAGCAGTTCGTCGAGCAGGGCCTCGGTGCGCGGCGGCAGACCGCGGGCGCCGCCGCGGCCGACGAGGTCCGCGGCGAGCGCCTGGAGGCGGGCGGTGTCACCGGTGGCGTGCGCGGCGCGCAGCAGCTCGTTCCACAGGCGCTCGTCGGCCGGGGCGGTGCGCAGCGCGGCGTCCAGCGCCTCGATCGCCTTCTCCGCGCGGTCCTTCTCCAGGTGGAAGGAGGACAGGGCGAGCCCGATGTCCGCGACGATGAGCGGCAGTTGGGCGTCGACGATCTCGTGGGTGAGCCACCGGTAGCGGCCCTCGGGCCGGTCGGCGAGCAGCGGTCCGCGCACCACCACCAGCGCGTCGGTGAGCAGCCGGCCGCGTACGGCCCGGCTGTCCGCGCCCTTGCCCTGTGTGGCCTCGTGGTACAGCGAGCGCAGCACGTCCAGGTCGGAGACGACGGACTTGGCGAGGGTGAGCCGCCCGGTGTCGTCCGTACCGAGCCGGGGGGTGCCGTCGGGGTCGGTGCCGAGCCAGGAGCGCAGCCGCTCGACGAGCGCGTCCCGCACGTCGTCGGTGACCCCGCGCGGCCACAGCGCGGAGGACAGCACCCGCGGGTGCACGCCCTCCCGGTGCAGGAGCAGCAGTGCCAGCGCCTCGTGCAGCGGCGCGCTGCGTTCGTCGTCCGGGGTGTCGAGGCCGATGATCTCATACGGGCCCACGAGCCGCGCGTACACCGCCGGCCGCCCCTGCTCGCTGATGTCGACGAGGAACGGCGGGGTGGGCGCCGGCCCGTCGGGCCCGCTCTCCGGGTCGGCCTCGACGAACAGCTCGACCACCGCCTGCTGTTCGGCCGACGGCAGCATCTGGGCGTCGAGTTCGAGCCCGAGCAGTGGGGCGAGCAGCCTGCCCTCGCTGGTGATCTCCATCTCCCAGGCGGCGCCCGGCAGTTCGTCGGACTCGGTGCCGACGAGGTAGCCGATGCCCAACCGGCTGGCGTCGGCGGCGAGTTCGGCGAGCCTACGGGCATCCTCGGCCGAGGGCTGAGCGGCCAGCAGCACCAGGTGCGGGGCCCAACGAGTGTGCTGCGCGGGCCCGGTGCGGCCGGTGAGCACGGAGTCGTGCCCGGCGGCGCCCAGCGCACCGCGCCGCTGCCGCGTCTCGGCCTCCATGGTCTCGAGGAGCGCCTCGATGCCGTCGAGGTGGCGCAGGCGGCTGGGAGCCAGCGGGGTCAGGTCCTGACCGAAGCCGACGAGGGTGACGGTCATGCGGTCCGACCAGCCGTTGGTGGCGAGTTCGGCGGCGACCGAGGCGAACACGGCGGCCCGGTCGGAGGCGCGGCCGCTCAGCGAGACGATGCCGGGCACGGCCTCCAGGTTGAGCAGCAGGCGGGAGTCGTCCATGGTGCCGAGGCTGACGAGCCCGGGGTACGGGGCGGCGGTTTCGGTCTCCTCGTACTGCTCGGCTTCGGCGCGCGCCAGCATCCAGAACGTCTCGTCCTGCCCGGTCCGCCAGGGCGCGGGCGGCTTACCGGCCGGCTGTGCGAGCTGGAGGTGCAGGTCGCCTCCGGTGAGCCAGGCGGCGTAGACGACGGGCAGCGGCCGGGACTCGGCGGCAAGAGCGGCGGCGAGGGCGCGCAGGGACCGGTCGAGCCGCCGTACACCCTCGGGGTCGGCGCCCACCAGCAGCGCGTCCTGCACGTCCAGCGCGTCCCCGGTCGGCGTCGGCGGCTCCATGCCGCGCCGCCCGCCGACGGCACCGAGCGCCGACTGCCACAGCGCCTGCCGGCGCCGGTGACCGAGTGCGCCCAGGAGACCGGCGGCGAGGAGCGGGGCGCCGAGGAGGGCTTCGGGCAGTCCGAAGGAACGCCCGGAGGAGGCGGGGGTGGCGGCGGTGGCGCCGTCGCCGGCGTGCCGCTGCCGGTCCTGCTCGGCGTCGGGGGCGGGCCGCTGGGCGGGTACGGAGGCCTGGGAGCCACCGCCCTGCTGATGGCCGCCGCCCTGCGCGTGGTCGCCCTCGCCCTGGGCGTGGTCGCCGGTCTTGGCGTAGTCGTGGATCTGCTGCCGCACCTGCTCAGAGACGTCCGGCGCGCCGTCGGGCATCTCGACGAGCTCGCCGCCGTGCGCGTCCGCGGGCATCTCCATGATCCAGCCGGGCCGGATGAGGCTGGCCTCGGACAGCCGGGAGCCGTCGGGCTGGACCCGGTCCTTGTTGAGTTGGTAGATCTCCTTGTACCGGCGCCCGTCGCCGAGGTGCCGCTGGGCGATCTCCCAGAGCGAGTCGTGGTGGCGTCCCTCGGGCGGCTGGATCCGGTAGTACTTCGTGTCGCCCTGCTTGGCCTCCGCCTGCGCGGCGGCGCTCGCGGCCTGCTCGGCGACGGCCGCCGCGGTGTTCGCGGCCTGCTCCCGCTGCTGCCCGAACAGCCCGCCCGGCGTCTGCTGCGCGACGGCGACAGTCCCCTTCTGGTTCCCCTCCAGGCCGTGCCCGAGCTGCGACAGCCCCGGCGTGAGGCTGGCGGCCGTGGCCCCGACGAGCAGCAGCGCGGCGACGAGTTGCCGCGCGAGCAGCTGGCTGGGGCCGGCGCCGGGAACCCGCCCCGGCACCCCGACCCCGGAGAGCGCGGCCTTCATCTCCACGAGCACACAGGCGGTGAACTGCGCCCAGGCGAGCCAGACGACGACCGTCAGGATGCTCAGGAAGGTCTGGACGGTGATCTCCTGCTGGAGCCAGTCCAGGCTCGGCACGCCGTGCGGGAGCGGCCACCCGAACTGCACGGCCAGCGCCAGCGGTACGCCGACGAGCAGGACGAGCAGGGCCAGGAAGGCGAGGAACGCCTTCACGAAGTCCCCGACCGTACGCCGCCGCACCCGCACCGGCTGGGGTGTCCGGTTCCTCGGGGCCGTCGAGCCTCCCGTCGGGCTTCCCGTCGGGCTTCCCGTCGAGCTTGAACTACGGCGTCGCGGCATGGCGGGTGTCCTGATGGTGTGTGAAGTGGGTGCGGTAAATGGGGCGTACTGAGCCTACAGAGATCCTATTGACGGGGGCGACACAGCTTCCGCCCCTCAACCCCGGACGCCCCCACGCCGTTCACAACAGCCACGCCGTACCTCTCGACTTCCCCCACAATCCCCTGCCGAGCACCCAAATCCTCTCCTGTCGCCCCTGATAGCTTCGTTGTCCGCTGCACACGTCGTCGTCCTCCGGGGGAGATCCACCGTGGCCCGCCGCGCCCTACCCGTAACCGCCAGCGCACTCACCGCCATCGCGACCCTCACGCTGACCGCGTGCGGCGGGGGCGGGGACGCCAAGTCCGATGACATCAAGGGTGTGGAGACGGCGGGTGGCAGTCCGTCGGCCTCCGCCTCGGCAACTCAGTCGTCCGGGGTCCAGCGCCCCGACATCAAGCTCCCGACGGAGTTCCAGCTGACGTTCGACCGTTGGACGAGCGGTGACAGCGTCGAGCACGCCATCCTCAACGACGCCAAAGAACAACTCCGGGCAGGTTACGCCGCGATCATCGCCAACGAACCGGACGGCGGAGACGCCCTCGCCTTCTACGACACCAAGCCGGGTCTGTCACAGGACCGACAGTGGATCAAGACCTATACGAGCAAGGACCTCACCGTCTTCGGCAAACTGCCGGCGTACGACCCCCAGACCATCCTCCTCGGTGACAAGAAGACGCGTGCCGTGGTGACGTACTGCACGGACGAGAGCAAGGCCTACACCCGGAACCGCAAGACGAAGGAGGTTCAGGGGAATCCCGCGGGTACGGACCCGAAGGTCTTCTACAGCGTCACACTGGCCAAGAACGACGACGGAGTCTGGCAGAACGTCTCCACCCGTGCGAAGCGGGGCGGCTGCTGAGATGAGGCCCAGGCACGCCATTCCGACGACGATCGTGTCTGTGGCCGGGATTCTCCTCGCCTCCACGCCCGCCGACGCCATCGGCGGCGGAGGCACCAACGACGGAACGCACGGCGGCACCAACCACAAGGACATCTACGCCTCCGCCACTTACTCCCGGATCAAGGTCCGCCAGGTGAGCGGCCCCACCGGCGGAACGCGCGGCGCCCTTTCCTCGGTGGATGTGAACTGGGAGCCGCCCGCCTGTTGGTACGAGCCCGTGTTCACCGGCGAAGAGCTCAAGGCGTTCGTCGACAAGACAGACGGCGACGGCGACGTGGGCATCCACGAATCCTGGTTCGGCAAGAGGCTCTGGACCGACCACTACCAGGACGGCAAGCCCGAAACCAACTTCGACGACGAGCACAGCACGGCCAGGGGCTACAAGGACTACAACGTCGGCAGGAACGGCTACTTCTGGCGCAGCGTCGCCCCGGACGCCTCGGACCCCAAATCCTGGGACTGCGGCAGGATCATGTTCTGGCAGGATGCCGGCCAGGTCCCGAAGATCCCGCACGCCCCGACGCCCGAGATGCTGGCCGACTACGCGTACAACAAGGTCAAGGTCCCCGACACCGAGATCGAACTGAGGCCCACCAACAAGTCCACGGTGAACCTGCCGACTTGGGTCTGGCTGGACAAGGGCACTTTCAGGGAGATCAAGGTCCGCGCGGAACTCCCCCGCACGAACCTGTGGGCGGAGACGACAGCCAAGCCGGTCGCCCTCCACCTGACCCCCGGCACGGACGAGTCCGAGACCTACCCGGCTTCCGGCAACTGCACGATCAACGACGACGGCTCGATCGGCGCCCCGTACGTGAAGGGCAACGCGGACAGGACCCCGCCGTGCGGCATCAGGTACCTCCGCGCCACGAACGGACAGCCGTACCGCCTCAAGGCATCGATCACCTGGCAGATCACCTGGCAAGGCACCGGCGGAAGCGGCGGCAACCTCCCCGACGGCACCTTCGAGACGACCCAGGACATGAACGTCCAGGAAATCCAGTCGATCAACCGCTGACGAGCTCCACGTCGCCAGCGACCGGATCAGGTCCTGCCATCGGCGAACAGCTCTTCCGGACTGCTCACACTCAACGCCCGGCTCGCCCATACCCTGAGCTGATCGGGATCGGATGAGGAGTTCACCCTCGCGCGCAGGTCATCCGTCACCGTGAGGGGACTCGCCTCCAAGAGGGCCAGGACCCACTCGGAAATCCTGTCCGTCGGCCACTTCTCCTCGGCAGTCAGCTCGATGAAGGCCCGCATGAAGGCCGGGTGCTCGAAGAGAGGCACGATCGGGCACGCGTTGTCCTCACATTGTCCATCCATCAGTTCTCCTTCCTGTCCGACGTGATCAACGAGCTACGCCGCCAGCAGGTCACACCACACGTACTTGCCCCGGTTGCCCTCCCTGGACAGCGGCTGCCAGCCCCACAGGTCGGCGCAGGCCCGGACCAGGGCGAGTCCACGTCCCTCCTCCAGGTCGACGACCTGCTCCAGCGGCGCCGGCGGCTCGGGCGGCGCAGGGTCGGTGTCCCACGCCCCGACCCGGAGCACACCCGCCGACCAGCGCACCCGCAGGGCGGCCGGCCCCTTGGTGTGCCGTACGGCGTTGGAGACCAGCTCCGTTGCCAGCAACTCGGCCGTATCGACGAGGCGGATGAGGCCGTGCATCGTGAGGATCAGCCGGAGGGTCCGGCGGGAGATGGTGACGGCGCGAGGGTCGTTCGGGATGTACAGGGTGTACTCCCAGGGTTCGTTTTCGGGCATGGGTCACTCCAGTGACGTGAGGCGGGGTGGGGATGACGCCGCGGTGGTGGGCGGTGGCCTTGTCGCAGCCGTCATGGCAGGACGGAGCGGTGCGCTTCCGGATCCCCGGGTAGCCGCAGCGTGTGCGCCGCCTCACCGACAGTAGGGGCCAATTTTGGTCCGGCGCAAGCCGTTGCGTAATCTGCCGCTCGAACGAGACACCGGTGCGGGACAGTTGGCCCCAGGGAGGAAGCCATGCCACGCAGGCAGCAGGCGACTGCACGCCAGGAGCGTCTCGGCGCCGAGCTACGAAAGCTGCGCGAGGCGGCGGGCCTCAACGGACGTGACGCCGCAGCGCTGATCGGAACCGACTCGGCACGAGTGAGTCAGATCGAGGCCGGGATCGCCGGCATCAGTGAGACCCGCCTGCGCCTGGTCGCGGCTCACTACTCCTGTGCAGAACAGGAATTGATCGACGCGCTGGTGAACATGGCGACCGACCGAACACGCGGTTGGTGGGAGGAGTACCGAGGCCTCCTCCCCAACTCGTTCCTGAACCTGTCCGAGTTGGAGCACCACGCCAGTCATCGATGGGACGTCGACTTCCTGCATGTTCCCGGCCTTCTACAGACAGGAAGTTACGCCCGCGCGCTCTTCTCCTACGTCAACCCGGACTTTCCGGAAGGTGAGGTGGAGCGCCGGGTGGAGCACCGCATGAAGCGGAGGATCATCATCGAGCGCTCCAACCCGATCCGGTACGAGACCGTCGTCCACGAGGCTGCTTTGCGCATCAAGGTCGGCGACCCCGCCACAGGCCGCGCCCAGCTCCTCCGGATCCTGGAACTCTCAGAAGCCGATCACGTCACCGTGCGGGTCATCCCCTTCGATCTCGACGGCTTCGCCGGAGCAGGCAGTGCCATGGTCTACGTCGGCGGCCAAGTCCCCCAACTGGACACCGTGGTACGCGACGGGCCCCACGGCACCGTGTTCATCGACGCCGAAGCCCAACTCAGGCGCTTTCGAACCCTCTTTCGTAGGGTAGAAGCCGTGTCACTCGAGCCCGCACGTTCGCGTGACTTCATCCACAGGCTGTCGAAGGAGCTGTGAGGCAAACCATGACCGCGCCCGACACCTGGCGGAAGTCGTCCTACTCCGGCGGAGGCGACGGCAACGCCTGCGTAGAGATCGCCCACCGCCGCACCCACATAGCCGTCCGCGACTCAAAGGCCCCGGCCCGAGCCACCCTCTCCTTCCCGGCCGCAGCCTTCGTCGCCTTCCTCGACTCCCTCAAAGCGGCGAAAGGGGATCGTTGAGTCTGCGGCGGCACCTCAGGAAGCTGCTGATCGAGAGCGACTTGTCGTACACGACAGAGATCCCCTGGCCGTCGCTCTGGAAGTTCGCGCAGTTCGCGTACCTCGCCGAGCAGTACGGCTACCGCTGCGCCGGACTGGATCCGGACCTGCGAGAGTCCAGCACGCCGTTCTTCGTCTTCCGGTGCCTACCGGACGAGCCTGAGCGGGCCGCGCGTACAAGGGAACGGTTTCCCGATGCCACCGGCGGCGGTCGGCTGCCCGGAATGCGTTCCTGGCCTGTGCTGGTGCTGACGCTGCCGGAGGCGCGGCGCGAGGTGAAACTGCTGCACGCCAGGATTGCCGTCGACTACTACGGTGCGATCGGGCGGCAGCCGTCGCGGCCGGAGCTCATCGGCATCCCGCTCGTCGTTCTTCTCGTTCTGCTGGTGAACGGCGAGATGCACGCCGCAGGACTGCACGTCGCGGCCGGTGCGGTCGCGGCTCTGCTACTCGCGCTGGGGGCCTCCCGGATGTTCATGCGTCGGCGTATCGCGGCGTACCGGCGGTTACTGTCAGAGTGAGAGCGTCTTCGCGATGTCGTCGGCCATCTGCTCGGCCGGCTCGTCCAGGACCGGTTCCGTCCAGGAGACCAGCATCGTGAGGGCCGCCTCCATACCGTCCGGGCGGACGCCGTAGAACACCGTGTGGATCACCGGGCGTGGGCCGAAGAAGCCCTTCTTCTCGCCGATCAGGTTCTGCCGGATGCGGACGGCGTCGCCGAGGGGGAGCCGTACCTCGCGCACGTCCGGTTCGCCGAAGTCGTGGCCGGACATGTGCTCGACCAGCAGGTCGAGGGTGACCTCGGGGAGCGTCTCGTCGGGGTGGATGGCGTCGAGTTCCATGATGGCCGCCACCGTCTCGTGGCCGCTCAGGTACCAGCCGAAGGCGGCCAGCGGATCACGGGTGTGGCAGTCGGCGGCCGTGCGCTTCAGGTCCCGTGCCAGGCGGCGGGCGTCGCCCGTCTGGCCGTCGTGCGCGTACCGCACGGCGAGTTCCTCGGCCTGGCTCTTGGCCCAGTAGTCCAGGTCCACGCTCCCGGCGACGGGGAAGGGCACCCAGTCCTCCGAGCACTCCAGGCCGAGGTTGGAAAGGTCGTCAGTCATGTTCTCGGTCAATCCGTCCAGGTGAAAGAGTCGGCGATCGCGTCGAAGAGTCCGGCCATCGCGTCGGCGATCGCCTCGAGCGGCGTGGAGAAGGTCAACAGCAGGAACGCGCTGGTGCCGGGGACGGGGAGGTGATACTCCACCAAGAGCGAGTTGTGCGGGGGCTCGGTGCCTTCCTCGTCGCTCTCCTGCGGTGTCAGCCTGCGGACTCGGACGGCGGGGCCCGAGCTCAGTTCCTCGATGCTCACCGATCCCTCGCCTTCGTCGGCGAACCGCTGTGCCAGGGCTTCGAGCGGCAGCGGCTCGGGGTGCCGCAGTGGCGCCAGGGTGACCAGCAGCGAGGCGGGAATGGTGATGGGGCCGACCTCCTGGAGGCTGAGGTACAGCTCGATACCACCGCTGCGGTGCGCCTTGGCGGTGCGGCGCCGCATGTCCCTGCGGAGTTCCTCCTTGAGGTGCGGCGCGTTGTCGATGCCGTGGAACTGGCGCTCCACGAGCGCGTCGATCGCCCTGTCCCGCTGCTCGGGCTCGAGGAGGATCCGGAACCACCCGTCGGGAAGCAGCAGCCGGTAGTCGCCCGGAGGAGCGGTCTCCTCGGTCTGGTTCATGCGGGTTGCTCCGTGGGGGTCTGAGTCGGTGCCGGTCGTTCCAGCCAGAGCCGGCTGCGTAGCTGGTGTGCGGCGTAGGGCACGGCCTGCAGGACGAGGCCGGCCGCCCCAATTAGGATCGCCGCCATACCTGCTCCGGGGTGTTCGTTCGCGATCCACCGGCCCTGGACGGTGGAGAAGTACGAGCCGACCGCCATGAAGGCGGTGGACAACCCGCCGACGATGGTGCTGGGGAAGCGGGCCAGTTCACGTGCCGTCCGGGCGGAGTCGGGCAGTAGGCCGAGCACTGGTCCCTTGGGCCATTGTTCCTTCCCTGTCAGCCTGCGCTCGGAGGTGGTCAGTCCCGTGGCCTGGCGCAGCCTGGACCAGCCCTGCGCGCCCCTCCCTCCGCCGAACCAGACCTGCCACGGAAGAACGGCTCGCACCTGGTCGTGCGGGCCGCACATTTCGACCCCGAGGTGCTGACCCGCCCGGTCGCGCACGAGCACTAGGGAGGTCAGGGCGTGTGGGCCTGTGAGCGGAAACCAGTATTCCCGCCCACCGAGGACACGCAGGACAAGATCGCGGTCCTGTATACGCAACTCCGTGTCCCGGTAGAACCTGACGGTCGCTGCCGTTCCTTCCCCTGGCGCAGGCCGGATCCGTTCCCGTACGGCGGGGACGCACTGCCGCATACGCAGCCGAGTCCACGCCCTCACCGCCAACCGCGCCACCGGAGCGACGAAGGCGGTAGCGGCCTGCAACAGAATGAGCCACGGCTCGCTCGTCCCGGAGAACAAGGTCACCGTGAACACGGTGAACCAGGCCATTGCGGCCACGACACGGAGTCGCCAGTACCAATGTGGGAAGTCAGGCCCCGGACCAAGAGACTTGGCTCGACCCCAGCGTGACCCGGGAGCCAGTAGTGGGTCGTTCCTGTCCTTCACCACGTGCAGGGGAACACGTGCGGCCTTGAGCAGGGCGGCCACGCCCGTACGGTCGAGTAGTTCCTCGCCCTTCACGTATCGCTTCGAGAGCGCAGGCGACTCCGGCAGCCATTTCTCGATGTCGAAGCTACCGACCAGCGCACCGTTGCGGTCCTGCAGTTGGACCTTCCCCCATGAGCCCGGGATCGTGGGCCCCACGCGTTCCATGTCGGCACCGGGGACGTCGAGGAAGACCGCACGCACGATCCCGCCGTCTCCGGTCGGAAGTCGCAGCATACGCGTGCGGCTCCGCAGGACGAGGTCGCTGCCGTCCCGGTAGAACCGTGACCGGTGGCACACTTCAAGGCCCGGGCCACGCGAGGAGGCGGGCCTGAGCGCCGGCTCAGAGATCACCAGGTGCCCCTGTCGTAGAGATCCGTCACTATCCATAGACACCCTCGTAGCCTGCGGCCAATCCCGTCGCAGTCGCTCCCGTCCAGACTTTGGCCTGCCCGGAGAAACTGCTCAGCCCGCGGGCGACTTCCGGCATCTCCCGAGCCATGGGCGCGAGTTTCTCGAGTTCGGCGGCTGTCTTCGCAAGCTCGGGGCTCAGTGAGCTCACTGAACCGGGTGCGGCCACCTCGCGCACTCCTTGCCGCCATGCTTCCTTGGAGAACGCGCCCTTGATCGACTTCACGCCGTCAACGGTATCCTTGTATATGGCGCGCGGGCTGAACCCCTCCCCGACATTGCTCCACGACGGCAACTTCCCCTTCGGCATACCCTCCAGGGCCTTGACCCCGGCCTTTCCGCGGAGCGCGCCTGGAATGGCGCGGTTGACGAAGTTCCACGCCTTGTTCGTCTTCATGCCCGAGGCGATGGCCTGCTTGTACAGGCTGCTGCGCGCCAGGACCTTGGTCCCGGCCGCCGTTCCCTTGGCGCCCGCCATCGCCGCCCGCCCGATACCGAAGGTCAGCAGCCCCACGGTGTCGAGCAGCACCGACGACAGGCTCCCCTCACCGCCCAGCCAGAGCACCAGGTCCGTGGCGAGCGCAACGACGCTGGCCAGCAGTGCCACCGCGTCGGCGATCGCGGCGATGAACTGGCCGATGACGGGGATCCACCCGAGGGCGAGGGACAACGCACCTGCCCACAAGGCGACTTTTCCGGCGATTTTGGACAGTTTATTGAGCCAGTCGGCATTCTCGTGGACCCAGTTCTTGAACTTGTCCTTGAAGCCGTCCTTTAGTCCGTCGCCCTCGATGACGTCGTATATCGCCTCGGCGGCCGCCTTCGCGGCGTTGTCGCGGATCCCCTTCGCGGTCTGGAGGGCTTCCTTCGCCGCCTTCAGGCTGGAAGAGGCCTGTTCCTTCTGCCGGTTGTACTTCTTGGTGTCCGGATCATCCTTCGGAGTGTCGTCCGGCTGCCCGTCGAGGGAGCGCTCCGCCGAGGAGAGGTCGCCGTGGGCCTGCTCCGCGTCGCCCAGGGCCTGGTCGGCCATCTGCTGGGCGCGATGCAGCTCGGAGGCGTACTCGTTGCTGCACACGTTCTCGCGCACCTGGGTGCCGAGGGCGGTGGCTGCCTCGTCGTAGCGCTTGAAGGCCTTGCGCAGCTTGTCGCCCGCGCCTTCCGCCGAGTCCTGGAACTCGGTGGCGGCCTTGCCCTTCCAGTTCTCGACGGAGGCCAGCGCCTTGATCTCGCGGGCCTCCTTCTCGATGGCCTCGGCGGTCTTGCGCAGTTGCCGGCCGAGCCTCGCGACCTCGTACGGGTCACCGGGTATCGGATCGGACGTCTCGTCCAGCACCGACCAGCGGTGAGCGGCGGGCCGACTTGTCACTTCTTCGCCCCCTTCTTCCCGTCTTTGTCCGCGTTCCGGAGCGCTTCGGCGAGTTCGTGATCGATCTTCTCGTACGACTCCGCCGCGGCCTTGGTGATGCCGTGCAGCGACTCCAGCTCCTCGGTGAGCTTGCGCCGGTGGATCTTCCAGTTGCTGTCGAACTTCGAGAAGGCGTCGAGGATCCGCTGTGAGCCGATCTCCGAGATGCCGAACCCTTGTGCCGGGTTGCCCCGTTCGGCGAAGGTGTCACGGATGCGCTTCAGTGCTCTGGAGCACTCCTTGATCCGGTCGATGTCCGCTTGCTGATCGCTCATGGATGCCGTCACCCCACCTCGTTCTTGGCCACCGCCCGGCCGTGGACCACCACGCTGCCGCCGTAGAACATGCCGGTGAAGACGGGCGAGTACGTCAGCTGGATCTCGACCTGTACCTGGTCGGCGTCGGCTGCCACACAATGGCTCGCGGCGATGTCGGCGCCCGTCATGCTCATCTCCCGGGCGAAGGCCTTCACGCGGGCGTCGCAGTTCCCGTAGTTGATCGGCGCCGGGCCGCCCTCGTCGTTGTAGAGAGCCTCGCGGTCGATGTCCTGCGCGGCGTAGCGGGCCGCCTGTTCGGCTATGTCCGCGGCCCGCTCGCGCTTGGAGATGGACAGGCCGCCGTCGATGACGAAGGCGGACAGAGCCAGGAAGACCAGGGCGAAGATGATGACCGCACCGGCGCCCGAGCCACGGTCGGACATCCGGGAGCGACGGGCCTGCCACCAGGTCTGTCGGGCATGCCTCACGCCGACCTCCGGAAGGGATCGAGGGGAGAACTAAAGCTCGCGGACAGCCTCGTCGGGATGTTCAGGCCCAGCGACGCCAGGCCGCGCACCTCGCAGCTGACCTCGACCGTGAACAGGGTGTCGGGGGCGAAGCCCGCACTCGTCTGCACCACGGAGACCGGGCCCGAGCAGACGTCGGCCAGGTCCGCCTCCGCCGCCTTGCGCGCCTCGGCCATCGCCGTCGGGTGGTCCTTCTGGATCGAGCCCGCGCGGGCCGCGTCCCGCGCCGCGCCGTCCACCGCACCGCGGCCCTGGACAAGCTGGCCGAAGGCCACCAGTACCAGGATGAAGAGGATCATCACCGGAGCAAGGATCACGACTTCGATGGTGGACAGTCCGGTGTCGCCACGGGACGGACGGAGCGCCGACGCGTGCACATGCCAACGAGGTTGCCAACAGGGACGGTTCATCTAGTTCGGGTCCCCCTTCACAAACCTCTCCACCGGCCCCGAGGACTGCGCGTGCACCGTCAGGTCCAGGCCCGGGAACACCGTCGGGATCCGCGCCGAGATCTCCACGCCCACGGTGTTCTGCTCCGGCTGGAGCATCTTCACGTCCGGCGACAGCACCAGCTGCGGGCCCAGCTGGCGGATGTAGGCGTCGACGACGTTCCGCGCCTCGCCCCGCCAGGCGCCGGGCTGCTCGTCGGCCGTGGCGCGGGCCTTGCGGGCGCCGGCCTGGGCCGCCGCCTGAGCGACGTGGTCGGCGAAGAAGTACAGCGCGAACTGCACCGTCGCGAAAATCATGAAGAACAGTACGGGGGTGAGCAGCACGAACTCGATCGCGGTCATCCCGCGGTCGCCGCCGGTGGCCGCGGCCTCACGCGCGGCCCGCACCCTGCGGCGTACCGCGCGTCGCACCCGTCCGCCCACGTCCGCCAGCATCCCCGTCCACCCCGTCGTGCTTCCTCGCCGTACGTGCGTCGTACGTGCGTCGTACGTGCACGCGTCCTACGTACGCTCGCCGTACATGCACTCGCCGTGCGTGCCCTCGCCGTACGCCCGGTCAGCAGGTCTTGCCCGCGTCCGCACCCTTGATGCAGTCGCCCACCTTGTTGGCGCCCTCGCTCAGCGCCGAGTTGATGATGGCGGCCACCACGCCGACGATCGCCACGACGACCGCGGAGATGATGACCCACTCGACCGCGGAGGCACCACGGTCCAGTTCGCCGGAGCGGGCGCGCTGCACACGGCCGCCCAGGAAGGTGACCAGGAAGTCCACGGCCGGGATCCCGGTGTGGAAGTCTCGTCCGTTCATGACAGTCGTTTCCTCTCGAATTCAGGGCAGTTGGCAGGGTCTGGCAGGGGCGGCGCTCACACCTGGAACACCCGCATCGCCGCCGGGAAGATCAGGAACACCAGGAAACCCGCGCACAGCAGCAGCTGGGCCACGAGCATCGACTGGGACTTCTCGCCCGCGCTGCCCTCGATCTCGGCCAGTTCGCGGTGGCGCATGGTCTCGGCGCGCGAGGCGAGCGACTCGCGCACCTTCGCACCGTCGTCCGCGACCAGGGCCAGGGAGGCCGAAAGATCCTTCAGCTCCTCCACGCCCAGCTCCTCGCCGAGCTGCCCGAGCGCCTGCCACTGGCTGATGCCGGTGATCCGGGCGTCGGCGAGGGCGTTGCGGATCCGCTGGTTCGCCCAGCCGTCGGACACCTCGGCCGCCGCCATCAGCGCCTCCGGCAGACCACGGCCGCCGGCCAGGCTCATGGACACCAGGTCCAGATACGCGCCGATGACCCGGCGCAGGTCACGGCGCTTGTCGGCCGCGTCCCGCCGGATCTCCAGATCGGGCAGGAAGAAGAACAGCGCCGCGCACAGCAGCGCCAGCCAGACCGGGATGACCGGGCTGCGGCCGAAGCCCAGTGAGTAGACCACGGCGAACAGCAGCGGACCGAAGAACAGCCCCGCGACCGACAGCAGCACCTTCGTCGCCAGGAACCTCTCCCAGCTGCGCTCCAGCACCGCGAGATCGGCGCGCAACGAACGCTGTTCCCAGCCCTGCTGAAGATAGAACTCGGCCACGCGAGCGCCGACCTGGGCGCGGAACGTACCGAAGCGGCCCGTCTCCTCCCGGGTCTGGTGCCGCGTCTCGTACGCCGCGCCCCGCGCCCGCATCGCGTCGATCCGCGCGACCTGCGCGACCGCGCTCCGCCTGGACGGCATCAGGGCGCGTACGAGGGCGTAGACGCCGAGGCCGAGGACCGCTCCGACCACGACCGGCATCGTCAGGTTCACCGGCGTACCCCTTCCTCCTGCTGGGCGGGTGTGCGCGGCCGTACGAACTGGACCGCCGCCTCGTCCCGCACCAGGAAGCGTTCGGGCGTCTCGATCGTGGACAGCTTGCGCAGCCACCAGAAGCCGAGCGCGAACAGACCGCAGACGACCGCCAGGACCAACTGGCCGACCGGGGTGCCGTACGGCGACACGAAGTCGCGGTTGAAGACGGACAGTCCGAGCACGAAGGCGACGGAGACGGCGACGACGATCTGCACCGAGCGCCGGGTCGAGGCCCGCTGGGCCATCACGCGCTGACGCATGTCGACCTCCTCGCGCGACGACTTGGCCAGTGCGCCGAGGACCTGGCGCAGACCGGGGCCGCGCAGCCGGGCGTTGAGGATGAGCGCGGCGACGATGATGTCGGCAGAGGCGTCGTCGATCTCGTCGGCGAGCAGTTGCAGCGCCTCGGGCAGCGGAGTGCGGGCGCGCAACCGGTCGACCAGTGCGTCCAGATGCGGACGCAGGACCGGGGCGGCGGCGCGCGCCGAGGCCGGGATGGCCTGCTCCAGGCCGACCGCGCCGGCGATCGTGTCGCGCAGCGACTCCGTCCAGGAGGCCAGGGCCTCCACACGGCGCATCGCGGCCCGTTCCTCCGCGGCACCGCCGAAGAGGCGGTCCCAGAAGAAGACGAGGACACCGGCCGCGATCCCGGCGACCGCCCACCGGGTGAGCAGCAGGACGGCGAGGCCGACGAGAGCGGCGACGGAGCCGCGCTGTCCGGCGAAACGGAGCAGCTCGCTCGCCCGCCGGCTCGCCCGCTGCTTCTCGTGCTCGGGCTTGGCGGGCAGTCCGCGTACGGCGACGACCAGCAGGGCGAGACCGCCGCCGACGGCGACACCGGAACCGATCGAGTACAGCACGGTGGTGGAGAACAGGCCCCCCATGGAGCCGAGCGGGGCCAGTGCGGCAGACGTCATGGTCACCCCCAGGTTCCGTGGGGCTGGTAACCGTGCGCCATGAGGTCCTCCAGGCAGGCTATGGGCGCGTGCGGCACGACCCGGCCGTCGGGCGTTTCGGCGAACACCTCGCTGGACAGCACGCGGCCGTCGACGCCGTTGACCTCGCGGACCGAGGTCACCATGCGCTGAAGCCGGCCGCCGGTCTGGAAGTTGTTGCGCCGCTGGATGAAGACGACGAAGTTCACCGCGCCCGCGATCAGCATCTGGCTGGCCTCGATGGGCAGCCGCTCCGTCGCCTGCAACGCGTAGGTGGAGATGCGGTTGAAGACCTCGCTGGAGCTGTTGGCGTGGATCGTGGACAGCGAGCCGTCGTTGCCCTGCGACATCGCGTTCAGCATGGTCACGATCTCGTCGCCGAGCACCTCGCCGACGATGACGCGGGAGGGGTTCATACGGAGAGACCGACGCACCAGCTCGGCCATGGAAATGGTGCCCTGGCCCTCGGAGTTGGGCAGCCGTTCCTCGAACGCCACCGCGTTGGGGTGCAGTTCGGGGAAGGTGTCCAACCCGAGCTCCAGCGCCCGCTCGACCGTGATGAGCCGCTCGTGCGGCGGGATCTCGTTGGCGAGGGCGCGCAGCAGCGTCGTCTTTCCGGCGTTCGTGGCGCCCGCGATCATGATGTTCTTGCGGGCGCGAACCGCGCAGGCCAGGAAGTGACCCAGCTCCGGCGCGAGCGTGCCGTTGCCGACCAGGTCGGAGATGAACACCTTGCCCATCCGGGCCCGGCGGATGGACAGCGCGGGCCGGCGGGTCACGTCCATGACGGCCGACAGACGCGAACCGTCCGGCAGCCGCAGGTCGAGCTGCGGGTTGGCGGAGTCGAAGGGGCGGGACGACAGGCCCGAGTAGGCGCCGAGCACCTGGATGAGCTCGATCAGCTCCTCGTCGGTCTCGGCGACCGGCTCGCCCTTGACCTCGCGCCCGTCGGCGTACCCGACGAACACCTGGTCGCAGCCGTTGATGTCGACGTTCTCGACCTGCGGGTCGTCGAGCAGCGGCTGGAGCCGGCCGACGCCGAACAGCGCCGCGTGCACGGCGGCCGCGTACTGCTCCTCGGTCTCGGCGTCCAGCGGCGTACGGCCCGCGTTGATCTCGGCGCGGGCGTACTCCTCCAGTATCTGCGCTATGACCGCGCGGGCGTACTGCCGCTCGTCCTCGCCGGACATCGGCGTGACGCCGTTGACCTGGTCGAGTCGGCGCTGCTCGGCGATGCGGTCACCGGCGTCCTGCCGGAACCGCTTGACCATCTGGTGGTCGACAGCGGTCATCGCCCGGCTCCTGGCTGACCATTCGTATGGGACTGGTACGGCTGCTGGGCCTGGGGCATCTGCTGACCCTGGGCCGCTTGCTGTGCTTGGGCCGCTTGCTGGGCATGGGGCGCCTGCTGCGTCGGGCGGGCTTGCTGAATCTGGTGGGCCTGCTGCGTCTGGTGGGCCTGCTGCGCCTGTGCGGATACGGCCCAGGCGGCGCCGTACTGCTGGTACAGGTCGGCGGTGACCTTACGGGCCGAGCGGATCAGCAAGGACTTGTCCAGGCGGCCACGCCTGCGCCCGGCCAACTGCTCGGCGCCCGCCGGGTCGTCGGCGATGGTGCCGACGACGCGGGCACCGGTCTGGGCGTGCACCAGCATGTCGTTGACCTGACCGGAGACCTTGCCCGCGGTGTTCGTGTCGGCGACCAGGACGACGCCGACCACCGGGGTCGCCAGGCTCGCGGCACCGCGCGGGCCGCCGTGCAGCTTCGCGGACAGCGCGGCGGCGCGGTCGCGGACGCGGGCGATGGCCTCCGGCTCGGTGCGCGAGATCAGCAGGAGGAGGGAGGCGTGCGGGAACAGTTCCACGGCGGGGGTGTCCCCGCTGATCCGGCCGCAGTCGGCGATGACGTCGGCGGGCGCGTTCGGGGAGTCGGCGAGCGAGGCGAAGGCGTGACCCAGGGTGGGCCACAGGCCGGCGAGTCCGGCGGCCTGCTCGGCGATGCCGAGCCCGACGAGGACCTCCAGGCCGCCGTTCAACGGCTGTACGTGATCCCAGAGTTGGTCCGGCACGAGTCCGCGGCGCGCGGTCGCGGCGATGGACAGCATGCCGACGTTCGGGTTGAGCGGCCCGCCGTGGGCCGCGGCGCTGCGGTAGACGAGGTCACCGCCGGCCGGGTCCGTCTCGGCGAGCAGCACGCGCCGCGGCCAGACCGCGGCCAGCGCGACGGCGGCGGTGGTGACGCCGGGCGAACCCTTGTCGGCGGCCAGTGCGATGAGGGCCATGGATACGCTGCCGCCCTCAGTTGCCGGGAACGACGACGACGGCGACGGAACCCACGGACGCGGCCTGGGCGACGGCGGCGGCGTCGGACTGGTCGACGAGGAGGGTGAGCGACAGGTTGCCGGTGCTCACGGCGGCGTCGCCGTTGTCGCTCTTGGAACTGACGCGCGCCTTGTCGACGATGAGGCTGCCGCCTGCGGACGAGCCCGTGGAACCGCTGCCGGAGTTGGAACTCGACGCGTGGTCGCCGACGCGGTAGACGGCGACGATGTCACCGTTCTTGATGTCCGCCGGGTACTGGCCCTCCTTGAGAGCGACACCGACGAAGGCCTTGCCGTCCGGCAGGCTGCTCTTCGCGCCGAACATCTGCCCCATCACGACCGTGTCCGCGTAGATGGTGGACTTGGCCTTGAGGGTCTTGAGGGTGCCCAGTTTGACCCACGGAATGTAGTTGATGGAGTCGTCCGCGGCCACCATCACCGAGGTCACGTCATCGGAGGTGACGGACTCTCCGGCCGGGATGTCCTTCGTCACCTTGACGACCTCGATCCGGTCCCCGGCCTGGAGCACGAGCATCGTGGCGCCCAGCGCGCCCACCAGGATGAGCAGTACCGCCAGGGCCGCGAGCGCCGGTTTGCGCTCGCGAGGCGATGCGGGAAGCCGGTCACCGACCGTCGGCTGAGCCGGAGCCGCGGCGCGTCCCGCGCCCGCCCTCGTACGCTCCTGGATCTTCACGCAACCGCTCCCCGTACACCCAAGATGTCGTCTGCCAAGCTCTTTGCCTGGGCTGCAAACCCGGACACTTCACCAGCGATCCGGGCGATGTCGCGACTATCCGGCGCGGTGTCGAGTGTCAAGCCATCGCACGGTATCAGCCGCACATAAGCCCCTCAAGGCGAGTCAGGCCCCGTGGGCCACAGTTGACTTGACGTTATCCGTCAGCAACTCGGGCATGGGCCTGACCCCATGGGGTGCGACCGAATTACAGTCAGGCCAGTGTGCGACCGCGAACCCGTCGTCACGGTGACCCTCTGGCGTCCCGGCTCACACCTGGCCCGCGACCACTGAGAACGCACCATGCCTGCACGAATTGCTCACAAGGGAGCGGATCAGTCATGCCGTGATCTTCCCCATGAAGCAAGCACCGCTGACCTTGACCGGCTCTGAGCTGGTCGCCGTCGCGCTGTCCGCCTGCTTGAACGATGCAGAGGACATCGCCGCCGCCGACAAGGCGACCGCCCCGCCGTGACCCACTGGCACCGCCGCCACTGGGCCGCTCAGCCTGCGCTGCATCACACCTTGGCAGCAAGAAGTCCGAAATTGACCTACCCGGAGAGGGGTCCGGCTTGGCGGAAGCAACCGCAGCACCGATACCGTCGAACTCCCTGACTAACTCAGTGCTCACGGGGAGTCACAGTGAAGCGACGCTCTTTGCCCGTTGCTGCCGCGCTCGTCGCAGCCGCAGCCTTGTTGACGACGGCTTGCAGTGGCGGAGGCGGCAACTCCAAGGCCGACGACGCAATCCCGGGCGCCGACACCCGCGGTACCCAGGCGTCGCCATCGCCCAGCGCTGACACTTCGGACGAGCCTCATCGACCAGACATCACGCTGCCCGGCGACGTCAAGGACGTCTTTGAGGGATGGCATACCGGCGATCCGACCAATGACGCCATCCTCGCCGATGCCGGCCGTGCACAGACTGCCACCAACTACGCAATCATCAAGGGGAACCCCGACGAACCGGCTCTCGGGTTCTACCGGCAGGGGAACGCTCTCGTCGGCGGCGCCAAGTGGGTCAAGTCCTTTGTAGATGCTGGGATCACCTACACGGGCACTGTGCGGTACTTCAACCCCGACGTGATCATCTACAGCAAGACCTCGGCAGGGGTGACGTTCTGCACGGATGAAACGAAGGCGTTCAACAAGGACACGAAGACGCAGAAGGTCGACAGGACGCCCCCGGACAGCGACTCGTACGTCTACTACAACACGCACCTGAAGCGGAACAAGGACGGCGTCTGGCAGACCACGGAGCTCGTTTCCGACAGGGGGAACGCGAAGTGCACGCCGTGAGGTTGCACCACGCGGGGGCTGCTATCGGCATCCTTGCCGCTGCATGCCTGCTGGTCTCGAGCCCCGCCTACGCGAAGCGCGGTCCGGGCGGTTCCGACGGCGGCGCGAAGACGTCGGGGACCAGATCGGGGAACACGCTTGAGTCACGCATCACCTATTCCGGCCGCATGGGTGGGGTCAACGGCACCTCGACAGGCAACGTAGCCCCCATCGGCAATTGGAACCCGCCCGCGTGCTGGTACGAACCCGTGTCAGCCAAGGATTTCCAGAACCAGGTCGAGAGCCAGTACGCCGAGGTCGTCAACGACCCACGGCAACCCAACTATGCCAAGGCGGCGACGGGCCAGTTCCGGAACACCTACAAGGATGACAAGTACAAGAACTACAATCTTGACAAGGCCGATGAAGGCAACTGGTGGGTAGCAGTCCAGGACCCCAACCGCCTCGACGACCCGGGTGCGTTCACCTGTGACAAGCTTCCTTTTTGGGTCCAAAACGGCGACACGCCGGCCGTACAGAACGCCCTCACGCCACAGGTCCTCGCGGAACTCGCCTACAGCAGAATCCTGCTCCCCGACACCAAGGTCACCCTCGCACCCCGGAACGTGACCAAGGTCAACCTCCCGACCTGGGCGTGGCTTGACCCGTCCGCGTTCAAGCCGGTCCAAGTGATCGCTTCCCTCAACGTGGCCGGCCTCAACATCCAGGCGACGACCACCGCCAAGCCGGTCTCCCTCAAGCTCCAGCCCGGAACCGCTGACGCAGAGACCTACCCCGCCTCGGGTG
This sequence comes from Streptomyces sp. NPDC091412, assembly GCF_044756885.1. Classification (NCBI taxonomy): domain Bacteria; kingdom Bacillati; phylum Actinomycetota; class Actinomycetes; order Kitasatosporales; family Streptomycetaceae; genus Streptomyces; species Streptomyces sp. NPDC091412. The sequence goes on along the minus strand of NZ_JBIVTV010000013.1, from coordinate 68,529 downwards.
AGTGCTCAATCAATAACGATGGTTCGATCGGCGAGTCATACACCAGGGGCAAGTCCGACCAAGCACCACCTTGCGGAATCAAGTACCTCCGGTCCTCCGGCAACGGAACGTACAACCTCAAAGCGACCATCACCTGGCGGATCAACTGGACCGGCACCGGCGGCGCCGGCGGAGAGCTTCCCGATGGCACCTTCGGGGCGACACAGGACGTCACCGTCCAGGAGATTCAGTCCGTCAACCGTTGAGCAACTGATGCCATGTCGAGAACGAGGCAGAAGCGATGACAGGCTGTTCTCCCTACTCAACAACAGCGGCGCACAGCGCTTCCCGGCTGGTCTGTCCTTCACCGTCTCGTACGTCGATACCGCCGCGGGAACCGCCGGCATCGGCGCGAACTGCGCCGCGATGCCGATCGCGGTGTACAAGGACGTCCGGGTTGGCGACACGGTGGAGTTTGCGGGGGTGATGTTCGAGATGCCGGACCTCGCCAAGAAGGGCGTGTGGTTGAGACAGGCGAGCAAGTAGGACAGGAAGGCCGCGCCGCCGTCCGTGCTGCCTTCTATCTCCTCACCTGCCTAGCCCCGCGTCGAGCACAGCTCGAGCCTGTCACGGCGACGGGCCACCAAGGTTGTCCGCAGTGTCCAACGTGCCATCACCGAGCCTTTTCGGGCTCGGCCCCGCCGGGTTCGATGGTTCCTCTACAGTCGTGTCGTTCCCTGATGCACAGGTCGCGATAGGAGTCAGGTATGGCGTTCGGCAGGAGCAGCAAGGCGAAGGCAGCGGAAGAGCCCCCTGTCGAGCCTGTCGCATGGCAGAGCGTCCGGAGGTTCGTCGTGGGGTCGGTGGAACGGCCTCTGTCACCCAAGCGGTCCCAGGCGGTGTCGGGCAGGCCCGCCGTTCGTGTGCCCATGGGCTCCAAGGATCTGCCGGTTCTGGCACCATGCGCGTTTTTGGGATCGTCATCCCTAGTGCGCCTTCCGTCACGTCCGGACTTCACGCTGTACGAAGATCCCGACGCGCAGTGCCTTCTTTGCTTCGTCGAGGAGCCACAGGAGGCGGACGGCGAACGGCACTACGTCGTCCGAGACCCACAGGGGCAGGCAATCGGCACCCTCCGGCGGATCCCTCCGAAGCGGCCCTTCAAGCACACCTGGCGTATAGACCAGCCGGGACACCCGGAGATCGTCGGACGCAACGAGTTGGCCAGTGGCGGCGCGAAGGACATTGCCGGGCGGGCGGCGGGTCGCTTCGTCAACGGCCTCGTCGATGACCTGTTGAATCCCGGCGATGGTGACACACCGAGCAAAGGCCGCTCTTTGGAGTGGCGAGCCGGTGACGAGGTCGTGATGATCTCGGAGGGCAGTGCGGAAGTCCGAGTACGGAAGGACTGGGTGGACCGTCGGCTGGCCTTCGCCTTCGCTCTGGTGGGCGACAAGTGAGCATTGCGTGCACATCGCTGTCCGCGTCGTTTTCCTGATTCGCAGCATGACAAGCGCACGTAGGGTATGAGGCCCACCCGCGGCCACTCCGGTACCAGCGGGACAATGGACTTTAGGGGGACCGAACGTGAGGGTCGTCAATCCGGAAGACGTGGAGCAACTCGCCAAGCTTCTGGATGGTCGGGGCGGCCTTCAGGACAAGCTCGACGAAGCCTTCACCAGGGCCTCCCTGCTAGGCGTATCCAGCAAGTTGTCCTCGCTCAAGCCGCTACGGGGCTGGGTTACCGATACCGCGCCGGACCTTCGCAAGCGTGCGGCGATCGCCCGACTGGAAAGCGGCGACCCCGAAGCCGGGTTGCGCTGGGCCGGTTTCAGCGCCAAGGACATTGAGAGGTACCTCAAGGATCACAAGGACAAAGGCCTTTCCCCCGGCGAGATTCTTCTCGCCAACTCCGTTGCTGCCAGCGACGATCCAAACGCCGATGTCTTCAAGCGAGACCCCCACGAGTCCCTGGACGACTGGGTCTTGCGGATCAAGACTCACGCGCTGGAGCAGATCCCCGGGCTCAAGCCTCACGCCGCGACGATCATGAGCGTGATCGACCTCTACGGCGACTGGAAGTCGACCACCAAGACCATGGCCACCGTGACAATTCAGGGAACGGCTCTGACCAAGGTTCTCCTTTTCAATTCTCTCGCGCAAGGATCGCTGCGGACCTGGAAGACCCGCATCGGAGTCGCGCTCAGAGGGTCGAATAACGGGCTGCTGCGCTGGTCCGGAACAAAGCTGATCAAGATAACCCCCAAGGTCCGTTCCCTCGGCGCACCCGGCAGCTGGTTTCCCAGCAAACTCAGCCAATGGGCCCAAAAGATCCCGGGCACCAAGGGCACGATCATCGATTGGACGGGCAGCGCCTACGACGCGGTCCGGGGCCTGAAGATCATGGACTCCCCCATCTGGAAAGGGGTTTCTGTCAACAGGGCCATCAACTTCTTGGTGGGCTCGGACGAGCTGGCCAAGAAGTTCGGTGCGCTCACCCACTCCGGTCAGGCTGTGACGCGGGCGGGTAATGCGAATCTCCTGACAGTCACAAGCAAGGCGTTCGCAGAGTCACGCGGAGCCGGTCTCAGCCGTACGGCCGCGCTCACCAAGGGACTCTCGACCGCGGGTAAAGTCTCCGGCCTCCTGCGAGGAGCGGGCATCGCGGGAAGCGCGGCCTCGACGGTGTGGAGTACCGCCAACGTCATTTCGCAGGGCAACCCGGTCGATGCCTTCAAACGTAAGGGTGCCGGGTATGTGGCCGACGTAGCCGAGGTCGGCTTCAACGCCTCCCTGACAGCCGCGATGATTGCCCCCAACCCGATCACCATCGGCCTCGCCGTGGGAACCGGCGTCATCTACGCCGGCGCCAAGGTCGTCGAGCACTGGGACGACATCAAGAAGGGGGCGGGGAAGGCTGCCGACTGGGTGGGAAACAAGACGAAGGACCTGGGCAAGAGCATCGCCAAGTCCAAGGTGAATCCAATGAACTGGTTCTGACCGCGGGGAGCGGAACGAGCTACGCCCGCCGCCGCAGGCGCCCGTACAGGATGAAAGCCTCCATCGACACGAGCAACCCGCCGCTGACCCACACCTGAGACGGGGACACCCCGGTAACCTCCGTGTTCATGCGCGGGGCGAGCCAGCCCTGCGGGTCGGTCACCACCGTGACGCGCTGTCCGGTCTTGAGTTCCTCACCGCAACCGTCGGTACCGTCCACGTCGTAGGAGCGGGAACCAGCCTCCGCCGTGTCCAGCGGTACGACCGTGCACGTTCGACCGTCAGCTCTCGTGTGTCTTGTGCGATAGATGCCGGTCTCGACGATCACCGCGTCTTTCCGCAGCCCACGCTGGTCCAAGACGTAGTCGCCCAGCGCAGGCCCCACGAAGAGCATGAAGGCAAAGCCGGAGGCTGCCACGAGAGCACCCGGCCCCGCACCGCACATCGTCCAGGCGGTGACCAGAACGAGCATTGCCAAGAACGCTCCGAGGAGGAGCACGAGCGTCCCCTGCTTCTGTGCGAGCCATGAACAGCCCACCATCACAGCTGGAGTGAGGACCAAGACGGCCACGGTGCCGGGCCACCGGCGCGGCCTCGCCACGTGCAGTGCGGTCTCCGTCCCGGTCGCCGGTCGCTCACTCTTCCAGGTTGTCATCGTGTTGTTCGGTCCTTCAATGCTTCCCGGTCGGCTGCGGCGCCATCGTCACTCGCTGCCGATCAGAAGCTCGTTCCTGTCCGGCAGCAGGTCCGTGATCTTGTCCCAGACCTCGGCAGAATCGGATTTCACCAGGACGAGTGGACTGTCCGGGCCTACCTGACCCGGCATGATGGGCTCCTCCGGCTGCTCCCGGATCCAGTAACCGAGTGGACCGCAGTCCCAGACGGCCAGGGCTCGGATCATCGCGGCGCGCTCGCCGTCGTGCTCGCCGTCCCAGGCCGTGGTGATGCGCCAAGTGGCATTGAGGGAGACGACCAGATCCAGGAACTGAGCGAGTTGCGGGTCCTTGAGATCGGCGTCGGCCTCGGCCAGCGCCTTGCGTACCAGCGCGCGCGTCTTGTCGTCGTCGGCGTCCGGCTCCTCGAGTGCCACGAACGCGGCGTCCAGCGCTGCCATCGTCGTCCCGATGCGGACCTCGGGCGCACGTTCCTCGGGCTTGTCCCCCCGGTGCAGATTGACCTTGCGGGACAGGTCCCACACAAGTGTGTTGGGCTCGATGGAGACGTACTCGGACTCCTCCTCGCCCGGCCATCCGTCGTGCGAGATCACCGCCTCCTGGCCGACGACCACACCGTGGTTGACCGGGCCGTGCTCGCCCGTGATTTCCACTTGGACCATGACCACCGGGTCCGCCAGAGCGCCGAGCAGGTCGCGGAGCAGAGGGGCCAGTTCACCCTCTTCTCCCACCAGACCGATGCGCTGAAGCTCGACCAACGACTCCCACAACTCCTCAGGAGGCGTCTCACCGTCCAGCAGGTGGGCGAAGACGGCGATATGGCGATCGGCCAGCCGGAAGCGTGCTCGCGAGCTGTCGTACGAGGGCACTGGTCTGGATTCCTCCCCTGAGGCGGCGGCGCCGGCTCACTTCTTCTTTTCCTGTAGGTCCTTGGCGTCCTGAGTGCACTGGTGCGCTTCGTCCCGCAGCGCCTTCGCAACCGTGCCACACGTCGTCTGCCAGATCTTCAGCCTGCCGCGCACGTTGTCCGCGTTCGGGCCCGACCAGGTCTTCATCCCCGTGGTCGCGTGCTTCTTGGCAGTGTCGACGAGCGAGTCGATGTGGTCGGCCAGCGACCTCAACTGGCCGGCACGATGGTTGAGTTCCTGAATATCAGGATTTGCCATAGCAGCCTCCCCCGCTGTCTCAGGACCTCAGCATACTGACGCTGTCTCACTCGCTCCGCTCGGTCCCATCGGCCGGACCATCACCGTTCGTTCACCGGAAGACCCGATCTCCTGCGGCGCTGGACGAGAACCACGGATGGTGAGGTAGCGTCCACTGTTGCAAACGGACAGTCCGCTTGCGTTTGAACCAACGGGGAGGATCGTTATGGATCGCGGTGCAGATCTCCATCGGCTCCGGGAGCTCTCGAAGCTCTACGCCCGCAAGTCTCACGATCTGCAGGTGCTCATCAAGGAGCTGGACTCGGCGACGGGCAGCAGCGAGAGCTACTGGAAGGGCCCGAAGGCCGACCGGTTCCGCCAGGACTGGCACGACGTCAAGCCGACGTTCTCGAAGTGGGTCGACACCCTGCACGACGCCAGCAAGTCGGCCAACACGAGCGCCGACAACATCGAGCGCGCCACCTGATCCCAGGAGCCTCTTGCTCGTGCCACATTCTGACAGTGCACCGGGACCCCAGGCCATCGCGGCGGGGGCCGGTGCACTGGTGGTACGTGGACGCGCTCCGGAGGGTCAGACGCCCTTCTGGTACAGCCGGGCTTCGGCCGCTGGGACCTTGTCGGGCTCGTTACGAATGGCAGCGTCGACAATGGGGAGCAGCTTGCCCACCTCTTCACCCAGCTTCTTGTGACGGCCTTCCAGTTCCCGATGCCAGGCGCGAGCGTTCTTTCCGACCCAGACCTTGTCGCCGCCGATGTCCCGTGTCGGCCCCTGCAACGCCTTCGTGAAGGACTCGACGTCTCTCGCGAGATCGCGGCGCAGCTTCTCCAGGTCCGCTTTTCTGGGGTTTGCGACTTCAGGTTCGGAATCCGTCATCCCTGTCACCTTTCAGCCTTTGATGCCTTCAGCACCGTGCGACGCCGTATCGCAAGGAAGATCGCACCAGCCAGCAAAACTGGGGCCAGCACCACCGACACCAGCATGGGCAGTGTCATAGCCGGCGGATTCTGCACCCACTTCGTCGTCAGCACCCTGCTCGGGTCCCGAGGGTCATAGGTCACAGACACGGAGGAACCCGCGGCCAGACCAGCAGGACGCCTTCCTCCCCAGTCACTGAGAGCGGTCTCCTGCTCCCCGCGCTTGGGATCGTTGAACCGGATCCTGATATTTCCCGGACTACCGAACTTGTCCCGCGGCGAGTCCACGATTTCGGCGGCAACGGACACTCCTCGGGAACGCAGGTCGTCCACGAGCGAGTGCGAGGGAAGCCAGAGCACCAGGAAGGCCCCGGCGGCAGCCACGGCCATGAGGAAGATGGCCGCGACAAGCCGTCTCTGCGGCAGTGGCGTCTGCCGCCCACCGGCGCGTAGCTTGCGCACCTCGGCCTCGGCAGCCAGCCGTTCGGCGGATTTCGGTGGCGGCGTCCAGTCATCCCGCGACCGCTTCTTTTTTCCCACGAGAACGATTCTCCGTCTCAAAGCCCCAGCCAGCCACCGAGCTTCTGGGCTGCGTGGCCTATCCCCTTGCCGACCTCCGAGGCAGCATGACTGACGGCGTGCACAGCCTTCTTGCCGGTGTCGGTGTTCAGGGCGTAGTAGGCAGCGTAACCAAGCCCGGCACCGACCACGATGCCTGCCGCCACGCCCCAGCCGACCGGCCCCCCGCACGCCGCCACAGCAGCCACGCCGGCCCAGGTACCGGCCATTCCGGCTCCCAGAGACGCGACGTTCGAGACGACGGCCACATCCGGGTCCGAGTGGTTGACCGCGATGTCGTATGCGATACCGCCGACCGTCAGCAGCGTGCCCACCAAGGGAACCCGCCCGCCCGCTCTGAACATCTTTCCGAGCCAGCCGGCGTTCGCACCCGCCGGCGCCGCCCTGATGAACGGGATCTTGTCAGCGCACCAGCGGACTCCATCCCCGACCGAGGCCTCCATGAGCCTGGACAGCGACCCCATACCGTATTTGGAGAAGACACGCTCGGCCTCGCGGGAGGCTGTCTTGGAGGCCTTCGCGTTGAACCTCGTCTCCTTCCTGAACCTTGCACGCTCTGCGGGCGTCATGGCGTTGATTCGTTTCTCATAGGCCGCCTTGGCTGCCTTCGAGAACTCTTCCGCCTCGTCCCAGAACTTGTCCGCCAGGTTGGACTGGACGCCAATGACAGCGGCCATGAGCCCTGCGTGCACAGTCCACGTCGCCTTGGGGTCCCCCAGGTCCGTAACTGCCTTCGTCAGGTGCTTCCACGCGGTATCCCACAGGTCGGGGTCGTCACCCTGCATCAGCGCACGGTTGAAAACCGCCCCCGGCTCATCCTCGGGGATGTCACCGTGGAAGAGGTCCAGCACCTTGTTGAATCCGGGTGCCGGGCTGGGGGCGTTCGCCGCTGCCGTGAACGCGGCACCGAACGTCTTGGCGTCCTCCTTGGCCGTCGGCGCATTGGACAGAGCGATGGCCATGGGAAGGTTCTTGACGAGGTTCGGGTCCATCTTGGCGTAGAACGCCGAGGTGAAGTCCGGATCACCCTTGTGTTTCGCCAGTTCCTCGGCGATGCGGTGGAATTCCGGGCCGGCCTCCTCGGGTGACATCCCCGCGAGCCCGTCGGCTTCCTTGGCCAGATCCGCGCCCTCCGTCCGCGCCTGTTGCACTGTCCAGACGGGCTCGCGCAGTTGAACCATGGTGGGCTTGGGTCCCACGCCCTTGAACTCCATGGCTTCGGCCAGTGCTTGGCGACGACGGAGCATAGGCAGTTCGTCGTCGACCCAGGAGGCGATCCGATCGATCCGAGTCAGACTGCCGGTATCGAGTCCGAATCTCTGGAATCGACCGAAGTACGCACTCTTGCCCGAATGAAGGGTCTTACTGCTTGACGTGAGGTCGTTGATGGTCTTCAGGAGGTTCGCCGGATTGATTCCCGAGAAGTTCGGATCAACCATCTGTCGGGTTTCCCGCACTGCCAGGAAGTCGCGGGTCCATGAGGATGGCTCCGGCGCCCGACCCTTGCAGTACCGCCTCCAGCTTGTCGGTCGGGAGGGCGACCCACGGCTGTTCCTCGCCCAGCGCCTCGACCAAGCGCGCCACGGTGGAGAAGGCGAGGGCGACGAGTTGCTCCCCGCCTGACTCCGTCTGAAGAGGGATGAGCATCACATCGACCGTGCCCGCCAGGATTGGTGCACCGTCTTCGTCTCGCGGCAGATCCGTCATCGTGGGCAGCACCAGAACATCTGGAGTTTCTGGCGGTGGCTGCGTCGAATCCATCGGCCCATCGTACGAGTTGTACGCCGATCGAAGCATGAGGCGCACTAAGGCTTGGCAACTTCCCCGCAATTCCCGGCCGCCACCACGGGCCGGCCGGGGCTCCATCCGCTCGGATGGAGCCCCGGCGCCTGCACCGTCGTGCCGTCAGTCGTTGATGACGGCTTGGATGGGCATGAACGAGCCTCCCGACACGAACAGCCCGCTGCCGGCCGGTCCGGCGCCGCTGTTCGCCGGGAGCCGGATGCCGAACAGTTCGCCGTCCGAGGCACTTTGGGGGGTGAGGAGCAAGCCGTTTCGGGACTTGCGGGCCTCCGTGACGAAGCCGCGATACTGGCCCGAAAGGCTGTCCGTCATGCCGGCGGCGATGAGCCCGAGGCCTCCGTCCCCTCCCTTGCGGACCACGCTCTCCAACGCCTCGTCGAGCCGAGTGTCGTAGAGGAGTTCCGCGTCGTCGACGACGACGACGTACGGGCCTCCCTCAAGGTTCTCGACCAGTTCGTCGAGGTCTTCCTCTCGGCTGTCGGCGTTGAGGAATCCAAGGACACCGGCACGCCCCTCCAGAGCACGCAGCGGTGAACGGCGCGGCGTGACGACGACGACGTGGGTACCGGCCGCCAGGAGTGACTGGGTGGCGGCCCTCAACAGGGTCGAACGGCCGGACTTCGGCGGGCCTGCGATGACGAAGCCCGGACCGTTCTCCTCCAGGTCGATACCGACTGGGCGCAGTTCGTCGCCACCGACGCCCAGAAGTGCCCACAGTGGCGACGAGGGTGCGAAGTCGGGGTCCAAGGCCAGCGCCTCGGAGGCCGTGATCCGGGAAGGCAGTGCGTCTACCCGCATGGGGCGGTGCCCGACGGGCAAACGGCCGTGGCGTGAGGCCGCCTCCTCCGCGATGGCTCGCAACGCACGGACCTGGGCTTGGCCCGAGGGATCGTCGTCCAGTAGAGCAATCTGGGTCTCGTCGACACCGTCGTCGGTGACGCGCAGGGCACGGCCGGGCGGCATGTTCTTGGGCACTTCGCGAGCTTGGAGGCCGGCCGCGGAGTAGTCGTTCGGATCGGCGAAACGCAGAACGAGCCGGTCGGCGAAGGCCGAGGAGACGTGCCCGCTCAGGCCACTGCGGTCGGCGGTCATGACCACCTTCAGGCCCACCGCGGAGCCTTCACGGAAGATCCGCTGCATCAGCTCGATCATCTGACCGTAGTTGAAGTTCTCAAAGGTGGAGGTGAAGCCTTCCCAGCTGTCGAGAAGCAGCACCATCCACGGGAGCCGCTCCTCGGGCGCCGCGGCTGCGCGCTGTTCCGCGGCACTGGAGGTGCCTTCCATGGCCAGCAGTTGCTGACGCCTTGCGATCTCGGCCAACAGCCGGTCGATCAGGCGCCGCACCCGGTCGGGCTCGTCGCGGCTGACCACGGCGCCGACGTGCGGCAGACGCATCAACGGCAGCAGTGCGTTGGAACCGCAGTCGATGCCGTAGACGTGCACGTCATACGGGGACGTGGTGCGGGCCAGGGAGCCGGCCAGCGTGCGCAGGGCTGTCGAGCGGCCACAGCGCGCGCCGCCCACCAGCATCGTGTGCTCGCCGTGCACAAGGTCCAGGACCATGGGCCTACGGCTCTGCTGGGCCGGGAGGTCGACCAGGCCGAACGGAATGGGCGGCACATCCTCGCCGTGTCCCTTCTGAGCCGAAGGGGCCTCGCCGTATGTGGCCAGTTCTTCCAACGTCACCTTCTGTGCCAGCGGCTCCAGCCACGGGCTGCGCTGCTCCCCGAAGCCCATCCGCACCGCGCTGTCCGCCACAGCGTCGACGAGGACCGCCAAGTCGGTGACCATGGTGCCGTCGTCCTCGGACTCCGCCGCTTTCGGCAGCGGGCGGCCATAGGAATTCCAGGGCAGGTGGACCAGCGTCGCCTTGGGGCCGGTACGGCCCGTGGCGGGGCGGCGGCCGCCGATACGCGCCGACTGCACGCCGACCAGGGACTGGGCACCGGAGCGGACGTACATGCGTCCGGGGGTGGACTTCGCGATGGCGCCCGAGTCGGGGGCGTCGATGACGTCCACGGACTCCGAGGCGTCCGTCACGCGTAGCGCGATCCGCAGGTTGGTGTTGGCGCGGATGTCCGCGCTGACCACACCCGCCGGCCGCTGCGTGGCCAGGATCAGGTGCACACCGAGGGAACGGCCACGGCGGGCGATGTCGACAAGGCCCGCGACGAAGTCGGGTAGTTCGGCGACGAGCGAGGCGAACTCATCGATGACCAGGACGAGCCGGGGCATCGGCTCGAGCTCGGGGCGGATCTTGCGCGTGTCGTTGTAATCCTCAATGTCCTTGGCGGCGGCATCGAAAAGGATCTTCTCCCGGCGGTGCAGCTCGGCCGCGAGGGATGCCAGGGCCCGCTCGGTCAGGTGCGCGTCCAGATCGCTGACCATGCCGACTGTGTGCGGCAGCCGGGCGCAGTCCATGAACGCGCTGCCGCCCTTGTAGTCGATGAGGACGTAGTTCAGGGCGTCGGGACGGTTGGCGACGGCGAGCGAGGCGATGATCGTCTGCAAGAGCTCCGACTTGCCGGCACCCGTCGTACCCGCGACCAGTGCGTGCGGACCGTCTCGCCGGATGTCCAGGACGAACGGCCCGTCCGCCGCGATGCCGACGGGCGCGGCCGTCGTCGACCCGCGCGCCTTCCAGATCCGCTCCACATCCAGGCCCGTGGGATCGGGCAGCCCCAGCAGACTCAGCAACCGGGCAGAGGTGGGCAGGCTGCTGTTGGCGTCGTCACGGCTGACATCACGCACGGGCGCGAGGGACCGGGCGAGCAGTTCACACCACTCCGGTGTGACTTGGTCGGCCAGAACGTCCCCGACGGACTCCAGGCCGTACCCGCGCACTCTCACATGGTGCGCTGCTTCGGGTGACCAGGCCACGACGGCCTTGCACTCCTCGGGCAGCAGGCGCTCGTCCTCGTCGATGCAGAGAGCGAGGATGCCGTACTGCGGTCCCTCGGTCAGTAGTTGGGGCATGCCGGGTACCCGGCGCAGAAGGCGTGCTCCGTCGAGGACCAACAGGATGTTGGGGTCCGGGTACAGCTGACCCGTCATGTTGTTCTGATCGCGAGCCGCCTTACGGCGGGCCAGTTCGTTGAGGAGCTCGTTGACCCGACGGGTGATGCCCTCCGAGTCGAAACCGACCAACGCGACGCAGTCCTGCCCCTGATCGGGGTTGGTGTGGGGCAGCCAGTGCGTCCACTGCCATTCGGCTCCGGCGGCCGGGGAGGCGGCGAGCGTCACGAGCGAGAGGTCCCGGGGGCTGTGGAGGACGGCGGCCTGCACGCCGAGCCACCGGGCCGTGGCGAGAGCTCGAGCCCGGTCGCCGGCGATGCCGACGACTCCGATCCGGGCGAAGGGGAGGGTGACCGGCACATCCGGCAGGACCGGAGGCTCCGGAGCGTCCTCGCCGTTCGAGGTGCCGCCGTTCGCGAGGACGAGTTCGACGTCGGAGGGCAGGCCGCCGACCCCGACTCTCAGCTGCATCGCGTCCGGGTCCGTGAGCCGGCGCTCCCAGAGGCGGCGGCGCGGACCGGTGGCGAAGAGCAGGATCTCGGCCGGGTCGGGGGTGTCCTCGCGCCGAGCGCGCTGCTCCTCCTTGCCCAGCATGGCCAGTTCGGCCTGGTGAGCGGCGAGGTCCTTCTTGTACTGCTTGAGTGAGGTCTTGTGCTTCTTCTTGCCCTCACGGTTCTCGCTCAGCCACTGGCCCGCCATCATCAGCGGGCTCATGAGACAGAACGCCAGCATGTAGATCTGCTTGGTGACGAAGTACATGCCCAGCCCGAAGAGCAGGGGCATGAACGCCATGAGGAACTGGAAGCGTGCCCGCTCTCCCTTCGTGGGTGGCACCGGCACAACGAGTCGTCGTCGGGGACGCAGTGAGGAAAGGCGCGGGGGACGGTTGTAGGCGAGGCCGCCCTCGCTCATCGGGGACAGATGTGCGTCGGGCTCGGACACCTTGTCGAGGACCAGAAGCGAATCTCCGACGCGTACGACACCGCCGAACGGCCAGGTCCTCCCGGTCCCCGCCGACTCGTCGTCCAGTCGTACGTCATTGCTGCCTTCAGGGCTGAGTGTGGCGTTGCCCCGCACATCAATGGTGAGCCGTAGCGCGACCGGCGGCACAGCGGCGTCGGGCAAGGAGAGCGAGCAGGTGGGCGCCGATCCGACGGTGGCCACACCGACACCGAGCCGGATCACCCGGCCCGACGCGGGGCCGGCTGAGACCCTGAGCTCGTACTGACCAACCGGCTCACCCCGACGCAGAAGTGGGCCTATCGAGTCATCGACGGAGACGCGCATGCCGTCGCGCAGCACGGCGACCGCAGGGGCGTCCTGGTCGCAGGAGACGCCGTCCGCCCACAGCGACAACGTCCCGGATGCCACGGCGTCGTAGTCGGGCGAGAAGGCAGGGGATCTGCCGGGCATCGGCACGACGTTTCCCCGGGTTTCACCGGACGGGCGCACCGGGTGTTCGAGAGCCGCCCTCAGCGCCTCCGCGACGTCTCCGGCGGTGGCCGTGTCGTCGGTGGTGACCACGACGTCGTGCGGCTCACCACCCTCGCGCACGACCGTGACTAGCGTCTGCATGATGGTCTTCCTCCCCGTTGGCATCTGTGGCCACATTCGTTGATACAGCTGACGGAGACTAGTGGCAGCCCGGTTTGCCGCTCTCGGCCGATGACCTCTCAGAGTCCTCCTGGTCTTCACGTCGTTCGCCGCGAGTGGGTCGCCGCGGATCAGGAGCAGGCCGTCGTACGTGAGAATCGGTACGGCGCGACCGGTGCCGTCGTTGGTCGCCGATTCGTATGCCACCGCGAGCCGCGCGAGTCGGACCGCCGAGGTGCGCACTGTGTGCTCCGGCAACTTCCCGCAGGGCTCACCCGTCCTTCCGCGTTGCCCTGTGCCGCACTGCGGCGTGAGCGGTTGATGTGCTGTCGTTCGCTGCAGCAGACACAGTAGTGACAGCGGAGGCGGGAGAGATCACTGGGCCGCAGACGGGGAGACTTGCTGGATCCGTCCTTTTCTGGGGCTACTTGACCTTCGACAACCGCGCCACCGGATTCCCCTCCGCGGAGCTGTCTGCCGTGTACTTGAGGTCGTTGCCGACCGGGGTGAGGCGGACCGTGTGCGGGGCGGGGTTGCAGCCCGAGTGGTTGGTCCTGGCGCCCCGGGAGACGGCGACCAGCTGGGTGTTCGTCACCTGCTTCAAGGTGAGTACGTCGTCGCAGACGCCGCCGAGCTGGTCCGTCTGGTGGAGGGTACCCAGTTCCCGGCCCACGGCGGCCTGGTGGACGGTCAGCCGGAAGTCGCCGAGGGGCAGGGTGCCGTCGAGGGCGGTGCCCTGGCCCTCCCAGGTGCCGAGGTAGCGGGCGGGGACGGGTGAGGCGGTGGCGGTCGGCCCGGTGGAGCGGTGGTCGCCGCCCGCGGTGGCGGCCGGTGTCGGTGTCCCGCCGGGGCCGGCGCCGGCGCTGTCGGCATGGTCGTCCCGGAACGGGAACAGCCACAGCGAACCGACGGTCACCGCCGCCAGCGCGCCCGCGACCGCGAGGAGCACGGTGCAGCTCAGGCGGCGGCCCCGGCCGTCTGCGCCGGGCGCCGCCTTGCCGGCCACGGTGACGGAGAACCTGCCGGGAGCGGCCACCGCGGTGGTCCCCGGCGGGGGCGCGTCCTGCGGGTCGGCGTGGGCAGGGGGCGCCACGGCTCCCATGGCCGCGGCTCCCATGGCCGCGGGTCCCATGAGGGGTGGCGGGCCGAACCCGCCGCCGGGTGCGGCTTCCGTGGGCCGCGGGGGCTCATCGGTGGCGACCGGGGCGGGGCCCGGCACCGAGACTCGGCTGAACCCCAGTGGACCGGACGACGGCTGAGATGGCGGTTCCGCCGCCGTCGCCTCCAGGTTGAGCAGCGACACGGCGCTGCGGCTGACCTGTTCGACCAGGCGGGACGGGAGCCAGCCGGCCGCGACCAGGCGGGAGGCGCCCTCGGGGGCGAGGCGGCGGGCCACCTCGCCGGGGCCGGGCCGGGCGCCGGGGTCCTTGGCCAGGCAGGCCACCGCCAGATCCCGCACGTCCCCTGCCAGGGAGCCCAGTTCGGGTTCCTCGTGGACGACCTTGTACAGGAGGGACGCCGAGGAGCCGCCCGGGAACGGGGGCTCGCCCGTCGCGGCGTGCACCAGCACCGCGCCCAGGGAGAAGACGTCGGCCGCGCCCGTGACGCCCTTGCCGAGGATCTGCTCGGGGGACATGTAGCCGGGCGAGCCGACCGAGACACCGGTCGAGGTCAGGGAGGCGGTGCCGTCGGTGGCGCGGGCGATGCCGAAGTCGATGAGCAGCGGGCCGTCGAGGGTGAGCAGCACGTTGGACGGCTTCACGTCCCGGTGCACCAGGCCCAGTTCGTGTACCGCCGCCAGCGCCTCGGCCAGGCCCGCCCCCAGCACCCGTACGGAGTGCTCGGGCAGCGGGCCGGCGTCCGCGATCGCCGCGGCGAGGGAGGGGCCGGCCGCGTAGGCGGTGGCCACCCACGGCACCGGGGCCTCGGGGTCGGCGTCCAGGACCGGCGCGGTCCAGGCGCCGCCCACCCGGCGCGCGGCCTCGACCTCGCGGCGGAACCGGGCGCGGAACTCCTCGTCGAGCGCGAAGTGCGGGTGCACGATCTTCACCGCGACGGTGCGGCCGCCCGCACTGCGGCCCAGGTAGACACGGCCCATGCCGCCGGAGCCCAGCCGGCCGAGCAACCGGTAGGGACCCACGGTGGCGGGCTCGTCTGCTTCGAGCGGCTGCATGGCGTCCTCCCCCTCCCCCGTACGCCTCACAGCAGAGTAGTGCGCTACGGCCGCAGCAGCTCCACCTTCACGTCCGCCGGGAAGCCGGTCGTCGGGCCGACGCGGCGCGCGAACTCGGCCACCGCGGCGAGCTGCGGGTCGCCGAAGCTGAAGTCGAGGGTGGTGAAGTACCGCTCCAGGACCTCCTGGTCGAAGGCCTCCCAGCGGGCCGCCTGCTCGGCGACCTTGGTGACCTCCTCCAGGGAGAGGTTGCGGGAGGCCAGGAAGGCCTCGTGCACCTTGCCGGTGATGTCCGGCTCACGCTCGAGGTAGTCGCGCCGCGCCGCCCAGATCGCGAAGACGAACGGCAGTCCCGTCCACTCCTTCCACAGCTGCCCGAGGTCGTGCACCTCGAGCCCGTAGCGCGGGCCGTCGTGGAGGTTGGCGCGCAGGGCGGCGTCACCGATGAGCACCGCGGCCTCCGCCTCCTGCATCATCAGGCTGAGGTCGGGCGGGCAGGTGTAGTAGTCGGGGGCCACCCCGTACCGCTCGGCCAGCAGCAGCTGGGCGAGGCGGACGGAGGTCCGGGAGGTCGACCCGAGGGCGACCCGGGCGCCGTCGAGCCGGTCCAGCGGGACCTGCGAGACGATCACGCACGACATCACCGGACCGTCGCAGCCGACGGCGATGTCGGGAAAGGCGACCAGGTCGTCCGCGTGCTTGAGGAACTCGACGAGGGTGATCGGCCCGATGTCGAGTTCTCCCCGCACGAGCCGCTCGCTGAGCTTCTCCGGGGTGTCCTTCGTCAGCTCGAAGTCGAGGAGCGTGCCGGTTCTCGCGAGCCCCCAGTACAGGGGCAGGCAGTTGAGGAACTGGATGTGGCCGACGCGCGGCCGGGTGCGAGAATTGTCCACATCGTGAGGCTAGACCCTGGGCGGCGCCGTCCCCCCGCCGCCCCTGCCGCCGCCCCCGGGGACCCCGATTGGCGGAGTCCCCGCCGTCCTCCTGTGAGGCGCCGCCGATCTCACTGCGTCAACCTCTCACCCGAGCCTTCAAACATCCGAGTGAAGTGATCTTGACCTCTATTGCATTCGGTGGCCCACATGCTAGGCTCGCCAGCAAGTTGCAGTTTGGTTTCCCTTGCAGTACAGAGCCTGCGGAGCATGTGACCGCGGGCTCTGGTCGTTTTCAGACGTATGCAGTTGTGCGGCGATTTCGTTATCACACTTGCAGGTTCTGGAGCAGGGCGACCCTTTGAGCCCAAGGAGGGCTTATGGCTACCGGAACCGTGAAGTGGTTCAACGCCGAAAAGGGCTTTGGTTTCATCGCCCAGGAAGGCGGCGGCCCCGACGTCTTCGTCCACTACTCCGCAATCAACGCGACCGGTTTCCGCTCTCTCGAAGAGAACCAGCAGGTGAGCTTCGACGTCACCCAGGGTCCGAAGGGCCCGCAGGCGGAGAACGTCACCCCGGTCTGAGCGTTCGCGCGCAGTATCCGTTCTGAGTGCAGTACCCAAGGAGCCCCGCGCCGTCAGGCGACGGGGCTCCTGCCTTTTCCCGGCCGGGGCGTCCAGATTCCGGACATACCGCCCGGTGAATTCCGGGCGAACTCTTTCCGAGGCATCGCCGGCCGTCCCGGAAATAAATGCCGCGCCGCTCCGGAGATGACCGGAGCGGGGCAAAGGCCGCGACGGCCGTGAAGGGGGCGCCGCGGCGGTTCGCACCATTGCGGACGCTACGCGTACAACCCCTCCACCTCTTGTGCGAAGTCGCGCAGGATCGCCTCCCGGCGGAGCTTCATCGTCGGGGTCAGGTGGCCCGCCCCTTCCGTGAAGTCCACGGGGAGGACGGCGAAGCGGCGGATGGACTCCGGGCGGGAGACGAGTTTGTTCGCCTCGTTCACGGCACGTTGCAGCACCACCGCCAACTCGGGGTCGTCGACGAGGTGTTCGGCGGGGACGGGGTGCCTGCCGTTCATCTGCCGCCAGTGGGCGATGCCTTCGGGGTCCAGGGTGATCAGGGCGGAGATGTAGGGGCGGCGGTCGCCCAGCACCATGCACTGGGAGATCAGCGGGTGGGCGCGGAGCCAGTTCTCCAGGGGGGCCGGGGCGACGTTCTTGCCGCCCGCGGTGATCAGGATCTCCTTCTTCCGGCCCGTGATCGTCAGGTAGCCGTCGTCGTCCAGGCGGCCAATGTCGCCCGTCGGGAACCAGCCGTCGTGCGTCGCCGGCACCACCCCGCCCGCGTGCGGGTTCCAGTAGCCGCGCAGGACCTGACCCCCGGCCAGCAGCACCTCGCCGTCCGCCGCGATGCGCACCCGCGTGCCCGGCAGCGGCCAGCCGACCGTGCCCAGACGGGGTTTCTGCGGCGGCGTGACCGTGGCCGCGCCCGTCGACTCGGTCAGGCCGTAGCCCTCGTAGACCTCGACGCCGGCGCCCTCGTAGAACGCGGCCAGGCGGCGGCCCAGCGGGGAGCCGCCGCAGATGAGATAGCGCAGGCGGCCGCCGAGGGCGGCCCGGATACGGCGGTAGAGGAGGACGTCGTAGAGGGCGCGGGCCGTCCGCAGGGCGCGGCTGGGGCCGGGGCCCGTACCGTGCCGGCGGGCCTCGGCCGCCTCGCCGTAGCGGCGGGCCACGTCGGCCGCGCGGTCGAAGGACGACGCCCGGCCGCCGCGCTCGGCGGTGGCGCGCGCGTTGTTGTAGACCTTCTCCAGCATGTACGGGATGGCCAGCAGGAACGTCGGCCGGAAGCTCGCCAGGTCCTCCAGCAGATCCTCCGACTTCAGGCTCGGCGCGTGGCCCAGCCGGACGCCCGCACGGACGCAGGCGACCGCGACCATACGGCCGAAGACGTGGGAGAGGGGCAGGAAGAGCAGCGTCGCGGCCTCCTCCGACGTCCTCGCCTTGAAGGCCGGGTAGAGGACCTCGATGGCGTTGTCGACCTCCGCCAGGAAGTTGCCGTGGCTGAGCGCGCAGCCCTTGGGGTGGCCGGTCGTGCCCGAGGTATAGACCAGGGTGGCGAGCGTGTCGGGTCCCAGGACGCCCCGGCGCACGGTGACCTCCTGGTCCGGGACGTCCGCGCCGGTCTCCGCCAGGCGGTCGAGGTGGCCCTTCTCCATGACCCACACATGGCGCAGGTCCATCAGGCGCTCGCGTTCCGGGCCGAGGGCCGCCGCCTGCCGGGCCTTCTCCGTCACCAGGGCGACCGCGCCGGAGTCCTGGAGGATCCAGCGGGTCTGGAAGACGGAGGACGTGGGGTAGACGGGGACCGTGACCAGACCGGCGGCCCAGGCGGCGAAGTCCAGCAGGGTCCACTCGTACTTCGTGCGCGCCATGACCGCGATCCGGTCGCCCGGCGCCAGGCCCGCCGCGATCAGGCCCTTGGCCATCGCCAGTATTTGGTCGGCGAACTGCGCGGCGGTCAGATGCGTCCAGCCGCCGTCGGCGTCCCGGCGGCTGACGACCTGGCGACCGGGGTCGGCGGCCGCGTTCTCGAACGGCAGGTCGGCCAGCGAACCGTGCGTCACCGGCGGCACCAGCGGGGGGATGTACGCCTCGCGCACCTCGCCGTCCAGCCGGCGGGTCTGCGGCGGCACGAACGCCGGGACCGCGTCGGGGTCGTAGTCGAACCCCGACGAGGACGACGCGGCCGGGCCGTGGGACGACGGGGACGAGTACGAGAGAGGCATGGCGGCTCCTGGGGCTTGCAGCTGCGCGCTGCTCTGCTGCACGTGGTACGCGCTGCGCTTACCGAGTCGTTCACCGGTGGTGCGCGCTGTTGGGGTGTTACCGCCGGTTGCAAACGGGATCGTACGGGGCCGGGGTGGGGAGTTCGTGCGGGTTCGGGAAGGGTCCGGAGACGGTACGGGGCAGGGCTGCGCACTCCTCGGTCTCCGGTACACCCACGCTCCGACGTAGGCTTACCTCCGGTAACCTTACTTTCGGACGAGTGAGGCGAGCCTGTGGGGAGAGAGGACTTGGCCGACCGCTTCACGGGCTTCGCCCGCACCGTGTCCGCGCCGGACCTCCGCCTGGCGACGACTCTGGCCCGTGGCGCCCTGCGCTCCCCCTTCAAGCGGCCCCGCCCTGACGCCCCCTTCCCCCGCACCCGGCTCGTGCTGCCCTCCGTCCGCGTCGACCTCGCGCGGCTGGCCGCCTACGAGCGGGCGTGCGGCTTCGCGACCGGAGACGACACGCTGCCGATCACCTATCCGCACGTGCTCGGCTTCCCGGCGGCCATGAGCCTGATGAGCGGCGGGGACTTCCCGCTGCCGCTGCTCGGGCTGGTGCACACCTCGGTCCACATCACCCGTCACACCGTCCTGCCCGCCACAGGCGGGTACGAACTTGCCGTGCACGTCGCCGGGTTGGCACCGCACCGGCGCGGCACGGAGGCCGCCGTCGTCACCGTGCTGAGGGCGGCGGACGGAGTCGTCGTATGGGAGTCGACGAGCACGTATCTGGCCCGCCACCGCACCGACGGGCCCGCACCCGAGAGCGCGCCGCGAGAACGCGAACCCCTGCCCGCCGTCGCCGAGTGGCGCCTCGGAGCGGACGTGGGGCGGCGCTACGCGGCCGCCTCCGGTGACCGCAACCCGATCCACCTCCACCCGCTCACCGCCCGCCTGTTCGGCTTCCCGCGGGCGATCGCACACGGCATGTGGACCGTCGCCCGCTGCCTCGCCGCCCACGGCGCCCCCGAAGCCGCCCTGGTACGGGCGGAGTTCGGATCCCCGGTACTGCTGCCGGGCACGGTCGTCCACGCCGCCGACGGCGTCGGCCGCTTCGAGCTGCGCGATCCCGCCGGGCAGCGGGTCCACCTGAGGGGCGAGGTGCTTCCGCCGCTCACGTGAGTGCGGTCGGCGCGGTGAGATCGCCGGCGGGCGGGGTCCGGGGCCGGTCCTCCATGAGGTCGCCCAGGCCCGCCCACGCGAAGTTCATCAGGGTCGCCGCCGCTTGGCGGGCCGAGGCGCCCGGGGTGGCGTTGGCCCAGTCGGCGAGGGACTCGGCGGTGCCGACCAGGGCCTCGGCGAGCCCGGCGACCTCGCGCTCCGGCAGACCGGGGTCGTGGTGGCCTCACGGGCGGTGACGAGGATCAACCGGGTGACGAACTCCACCATCTCCGCGCGCATCGCGGCGATCCCGGCCGCGAACGGCTCCCCGTGCGTACGGGCCTGCGGACGGAGCACCGCCCAGCCCTCCGGGTGCCGCGCGGTATGCGGGAAGAACGCCCGCAGTCCTTCCCGGAGTTGACGGTCGGCGGGCAGCCCGGGGCGGACTCCGGCCCGGACCGCCTCGGTCAGGGCGGCGGCCTCGCGGCGGATGCAGGCGGTGAAGAGGTCTTCCTCGGAGTTCAGGTACAGATGGACCAACGGCTTGGAGACGCCCGCCGGTTCGGCTGTCTCGTCCATCGACGCGGCGGTGTGGCCGTGCCGCCCGAAGATCTGGACGGCGGCGTCGAGCATCTGCCGCTCGCGCACCGCTCCCGGATCCGCCTGGCCCTCACGGCACCCATGAGGGCAAGCTACGGTTCAGGCGCCGGCCCAACGGCCGCGCGGACGCCGCACCGACCGGATCAGGACGTCAGGACGCCTGCCCCTGAGCCTGCTCCCGGGGCTGCGCCTGGTCCCGAGCCCGGTCGTCGGCGAGGTCCTCCTGGCCCGCGTTGGCCTCGAAGTTCGCCTTCATGCGGTCCACCCGCTCGGACACCCGCACCGACGCCCGGTCGCGCTCCTTGCGCAGGACGACGAAGCTGATCGGGGCCGAGATCACCAGGGCGAGCGTGACGATCCACAGCCCGTTGGAGCTGCCGAGGCCGCGCGGGGCGATACCGGAGTAGACGAGGCCCCAGACGACCACGAGGCAGCCCACGAAGATCCCGAGGCGCATCAGTGTGTAGCGGAGCATCTCAATCCACTCTTCCGTTCCGAAGGTTCCCAAAGGGGCACCGTCCAGTGAAGCACGCCGGACGCCGGATCACGCAAGGGGGTGCCAAGGACCGGTAAAGCCTCAGGTCAGCGGCAGAAGCATGATCACGTCGTCCCGGTCGTCGCCCGGCTCCACCCGGATGGCGCCGGGCACCCGCCCGACCTCCTTGTAGCCGCAGGAGGCGTAGAACCGCTCCAGGCCGAGCCCGCCCCGGCAGGTGAGCCGGATCGCGTCGATGCCCGGGAAGCCGCCGGCCGCGTCCGCGGCGGCCGCCAGCAGGTCCCGTCCGTAGCCCCGGCCCTGATGGCGCGGGTGCACCATCACCGTGTAGAGCCAGAGCCAGTGCGTCATCAGCCGGTGAGTGTTGAAGGTCAGGAAGGCGGTGGCGGCGACCCGGCCCTCCTCGTCGTGGCCGACCAGCAGCCGGGCACGGCCCTCGGTCAGCGCGAGGAACTGCTTGACCAGTTCCGGACGTATCTCCTCCCGCGTCGCGGGCGGCACGAAGCCGACCGCCCCGCCGGCGTTCGTGACATCGGTCCACAGGTCGAGGATGCCGTCGCGCAGAGCGGGGTCGACGGAAGGATCAAGAGTGAAAGTAAGGGGCATCGGGCGATGGTATCTATTACACCAGGGCGTGCGCAGCCACTTTCAGGTCGGAGACCAGCCCCCGGTACGCGGCCTCCCGGTCGTCCGCGCGCAGCACGGACGAGGGGTGCACGGTCGGCACCAGCCGCTCCCGGCGCCCGTGGATCTCCTCCTCCAGCACCGTCCCGCGCACTTCGGTCACCCGGAACGAGGAGCCCAGCAGGGCCTTCCCGGCCGTCGCGCCCAGGACCACGATCAGCTCGGGCTCCACGAGCCTGAGTTCGGCCGCCAGCCAGGGCCCGCACGCCGCCGTCTCGCGCAGGCTCGGCGCCTTGTGGATACGGCGCTTGCCGGGCCCGGACCGGGTGAACTTGAAGTGCTTGACCGCGTTGGTGACATACGTCTCGCCCGGGTCGATGCCCGCCTCGGCCAGCGCCCGGTCCAGCACCTTCCCGGCGGGCCCGACGAACGGCCGGCCCCGCCGGTCCTCCTGGTCCCCGGGCTGCTCGCCGACGAGCATGACCCGGGCGCCGGTGTCCCCGGCGCCGAACACGGTCTGCGTGGCGTCCCGGTGCAGCGGGCAGCCCCGGCAGCCCGCCGCCGCCTCGC
The DNA here is from genome assembly GCF_044756885.1 of Streptomyces sp. NPDC091412. NCBI lineage: Bacteria > Bacillati > Actinomycetota > Actinomycetes > Kitasatosporales > Streptomycetaceae > Streptomyces > Streptomyces sp. NPDC091412. Next base: position 46,533 of record NZ_JBIVTV010000013.1, on the reverse strand, counting down.
GCAGGGCGGTCAGGTCCGCGCGCTCGGGCACGAAGGGCGCGGCGGTGTAGGCGTCCTCGGGCGCCTTCGCGGTGGCCATGCCGGACGGGTACCCGCCCGGCCGGCGACGTCACGGGGTGCGCGGAACGCGCGGGCTCACACCCGCATCGGCTGCGGCGACTCGCGGCGCGCCGGGTCCGGGCCCTCGTACTCCCGGATGATCTCGTAGCGCGTGTTGCGCTCCACCGGGCGGAAGCCGGCGTCGCGGATCAGGTCCAGCAGGTCCTCGCGGGTCAGCTTGTTCGGGGTGCCGTAGTTGTCCGCGTCGTGCGTGATCTTGTACTCGACCACCGAGCCGTCCATGTCGTCCGCGCCGTGCTGGAGGGCGAGCTGCGCGGTCTGCACGCCGTGCATCACCCAGAACACCTTGACGTGCGGGACGTTGTCGAAGAGCAGCCGCGAGACGGCGAAGGTCTTCAGCGCCTCCGCGCCGGTCGCCATGGTGGTACGGGCCTGGAGGCGGTTGCGGACCTTGCCGTCCTGCACGTCGACGAAGTCGTGCTGGTAGCGCAGCGGGATGAAGACCTGGAACCCGCCGGTCTCGTCCTGGAGTTCACGCAGCCGCAGCACGTGGTCCACGCGGTGGCGGGGCTCCTCGATGTGCCCGTAGAGCATGGTGCACGGGGTCTTCAGGCCCTTCTCGTGCGCCAGCCGGTGGATGCGCGACCAGTCCTCCCAGTGGGTGCGGTGGTCGACGATGTGCTGCCGGACCTCCCAGTCGAAGATCTCCGCGCCGCCGCCGGTCAGGGACTCCAGACCGGCGTCGATCAGCTCGTCGAGGATCTCGGAGGCGGACAGCCCGGAGATCGTCTCGAAGTGGTGGATCTCGGTGGCCGTGAACGCCTTCAGCGACACGTCCGGCAGCGCGGCCTTCAACTCGCGCAGGGAACGCGGGTAGTAGCGCCACGGCAGGTTCGGGTGCAGGCCGTTGACGATGTGCAGCTCGGTGAGGTTCTCCGACTCCATCGCCTTGGCCAGCTTCACGGCCTCCTCGATGCGCATCGTGTACGCGTCCTTCTCGCCCGGCTTGCGCTGGAAGGAGCAGTACGCGCAGGACGCGGTGCACACGTTCGTCATGTTGAGGTGCCGGTTGACGTTGAAGTGCACCACGTCGCCGTTCTTGCGGGTGCGCACCTCGTGGGCGAGACCGCCGAGCCACGCCAGGTCGTCCGACTCGTACAGCGCGATGCCGTCCTCACGGGTCAGGCGGACGCCCGCCCTCACCTTCTCCTCCAGCTCGCGCTTGAGCCCGACGTCCATGCCTCTACCTCTTTCCTGAAGACTGCGACCACCGTACTCCCCCACCCTCCGGGCGGGGGTGCCCCCAAACGGCGCTCCGCGCCTGGAGGATCAGACCTCCTCGGGCAGCTCACCCACCCGGTTCTCCCACTTCGTGGACAGCACGATGGTGGTACGGGTCCGGGAGACGCCCTTGGTCCCGGACAGCCGCCGGATGATGCTCTCCAGTCCGTCGACGTCCGAGGCGCGGACCTTGAGCATGAAGGAGTCGTCGCCGGCGATGAACCAGCAGTCCTCGATCTCGGAGAGGTCCTTCAGCCGCTGCGCCACGTCCTCGTGGTCGGCGGCGTCGGAGAGCGAGATGCCGATCAGGGCGGTGACCCCGAGACCGAGCGAGGCGGCGTCCACGGTGGCGCGGTAGCCGGTGATGACACCGGCGGCCTCCAGCCGGTTGATGCGGTCGGTGACGCTCGGTCCCGACAGGCCGACGAGGCGCCCCAGCTCCGCATATGAGGCCCGGCCGTTCTCCCTCAGGGCCTGGATGAGCTGCCTGTCCACCGCGTCCATGCGATCGAAGCCTTCCACTGAAGAGATCCGACGAGAGATCTGAAGAAAGTTCCTGAAGTGTCGAGTGGTGCTGGTACTGCTGGAGAGCGCCGCCCGACGCTCACGCGGGCCGGGAGCCGCCCAGTTCGCCCTCCCAGCGACGGTAGAGACGGTGGGGCACACCCACCGCGTCCAGGGCCCGGCCGGCGACGAAGTCCACGAGGTGCTGGATGTGCGTCGCCCCGGCGTAGAAGGCGGGCGAGGCGGGCAGGACGGTGGCGCCCGCGTCGTCCAGTGCCACCAGGTGCCGCAGCGTCTGGCCGTTCAGCGGGGTCTCCCGTACGGCCACGACCAGCGGCCTGCCCTCCTTGAGGGTCACGCTCGCCGCCCGTTGCAGCAGATCCTTGGACAGCCCGAGGGCGACCCCCGCCACACAGGCCGTCGAGGCGGGCACGATCAGCATGCCCTTCGCCGGGTATGACCCCGAGGACGGACCGGCCGCCAGGTCACCGGCGCTCCAGTGCCGCACCCCGGTGATGTCCACGTCGAACGTGCCGGGCTTGCCGTCGGCGCCGAGGGACAGCCATTCACGCAGGTCGTCCCCCCAGTGAGCGTCCCGGAACGAGATGCCGGTCTCGTCGAGCAGGGTGAGCCGCGAGGCCCGGCTGACCACCAGGTCGACGCTCTGTCCGGCGTCGAGCAGCGCACGCAGCACAGCGGCCGCATACGGCGTGCCGGACGCTCCGGACACCCCCACGATCCAAGGCGCGCGCCGCGTTTCTCCTGGCTTCATGTGTGGAGCCTATCCGTCAGTGCTCATGATCCGAACCGCGAGGGATCAGACCGTGAGACCGCGCACCAGCAGATCCAGCAGCGCGCACACAAAAAGGGCGATACCGATGAACCCGTTGACGCTGAAGAACGCCCGGTTGAGGCGGGACAGGTCGTGCGGGCGGACGATCGTGTGCTCGTAGACGAAGGCGCCCGCGACGACGATCAGGCCCAGCCAGAAGAAGGCGCCGGCGCCGGTGGCGACCGCGTACCAGACGAACAGCGCGGTGGTGACGAAGTGGCAGGCCCGCGCTCCCCGGATGGCGGCGGGGACGCCGAAGCGGGCCGGGACCGACTTCACGCCGATCTCGCGGTCGGTCTCCACGTCCTGGCAGGCGTAGATGAGGTCGAAGCCGCCGATCCAGATGCCGACGGCCAGGCCCAGGATCACCGCCTCCCAGGACCAGCTGCCGGAGATCGCCAGCCAGCCGCCGATCGGGCCCATCGCCTGGGCCAGGCCCAGGATGGCCTGCGGGAAGTTCGTGAACCGCTTGCCGTAGGGGTAGACCACCATCGGGATCACCGCGATGGGGGCGAGGGCCAGGCAGAGCGGGTTGAGCAGGGCCGCGGCCGCCAGGAACACGACGAGCGCGACGAGCGCGCCCGTCCAGGCGTGCCGCACCGACATCGCGCCGGTCACCAGCTCGCGCTGCGCGGTACGCGGGTTACGGGCGTCGATCTCCCGGTCGATGATCCGGTTGACGGCCATCGCGAACGTACGCAGCCCCACCATCGCCACGGTGACGAGCAGCAGCCTGCCCCAGTGGATGGTCCTGTCCCAGTCGTACATCGCGGTCAGGGAGGCGATGTAGGCGAAGGGCAGCGCGAAGATCGAGTGCTCGATCATCACCAGGCGCAGGAAGGCCTTGGTGCGTCCCGGCTGAGGGATCGCGGCGGACGCCGAGCTCACAGGCCGTACTCCTTCCAACGGCGGTCCACCAGGGCGGCCGTGTCGGGGTCCGAGAGGACCATCTCCGGCCACCCGCCGTCCCGCGTGTAGCCCTCCTCGGGCAGCTTCTTCGTCGCGTCGATGCCCGCCTTGCCGCCCCAGAACTGCTGGTAGGAGGCGTGGTCGAGATGGTCGACGGGGCCTTCCACGACCGTGAGGTCGCGGGCGTAGTCCGTGTTGCCGAGGGCCCGCCAGGCGACCTCGTGCAGATCGTGCACGTCGCAGTCGGAGTCGACGACCACGATCAGCTTGGTCAGCGACATCATGTGTGCCCCCCAGATGGCGTGCATCACCTTCTGGGCGTGCTTGGGGTACTTCTTGTCGATCGAGACGATCGCGCAGTTGTGGAAGCCGCCCGCCTCGGGCAGGTGGTAGTCCACGATGTCCGGGACGATGATCTTCAGCAGGGGCAGGAAGAAACGCTCGGTGGCACGGCCGAGCGGCCCGTCCTCCGTCGGGGGGCGGCCCACGACGATCGACTGGAGCAGGGGCCGTTTGCGCATCGTCACGCAGTCGATGGTCAGCGCCGGGAAGGGCTCCTGCGGGGTGTAGAAGCCGGTGTGGTCGCCGAACGGCCCCTCGGGCAGCATCTCGCCGGGCTCCAGCCAGCCCTCCAGGACGACCTCGGCGTTCGCCGGGACCTGGAGCGGGACGGTCTTGCAGTCGACCATCTCGATCCGCCTGCCCGCGATGAACCCGGCGAACAGGTACTCGTCGATGTCGCCGGGGAGGGGCGCGGTCGACGCGTACGTCACGGCCGGGGGGCAGCCGAAGGCGATCGCCACCGGCAGCCGCTCCCCGCGCCGGGCGGCGACCTGGTAGTGGTTGCGGCTGTCCTTGTGGATCTGCCAGTGCATGCCGATGGTGCGCTTGTCGTGGCGCTGGAGGCGGTACAGCCCGAGGTTGCGGACGCCGCTCTCCGGGTCCTTGGTGTGGGTGAGTCCCAGGTTGAAGAAGGAGCCGCCGTCCTGGGGCCAGGTGAAGAGGGCCGGCAGGGTGTCGAGGTCCACGTCGTCGCCGCGCAGGACCACTTCCTGCACGGGGGCGTTGTCGGACTTCACCTTCTTCGGCGGTACGTGCGTCATCGCGCCGAGCTTGCCGAACGCCTCGCGCACGCCCACGAAGCCGTGCGGCAGCTCTGGCCGCAGCAGCCCGCCGATCCTGTCGGAGATCTCGCCGTACGACTTCAGGCCGAGGGCCTTCAGCAGCCGCCGGTCGGTCCCGAAGACGTTCATGGCCAGGGGCATCGCGGAGCCACGCACGTTCTCGAAGAGCAGTGCGGGGCCGCCCGACTTCTGTACCCGGTCGACGATCTCACCGACCTCCAGATACGGGTCGACCTCGGCCTTGATGCGCTTGAGGTCTCCCTCGCGCTCCAGCGCCCTGAGCAGGGAACGAAGATCGTCGTACGCCATGGGGTCCAGTATCCCCGAGCGGCTACCCTGGCCCCGTCACGGGGCCGGTGCAGGGCCCCTCCACCGCTTCCCAGGGGGCTTTCCGACATGCTCAGGGTGCTGCTGTACTACGTCGTGCCGCTGGCACTGATGATCTTCGCGTTCATCGACTGCCTGAACACGCCCGAGGACGAGGCGAAGCACCTTCCCAAGGTCGCCTGGGTCTTCATCATCCTGCTCTTCCCGATCGTCGGCTCGATCGCCTGGCTCGCCGCGGGCAAGGACCGCCGTCCTCCGGCGAACGGCCGCACGCCCTCGGAGTGGCACCGCAACCAGCGGCTCGACTACGTCGCCCCGGACGACAACCCCGCCTTCCTGAAGTCCCTCGCCGAGGAGAACAAGAAGGACGAGGACCTGCTGAAGAACTGGGAGGCCGATCTGCGCCGCCGCGAGGAGGAACTGCGCCGCAAGGAGAACGGCGAGGAGCCGAAGAGCACCTGAGCCGCCACCGGGGCGACGAGCCGCCCCTGTTCGCCAACTCTCCACATCCGCCACACAGTTGACGTTCGATACCGGCTTGCACCCAGGACACGGTACGGAGTTGATGATCCTCACTCAGTAACGGGGCACCAGCCGTACTCCAGGGGGACCGATGGACAGAGCCGAACCGCCGGGGCACTTCGACATCCCGCCCCCGTCGGCCTCCCGCACCGCCGCCGCCATTCCCCCAGCCCTTGTCCCGATCACCCGGCACCCACCATGCGACCGTACGCACGACGCCCGAACAGCCGCACCCCCTTCCGATGCGATCACCCCAAGCAGGTGACCGGGGCGGCCGCGCGCGGGGTCAGGACGGCGGTGCGGGCGCGGCTCTCCAGTGCCGTGACCGGAACGGTTCGCCGGGCGTCACGAGCCGGTGAACCTCTCCGGTCACAGCACTAGCGCAGCCGGGACGACGACAGGATCGACAGCAGGTGGGCCGGGACCATCACCCAGGTGATGGCGGCGAGGGCGATCAGCGCCCAGCGGGTGACGTCGGCGCCGCCGGTGACGGTGTCGCCGATGGCCGCGGCCAGCAGGAGGAGGGACGCCTCGATGCCGTTGGTCACCCGGTGGATCTTGAACGCGGCGGCCAGCCGGCGCACGGTGGCCACGCCCTGCGAGCGCGGCCGGGTCGACTCGTCGTCGGCGACGGCCAGCCCGCGCCGGGCCCGGGCCACGTCGACCAGGTCGGTGGAGGCCTTCAGCAGGACCACGCCGAGGGCGGTCGCCAGGCCCAGCGACACCCAGCCGCCGAAGCCGGACCGGGCCGCGTGGAAGCCGGCGCCCACCATCAGGGCGGCGTCCGCGAGGTAGGCGCCGAGCCGGTCGACGTAGATGCCGGCCGCGCTGTTCTGGCCCTTCCAGCGGGCGACCTCGCCGTCCACGCAGTCGAAGAGGAGGAACAGCTGCATCAGCACGACGGCCAGGACGGCCCCGGTCAGGCCCGGGATCAGCAGCGCGGCGCCGGAGGCCGTCCCGCACACCACCATGGTCCAGGTCAGCTGGTCCGGGGTCACCGGGGTACGCACCAGCTGCCGGGTGAACCGCAGCGAGATCCTCCGCATGTACAGGCGGCCCGCCCAGTGCTCGCCGTTGCGGCTCGCCAGTTTCGCCTGCGGCTGGCAGACGTCCCGCAGCTCCTCCAGAACCGGAGCAGCGACCATGACCGTTCCCTCCCACCCACCGGGGCCAACTGCCGCGCGTGCGGCGATGATCGAGTCAGGGTACAGAGTGCGGCGCGCGGTTGCCGGGGGCGGGCGCCGGCCGTTGCCGTACGACGCGCGCGTCAGCACAGTGAGAGCATGGATCAGGAACAGGCACGCTCATGGCTCGCCACCGCCCTTGCCGAGGCCCGCGCCGGGCTGGCGGAAGGGGGCATCCCCATCGGAGCCGCGCTCTACGGTGCCGACGGCACCCTGCTCGGCCGCGGCCGCAACCGTCGCGTCCAGGACGACGATCCCTCGACGCACGCAGAGACGGCCGCGTTCCGCGCCGCGGGACGGCAGCGCTCGTACCGCGGTACGACGATGGTGACGACCCTCTCGCCCTGCTGGTACTGCAGCGGCCTGGTCCGTCAGTTCGGCATCTCGCGGGTGGTGGTCGGTGAGGCGGCCACGTTCACGGGCGGGCACGGCTGGCTCGCGGAGCACGGTGTGGAGATCGTGGTCCTGGACGACGCGGAGTGCGTCGCGTTGATGCGGGACTTCACCGGGAGGCATCCGAATCTGTGGAGCGAGGACATTGGCGCGTAACCACTTCGATCAGACGTTCGAAGCGGGCTCGCCAGCGCGGCTCCGACTCCGTCTCGCCCCGGAACTCGTGGGTGAAGCGGAGCACGGAGCCGTCCGCGCCGTCGCGCTCCAGGTGGAAGCGGATGCGGCCGCCGCCCTCCACGGTGTACTCGGCGACCCGGTCCACGTCCCATGCGGTGATCCGCCCGCTGCCGAGACCGCGCAGGCTCACCGCGCCGCCGAGCCGGGGTTCCAGCTCGTCGGCGCCGGTGAACCAGCGCGCGAGGCCCTCCGGTGTGGTCAGCTCCGGCCAGACCTGCTCCATGGGTCTGGGGAGCCGTACCAGGAAGGTGAGGAGGTGCGTGTTCCCGTGGATCCGGCTGGTGCCCTGTTCGATGGAACCGGTCATGACACCAGTGTCGCCGAGGGGCCGGTCAGACGCCCGAGTACGAGTGCTTGCCGCTGACGAAGATGTTCACGCCGTAGTAGTTGAAGAGCCAGCAGCCGAACGCGATCAACGCGATGTAGGCGGCCTTGCGGCCCTTCCAGCCGGCCGTGGAGCGGGCGTGCAGGTAGCAGGCGTAGGCGACCCAGGTGATGAAGGACCAGGTCTCCTTGGGGTCCCAGCCCCAGTAGCGGCCCCAGGCGGACTCGGCCCAGATCGCGCCCGCGATGATCGTGAACGTCCACAGCGGGAAGACGGCGGCGTTGATGCGGTAGGAGAACTTGTCCAGGGACGCCGAGGCCGGCAGCCGCTCCAGGACGGAGGTCGCGAAGCGGCCGGGCTTCCCGCCGGAGGCGAGCTTGTTCTCGTAGGAGTCCTTGAACAGGTACAGCAGGGTGCCGACCGCGCCGACGTAGAAGACCGCGCCGCAGAAGATCGCGGTGGAGACGTGGATGTACAGCCAGTACGAGTGCAGGGCCGGGACCAGCTGGTCGCTCGCCGTGTAGAGCACGGTGACCGCGAGGCCGAGGTCGAGCAGGACGGTGGTGGTCAGGAACAGGCCGAGCCAGCGCACGTTCTTCTTCAGCGCGAGCAGCAGCAGGTAGACGCCGACCGCGACCGTGGAGAAGGTGATGTTGAACTCGTACATGTTGCCCCACGGCGCCCGCTGCACGGAAGCCGCGCGGGCGATCACGCCACCGAGCGCGAGGAGGAAGCCGAGGACGCTGAGGGACACCGCGATCCGGCCGTACAGGTCGCCCTTCTCGTCCCCGCCGTGCGCGCCGGGCCCGTCGGGCACGTCGCGGGCGCCGGCGGCGGACCGTACGACGACCTTGGGGCGCTCCAGCACGGCGGTGCCCCCGGCGGACTTCACCGCCACGGCCGGGCCCTGCGCCGTGGCCGCGCCGTCCTTGGCGGTCAGCGCGGCGGCCGTGCGGGCCACCTTGCTGCGGCTGCCGAAGAGCCATTCGGTGATGTACGCGAAGAAGGCCAGGGTGTAGACGGCCATCGCGGAGTAGATCAGCGTGTTGCTGATGTTGGCCAGGCTTTCGTTGGTCGCCGTGGCTAGCTCGGTCGCGGCGGCGAGAGTCATTTCTCCTCAGCCCCTTCGGCGGGTACGGGGGTGCCGGCGTCCGGCTCCCGGTCGGGGTCGGCGTCGGCCTGTGCGGGCGCCTTGTCGTGGACGAGGGCGGCCAGGTCGCCGAGCTCCTCGGGGAGTTTCGCGGACTCGCTGCGGCCCAGGCCCGCCATCTCGACGACGGTCACGCCGTCGGCGCCCCGCACGGCCCGCACCCAGACGCGGCGGCGCTGGATGAACAGGGAGCCGGCCAGTCCGGCGATGGCGGCGAGCGCGCCGGTGAGCGCCCAGCCGGTGCCGGGCTGCTGCACGATCTGGAAGCCGGCCCACTCCTTGATGTCCTTGTCGAAGGTGATGGAGCCGGCGCCGTTCGGCAGCGTCATGGTCTCGCCGGGCAGCAGCCGGGCGGCGATGGGGTTGCCCTTGGCGTCCTTGAACTGCTTGAGGTTCGGGTTCTTGGTGTCGAGCTGGTAGACGTTCTGCGGGACGCCCGCGTCGACGCCCAGGTCGCCGTGGTAGCCGGTCAGCGCGAGGACGGGGAAGTCCAGCGCCGGGAACTGGGAGAACATCGTGCCCTTGCCGGCACCGGCGAAGGTCGGCACGAAGAACGCGGAGAAGCCGAGCTGCTCGGTCTTGCCCTGGGCGTTCTTGTAGCCGTCGAACACCTTGATCGCGCCCTGCGAGGTGACGTTGGAGTCGACCGGCAGCAGCGGCACGGCCTGGCGGTAGACCACCTGGCCCTTGCCGTCCCGGACGGTGACGGTGGGGGCGTAGCCGTGGCTGACGAGGTAGACCCGGGCGTCGTCGACGCTCAGCGGGTGGTTGGGCGAGATGCTCGCCTTCCGCTCCTTGCCGTGGGCGCCCAGGCTGTAGGTGATGTCCGCCCGGTACACGCGCGGCGTGCCCTTCTGCGGGCCGGTGCGCTCGTAGGTGCCGGTGAACTTCTTCAGGTTGAAGCTGAAGGGCACCAGGTCGTCGTCGTTGAAGAGGTTGCCGGACTTGAAGTCGTCGTACTGGGTGAGGGTGTTGGCGAAGCCGTCGCCCTCGACGATCAGCTTGTTGCCCTCGGTCTTGTACAACTGGCCGCAGGCGAAGGCGATCAGCATCACGATCAGCGCGATGTGGAAGACGAGGTTGCCGGCCTCGCGCAGGTAGCCCTTCTCGGCGGCGACGGCGTCACCGTCGTGGAGGGCGCGGAAGCGGCGCTGCTTGAGGATCTTCAGCGCGGCCCCGCGGACCTCCTCGGGGGCGGCGGCGGTGCGCCAGGTGGTGTACGCGGGCAGCCGGTCCAGCCGCTTGGGGGCGCCCGGCGGGCGGCCGCGCAGCTGGCCCACGAACTGCCAGGTGCGCGGCACGATGCAGCCGATGAGGGAGACGAACAGCAGGATGTAGATCGCGGAGAACCACACCGAGCTGTAGACGTGGAACAGGCCGAGCTTGTCGTAGACGGGCGCGAGCGTCGTGTGCGCCTGCCGGAAGGCCTCGACCTTCAGCGCGTCGGTGCCGCTCTGCGGGATCAGCGAGCCGGGGACGGCGCCGAGGGAGAGCAGGAACAGCAGCATCAGCGCGACGCGCATGGAGGTGAGCTGCCGCCAGAACCAGCGGGCCCAGCCGACGGTCTCCCGCCAGGTCCAGGCGAGCCGGCCGGCCAGTCCGGGCGCCCGGTTGCCGCCGAAGGAGCCGGGGACGGACGTCTCGGTGGGGGCGGTGGACAGCTGGGACCCGGCGGCGCCGAGGTCCTCGTCGCCGGGCGGCACCACCACCGGGGTCTCGTCGTCCGTCGTACTGGTTGGCGTCTTGCTCATGAATCAGATCCCCACAGTGAAGCCGGTGGACCACGTCTGCATCTCCTGCACCAGCCGGTCCCAGGCGCCGGTCAGCAGCAGCACGCCGGTCACGATCATCATCGTGCCGCCGACGCGCATCACCCAGACATAGTGGCGCTTGACCCAGCCGAAGGCTCCCAGCGCCTTGCGGAAGGCGATCGCGGTGAGCACGAACGGGATGCCGAGGCCGGCGCAGTAGGCGACGGTCAGCAGGGCACCGCGCCCGGCGCTGGCCTGGGTCGAGGAGAGCGCCACCACGGAGGCGAGGGTCGGGCCGATGCACGGGGTCCAGCCGACTCCGAACAGGGCCCCGAGCACGGGTGCGCCCATCAGGCCCGTGGTGGGGCGCATGTGGAAGCGGAACTCACGCTGGGTCAGCCAGGGCATCAGGCCCATGAAGAAGACGCCCATGAGGATCATGAGCACGCCCAGCACCTTGGACAGGGTGCCCTTGTAGTCCTGGAGGGTCTGCCCGAAGAACCCGAACAGCGCCCCGCCGGAGACGAAGACCACGGTGAAGCCGAGGACGAAGAGGGCGGCGCCGACGGCCATCCGTCCGCGCCGGGCCTCGGCCAGGTCCGTGCCGGTGACCCCGGTCACATAGGAGAGGTAGCCGGGGACGAGCGGCAGGACGCAGGGGGAGAAGAACGAGACGAGTCCGCCGAGTACGGCGACGGGCAGCGCGAGCAGCAGGGCTCCGCTGAACACCGTCTGATTGGGATCAGTGGCTGCGGCCAGTAGCACGGCGGCTCACTTCTCCGCGACGACCGGGTCGAGCATCTTGCGCAGCTTGTCCTCGCTGAGCGCCTGGAGAGCGCGCGCGGCGATCTTCCCGTCCCGGTCGACGATGATCGTGGTGGGGATCATCTGCGGGTTCAGGGTGCCCTTCTGGAAGCGGAGCATGAGCTTGCCGGTCGGGTCGTACAGGCTCGGGTACGACACGTCGAACTGCTTCTCGAACGCGAGGGCCGGCTGGGTGCTGGTGTCGCGCGTGTTGATGCCGACGAACTGCACGCCCTTGCCGGCGGTGTCCTTGGCCACCTTCGCCAGGTTGGGCGCCTCGGCGCGGCACGGCGAGCACCAGGAGCCCCAGACGTTCAGGACGACGACCTTGCCCTTGTAGGCGCCCATGTCGAGCTGCTTGCCCTCGAGGGTCTTGCCGGACAGGTCGGGCGCGGGCTTGCGGTCGCCCTTCGGCACGGTCGCGATGCCGTCGGCGCCGGTGATGAAGTTGGTGTTGCCCGAGCCGCCGGAGGTGCCGCCGGAGCCGCAGGCGGACAGGGCGAGTGCCAGTGCGGCGCCCCCGGCGGCGAGCAGGGCGGCGCGGCCACGGACACGGCTCGAACGCGTGCGGCGCGGACGGGGCGTGCGGTTCGCCCGGTTCGAGCACTGGGGGGCACGACTGACGGCACTCATGTGAAAAGTTTCGCATGCCCCTTCCGGGGATCTTGCGCACCCCCCTCACGGCCGGAAAAGTGCATTTCAGGCCGCCTTCGAGGGGCCCTCCGTGCTCGGCGTGCCGGCGCTTCCGGCGTCCCCGAGGAACTCCTTCCAGTCACCGGCCGGCCGCTGCCCGACGTCGAGGGTGCGCAGCTTGGCCAGCACTTCCGGCTTCTGCACGTCCATCCAGTCGACGAACTGCCGGAAGGAGACCATGCGCACGTCGGCGCCCTTCTCCTTCTCCCGCGCGATGTGCTTGAAGGCCTCCTCGACGGAGTCCATGTAGATGCCGCCGTTCCACTGTTCGAAGTGGTTGCCTATGAAGTACGGCGCCCGGTTTGTCTCGTATGCCCGCCTGAAGCCCTGGATGTAGGCCTGCGTGGACTGCCTGCGCCAGCCCGGATGGTTGTGGGCGGGAGCGTTGGTGGAGTTGACGGACTGGTTCGCGAGCATGTTGTAGTCCATCGAGAGGACCTCGAACCGGCGTCCGGGGAACGGTATCTGCTGCAACGGCAGGTCCCAGATGCCCAGCCGCTTGTCCGGCCACACCTGGCGGCCGCCGGGCGAGGAGGCGTCGTAACGCCAGCCGAGCTCGCGGGCGGTGGGCAGCAGCTGGTTCTGGCCGAGCAGGCAGGGGGTGCGGCCGCCGACGAGTTCCTTGTCGTAGTCGAAGGGCAGGGCGGGCAGATCGGTCCAGCCGGTGTTGGTCCGCCACTCCTTCACGAATGCCTTGGCCTGGTCGATCTCGCTGCGCCACTGCTTGGGCGTCCAGCCCCCGACCGAGCCGTGGCCGGAGCAGAAGTGGCCGTTGAAGTGGGTGCCGATCTCGTGGCCCTCGAGCCAGGCGCGGCGGACGTTGGTGAGCGTGGCCTTGACGTGGTCGTCGGTCAGATAGCCGATGTCGGAGGCGCCGCGCGGGTTGTTCGGCGGGTCGTACAGGCGCTTCTTCGACTCCGGCAGCAGGTAGAGCCCGGAGAGGAAGAAGGTCATGTGCGCCTCGTGCTGCCTGGCCAGGTCCAGGAAGCGCGGGAACAGCCCGTTGCCGACCTCGCCGGCCCCGTCCCAGGAGAAGACGACGAACTGCGGCGGGGTCTCGCCCGGCTCCAGCGGGACCGGCGCAGCCGGCTGGTGCGGCTGCTTGCCGGTGAACGAGGTCGAGCCGTCGCCGATGAGGCGCGCGGGGGCTGTCGTACGCGCACGCGGGCTGGGCGTGCTCGCGCTGGGGGAGGCACCGGTGCGGCCCGGGTCCGAGGACTTGACGCTGCCGCAGCCCGTGAGCCCGACGGCGGCCGCGGCCCCCGCGCCGAGGCCGAGTAGTCCCCTTCGGGAGAAGGTGCGCATGAGATCCCCGATCCGTCACTGCCGCTGGTGGTCACTCACTCAGAGGCGGCGACGAACACGGGGGTTCCGCGAGTCGATATGAATTTCACAACAAACACAAAGGAAGGGTGCGGCAACGGGCGGGACCGTGCGGTCCCCGCCCGTGCCGCACCCTTCCTTACGCGCGCTTCGTTACGCGCCGAACGCCTTGCCCTGCCCCTTCACCGGCTTGGCGCCCGCGAGGAGATGGGCCGGCACCAGATCGCGGGCCGGCTCGGTGTAGCCGACGGAGACGATCCGGTCGCCCCGGTAGGTGAACGTCGTCAGCGAGGCGAGCGTGCACTGCCGCTTGCGCGGGTCGTGCCACAGCCGCCGCCGCTCCACGTAGGAGCGCACGATCCAGATCGGCAGCTGGTGGCTGACGAGTACCGCCTCGTGTCCGCGCGCCTCGTCCTTCGCCGCGTTCAGCGCGCCCATCATGCGCACCACCTGGTCGATGTACGGCTCGCCCCAGGACGGCTTGAACGGGTTGACCACGTGCTTCCAGTTGGCGGGCCGGCGCAGCGCGCCGTCGCCCACACCGAAGGTCTTGCCCTGGAAGACGTTGGCCGCCTCGATCAGCCGCTCGTCGGTGGCGAGGTCGAGTCCGTGCGCCTTCGCTATCGGCGTCGCCGTCTCCTGCGCCCGCTCCAGCGGGGAGGCGACGACATAGGTGATGTCGCGGGGGGCGAGGTGCTCGGCGACCCGCTCGGCCATCTTCCGTCCGAGCTCGGACAGGTGGTAGCCGGGCAGCCGCCCGTACAGGATCCCGTCCGGGTTCTCGACCTCGCCGTGCCGCATGAGGTGGACGACGGTGATGTCGTCCCGGCCGTTCTTGTCGGGGGTGTCGCTCATGCCGTCGCCTCCGCCGCCGCACGGGCCGCCGCCGGAAGGGCGTCGGCGATCCGCTGGAGTGCCGTCTCGTCGTGCGCGGTGGAGACGAACCAGGACTCGAAGGACGAGGGCGGCAGGTAGACGCCGTTCGCCAGCATCGCGTGGAAGAACGCGGTGAAGCGGTACGACTCCTGCGCCTTGGCGTCCTCGTAGTCGCGCACCGGGCGGTCCGTGAAGAACACGGAGAACATGTTGGAGGCGTTCTGCAGGGTGTGCGCCACGCCCTCCTTGGTCAGCGCCTCGGAGACCATGGCCTGGATCTGCTGCGAGACGGAGTCGACCTTGGTGTACGCCGCGTCGTCGAGCAGGCGAAGCTGGGCGAGCCCGGCGGCGGTGGCGATGGGGTTCCCGGAGAGGGTGCCGGCCTGGTAGACGGGCCCGGCGGGGGCGAGGTGCGCCATGACGTCGGCGCGCCCGCCGAACGCGGCGGCCGGGAATCCGCCGCCCATCACCTTTCCGAAGGTCATCAGGTCGGGCTCGACCCCGTCGACGCCGTACCACCCGGCCCGGCTGGTGCGGAAGCCCGTCATGACCTCGTCGGAGATGTACAGGGCGCCGTTCTCGCCGCAGAGGTCCTTGAGTCCCTGGTTGAACATGGGCAGCGGCGGCACCACGCCCATGTTGCCCGGCGAGGCCTCGGTGATCACACAGGCGATCTCGCCCGGGTGCGCGGCGAAGGCGGCGCGCACGGCGTCGAGGTCGTTGTACGGCAGCACGATCGTGTCGCCGGCCTGGGCGCCGGTGACACCGGGGGTGTCGGGCAGGGCGAAGGTGGCGACCCCCGACCCGGCCGCGGCGAGGAGGGAGTCGACGTGCCCGTGGTAGCACCCGGCGAACTTGATCACCTTGGACCGCCGGGTGAACCCGCGGGCGAGCCGGATCGCGGACATGGTGGCTTCGGTGCCGCTGGAGACCAGCCGCACCCGCTCCAGCGGGCCGACCCGGTTCACCATCTCCTCGGCGAGGGCGACCTCGCCCTCACCGGGCGTCCCGAAGGACGTGCCGTGCGCGACCGCCTCCTGCACGGCGGCGATCACCTCGGGGTGCGCGTGCCCGAGGATCATCGGACCCCAGGAGCACACGAGGTCGACGTACTCCCGCCCGTCGGCGTCCTTCAGGTACGGACCGCTGCCGGAGACCATGAACCGGGGCGTGCCGCCCACGGCGCGGAAGGCGCGCACCGGCGAGTTCACGCCGCCGGGCGTGACGGCCGCCGCACGGTCGAACAGCGCCTGCGAGACAGGGGCTTCGTAGGGATATGGCAGTTCGCTCATGACCTGCGACTTCTCCGACTTCTCGGGGGTTCTCCGAATACGGTGGGCAGTGACCTGTTCAGGGTAGGCCAGTGACGGCGGCGGACCCGGGGCGGAGCGGCCGGGTCCGGCCGGATCCGGGTGCGCCGAGCGGCGGATTCGAGGATTCGGAGCGGCCCATCTGCGAAACTGGGCTCCGCGTACGTATGAACAAGCGAAGGGTCGTGTCGGGGACCGCCTGGATCCCGCGGGCAGAAGTTTCGGCGCACGTTTCGGCGGGCGGCCGCGGGGGAGGTCACTGACACGATGATCGGGTTGCGCGGCGGGGGCCACGCGTCCTAGAAAAGCAGTCGGGTGGAGATATGCATCGCGGTGGCGGACTGGGCGAGGGGACTGACGGCCTGGGTCCTCGACGTGCCCGGCGGGGAAGGCACCGGCGCGACGCTGAGGAAGCGAGCGAAGCCCGCCAGGCACGGGATGTACCGAGTGAGTCCGAGCGGACCGACCGGCGAGGCGAGGGCCGGTCCGAGCTGCTGGGAGCAGGGAGCAGGAATGGTGGTCGGGTGGGGGTGACGTACAAGTACTTCGGCGCGCCCGACGGCGCGACGGCGGCCCGCGTCCCGATCTCGATGCGCCCCGAGGAACTCGGCGGCGACGAGCTCGGCATGGGCGGCATGTTCACCAAGATCAAGCCGGAGACGATGGCCGCCATGGTGCTGACCGGCATCGAGGGCGTGCCCCTGCACAAGGTGCCGCCGCTCGAGCTGGTCGTCCTGCACCCCGACTACGCGGTGGTGAAACTCCCGACGACCGCGGTCGACCCCCTGCGCGACATCGGCGAGGAAGCGGTCGGCGCGGCCGCCTTCATCTGGTCCACGGTCCCGGACCGCGGCGGTCCGCGGGACGCGTTCAACGTGTACCAGCTGCTGCACGAGTGGCAGGACTTCAGCCACCGGCTGCATGAGGCGGGGCATCAGCCCTATTGCCTTGTGTGGCCCTGAGCCGGGGTTTCGCGGGGCTCGGGCGGACGCGTCCGGAGGGTACGCATGCAATCGGCGCGCGCAGCCGCGACCGGTCGCCCGGTCCGGACGCGGCTGCGCGCGCCGATGCCGTACTAAGTACTCCGCACTAGTGCTGTGGCCGGAACGGTTTGCCGGGAAGCTCGCGGCGTCCGGTGCTGGGGGCACCTCCCACGCCCTTCAGGCAGTGGGGGAACATCGCAAGGCGGAGCATTGCCCGCGTACGGGATGCACTCGGGTGATGCGACAACCCGGCGTGGGGGTACCCCCGGCCGAAGGCTGGGGGAGTGCCGCGCCGGGCGCCGCGAGCCGGTGAACCTGTCCGGTCACAGCACTAGGTGGCGGAGCCACGACGGTCGGAGCCGCGTCCGCCCGCGCCGGAAGAGCCACGGCCGCCCGTGCTGGAGGAGCCGCGTGTGGCTCCTCCGGGCGCCGGGCGGCGGCCCGGGACACGGGCCGAGTTGCCGGAGGCGGAGCCGGTCGCGGACCGGCGGTCGGAACCGCGGCCGCCCGTGCCGGCGGCACCACCCTTGGCCCCGCCGGATCCCGACCGGCCGGCGGCACCGGCCCCGCCTGATCCCGCTCGGCTCACCGCACCGGCCCCGCCTGAACCCGCTCGGCGGGCGGAACCGCGGCCGCCGGAGGCGGCCGTGCCGGCAGCCGTACCGGCCGCTGCCGCCCCGGCCGGGGCACGGCGGGTGCGGGCGCCCGGGTCGGTGGCGGCGCCGGTCGCCGGGCCGGTTCCGCCGCTGTTGCGGCGTCGGCGGCCGGAGCGCCGGCCGGGCTCGGTGCCGGTCTTGCGGGCCGGGCGGGACGCCGTCGGTGGCGTGGGCTGGGGTACCTCGATGGTGACGGCCACCCCGGAGGGCTCGCGGGCTCCGGTGAGGGTGGCGAGTTCCTCGTCGTTCGACTTGACGCTCGCCGTCCGGGGACGGATGCCCGCGTCCGACATGAGCCGGGTGACGTCCCGCCTCTGGTCGGGCAGGACCAGCGTGACCACGCTGCCGGAGCCGCCGGCGCGAGCCGTGCGGCCGCCCCGGTGGAGGTAGTCCTTGTGGTCGGTGGGGGGATCGACGTTCACCACGAGGTCGAGGTCGTCGACGTGTATGCCCCGGGCCGCGACGTTCGTCGCCACCAACGCGGTGACCTGGCCGTTCTTGAACTGTTCCAGGGTGCGGTTGCGCTGCGGCTGGGAGCGGCCCCCGTGCAGTGCCGCCGCGCGGACACCGACGGCGAGGAGACGCTTGGCGAGCCGGTCTGCGGACCTCTTGGTGTCGAGGAAGAGGATGACGCGGCCGTCACGCGCCGCGATGCGCGTGGTGACCGCCTTCTTGTCGGTCTCGTCCTGGACGTGGAGCACATGGTGCTCCATGGTGGTCACCGCTCCCGCGGACGGGTCCACGGAGTGCACCACCGGGTCGGTCAGGAACCGCTGCACCAGGCGGTCGATGTTGCGGTCCAGGGTGGCCGAGAAGAGCATGCGCTGTCCGTCGGGCCGCACCTGCTGGATCAGCTTGGTGATCTGCGGCAGGAAGCCCATGTCGGTCATCTGGTCGGCTTCGTCCAGCACCGTGATGCGTACGCCGTCGAGCACGCAGTCCCCGCGTTCCACGAGGTCGTTGAGCCTGCCGGGGGTCGCCACGAGTACCTCGGCGCCGCGCCGGAGCGCACCGGCCTGCTTGGTGATGGACAGCCCGCCGACCACCGTGGCCAGCCGGAGGTTCACCGCCGTCGCGTACGGGGTCAGCGCGTCCGCCACCTGCTGGGCGAGTTCACGGGTGGGCACCAGCACGAGGGCGAGGGGCGCCTTGGGCTCCGCGCGCAGTCCGGCCGTTCGGGCCAGGAGCGCCAGCCCGAACGCGAGGGTCTTGCCGGAGCCGGTACGACCCCGTCCCAGCAGGTCACGACCGGCGAGGGAGTTCGGGAGCGTGGCGGCCTGGATGGGGAAGGGCGCGGTCACGCCCTGCGCGGTGAGGGTTTTCAGCAGCCCCGCGGGCATGTCCAGACCGGCGAAGTCCTCGACGGGGGGAAGAGCGGGCGTCGTACTTTCCGGCAGCCGGAATTCCCTCGGCGACGACGGCGACGAGGACGACGGGCGGGACGAGGCGCGCCGGTTGTTCGGCTTCTGGGGTCTGCGGGACATGCGGTGGGTGGTCTGCCTTCCTGGAAACAGCACAAACCGGGGTCCGCACCATGTCGGTGCCGACCCCGGTGAGCAGATACGCGCCCGGCGATCAGGCGGGGACGATGTTCTCCGCCTGCGGGCCCTTCTGGCCCTGCGTGACGTCGAAGGAGACCCGCTGGCCCTCCTGGAGCTCACGGAAGCCCTGGGTCGCGATGTTCGAGTAGTGGGCGAAGACGTCGGGGCCGCCGCCGTCCTGCTGGATGAAGCCGAAACCCTTTTCGGCGTTGAACCACTTCACGGTTCCCTGTGCCATGACTTTCTCCTTCTGTAGGCAGAGGCCCCATCCGGAGATGCCGGAAAACAAATAATGCGCCTGTAGGAGAAACATTCCCGTCAGGCGCACATAGGTTCATGGGTACCACAACTGCAACGCCAAAACCGTAGCACAGTCCGGCGGACCCGTGCCGGATGGGCGAGCGCGCCATGGGAGTGCCGGGGTGTGATGCGGGCAGGAGACGGTTGACGGATCCGGGTGTGCGCCCCCTTGTGACGCCGCGCGCCCGCCCGTGAACCGATGATTCGCCCAAGGCACAACCGGTAAAGCTCCGGGATACGCATGACCCGTGTACCGGGCGCATGCGCTTCGTACGCTGGTTCACAGGTGGGCGCCGTCCGGTACGACGGCCGCACGCGGGGGAAGGGACGGGGCAGTGGTCAACGGGGAGATGACGGGCGCGTCGCCCTTGGGGCGGGTACGCGTTCTGTCGGCGCGCGGGTCCGTGCACGGGGCCGGGGTTCTGGTACGGCCGGGCACCGTGCTGACCTGCGCGCACGTGGTGACGTCGGCCCTCGGGGCGGCCGGCGGGCAAGCCGGGGGCGCGCCTCGGGGGTCCGTCGTCGTGGACGTTCCGGGGCGGCCGGACGCCGAGGCCGGTGAGGCCGCCGTCGTGCCGGACGGCTGGTTTCCCGGTCCGCTGGCCGGCGGGTCGGACGGGGATCTCGCCGTTCTGAGCACGGACTGGTCGCCACCCGCCGACGTGCTTCCGGCGCGGCTCGGCCCGTGCGGGGAGCCCGACCAGCGCGAGGTCGGCGTGTACGGCCACCCGGCCGGGGCGCCCGACGGCCTGTGGTCCTCCGCCCGTCTGACCGGGCGCGGCGGGCCGCACCGGGACTGGGTCCAGCTGGAGGGACTCGGCACGACGGGCGTCCCGGTGGAACGCGGGTTCAGCGGAGCCGGCGTATGGGATCCGGCGGCGCGGCGGGTCGTCGGCCTGGTCACCGCCGCCTACACCGACCGGCAGGCCAAGGTGGCCTGGATGCTCCCGCTGGAGTCGGCGGCCCGCCTGTGGCCGGCGCTCGCCCCGGCCCTCGTGCCGCCCCGGTCGCGCGCACCGCGGAGGTCCCCCGAACCGCCGTCCGACAAGAGCCAGTTCGCCCTGGCCGACGCCCTGCTGAACGTGCCTCAGGTCGAGGACGACGACGCGGCGGCGCTGCGCCGCCTGCTGCCGGCCCCCATCCGCCGCGCCGTCCGCACCAGCCCGCGCCCCCGGCTCCAGCTCTTCTACGTCGTCCAGGCCTGCGCCGACCACCGCGACGGCAGGCAGGCCCTGGTCGACGCCCTGCGGCTGCTGGACGGCGACTCGGCGCCCGCGGGTACCGTGCTGGAACTCATCGACGAACTGTGGCCCACCACCGCGGGGGGTGAGGCTCCGTGACGCTCGCCCAGGGGGCCTGGGGGCCGCCCAAAGTGCTGCTCGACGCGCTGGACGCCGTCCCGTGCTTCGAGGAGTCCGGACTGCTGCAGGAGTGCGCCCGCCAGGTGGGCCGCGCGCTGGGGGTCACGATCGCCCTGCCCGACAGCAGCCGGCGGCGGTTCTCGCTGCTGATCCTGCTCAGGGAGGTGATGCCGTATCCGGACGGCATCCAGGTGCTGGGCAGCGTGGTCTCGACGCTGGAGGGCGAGACCCGGCACATGGGCCGGGTGCGCACCGCCATCGCGCTCGCGGAGGTGCCGCTCTTCCCGCCGCAGAGCTGGGAACGGCTGATGTCCCTGCTCAGCGGTCTGGAGGTGCTGGACGTCCCGGGCATCTTCCGGGAGGCCCTGGGGCGCCCGGATCCACTGCCGGTCCACTGCGCGGAGCCGTGGTCGGCGGTGCTGCACGCGGCGACGTTCAACGCCCGCCCCGGCGAACCGCTGCCCTGCGTCCTGCTGGTCGAGCACCTCGCGCACTACGCCAAGGGCCAGCAGCAGCAGGACCTGTTCGACTGGGTGGAGGAACACCTGATCCGCCCCGACATGTATCCCGGTGCGCCGGCCGCGCACCCCGTCGGGGCCGGCGCGCAGACCACGGCCGCCTCCGCCGCCCCGGCCAGGGCGAGTGCCGCCGCGGTGCCCGTAGCCGCCCGGGTCGGCGGCGATCTGCCGGCCGGCGCGGGCAGCTCCCCCGTGGCCATGGACGTGACCACCCGCCCCGCCGGCGCGCCGGCCGCCGCCTCCGTCCCGCTGCCGGAGGACGACGCCGCGGACGCCGTCTGGGCGCCCGGCGCCTGCCTGCTGGTCCGGCTGCGCCCCCTGCCCGACCCCGATCACAGCGGGGAGCGGCTCCTGTCGTACTGGTGGCAGATCGACGGACCGGAGCCGTACCCGGTGCGCGGCGGGGACGTGCGCGTCGATCTGGCCGATCTGCCCGAGCGGGTGAAGACGCTGGTGGAGGAGGCGGAGACGGGCTGGGCCTACTTCTGGAAGGAGGACCTGACCCTGGAGTTCCTGCTGCCCAGGGACCTGCTGGACCTGCCGGTCGAGAGATGGGCGAAACAGGGCTTCCACGGCGCGGACGGCGCCCTCGGGGAGGACCACCCGGTGGTACTGCGCAGCCTCGAAAGGATGGAACGCGCGGACACGCATGGACGCTGGGCCAAACGCTGGGACGCCCTGGTGACCGCCTGCGGAGGGCCCGTGCACTGGTTCCCCGACGAGGGCCGCGCCCATCTGCTCACCGAGCCGCAGCCGGTGATGGTGGTCCTCAGTGATCCGCCCGGGGGCGGTGGCGACGGGGGCCCCGGGGTCGATGAGCTGGGTGAGTCCCTGCGGGCGGGTGTGCCGATCGTCGTCTGGGACCGGCGCGGGGGAGTCGATCCAGCCTTTCGGGACGAATTGCGGGAACTCTCCTCCCGCAAGGGCATACACCGACTACCCGACGCTCTCAGGTCGTTGCGCATAGAGGCCGGGGGCGAGGATCCTGCTGGGGGCGGCTCCTCTACGCTCGGTCGCCACGCAGCTTTGCTCTGGGACGACCCGTACCGCCTACCGAGCGGTCGGTCAGACGCGGCGGATTCATCCGCGCAGGGGGGAGGGTAGGACGAGATGCTTCCCGAGGACGGCGCATCCGGGGGGACGCGTCCGAACGGCGACCGGGTGGCGGGGGGTCCACCGCGGTCGCACGCGAACGGCACCGCGGGCCCCGTGCCCGACGGTGCGGTGCGGGGCGCCTCCGACCAACGGTGGTGGATCTACCGCGGTACGGGGCAGCCCCTGTACGACACCAGCCTCGACGAACTCCTGCCGCCCCCGCCGCCCTGGCGCCGGTTCACCGGCGGTCCCGTGGTCGACCCGCCCCCGGCGGACGACGAGGAGATCGAGCGCCGGCTGGGCCGCGTCTCGGCGTTATCCACGGGTTCCGACCAGCTCAGGCGCGAGGCCGACATGGTCAACGCGGCCCTGCTGCTGCGCCGGCCGCTGCTCGTCACCGGCCGCCCCGGCACGGGGAAGTCGTCCCTCGCCTACCGCATCAGCCGGGAGCTGAAGCTGGGCCGCGTACTGCGCTGGCACATCACCAGCCGCACCACGCTGCGCTCCGGGCTCTACGAGTACGACGCGATCGGCCGGGTCCAGGACTCGGCGGCGTTACGCGCCGCGCACCGGCCGTACGACACGGACGGCGCGACCGCCACGGACGGCGCGGGCCACGGCGCTCCGCAGGGCCGCACACCGGGCGAGGAAGGCCTTCCCGGGATCGGCGACTACCTCCAACTCGGCCCGCTCGGAACGGCGTTGCTGCCCTACAAGCTGCCCCGGGTGCTCCTGATCGACGAGCTGGACAAGAGCGACCAGGACCTCGCCAACGACCTGCTCGGCGTCTTCGAGGAAGGCCAGTACCCCATCACCGAACTGGTCCGCGCCCGGCGCCTGCACCCCAGGGTGACGGTGATGACCGACGATCCGCACCGCAGCGCCGAGATCGCCGACGGCGTCGTCAAGTGCAGGGCGTTCCCGATCGTGGTGATCACCTCCAACGGCGAGCGCGAGTTCCCACCCGCCTTCCTCCGCCGCTGTCTGCGGCTCCGGATGCCGGACCCGGACCGTTCGCAGCTGGTCGACATGATCACGGCCCATCTGAGGGAGGCGGCGCGGGGGTCGGCGAACTCCGCCCGGGCGGACGAGCTCGTCGACCGGTTCCTGCGCAACAGCCGGGAGCGGGGCGGCCTCGCCGTGGACCAGCTGCTCAACGCCGTGTTCCTGGCCACCTCGGGCCGTTTCCCCGGCGAGGACGAGGAGTCGCTGGAACACCTCGTGGACGCGCTGTGGCACCGGCTCGACGGAGCGGGGGCGGAAACGAGGGCCGGATGACGGCGTCCCCCGGAACCCCCGCCCCACCCGACCGGCCGGAGGGGGGAAGCCGGGCTGCCCTGGACCGGGAGCTGCCGACCTGGACGGAACTGGCCGACGCGTTGTACCTGGCGGCCTGTCAGGACGCGGCCGTACCGCTGTTCGACGTGCCCGGCCGCGAGGCCCGGGAGCGCGGCGAGCGGTCCCGCCGGGAGAACCGTCCCAGCGAACGGCCACCCCCGTCGGAGCGCCACGGCTCCCCCGGGCCCGTCGCCTCCCAGCCGCCCGGGGACCCCGGCGGCGACCCGGCCGCGGGATCCGCCACGCCCGAGGACCGGGACATCACGCCCCCGGACCCCGAGGGCGGCACGGGCGACCGTCACCCGTCCGGCGAGACCCCGGCTCCGGGCGACTCCCGCACACCCGACGACGACTCCCGCACCGCCGACCACGATTCCCGGGCACCCGGCGACGACTCCCGCCCGCCCCACGACGATTCCCGGACACCCGAGGCGCAGGACGACGGCCACGGCCTCGGATCCGACGACGAACTGCTCCTGCTGGAAGAGGGGCTGACCACCCTGACGGACGCGGCCCGCCCGCTCTTCGCCACACTCCCCGCAGCGAGGCCGGCCGGTCCGCGGACCCGCCCCGCACCGCACTCGGACGAGTGGCCCACCGAGCAGGCCGGCTGGCCCGCGTCCCCCCGGCTGGCCGACTCCCTGGCCCTGGGCAGATCGCTGCGCCCGCTGCGCCTGTTCCTCGCCTCGCCCCACGAGCTGGAGCTGGACGAGGAGGCGACCGCCGAGCAGGCGGCGCTGGCCGGGGTGTGGACACCGGTGTGCCGGCCGGTCCCGGAGCGGCGGCTGGACCTGCTGCTGCTGGTGGACGACAGTCCCTCGATGGCCCTGTGGTCGCACACGGCACGGCAGATCGCCGAGCTGATGGAGCAGACGGCGGCCTTCCGCACCGTACGGCGGGTCCGCTGGGACCCGGACGGCGGCGACGCGGCGACGGCGGGCCTCACGGAGGCCGAACTCCACTCCGGCGACCGGCAGTTGGTGCTGGTCGTCACCGACGGCGGCCACAGCGCCTGGCGCACCGGCCGGGCGGCCGCGCTGCTGCACCGGCTGGGCCGGCACTCCCCCGTCGCCGTACTGAGCCTGCTGCCCCAGCACCTGTGGGACCTGACGCTGCCCACGGTCACCCGGACCCGTCTGCGGGCACCCGCCCCCGCCGCGCCCAACCGCTCCTACGACGCGGAGTGGAAGCACCCGCACGCGGACCCGCTGGGCCCCGAGCCGGAGTTCGCGCCGCACCCCGGCCTGGGGACCGCGATCCCGGTGCCGGTCGTCGAGTTGCGGCCGACGTCGCTGGCCCGCTGGGCCCGGCTGGTGGCCGCGGCGGGCAGCGGCGAATGGCACGGGCTGGCCGCGCTGTGGACCGCGCCGGACCGGGACCTGCGCTCGGCGGTGATCGGCCCGGTCCCCGAGCGGCTCGCCACCATCGTGGCGGAGCCTCCGCACCCCGGACATCAACGGACGGCGCCCCACCGCGCGGACCCGCCCCGTCCCACGGAACCGCGGCGGGCCGGCGCCGGCGCGGACGAGTCGCCCGCGGTCCGGCGGGCCAGGCGGGCCGCCACCACGGTGCGCCGGTTCCGCGCCACCGCCTCCCCGGCGGCGTACGCCCTCGCCCAGCGCCTGGCCGCGGCCCCCCTGAACCTCCCCGTGATGCGGCTGCTCCAACAGGCCCAGCCCGGCGCGAGATTCTGGAACCTGGCCGAAATCGTGCTGCTGGGCCTGGTGCGCCGCACCGACGACACCGCGGACGTCGAGGACCCCCACCGGGTGTCCTTCGACTTCGCGGAAGGCGTGCGGGAGGAACTGCTCGCCCTCGGCAGCCGGGCCGGGACCATCCGGGCGCTGGACGAGGTCCGGCGCCATCTCGGACCGGTGCTGGAGGAGGTGTGGGGGGAGGGCGCGAGCGCGCTGGTCGCCCCGGAGGGGGATCCGGCGGACCCCCCGATGACGGAGCAGACCCGCCCGTTCGTCAGCCACCTGTACACGGCGCTGTGCGCGGTGTCCGGGCCCTACCTCGCTCGTGCCAACCACCTGGGCCGGCTGCTCCAGCGCACGGTCGTCCCCCACCAGGCCGGAAAGGCCGCCGCCAGCACAGCGCCCATACCAGGGCACAAGCGGCCATCAGGGTATTCATCCGTAGAAATGCGATCAGAATTGAACATTGCGCCCACCGACGCGCTACATTACGGGCCGCGAACGTCTCAAGCCCCGCAACCGGCGAACGCCCCGCAACCGGCGGGGAATTCACCCGCGGAACCGTCGTCCGCCCCCGTTCCGCCCACCCAGCCCAGCTTCTCCCCCACCCCCTCCCCCGCGCCCGCGTCCGCGCCCGCGCGTCCACGACAAGGAGGCATCGCCGTGACTGCCGGTCTGCCCGTTGCCACGGGCCCGCGAAGCCCGCACGACCCGCCCCGCATCTGGGGGAACGTACCGCAGCGGAACCGGAACTTCACGGGGCGCGAGACGCTGCTCGAACGGCTCCAGGAACGGCTGAGCAGCGGTGTCACCGCGGTCCTGCCGGAGGCCCTGCACGGCATGGGCGGCGTCGGAAAGTCGCAGATCGCCATCGAGTACGTCTACCGGCACAGCCGGGACTACCGGCTCATCTGGTGGATCCCGTCCGAGCAGGAGAACCAGATCGTCCAGTCGCTGATCGAACTGGGCGAGCAGATGGGCCTCCAGGCGGGTTCCGAGATGAGCGCGGTGCCCGCGGTGCTCGACGCCCTGCGCCGGGGCGAGCCGTACCGCGACTGGCTGCTGGTGTTCGACAACGCGGAGAACCCCAAGGAGGCACGCAAGTACTTCCCCAGCGACGGGCCCGGACGCATCGTCGTGACCTCGCGGAACTTCCAGTGGTCCACCGACGCCAGCTCGCTGGAGGTCGACGTGTTCGCACGCGACGAGAGCGTCGCCCTGCTGCGCCGCCGCAGCCCCCAGCTGCCCGACGACGCCGTGGACCACCTCGCCGCCGCCCTCGGCGACCTGCCGCTCGCGGTGGAACAGGCCGCGGTGTGGCTGGCCGAGACCGGTATGCCGGTGCAGCAGTACCTCGAGGTCTACGAGCGCAACTTCACCGAACTGATGCAGTCGGAGCCGCCCGGCGACTACCCGCTGTCGGTGGCGGCCGCCTGGAACGTCTCCCTCGGCCGGCTGCGCGAGACCCGCCCCGACGCCCTCCAGCTCCTCCAGGTCTGCGCCTTCTTCGCTCCCGAGCCCATCGAGTGGGACCTGTTCTCCGCGGTGCGCGGCGTCTCCGTCCCGCAGGAACTCCAGGCCGCCCTGGACGACCCGGTCAAGCTGGGCCGGGCGGTCCGCGAGATCGGCCGGTACGCGCTGGCGCGGATCGACCACCGGCAGAACACGGTTCAGCTGCACCGACTGGTCCAGCGCGTGCTCGTCGAGCAGATGAACACGCAGGAGCGGGCGACGATGCGGCACGCGGCTCACCAGCTGCTGGCGCACGCCGACCCCAGGAACCCGCAGCGTGCCAGCTACTGGCCGCGGTACTCCGCTCTCCTCACCCACGTGCGGGCGTCCAACGCGGTGGAGTGCGAGGAGCCGTGGACCCGCCGTCTGGTCCTGAACGAGGTGTGGTTCCTGCGCGCCCGCGGCGACCACGCGGCGGCCCTCGAACTGGGCGAGCGAGCCGCGCGGATCTGGCGCGGAACCCTGGGCGAGGACCACGAGGAGGTCCTCGCCATCGACCAGCAGATCGCCGAGGCGCTGCGCGAGCAGGGCACCCATCTGCGGCGGGCGTACGAACTCCAGGCCGGGCTTCTGGAGCGCTTCCGCAGGGTGCTGGGCGACTCCCACGAGGACACGCTCCAGGCACAGAGCTTCATGGCCATCCACCAGCGCAACCGCGGCAACTTCAACGAGGCGCGCGAGCTGGACCAGCGCGTCTACGAGACCAGTCTGCGGGAGTTCGGCGCGGACGACCCGGCAACCCTCCTCGCCGCCCACAACTACGCGGTGAGCCTGCGCCTGGCCGGCGCCTCGGAGACGGCCCGGCAGCACGACTACGACACCTGGCAGCGCGGGATCGAGGCCCTGGGCGAGGACCACATCCGCACGCTGTCCACCCGGGAGGCCTATCTGCTCGACCTCCAGGAGGTCGGCCGCTACGAGGAGTCCCTGGACGGGTACGAGCGGCTGGCGGAAGAGGTCACCGAGAAACTGGGCGAGCGCCATCCCTTCACGGCGCTGGTCAACCGCAACCGGTGCGTCATCCTCCGCAAGATGGGCGACCACGAGGGCGCGTACGCGTTGTCCCGCCGCTACATCGAGCTGATCGCCGAGATGCTCGGCACCGACAGCCGCCAGTACCTGCTGATCGCCGTCAGCCACGCCAACGACCTGCGTCAGGTTGGCAAGCTCCAGGAGTCACGCGCGCTGAGCCAGCAGGTGCTGGAACGGCACCGCGAACGGTACGGCCGGGAGCACCCGCACAGTTACGCGGTCGCCATGAACCTCGCGGTGACGCTCAGGCTGCTCGGGCAGCCCGAGGCCGCGCTGGAACTGGACGCGGAGACGGTCGAGGGCCTGACCCGTGTGCTCGGCGCAGGACACCCCCGTACCCTGCTCGCCCGCATGAACCTGGCCAGCGACCACTTCGCCCTCGGCCACCCCGAGGAGGCGTACACCATCGACGAGGCCGTGGCCGAGGAGTCGGCACGGCTGCGTGAACACCACCCGGCGAACGTGGCCATGCAGCTCAATCTGAGCTATGACCTCAAGGCGCTGCGCCGCACGGAGGAGAGCCAACGGCTGTACGCCGCGGCCCTGGAGCGCTACCGCAACGAACTGGGTCCCTCCCACCCCGCCACGCTCGACGCCGAGAAGGGCCTGCGGGCCAACGCCGACATTGACCTGCTGACGCTCTAGGCGCCGTTCGCGGCAGGGTCGTCGACCGTCGCGCCGAGCCAGGTGGCGAGGTCGAGGGGGGCGGGGAACCCGCCCCCTGCGGCGGCGACGGCCCGGCGGACGCCGGCCACCGCCTCGGGCCGGTCCAGCAGCAGCGCGGCGCCCGGACCGCGGGCGGGCTCGGGAACCGCCAGCGCCGCGCCGATCCACGCCTCCACGTCGTGCGGATCGAGTTCGGTCCACTCCGCATAGCAGAGCGCGGCCTCGTCGGCGTCGCCCGCGACCGCGGCGAACTCCGCTCGCCGTGCCGGGTCCCCGCCCTTGTCCTCCTCCCTGCGCCGACGGGCGAAGCCGCCGGGTGCGGACAGGCGGTGCCGGGCGAGCGGTCCGAACGTGTCGGGGCGGATCAGGTCGGGACGAGGGTGTGGGGTCGGGGGTGGCAGCTCGGGCGCCGCCTGCCCGGCCGCCCACGCGGCGGCCAATCGCTCCGCCGACGGACGGGCGATCTCCAGGTGCCGCGCCCGCCACACGGCACGCCGCAGCGCGCAGTAGTGACGGGCCAGCGCGCGCGGCCCGGACGGCACGTCGTCCTGCTGCCACCCTCCGACGAGCGTGGCGATCCCGTCGACGAAGAACCGGCCGGCCTCGGTCAGCGCCGCGTCGGCCGCGAGCGTGGTAACGGCCTCCTGCACCTGCTCCCTGAGCACGGCGAACTCGAAGTCCGCGCGTTCCGCGTCCGGCCCGGTCACATGCGCGCGGTGCGTGCGCCAGAACGCCGCGACCCCCGCGAACGCGAACACCCCGTGGAGCAGACCGAGCACCGGCCTGGGGTCGCTGCGCCACGGCGCGTAGTGGAGCCGGTCCGCCCCGGTCCCACCGAGCCCGTCCCCGCCGGGCTCCACCAGCCGCAGAATGCTCTGCAGCGCGTTGAGCTGCTGATGGCGGGTCTCGTGCACCAGGACCGCCGCCGTCTGCGTCGTGTCGTACGGCAGGGACAAGGTGACCACGCCGAAGGCGTCCAGCGAGGACGCGCTGGCCACCAGGCCGCCCCGCGCCGTACGGAACGGCCGCGGCACGAACGTCCGTACGAGCGCCCGCAGTGCGGCGGCGTCCGCCGGTGACTCCTCGTCGAGCAGGGCGTACGCACCGGCGAGCCGGTCCTGCCAGAGCCGTAATCGCCGCTCGCCGGCCCGGCCGGGAGAGCTGGGGTACCGGGTGAAGTCGCGGTACGGCGTCACCGTGTCGAGCCACGGTCCCGCCGCCGGGCCGGCGGCAGGCGTATCGCCGTGCACCAGCCGCAGCGGCTGCCAGCCCGTCGCCCGCTCCGTCAGGGCGCCGGGCAGCCGCACCTCGGCAAGCTCCCCGCGCACGAGGGCGCCGCCCCGCTCCACCCGTACCTCCGCCTCGCTCCAGCGGCGCCGGGCCACCGGACCCGCCACGCCCGCGCCGGGCACCCAGACCATGCCTCGGTGCACGGGCACCCGCAGCACGGCGGGGACCTGCGCGCGTACGGCCGCAGCCGCGGCCAGCGACTGGAACTGGCCAAGGTCGGCCCACAGCGGGGCGGCAGGCGGCCGCGGTCCGGCGGCTCCGCCGAGGCGCCGCAGCAGGCGCAGGGCCCAGGCCATGACGGTGGGGTCACCGAGCACGGTCTCGACCGCCTCGGGAACGTCCTGCTGGATCGCGCACAGCAGGTGCCAGGCCTCCTGGGCCGCGGCCGCACCTCCCACGTGCCGGCTGTGGCGGTCCGCTTCGCCCAGGCGGTCCAGCAACGCCCTGAGGATCAGCAGGAGTTGACTGCGCTGAGCGGAACGCAGCAGGTGCAGGTCGGCCTCGGTCGTGTCACCCGCCGCCATGGCTCTGAGCGACTCCCGGGGGACCCGGTGAACGTCCAGCGGCGCAGCGGTCACGATCGCCACTGACCCGCCTGACGCCCCGGAAGGCAGCTCATCTCCTCGCTCTGGCTGTCTCCCGCGAGGGTCCCGTGGGCGAGGCTCGCCCTGTGATCCGCCCGGCTCAACGCGCGTCGCAGTGCCGGATCGTCGCAGGAATGCAGCTCCGCCAAAGAGATCCCGGACAGATCGACGAGGTCGGAACAGAAGTCCTTCGCAGACTCTGCCATACCGTGGTTCCCCCTGACGTGGTGGTTTGGCGGCTCGGGGTGCGCTTCCATGGTGGCTGCAATGGCCCGCCAGTGGAAGACGGCCGCAGGTCATACAGCGTGGGGCCGTGCGCGGGGCCGGACGAGGCATCAGGAGGGGGCGGACATGACGCGGTTGCTGCGGTTCCCGGCACAGGACGGTGACGGTTTCCTGGTCGTGGAGGTGGCGGAGGACGAACCGGGCGTGGTCGAGGTCTCCCGCGCGGGCGACGCGGTGGCCGACGCCGCGGCGTCGTTCGAGGAGGGCGTCGACCGGATCCGGAACGCGGCCGGGGCCGCGCTGCGACGGCTGCGGGACATGCCGAGCCCGCCCAGCGAGGTCGGCCTGGAGTTCGGGGTGCGGTTCAACGCCGAGCTGGGCGCGGTCATCGCCAAGTCGGAGGCGGAGGCGCATCTGAAGGTGACGATGACGTGGCGCTCGGACACGGCCGGTGACTGAACCGGTTTCCCTCCGACAGCGGCCCTACGTACTGTAGGGGGTCGGCTCGCCATTCAACCACCGACGGGGGACCCATGCAGGAGGCACGTGGTACGGGGCGGCCCGGTGCTTCGCCCGGGGAGGACGCGCAGGGCGGGCTCGGTCCGACCGTCGTCCTGCTCGTCGTCAGCCTCACCGTCGCCGCTGTCGGGGTCTATCTGCTGTGCGGCTTCGGGCTGCACAGCCTCAACCCGCGGCCGCGGCTGTTCCGGGCCGGTTTCGCCACGGCCGGGGTGATCGTCGCCACGGTGGCGGCCGGCGCGGCGGTGGGCAACCTGGCCTGGCTGCTGACGGCGTCCCGCAGACGCGCGGCCGCACCCGCCGAAGGCCGGCGCGCCCCCGCCTCGCTTCCCACCGAGTAGGCCACCGAGTAGACCCCGGGCCCGACCCGTCCCACCCCGCACCTTCGTTCCTTTTCCTTACCTTTTCCAGACGCTCGGCGGACAAGGGTCCGACGTATCCCCGTTACCCTACAGACCGTAGGGTCGGTGCCATCGCCATTGGCCGTACGACCGCCCACCCTCCGGCTGTCCCCTTTGTTCCCGCCGGTTCCGTCCCCGCCGGCTTCCCCGGCCCGCTCCGAGGTGACGTGTCACCCATGCCCGCACAGCAGTCGCTCCTCGTCCCCGCCCAGCGTGACGCCGGCGCCTCCCCCTCTCCCCCGCCGGGCCTGCGGCTACGGGCGCGGGCCGCGGCGGCCACCGTCTGGTACCTGCGGCTGCTCGCGGTGCTCAACATCGTCGCCGTGGTCTCCCTGCCGTTCCGCGAGGAGGTCCACGAACACAACGGCGGTGAGTTCTTCACGCCGTACCTGGCCACCGCCGGCCTGGTCTCGGCGGTGCTCGCCCTGTTCCTGGCCGTGGTGATGCGGCGCCGCAAACGCGCGGCCTGGGTGTTCAACCTGCTGCTCGCCGGGCCCCTGTTCGTCCTCTACGTCCTCGCGCTGACCCAGGACCGGTTCCACGACCACGTCTTCAACTGGGTCTCCGCCGCGCTCACCGGCCTCTTCGTGACCGCGCTGCTGATCGGCCGGCGCGAGTTCCACGCCGTCGGCGACCGCTCCAACCCGAGGCTCGCCCTCGCCGTCGGCGTCTGCGGCGTCCTGGTCAGCGCGGGCCTCGGCACCTGGCTGGTGGACGCCACCAACAGGGCGCACGGCGGCGCCTCCCTGACCGAGCGGATCGGCTACGTCCTGCTGCGCGGCGTCAGCGTCGGCCCGCTCGCCGACCGCGTACCGGCCGTGCACGCGCCCCACTGGGTCGACATCACCATCAACCTCTCGATGGCGGCGACCTCCCTCCTCGTCCTGTACGCCTGCTTCCGCTCCCCCCGCGGCCGCGCCCTGCTCGGCGAGGAGGACGAGAAGCGGCTGCGCGCACTGCTCGGCGGGCACGGCGAGCGGGACTCCCTCGGCTACTTCGCGCTCCGCCGCGACAAGGCCGCGATCTTCTCCCCCACCGGCAAGGCCGCCGTCACCTACCGCGTCGTCGGCGGGGTCAGCCTCGCCTCCGGGGACCCCATCGGCGACCCGGAGGCGTGGCCCGGCGCCATCGACGCCTGGCTGGCCGAGGCCCGCCGGCACGCCTGGACGCCCGCCGTGATGGGCGCGAGCGAGGAGGCCGGCACGATCTACGCCCGGCACGGCCTGGACGCCCTCGAACTGGGCGACGAGGCCGTCGTCGATGTCGCAGACTTCGGGCTGGAGGGGCGTGCCATGCGCGTCGTGCGGCAGGCCCACAACCGGGTCCGCCGGGCCGGCTACACCGTCTGCGTCCGCCGGCACGAGGACATCCCCGACGAGGAGATGGCGCTGCTCGTCGAGCGCGCCGACGGCTGGCGCGACGGTGCCACCGAGCGCGGCTTCTCCATGGCGCTGGGACGGCTGGGCGATCCGGCCGACGGCCGCTGCGTGATGCTGGAGTGCCGGGACGCCGACGGGGTGCCGCGGGCGCTGCTGAGCTTCGTCCCGTGGGGCGAGCACGGGCTGTCGCTGGACCTGATGCGCCGCGACCGCGACGGCGAGAACGGCCTGATGGAGTTCATGGTGGTCGAACTTCTGCTGCGCGCGGAGGAGTTCGGGGTGCGGCGGGTGTCGCTGAACTTCGCCATGTTCCGCTCGGTCTTCGAACGCGGGGCGCGGCTGGGCGCCGGGCCGGTGCTGCGGCTGTGGCGCTCGGTCCTCACCTTCTTCTCCCGCTGGTGGCAGATCGAGTCGCTGTACCGCGCCAACGCCAAGTACCGGCCGGTCTGGGAGCCCCGCTTCCTGCTGTTCGCCAAGAGCAGCGACATCCCGCGCATCGGGATCGCCAGCGCCCGCGCCGAGGGCTTCCTCACCGCGCCCGCCCTGCCGTCCCTCGCCCGCCGCAAGGAGTCCCGGCCGGCCGGGGAGTACACCGACGCGTCCTCCTTCCGGTCACAGCACTAGAGGGCGGATCCCGTCGCCGTCACGGCCCCGGCGGTGTCCCGTCTCAGGTGCCGCGGCCCGGGTCCCGGCCCGGACCGCGGGATCCGGTCGCCGTTGCGCCCGTGTCGTGGTGGCCCCGTTCCGCGCCCGCGGTGAACCCGATCACCGATCCGCCGCCCTCGCGGCGGAAAGCGAACGGCGCGCCGCCGTGGGCCAGGGCCACCTCGCGGACGATGGACAGGCCGAGGCCGGAACCGGGCAGGGAGCGGGCGTCGGCGGCGCGGTAGAAGCGGTCGAAGACGCGTATCAGGTCGCCCGCGGCGATACCGGGCCCGCGGTCGAGGACCTCGACGCGGACCATGCCCGGCCGGGCGGGCCCGGCGACGGCGATCTCGATGGGCGCCCTGCCGCCGCGGTCGAACTTGGTGGCGTTCTCCACGAGGTTGGAGATGGCCCGCTGGAGCATGCCCGGCCGGCCCTGGATCGTGGTGTCGCCGCTGGAGCGGACCACGATGTCGCGTCCGCTGCGCCGGCGCGCCAGTCCCGCGACGTCCTCGGCGATGTCGGCGACGTCGACCCGCTGCACGGGCTCGGTGTCGGACTGCCCGGCCGCGAGGTCGACCAGTTCGTTGACCAGGTCGGTCAGCTCACGGGCCTCCTGGGTCAGGTCGGCGACCAGTTCCTCGCGGGTGGCGGGCGGGAGTTCGTCGATGCGGCGCAGCAGGGAGATGTTCGTGCGCAGGGAGGTCAGCGGCGTACGCAGTTCGTGGCCCGCGTCCTGGACCAGGCGGCGCTGGTCCTCCTCGGACTGGGCGAGCCGGCCCAGCATGCGGTCGAAGGAGCGGCCGAGGCGGCCCACCTCGTCGTAGCCGGTGACGGGCACCTCGATGCCGAGCCTCCGGGTGCGGGCGACGCCCTCGGCGGCGGAGGTGAGGATCACCAGCCGGCGCGTGATGCGGCGGGCCAGCCACCAGCCGCACAGGCCGGCGGCGACCACCACGGCGCCCATCAGGATCAGCGTGCGCTGCTGGAGCGCGCGCAGCAGGTCCTCGGTGTCGCTGAACTCCTGGGCGACCTGCACGGCGCCGTGGCCCTGGCCGAGGGCGACGGTCGCGATCCGGTACACCTCGCCCTTGACGTGCACGTCCTTGTACTGGACGGCCTTGCCGGCCTTCGCGGCGGCGGCGACGGCCTTGTCCCCGGCGGTCACGGGCAGCGGCGGTGTGCCGTGGTCGACGATCTCGCCGTGCGCGCCGAGCACCTGCACGTTGGTGCGGTTGGGCCGGACCAGCTCGTGCCCGGGGCGGGAGGAGGTGAAGTCCGCGGGCATCAGCTGGTAGCGCCGTACCTCGTCCCGTACGTCCTGCACGACCTGGGTGAACACCGACTGCTGGTCCACCCGCACCAGCCGGGCGGCGGAGTTGTACGACAGGATGCCGACGAGGACGGTGACGGCGGCGGTCACCACGGCGAACGACACCGCGAACGTGGTCCGCAGCGACGACAGCCGGGGCCGCGGTCTGTCCAGCAGCCGCGCGAGGCGGCCCACTCAGTCCTCCCGGAGCACGTAGCCCACGCCTCGGACGGTGTGGATCAGCTGCGGCGCGTTCGGCTCGTCGAGCTTGCGGCGCAGGTAGCCGACGTAGACGGCGAGGTTCTTGGAGCCGGGGCCGAAGTCGTAGCCCCAGATCCGGTCGTAGATGGTGGAGTGGTCCAGCACGATCCCCGCGTTGCGGACGAGCAGTTCGAGGAGTTCGAACTCGGTGCGGGTCAGCTCCAGCTCGCGCGTGCCCCGCCACACCCGGCGGGCCTGGAGGTCCATGCGGATCCCGGCCGCCTCGATCTGCCGCTCGGGCACCTGCGGCTCCTTCGCCGGTACGTCCCCCGCGCCGCCCGCGCCGACGCCGACCGGGCTGGTGCGGCGCAGCAGGGCGCGCAACCGGGCGAAGACCTCCTCGACGTCGAACGGCTTGACGACGTAGTCGTCGGCACCGGCGTCCAGGCCGGCGATCCGGTCGGCGGTCTCCACCAGGGCGGTGAGCATGAGGATCGGGGTGCGGTCGCCCTCGGCGCGCAGCACCCGGCAGACCTGGAGCCCGTCGATGCCCGGCATCATCACGTCGAGGACGAGGACGTCCGGCGGGCTCTTGTGGGCCTGGGCGAGTGCCTCGACGCCGTCGGCGACCGCCGTCACGTCGTAGCCCTCCAGTGTCAGGGCACGCTCCAGGGCGTGACGGATGGCACGGTCGTCTTCGGCGAGGAGCAGAGTCTGAGGCACCCGTCCAGTCTGCCAAGGCCGCGGGCCCGCGACGGAGACGAATGGGCCTACGATCACCCTTTTTACCCGCCTCTCACCGACTCGGAGGCAACGCGGCGGGTCGCCTACCGTCCTCTCACCATCGACGGCGGCGCCCGCCCGCCCGCGGCCCTCCCGAGCAGCGGATACGCGTCACTTCCGCAGCGCCGCCAGCTGCTCCTCGAACGGCACCACCGTGAACCCGCCGGCCTGCGCGGGCGCGGCCTGCTCCGGCACGGTGGCCCGCTCCGGCCGCCGCCCCGCAGACAGCCCCGTCATCAGCGCCGCCAGTTCCCGCGCGGCCCGCGCGATCCGCTCGGGCAGGCCCTCGGCGCCCCAGTCCTCCGAGGCGGCGTAGACGCCGGTGGGGACGACGACGGCCTTCAGGTACGCGAAAAGCGGGCGCAGCGCGTGGTCGAGGACCAGGGAGTGCCGGGCGGTGCCGCCGGTCGCGGCGATCAGTACCGGCTTGCCGGCCAGCGCGCCCTCGTCCCGTACCCCGAGCACGTCGAAGAAGGACTTGAACAGTCCGCTGAAGGAGGCGGAGAACACC
Source organism: Streptomyces sp. NPDC091412 (assembly GCF_044756885.1). Lineage (NCBI taxonomy): Bacteria > Bacillati > Actinomycetota > Actinomycetes > Kitasatosporales > Streptomycetaceae > Streptomyces > Streptomyces sp. NPDC091412. Next base: position 10,379 of record NZ_JBIVTV010000013.1, on the reverse strand, counting down.
GGCGTGACGACGATCAGCCCGTCCGCCTCCGCGACCGCGTCCAGCGCGTCCGCCAGGGCGGGGCCGGGGAAGCCGCCCGTGAAGTTGTGCGCGATCTCCACGGCCAGGTCCCGCAGTTCGATCACCCGCGTGTCCGGCGCCCCGGCGTGCTCGGCGGTCGCGGCCGCCAGCCGGTCGGCCAGCAGCCGCGTGGAGGACGGGACGCTCAGCCCCGCCGAGACGACGACGAGCTTCATACGGTGCTCACCTCTTCCTCGTCGCCGGACCGGCTCGCGGCCAGCAGGGAGCCATGGTTCGGCGCGTCCGGCACGTCCGCCGGGCGGCCCTTGGCGAACTCCTCGCGCAGCACCGGCACGACCTCCTCGCCGAGCAGGTCGATCTGCTCCAGGACGGTCTTCAGGGGCAGGCCCGCGTGGTCCATCAGAAACAGCTGGCGCTGGTAGTCGCCGACGTACTCGCGGAAGGACAGCGTCTTCTCGATGACCTGCTGCGGGGAGCCGACGGTCAGCGGGGTCTGGGCGGTGAAGTCCTCCAGGGAGGGCCCGTGGCCGTAGACCGGCGCGTTGTCGAAGTAGGGACGGAACTCGCGCACCGCGTCCTGGGAGTTCTTCCGCATGAACACCTGGCCGCCGAGCCCGACGATCGCCTGCTCGGGCGTGCCGTGCCCGTAGTGGGCGTACCTGCTCCGGTACAGCTCGACCATCCGCCTGGTGTGGTCGGCCGGCCAGAAGATGTTGTTGTGGAAGAAGCCGTCGCCGTAGTACGCGGCCTGCTCGGCGATCTCCGGGGAGCGGATGGAGCCGTGCCAGACGAAGGGCGGTACGCCGTCCAGCGGGCGGGGCGTGGAGGTGAAGCCCTGCAACGGCGTGCGGAACTTGCCCTCCCAGTCGACGACGTCCTCGCGCCACAGGCGGTGCAGCAGGGAGTAGTTCTCGACGGCGAGGTTGATGCCCTGCCGGATGTCCTTCCCGAACCAGGGGTAGACCGGCCCGGTGTTGCCGCGCCCCATCATCAGGTCCACCCGCCCGTCGGCCAGGTGCTGCAGCATCGCGAAGTCCTCGGCGATCTTCACCGGGTCGTTGGTGGTGATCAGGGTGGTGGAGGTGGAGAGGATCAGCCGCTCCGTCCGCGCCGCTATGTAGCCGAGCATGGTAGTCGGGGACGACGGCACGAACGGCGGATTGTGGTGCTCACCGGTCGCGAAGACGTCCAGGCCGGCCTCCTCGGCCTTCAGCGCGATGGCGACCATGGCCTTGATCCGCTCGCGCTCGGTCGGCGTACGCCCCGTGGTGGGGTCCGGCGTGACGTCGCCGACGCTGAAGATCCCGAACTGCATGGCCACTCACCCTCCTAGTTGTTGACGGTTCAACTATACCTGCCCAACCGTCCCCGTCCCGGAAGTATTCCGCCCCGCCCGCATACGACGACCGAGGTGTGCCGGGCGCTGCCCCGGCACACCTCGGTCGCTCTACGGCCCGCTACCCGAGCGGGAAGGACGTCACGACCCAGACGACCCCCACGAGGGCGGCGAAGACCCCGACCAGCCGGATGGTTCCGGTGGTGGCCTGTCCCGGGTTCATGAACGAGGTGAAGAAGGCGTGGATCCGGGTCGCGATCCCCCCGAGGTCCGCGATGAGGCAGACCCCGAAGGCGATCAGGGCGATCCCGATGATCAGACTGAACACGTGCGGACCCTTCTGGCTGTCATCGGGTGAACCATCTGCCGCTCCACGTCCTGTTCACGCCGGCGTATCCCTCGTACTCAACACCCAGGCCGATGCCCAGCTCAAGCGAGGTCACCTGCTCCCCCCGGGAGTTGTACGTGCCGATGGCGGTCTCGTGGTTGACCGTGCCGCCGAGTCCGCTGAAGAAGGACGCTCCCACGTCGCGGCCGTTTCCGGCGAACTGGCCGATGTCGTCCGCGTTGCTGTGGAGCGTGGAGACGTCACCGCTGATTCCGAAGCCGAACCCGCCGACGCTGGCGGACCTCGTCCACCCGAAGTCCACGTGGCCGTCCGGCCTCTTCGTCATCACGAGGCAGCCGGAGATCTCACCGGTGACGAAGAAACCTCCTCCCAGGCTGGCGCACGAACCTCTGGAGTCGTCCATCCCGAGGGCGCCGAACGCCGCCCCCAGGAGCCTCTCCTTGAAGCCGCCGGGCGTCGTGGCGAACGAGTCGGCCGCACGCTGGTACCACTTCTTCCGGGCTTCGGGCTTGGGGCTGGGCGGGGCGGTCTTCAGCCAGCCCTTGGGAGCCGACTTCGAGGGCGTGAGATTGCGGCGACCCGGAGTACCGCCGAGGCCGGTGGGCTTGGTCTTGCCCTTGACGAGCACGGGACGTGATCCGCACCGGCAGGCCCGGACCGGACCCTCGGAGCCGCTCGACTTCGACGCGCTGCTACGGACGTTTCCGGGCCCGCACTTCTCCCAGCCGTCACGGCACTGCGTGCCGTCGGGGTTCATCCTGATGGCCCCGGACGGGTCGCTGTAGGTGACGGGGTTCCCGCCGGCGTAGCCGTAGCCGTTGAGGCTCTGCGGGTCCCCCGTGTCCAGGACGGGGTCGACGGAGAGGAACCGGCCGGTGGCGGGGTCGTGTTCCCGGGCGCCGAGGTGGGTCAGGCCGGTGACCTGGGTGTCGTCGGTGCCGCCGACGAAGCCCTTGGTGCCGGGCCAGGAGTCCGGCCCGGTGCCGCGGGTGCCGCCGAAGGGCAGGGTGCGGCGCTGGGTGAGCTTCTGGGTACCGGCCTCGATCGCGAGCTGCGCGGTGCCGTGGTGGTCGGCGAGGGTGAAGGAGACGGCGCCGTCGTCGCTCTTGACGGCCTGGTTGCCGTCGCCGAGGTCGTAGTAGCGGGTGGCCTTGGGCGTGGTGGAGCCCTTGGCCAGGGTGATCTCGGTGGCGCCGAGGTAGAGGGTGGTACCGGTGGGGGTGCGGCCGATCAGGCGGTTGCCCTCGCTGTCGTAGAGATACTCGGTGACCTTGCCGCTGCCGCCCGCGACGGGTTCGGTCACCTTCGCCAGGTGGCCCTCCGCGTCCCATTCCAGGCTCTGCGTGGTGCCGCCCACCGTGCGGCCGGTGGTGTTGCCGGTCTCGTCATAACCGTAGGAGTCCTTCACCGTCCCCGTGGGACCGGTGCTGGTCACGGAGTTCAGCGTGTGCGGCTGGTCCTTGCCCGCGTCGGGGTAGGCGTAGGCGCGCTTGACGTCCTTGGCCGCGTTCCCCGTGGGGTCGTGGAGGGTTTCTGTCGAACGGTTGTTCGCCAGGTCATAGGTGTAGGAGTGCCAGTACGGGGCCGGGCCGCCGAGCACGCCGCCGCTGGGTGCGGTGGCGCAGCCTGTGCTGTTCTGGGTCCAGGCCTCGGTCAGGCGGCGCACGTGGTCGTAGGTGAAGCACTGGTTGTCGGTGCCGGAGCGGGAGACGTCCGAGACGGACAGGACGTTGCCCGCCTCGTCGTAGCGGTAGGTGCTGTTCTGGTCGACCCCGGCGATGTCCTGGCGGTCCACGCGGGAGGTGGCCAGACGCCGGGTGCCCCACTCGTAGGTGTTGGTGGCCCAGGTGGTCTTGCCGCCACTGGTGTTGGAGATCGCGTACTGGAGGGGCTTGCCGGTGAGGCTGTAGCTGGTCTCCGCCTTGAAGCCGTCGCCCAGCAGGGAGATGGGCCGCAGCGTCTCCGGATCGTACGTGAACGACTGGCCGCCGCCCGGGAGCGAGCCAGCCGCGGAGAAGCTCACGCCGCCGACCAGCCCGGAGGTCAGGTAGGAGGTACCGCTCTGGTAGGTGCCCTTCAGGGCGCCCTCCCGTTCGGGGACGACCACCGCGGTCCTGACCGGCCGGTAGAGACGGTCGTACTGGGTGACCTTGGTGGTGTAGGCGGCGCCGTCGACGTAGCGGGTGGACTCGGCGAGCTGCCCCTTCGCGCCGCTGACGGTGTCGTAGGTCCAGCCTGCGCGCAGGGTGCCGGTCGCCGAACCCTCACGCAGTTCGGTCTTGCGGCCGAGGTCGTCGTAGCCGTTCCACAGGACCGGGGTGCCCGGGCGGGCGTCCTTGGTGGTGACCAACTGGCCGCGGTCGTCGTACTTGTTGGTGGTGGTGCCCTTGTCGGGGTCCGTCGCCGTCAGCTGCCGGCCCATCGGGTCGTAGGTGTACGACCAGTTGTTGCCCGCCGGGTCGGTGAGCCTCAGCAGCTCGCCGCGCGGGGTGTAGGTGTACTTGGTGGTCTCGTAGGCCGCCTCCGCGCTGCGGGCGACATGCTGGCGCAGTTCGGTGGTCCGGCCGCGGGCGTCGGTGACGGTGGTGGTGGCGGTGCCGCCGACCGGCGGGATCACCGTGGTCCGGTCACCGCCGTGGATCGTCCGCGTGGTGCCCAGCACGGTGCCGCCGTCGCCGTTCCCGGCGATCTGCCTCGATTCCGTCTCGCGTCCCAGACCGTCGTAGGTGTACCGGTTCTGGCTCTCCACCCCCAGCGCGTCCTCGGGCTTGAACAGCGTGGTGGAGGGAGCGCCGGTGGCGTAGTAGGTGGCGAACTCCTTCGCGGTCAGGCCGCGTTCGTCGTAGAAGGTGTCGGCCAGCAGACGGCCGCCGTCCGGGCCGGGCTCCTGGGTCTGGCGGGTGCGCAGGAAGCCGTCGTAGAGGGTGTAGGAGGTGCGCTGGGCGCCGTTGTTGCCCAGCGTCCTGGTGCCCACGGCGACCGGCCGGCCGTCGGTGACGGTGTAGGTGTACTGGTAGGTCGGGGTCTGACCGGTGAGCCGGTCGGCCAGCCACACCTTGGCCGTGCGGCCCAGGGCGTCGTAGGCGTAGTCGACGGCGTTGCTGTTGGTGTCGGCCTCCTTCACCGGCACCCCGCGCAGGATGTCCTGGGTGGTGGTCGTCGTCTGGGCGGTGGTCGCGTTGCCCGCCTTGGCCGGGGGCGTGGTCACCTTCACCGTGGCGGCGAAACCGGTCGCGGGACCGTATTCGGTCGTGGTGGTACGGCCGTCCTTGCGCGCTGTGCGCGTGACCGTCCCCGTCGCCGTGGCGGTCACGTCGGCGGTCAGGTCGGTGCTGGTCAGCTCCCGGCCGTAGGAGTCGTACGTGGTGCCGGACTCCAGGTAGAGGGCGGTGGTGCCGTTGTAGTCCTTCAGCGCCGCGCTCGCCGTCGCGTCGCCCTTGGTGGGAGCCGCGTCGTACGCGCCGCCGTCGTAGGCGGTGCGGACGTCGGAGATCACATCGGCGGGACGGCCGGCACTCGCGCTACAGGCCTTCGCCACCGTCTCCACCCGCGAGGGCAGGTTGAGGATGTTGTCGGTGGTGTTGGTGGCGTAGGTGGTGCGGGTGCAGGTGTCGTCGGTCGCGATGCTCGTGTCACCGCGGTCCTCGACCTGGGTGACGCGCCCGGCCACCGTGTCGAACTCGTTGATGGTCTCGGTGGTGCGCCACTTCGTGCCCGCGCCGTCGTCCAGCGACGTCCACGACGTGCTGCTCTTGGTACCGGTGAAGTTGGCGGTGACAGTGCCCCAGCTGCGGGTCTTCTTCGCCGTCTGGTGGTGCCAGGGCCGGTCCACCGTCTTCTCCAGGACCTTGCCACCGGGCCCTGAGTAGCGCACGGACTTGTAGGCGAAGCCGGCCGCCGACTCGTGGTCGGTGATCGGATCGCCCTCACCGGCGCCCAAGGTCACACTCACCGGCTTCGTGCCGCCACTGGCGTCCTTGCGGTCGCCGTCCATGCCCCGCAGGAAGTACGTGTCGTCCTGCGACCTCATCGCCGACGCGCCGCCCTGGCCACCGGTCTGCACCCGGACCTGACCGTAACCACGCCACTGCGACCAGGTCTTGAACTTCTCCTTCGTCAGCCCGTCGTCATCGTCGTAGTGCCAGGCCGCACCACCCAGATACTGGAACGTGCTGACCTCGTCCGGCGCCCCACCCGTGCGGTCGGTCGCCGTCACGGACGTGACCACGTACTTGTTGAACCACTGCTGCTCCGGATCGGCCGACGAACTGCCGCCGAGGTACTGCGGGAAGCAGCGCGTGGTGTTGGACTGCGGTGTCGGCAGCGCGGCGAAGTCACAGGCCGGAGCGGAGTAGTTGACGTCGATCTGGCCGCCGTACTCATCGGCGACCGTGGACAGTCGGGCCTTGATGAACGGCGGGTAGCCGTCACCGGTCCTGTCCAGGCGGTTGGCCAGTTGGGTGTACGCGAAGGTGGCCTTCGGCAGGGTGACCGCCGGGGTCGCGGTGTGGCCCGTGCGCTGGATCGAGTCGAGCAGCAACTGGTAGTCGGTGTCGGCCATGCCCCAGCGGTGGGTCAGCTTCCAGGAGTCGACGGTCTGGTAGGCGCTGCCGTCGAAGACCTGGGTGGTGATCTCGCTGAGCCGCTTGCGGGTGAAGAACACCGGGAAGAGACGGCCCTTGTCGCAGTCCTTGCCCGCCTCGCAGTTCAGGTCCCACGGCGTGTCGTACCAATACGCCGCGTCCTTGCCGATGTCGGTGCAGGTGGTGGAGGAGTCGGGCAGGCAGCGCTCGGCGTCGGTGAAGCTGACCTTGGCCAGCGCCTTCGTGCCGTACATCGAGGAGGACTTCAGACCGTACTCGATCCGGTCCAGCGTGCCGCCGCGGACATAGGGGGTGTTGTCCTTGGCCTTCAGGTTGCGGCCGTAGGAGTTGGTCTCCTTGTTGTAGTAGTAGGCGATGGCGTTGCCGTGCACGTCGACGGCGTAGTCCAGGTTCCACCGCCAGGCCTGCTGGCACCAGGAGTCGGCGAACGCCGCGGCATGGCAGGGCTCACCGGAGTCGTTGCCGAACACCGGAACCGTCCAGGCGGAGTTCGTCACCGGCTTGCCGTCCGACCAGCCCGGCAGCCGGTTGTAGCCGAAGTAGTAGCGCGTGCCGTCCGGGTCGGTCAGCCGCCAGTACTCGCCGTCGTTGTCCCCGTTGCCACGGTCGCCGGAGGTCAGCCGGTCGATCCTGGTGCCGTCGTCGTCCTTCAACTTCCACGAGTCGGTGCCGGTCGGGACCAGCTCACCGCCCTTGCCGTTGAACGTGATGAACGCGTTGTCGTACGCCCAGCACAGGTCACCGGGCTTGCTGCCGTCCGCGTTCTTCACCCCGTCATCCGCACACGGCTTGTACCGCCGCTCGATGGAACCGGGCCACAGGCTGAAGCCGTCACCCACCCACGACGCCTGGTTGTTCGTGGACCCGGTACGCCCGTCGACGGAGCCCGAGGAGTACGACAGACCGACACTCGGAGCCAGTTCGCCCGGCACGTCCGGTACCGGAATGTCGTACGACCAGGAGAAGTCACCCGTGTTCAGACTGGTGCTCCAGGTCGCCGAGGGCGACAGCGGCGTCGCGGTGTAGTCACCGCTCGCACTCTGCGCCTCCGCCACCGCCGCGAGCACCGTCGGAGCGGCCGCACCGAGCGTCACACCCTGCGCGGTCAGCGTCTGCTTCCCGGCGTCGTTGACGGTCTCCACCGGCACGCTCGTACGGCAGCGGGCCTCCTCCGGAGTCGTCAGCGCACACGCGGGCAGCTCCACCAGCGTCAGCCGGGAGGCATAACCACCGCCGAACGCCCCCGCAAAACCGGAGTAGTCGAGCCGGGCGCGCAGCCTGCCGGGCTGGGACTGCTTCCGGTCGCCGCCGGACCGCAGGGTGAACAGCACGCCGTCGACACCGGCGTCCTCGGCCGTCTTGCGGCTGAGAACACGGGCCTCGATCTCACCCCGGGCGGAGTTCTTGCCCGCCCCCGGCGGGACGTCCAGCGACAGCGGGAATCCCTTGGCCCGCGGCGCCGTGGACGCGGCGCTCCCGCTTCCCGCCGCGGGCAGCTCCACCAACGCGCTCGCCGCCGCCGGCCAGACCGCGTCGGGCGCCCTGCCCGGGGTGCGCGGCCCCTTCGTCAGGGTGCGGGGTTTGACGCTGCCGGCCGAGCCGGGAACCGGCCGCTCGGACGACGGCAGCGCGGGGCGGCCCTTCCCGTTCTCCGCCGCGGCGGCGGACTGTGCCGTCAGTCCCTGCACGAGCGTGCCGACCATGACCGCGGCCGCGGTCAGCGCGGTACCTCGTCGCAGCATGCCGAGCCACTTGCTCGATCTGCCGTTCATCCTCTACTTCGCCCTTCGCTGCGAGCCCCGCCCCGTGCGCGAGGCACGGGGTGGGGCGAAAGCTGGATGCTGGATGCTGGATGCCGGTTGCCAAGCCCGGCGAGGGCCGTGGCCGGCCGCGGAGGAAGCAGGCCGGCCACGGAGAGGGTCACTCGCCCCCGGGAACCTCGGTGGCCATGCCGAACTGGCCGGTGGCAAGCTGCCTGACCTGCGCCTCGGTCAACGTGCCTTGGAAGGCCCACACGTCGGACACCGAACCGGGCCAGTACGCCCCCCAGGTGCTCGGCCCGGTCAGCGCCCGGCCCAGCTGCAACGGGCGTGTCGCGGGGAACGACAGCACGTCGTCCGCCCAGGAGACCCGGTCCGCGCAGGCGGAGCCGTCCGCCGTGCCGTCGCCGTCGCCGTCGCCGTCGGCGCACCCCACCTCTTCGAGCTCACCGTTCACATAGAGCTGAAGCTGCTTGGTGAAGCCGTCGTAGACCAGGGCCAGGTGCGTCCAGTCGGTCGGGCTGAAGAACTGGCCGTTGTCGACCTGGGCGACCGTGGCGCCGGTGCTGTCGGCCGACGCCACGGCGATCCGCCATCGGCCCGGATCCCGGTCCGGATCGGCACTCGGCTCGTACCGCACCGCGAACGCGTCCTGTGTCGCCCCCGGCATGCTGAGCAGGGCAACGCCCTTGGCCGGGACGGCCGCCGCCTGGGCCCAGGCGGTGACGGTGAAGCTGGCGCCGGTGTCCACGGGCACGGCGGACGTCACCCCGTAACCGTTGACGCCGTCGAGGCTCACGCCGCCGTCGACCCAGCCGAAGTCGAGCTGCGCACCGCCGTACAGCGTCATGCCGTTGCCCGACGCGGACTTGTCCGGCGTCACCAGCGGGGAGCCCGACGCCGTCTCGAAGGTCCAGCGCCCCTTGACCAGCGGACGCTGCCGGAACAGCTGCTGGGCCTCGTCATCGGTGACCGGCCGGTCGAAGAGACGTACGTCGTCGACCTCCCCGGCGAAGTAGTCGACGTACTTGCCCGTCCAGATGGTGCGGCCGACCTGCACCGGCCCCTGGGCCTCCCAGGTCTTGGGCGCGGCGGAGCTGCCCTGCAACTGCCCGTTGACGTACAGGCGGATCTGCTGGGCGTCGACGTCGTGGACCGCCATCAGGTGGGTCCACTCACCGGGCCGCGCCGGCTGGTTGGCCCGCACCCGCTGATCGCGGATGTTGCCCGACTCCACGTCCTCCAGCGAGGTGCGCAGGCTCCACGTGTTCACCTCCCCCTCGTAGGAGAGGTAGAACGGGCTGTAGTAGGTGCCGCTCTGGCTGAGCACCGTGCGATTGCCGCTGGTGCCTCCCGCGGGCAGCTTCGCCCAGGCGGAAACGGAGTACGAGCGGGCCGTGTTGAGCACGGGCAGGTCCGTGGCCGCGTAGCCGCTGGTCCCGTCCACCTTCAGGGCGTTGCCCGCGACCCCCTTCACGCCCAGGTTCGCGCCGCCGTGCAGGGTCAGCGGCTGCCGGGCGGCCGTTCCCGCCGCTTCCTGGGCGGTCGCCTCCTCGTCCAGCGGGAAGACCGCACGGGCCGGACGGCCGGTCGTGAGTTCCTGGTCCTGGTACAGCCGCCCGGCCTCGGCCGCGCTGACCGCCCGGTCGAAGATCCGCAGATCGTCGACGGTGCCCGGGAAGAAGGACTTGTGGACACCGCTGTAGATCCCGGCGCCCAACTGAAGCCCGCGGCGGGCCTCCCAGGCGGTGGTGTACGCGGTGGCACCGGCCTGCGTGCCGTTCACGTAGAGCCGCAGCTGCTTGGCCTTGCCGTCGTACACGCCCACCAGATGGGTCCATGCGCCCGCCTTGGCGTCCCCGGGCGCGGCGGCCATGGCCCGGGCGATGGAAGCCCCTGCGGTGTCGGAGGTGTACTGGTTGAACACCCACCGGTCGTAGGACTGGGAGTAGTACAGCTCGAAGCCCGGAGAGTGGTTGCCCGGCTGGGCGGCGATGATCGCCGCTGACGTCGGCATCCGGTCGAGCCGTGCCCAGGCCGCCACGGAGAAGCTGTCCGAGGTGTCCACCACGGTGAGGTCGGAGTCGGCGTACCCGGACGTGCCGTCGAAGTGCAGACCGGTGCCCTTCCTGCCCGCGGCGCCCAGCGCGGCGCCGCCGTGCAGCCGCACGGTCCGCGGCGTGGTCGTGGACACGGCCGTGGTGGCCCCTGTGGCCTCGTCCATCTGCCACATCGCGCGCTCGGGCTGTCCGGCCTTGACCCGGAACTGGTAGGTGCGGACCTCACCGGCGTTTCCGGCCTGGTCGAAG
>NZ_JBIVTV010000012.1:186187-235758 GCF_044756885.1 Streptomyces sp. NPDC091412 | reverse complement strand
AAACGCCCGGTTACATTCCGAACCCGGAAGCTAAGCCTCACAGCGCCGATGGTACTGCAGGGGGGACCCTGTGGGAGAGTAGGACGCCGCCGAACTACCTTTAGAGCTCCGGCTCCTGGGCAAACAGCCCGGGAGCCGGAGCTTTTTTGCGTTGGGGTAAGGTCAGGAGGCATCGTCGGTATCTTTCCCACAGGAGGCCCCCGGGTGGAGGTCCAGGAGACCCGTGTTCAGACGGACCGGGTCCTCACCATCCCGAACATCCTCAGCATGGCGCGGCTCGTCGGCGTACCCCTCTTCCTGTGGCTGATCCTCCGGCCGGAGTTCGGTGGCCCCAAGAGTGATGGCTGGGCACTGCTGGTGCTGGCGTTGAGCGGGGTCAGCGACTACCTCGACGGCAAGCTCGCACGACGGTGGAACCAGGTCAGCAGCCTCGGCCGGCTGCTCGACCCCGCCGCCGACCGGCTGTACGTTCTCTCCACCCTCCTCGGTCTCACCTGGCGCGAGATTCTGCCGCTGTGGCTGACCGCTCTTCTCGTGGCACGCGAATTGATGCTCCTGGTGGCCGTGGCTGTCCTCAGGCGACATGGCTACCCGCCGCCGCAGGTGAACTTCCTGGGGAAGGCGGCGACGTTCAACCTGATGTATGCGTTCCCCTTGTTGCTGCTCAGTGACGGCAGCGGATGGATCGCGTCACTCGCGGCCATTTTCGGATGGGCGTTCGCGGGATGGGGTACAACGCTCTATTGGTGGGCAGGAGTCCTCTACGTGGTACAAGTCCGCCGTCTGGTCCGTGCGGACGCCACGGCCGACTGAGTTCCCCTCATCGAGGCAGCCGCGGGGACTCCGATGGCCCGCCTGGGAAAAGTGCGGGACAATCAGGACGGGTGCAGTCGGCTAGATCGTCGTCTCTTGGAGGAGGACGCTTCCGACATGAAGGCCGTCGTGATGGCCGGAGGCGAAGGCACGCGCCTTCGTCCGATGACCTCGAGCATGCCCAAGCCGCTCCTGCCGGTGGCCAACCGGCCGATCATGGAGCATGTGCTGAGGCTGCTCAAAAGGCACGGGCTGAATGAGACCGTCGTCACAGTCCAGTTCCTGGCCTCGTTGGTCAAGAACTACTTTGGTGATGGTGAAGAGCTCGGAATGGAGCTCACCTATGCCAACGAGGAGAAGCCGCTCGGAACCGCCGGCAGCGTCAAGAACGCCGAGGAGGCGTTGAAGGACGACGCGTTCCTCGTCATCTCCGGTGATGCCCTGACCGACTTCGACCTCACCCGGCTGATCGAATTCCACAAGGAAAAGGGCGCGATGGTGACCGTGTGTCTCACGCGCGTGCCCAATCCGCTGGAATTCGGCATCACCATCGTCGACGAAGAGGGCAAGGTCGAGCGTTTCCTGGAGAAGCCGACCTGGGGCCAGGTCTTCTCCGACACCGTGAACACGGGCATCTACGTGATGGAGCCCGAGGTGTTCAACTATGTCGACCCCGACGTTCCGGTCGACTGGTCCGGCGATGTCTTCCCGCAGCTGATGAAGGAAGGCAAGCCGATTTACGGCTATATCGCCGAGGGCTACTGGGAGGACGTCGGCACCCACGAGAGCTATGTGAAGGCGCAGGCCGACGTCCTGGAGGGCAAGGTCGACGTCGAGATCGACGGCTTCGAGATCTCCCCGGGAGTCTGGGTCGCCGAGGGCGCAGAGGTGCACCCGGACGCCGTGCTGCGCGGGCCGCTCTACATCGGCGACTACGCGAAGGTGGAGGCCGGCGCCGAGATCCGCGAGCACACCGTCGTCGGCTCCAACGTCGTCGTGAAGAGCGGGGCCTTCCTGCACAAGGCCGTCGTGCACGACAACGTGTACATAGGCCAGCACAGCAACCTGCGCGGCTGTGTCGTCGGCAAGAACACCGACATCATGCGCGCGGCGCGGATCGAGGACGGCGCGGTCATCGGTGACGAGTGCCTGATCGGTGAAGAATCGATCGTGCAGGGCAACGTGAGGGTGTACCCGTTCAAGACCATCGAGGCCGGCGCCTTCGTCAACACCTCGGTGATCTGGGAGTCGCGGGGCCAGGCGCACCTCTTCGGAGCCCGCGGAGTGTCCGGGATCCTGAACGTGGAGATCACCCCGGAGCTCGCCGTACGGCTCGCCGGCGCCTACGCGACCACGCTCAAGAAGGGCTCCACGGTCACCACGGCCCGCGACCACTCCCGGGGTGCCCGTGCGCTCAAACGGGCGGTGATCTCGGCCCTCCAGGCCAGCGCCATCGACGTACGGGACCTGGAGAACGTGCCGCTGCCGGTCGCGCGGCAGCAGACCGCGCGGGGCAGCGCGGGCGGCATCATGATCCGGACCTCGCCCGGGGTGCCCGACTCGGTCGACATCATGTTCTTCGACGGACAGGGCGCCGACCTGTCGCAGGCCAGCCAGCGCAAGCTGGACCGGGTCTTCGCGCGCCAGGAGTACCGGCGTGCGTTCCCCGGCGAGATCGGTGACCTGTACTTCCCGTCCAGCGTCTTCGACTCGTACACCGGGTCACTGCTGCGCAACGTCGACACCACCGGGATCGCCGAGTCGGGGCTCAAGGTCGTCGTGGACGCGTCGAACGGCAGCGCCGGACTCGTGCTGCCCAGCCTGCTCGGCAAGCTCGGGGTGGACTCGCTGACGATCAACCCCGGTCTGAACGAGGCCCGGCCGACGGAGACCGCCGACATGCGGCGCTCGGGTCTGGTGCGGCTCGGCGAGATCGTGGCGTCCTCCGGGGCCGCGTTCGGTGTGCGGTTCGACCCGGTGGGCGAGCGGCTGTCGCTCGTCGACGAGAGGGGCCGCATCATCGAGGACGACCGGGCGCTGCTGGTGATGCTCGACCTCATCGCAGCCGAGCGGCGCAGCGGCCGGGTGGCGCTGCCCGTCACGACCACTCGGATCGCCGAGCAGGTGGCCGCGTACCACGGCACCCAGGTGGAGTGGACGACGACCTCGCCCGACGACCTCACACGGGTCGGTGGCGAGGAGGGGACGATCTTCGGCGGCGACGGCAAGGGTGGGTTCATCGTCCCGGAGTTCAGCAGCGTCTACGACGGCACGGCGGCTTTCGTACGGCTCATCGGGCTGGTCGCGCGTACTCAGCTCACCCTGAGCCAGATCGACGCCCGGATCCCGCGTGCGCACGTCCTCAAGCGCGATCTGGCGACGCCGTGGGCCGTCAAGGGCCTGGTGATGCGCCGGGTCGTCGAGGCGGCCGGAGACCGCTTCGTGGACACCACGGACGGTGTGCGGGTGGTGGAGACCGACGGCCGCTGGGTGATGGTCCTGCCCGACCCTGCCGAAGCGGTCACGCATCTGTGGGCCGAGGGGCCCGACGACGCCTCCGCCCAGACGCTGCTGGACGAGTGGGCGGCGGTCGTGGACAGCGCCGGCCGGTAGAACGCGGGCCGGTGGAACAGGGCGCCGGCCGGTAAAACGGACAGCACGCACGCGTGCCGGACAAGTGTCCCCCAAGGGGGCCTGTCCGGCACGCCGGTGGGGCCATTCGGAGGTCACGGCCACGTCGTGCGACGATGTGCGGCATGCCGCAGCAACCCCCCATTCGGAGCAACCCCGCGCGGCCCTCCCGACCGGACGCCTCCATGTCGTTGATCACCAACGTCATGGACCACAGCCTCGACGACGGTTACGCCGAGTCCGCCGCTCGGAAGAAGGCCGCGGGCGAGAGCGGCATGCCGAAAACCGTCCGGGCGAAGCTCGGGCTGGCGGGCGGGCTGGTGCTGGCCGGGCTCGTGGTGACCGTGGGAGCGGCACAGGCCCGTGTGGCGGCCCCGGTCGTCGCCAAGGAGCGCCAGGAGCTGATCGACCGCATCGACAAGGAGACCGCGGCGGCCGACGAGCTCGAGGGCACCGTCGACAAGCTGAGGGACGACGTGAACGCGCGGCAGCGCGAGGCGCTGCGGCACACCGGCGGCAACCCGCAGGCCGACCTCGTGAGCATGCTGGCGGGCGCCAGCGAGGTGTACGGCCCCGGTATGAGGCTCGTGGTGGACGACGCCAAGGAGGCCGGCACGAGCGGCGGCGGCAATCCGCGAGGGACGTCGGGTTTCTCCGACACCGGCCGGGTCCGGGACCGGGACATGCAGCGGGTGGTGAACGGGCTGTGGCAGTCGGGTGCCGAAGCCGTCTCCATCAACGGGCAGCGGCTGACGGCCCTGTCGGCGATCAGGGCCGCGGGCGACGCGATACTGGTCGACAACAAGCCGCTGGTGCCGCCGTACACGGTGCTGGCCGTGGGCGAGGGGAAACGGCTGAGCGCCCGGTTCCAGGACAGCCCCGACGGGCTGTACCTCCAGGCCCTGAAGGACAACTACGGCATCCGGAGCAGCATCTCCGTGGAGAGCGACCTCCGGCTGGCCGCCGCACCGAGTGTGATCGTACGTACAGCACAGCCGAGCACTGAGAAGGGCACATCGTGATCGCCGTACTGGGCCTCGTCGTGGGAGTGGTGGCCGGCCTGTTGGTCCGGCCGGAGGTTCCGGCGGTCGTCGAGCCTTATCTGCCGATCGCCGTCGTCGCGGCGCTGGACGCCGTCTTCGGTGGCCTGCGGGCCATGCTGGACGGCATCTTCGACGACAAGGTCTTCGTCGTGTCGTTCCTGTCCAACGTGGTCGTGGCCGCGTTGATCGTCTTCCTGGGCGACAAGTTGGGCGTGGGTGCCCAGCTGTCCACGGGTGTCGTGGTCGTCCTCGGTATCCGCATCTTCTCCAACGCCGCGGCGATCCGACGGCACGTGTTCCGGGCGTGAGAATCATGAGCCACCAGGACGAGCAGCCCGGGAACGGGCAGCAGGACACCCAGCCCGAGCAGCAGCGGCTGCGCCAGGAGTTGCCCGAGGAGGTGCCCGCGCAGGCGGCCGCCGGTGAGGGTCCCAGCGTCGAAGAGAGTTCCGAGCCCGCGCTGACCGGTCGCCAGCGGCTGGCCCAGGGGCTGTGGCCGCCGCGCTTCACCCGGGCCCAACTCGTCGTCGCGCTGCTGCTGTTCGGCCTCGGCTTCGGACTCGCCGTCCAGGTCGCCTCCAACAGCAGCGGCGACAACGCGCTGCGCGGCGCCCGGCAGGAGGATCTCGTCCGCATCCTCGATGAACTGGACGACCGTACTCAGCGTCTTGAAGACGAGAAGCAGGGTCTGGAGAAGCAGCGCCAGGAGCTGGAGAACAGCTCGGACCAGGCCGAGGAGGCCCGCAGGCAGACGGCCGAGAAGGAGAAGCAACTCGGCATCCTCGCGGGCACGGTGGCCGCGCAGGGACCCGGCATCACGGTGACGGTCGAGGACACGAAGGGGACGGTCCGGGCGGACATGCTGCTCGACGCGATACAGGAGCTGCGCGCGGCCGGTGCGGAGGCGATCGAGGTGAACGGTGTGCGCGTGGTCGCGAACACTTATCTCACCGACTCCGGCAAGAGCGTGGACGTCGACGGGAACAAGATCAACGCCCCGTATCGTTTCAAGGTCATCGGCAAGCCGCAGGACCTCGAACCGGCGCTCAACATTCCTGGAGGCGTGGTGCAGACCCTGGAGAAGGAGCAGGCCACCGTGACCATCGACCGTTCGGACAAGATCGTCGTGGACGCCTTGCGGGCGGCGAAGAGGCCTGACTACGCTCGGTCGTCCTCGCGGTGAACCGGCGGTGCATGGCGCTCGTCCGGCAGGGGCATGAGGTTGCGGGGGGTCGGCGCATCGATTGGGTGGTGCGTGGTGGAAACTGTCTGGTGGATACGGACGTTGTGAAGATGTCCGGGTCGACCGGTGTATGCAGTCAGGGTTCGTCCTGCCCCACGGGCGGGTCTGTTTCGGTCAAGGGGAATCGCCCGTGAAGTTGTTTGCGAAGTTGTTCGGCAAGAGCGCGCGAGAGGGCGGCGAGAACGCGACGGCCCGTCATCGCGCACAGCCTGACGCCGAGGGCCAGCGTCCGCTGTTCAGGGACCAGGTGGCCGGTCAGGACGCGTCGTCGGTTGACCCTGCCCAGTCGGGCGGCATAGGTTTCGGGCAACCGTCGACCTCAGGTACGGCTGGAGGGTTTGCCGCCGGCCCGTACGCGTCCGATGCCCCCGCGGGGCAGCCGCGGCAGGAGGATCCGTCCATGTCGGCCCTGGTGTGTACGAGGTGCGGTAACCGCAACGCGCAGAACAGCCGCTTCTGCTCCAACTGCGGTGCGCCGCTGCGGCCCGGTGCGACGCCGGAGCGCTCGTCGGAGACGACCTCGACGATCTCGATCTCCGGTCTCGAGGCCTACGACGCCGAGGCCACCGGTCAGACGCCGATGCTCTCTCCGGAGGCGCAGGCGGCCGTCGACGCGCTGCCGCTGGGCTCGGCCCTGCTGGTGGTGCGCCGCGGTCCGAACTCCGGCAGCCGCTTCCTCCTGGACGGCGAGCTGACCACGGCGGGGCGTCATCCGCAGAGCGACATCTTCCTGGACGACGTGACGGTCTCGCGTCGCCATGTGGAGTTCCGCCGCAGCCCGGACGGCTCGTTCACGGTGGCCGACGTCGGCAGTCTGAACGGCACGTACGTCAACCGGGAGCCGATCGACCAGGTCGCTCTGTCCAACGGTGACGAGGTGCAGATCGGCAAGTACCGGCTGGTCTTCTACTCGAGCCGACAGGGCGTCTGACCTGTCAGGGAAGGTCCATGCGCCAATCACCGAGCGGCGGTGCCGGGCACGGCGCCGCCGCCACGGACAGTGGGCTGAAGAGCATCGGCACGGTGCTGAACGTGCTGCGCGACGAGTTCCCCGAGGTCACCGTCTCCAAGATCCGTTTTCTTGAGTCGGAGGGGCTCGTCGAGCCGCGGCGCACCCCCTCGGGGTACCGCAAGTTCAGCACCGACGACGTCGAGCGGCTGGCCCTGGTCCTGCGGATGCAGCGGGACCACTACCTGCCGTTGAAGGTGATCCGCGAGTACCTGGACGCGATGGAGCGCGGCGAGGCGGTCCACCTGCCGGCGGTCGGCCGGCAGCGTGACGCCTCGGCGGTGCCGGCGTCGGCCGAGGCCCCCACGGGGGCCCGGATCGGGCGGGCCGAGCTGCTCGCCGCCGCCGGCATCGAGGAGGGAGAGCTGCGGGAGTGGGAGTCGTACGGGCTGCTCACTCCGTTGGCGGACGGGGCCTACGGCGCCGAGGCGGTGACCGTGGCCTCGCTCGTCTCCGAGCTGGGGCGTTTCGGGATCGGGCCCCGGCACCTGCGGGTGATGAAGGCGGCCGCCGACCGTGAGGCCGGGCTCGTCGACCAGGTGGTGGCCCCGCTCAAGCGGCACCGCAACCCGCAGACCAGGGCACATGCGGAGGCCCGTGCCAAGGAGCTCGCGGAGCTCACGGTGCGGCTGCACACGGTGCTGGTCCAGGCCGCGCTGGGGGTGCGGCTGCCGTGAGCGGGCCGGGAGGCGGCCGGATCCTCCTCCCCTGACCGGCCCGACTACCCAAACGGTCGGGGCACCGCCTAGGGTTGCTGTGTGAACGAGCTCGATGTCGTAGGTGTCCGGGTCGAGATGCCCTCCAACCAGCCGATCGTGCTCCTGCGTGAAGTGGGAGGCGACCGTTACCTCCCCATCTGGATCGGGCCAGGGGAGGCGACGGCGATCGCCTTCGCCCAACAGGGCATGGCCCCTGCGCGACCGCTGACCCATGACTTGTTCAAGGACGTGCTGGAAGCGGTCGGCCAGGAACTCACGGAAGTGCGCATCACGGACCTGCGTGAAGGCGTCTTCTACGCCGAGCTGGTGTTCGCCAGCGGTGTCGAGGTGAGCGCCCGGCCGTCCGACGCCATAGCGCTGGCCCTGCGTACCGGGACGCCGATCTTCGGCAGCGACACGGTGCTCGACGACGCGGGCATCGCGATCCCGGACGAGCAGGAGGACGAGGTGGAGAAGTTCCGCGAGTTCCTCGACCAGATCTCACCGGAGGACTTCGGCACCAGTAGCCAGTGAAGCGCCCGCAGGAGCCACGGGAGACCGCCCCGCGGCCTCCCTCCGAGGCATTCGGATAGCCTTTCCCGGCGATGGGGTACGCGAAACCACTCTTAGGGTGATTATCACTCGGCGTGCCGAGTGTGGCGATCGTTGACGCACCCCTGGTGACTGCCTACCGTCGAGGAGGCAGGTCAAGGACGGAGGTCGGCGTGAGAAGCAGCGGCGACGGTACGGCTGGGGGTGCCCCCGGACGCAATGCCGGGGGAAGCGGTCCGTACCCTCCCCCGAGCTCTCGGCTCCGACCGAGCGGGGGGTATCCCCCTCCCGGGGGCGTGGCCGGTCGTGCTCCGCAGCGACCGACGGCGGTGCCGAGCAGCGGAGGGGCGGCGGCCATGGCTACCGAGCAGATCGGCTACCGCGGTCCGACGGCCTGCGCGGCCGCCGGCATCACTTACCGGCAACTGGACTACTGGGCGCGTACCGGGCTGGTCGAGCCGAGCGTGCGTCCCGCCCACGGGTCCGGCACCCAGCGTCTCTACAGCTTCCGGGACGTCGTCGTCCTGAAGATCGTCAAGAGGTTCCTCGACACCGGCGTGTCGTTGCAGAACATCCGTAGCGCCGTCCAGCACCTGCGCGAGTGCGGTCTGCGTGACCTGGAGCGGATGACGCTGATGAGCGACGGTGCCACGGTGTACGAGTGCACGTCGCCCGACGAGGTGCACGCCCTGCTCCAGGGAGGCCAGGGAATCTTCGGCATCGCCGTCGGCGTGGTGTGGCGTGATGTGGAGAGCGCGCTGTCGCAGCTGCACGGTGAGCGCATCGACACCGGGGAGACGCTCGTGGGGCACAACCCGGGTGACGAGCTCGCCCGGCGGCGCAACCGGGCCGTCTGAGCGGCCCCTCGGCCGGCTCCGGTCGTTTCGGCCACCGGCCCGGCCGGCATGGGCCCGATCAGCCCGCTCGGCCCCCGGACCGGCTTCGAGAGCCCGTACGGGTGCCGCCGGAACCGGGGCGTTGTCAGTGGCGTGGTGCAGCATCGTAGATGTGAGAACCGCACCCACGATCCTCCATCTCGACATGGATGCCTTCTTCGCCTCCGCGGAGCAGGCGTCCAAGCCGAGCCTGCGCGGCAAGGCCGTGGTCGTGGGCGGGCTGGGACCGCGCGGCGTGGTGGCCACGGCGTCGTACGAGGCGCGCGTCTTCGGCGTCCACTCCGCGATGCCGATGGCCCAGGCGCGGCGGCTGGCGCCGAACGCCGCGTACCTCGTGCCGCGCTTCGCCTTCTACCGCTCGATCAGCGAGCGGGTGATGGGCCTGCTGCGGGCGCTGTCGCCGCTGGTGGAGCCGCTGAGCCTGGACGAGGCGTTCGTGGACCTGGAGACCGGGGGAGCCGCCTGGGACGCGGAATCAGCGCGGCTGGCGGGGGCGAGGCTGCGTGCCGACATCCGGGCCGTCACGGGACTCACGGGGTCCGTGGGGCTGGCCGCCTCCAAGATGCTCGCCAAGATCGGCTCCGAGCAGGCCAAGCCCGACGGCCTGGTGCTCATCGAGCCCGGCACCGAGCGGGCCCTGCTCGGTCCGCTGTCCGTGCGGACCCTGCCGGGCGTGGGCCCGGCCACGGGCGACCACCTGCGGCGGGCCGGGATCCACACCGTCGAGGAGATCGCCGAGGCCGGCGAGGACGAACTCGTACGGCTGCTCGGCAAGGCGCACGGGCAGGCGCTGTACGCGATGGCGCTGGCCCAGGACGACCGTCCCGTCGTCGCCGAGCGCGAGACGAAGTCGGTGTCCGTCGAGGACACCTACGACGTGGACATCCACGACCGCGTCCGGGTGGCCCTGGAGGTGCAGCGGCTCGCCGACCGGTGCGTGGGGCGGCTGCGCGGGGCCGGTCTGTCGGGGCGCACCATCGTGCTGAAGGTGCGCCGCTACGACTTCTCCACCCTGACCCGCTCCGAGACCCTGCGCGGGCCCACCGACGACCCCGCGGTGATACGGGAGGCGGCCGCCCGGCTGCTGGACTCCGTGGACACCACGGGCGGCGTACGGCTGCTCGGCGTGGGCGTGTCCGGGCTCGCCGACTACACCCAGGAGGACCTGTTCGCGCAGGCCGCGGGCGCGCGGGCGGAGGGCCCGGCCGAGGAGCGCCCGGAGGAACCCGCCGAGCGGCAGCCGGCACCCACCGAGCGGCGGTGGCCGTCGGGCCACGACGTACGGCATGCCGAGTACGGTCACGGATGGGTACAGGGCAGTGGCCTCGGCCGCGTCACCGTGCGCTTCGAGACTCCTGAGTCCGCGCCGGGCCGGGTTCGCACCTTCCTCATGGACGACCCGGACCTGGAACCGGCCGAACCCCTTCCTCTGACTCCTCCGGTTCCGCCGGTTCCTCCCGCTCAGCTTTCGTCCGGACCCGAGCCGGAGCCTGCCAGCTTGCCGAAATGGTGGTCCGGAACGGTCGGTGGAGGGGCGACGTCGAGGCCGTAGTGGTGGTAGAGCTGCAGTTCCTGCTCGGGGGACAGATGGCGGCCCACGCCGAAGTCGGGGGCCTCCTTGATCAGTGCGCGGTCGAAGGGGACGTGCAGGGCGCCCTCGACCAGTTCGCTGGGTTCCAGGGGGACGAAGGCGTCCCGGGAGAACAAGCCGGTGCGTATGGCCGCCCACTCCGGCACACCGGTCGCGTCGTCGAGGTAGACCTCGTCCACCGTGCCGATCTTGTGGCCGCTGCGGTCGAACGCCTTGCGGCCGATCAGGTTGCGCGGATCGATCTCCGTCTGCACTGTCCCTCCACGTGGTCGCAACTCATCCGTAACCACTACAAAAGAGCACATTCAGTATGGCGGCCACTCGAAGACCCGTGCGGCTGCCCCGCTGGTAGGCTGGCTACGGCTGCTGACCCCGTGCGGGAGAGCCCTCCGGCACCACCGGGGGCGCCGAAGGAGCAAATCCTCCCCGGAATCTCTCAGGCCCACGTACCGCACGGACGAGGTCACTCTGGAAAGCAGAGCGGGTGTCGACGGCTTCCGCTCTCACCGACGGTGAAAACCGGGAGCCCTCGGGCGGCCCGGTGAAACTCTCAGGTTGAGATGACAGAGGGGGAGGCCGTCGGGGCACCTGTGCCGTGGTGTCCCTCGAAGGTCGTGTCAGACCAGGAGGCCTCCGCAATGACCGCCCAGCGCATTCCGCTCTCCGAGCTCGAACAGGGCATCCCCTTCGAACAGCGCCACATCGGGCCCGACCAGGAGGCGCGGGCCAAGATGCTCGCGCAGGTCGGCTACGGCTCGCTCGACGAGCTCACCGCCGCCGCGGTGCCCGATGTGATCAAGAACGCCGACGCGCTCGACCTGCCCGGCGCCCGCACCGAGGCCGAGGTGCTGGCCGAGCTGCGCTCTCTCGCCGACCGCAACCAGGTCCTCGGCTCGATGATCGGACTCGGCTACTACGGGACCTTCACCCCGCCGGTCATCCTGCGCAACGTCATGGAGAACCCGGCCTGGTACACCGCCTACACCCCCTACCAGCCGGAGATCTCCCAGGGTCGGCTGGAGGCGCTGCTGAACTTCCAGACCGTGGTCGCCGAACTGACCGGTCTGCCGACCTCCGGCGCGTCGCTGCTCGACGAGGGCACCGCCGCCGCCGAGGCCATGGCGCTGTCCCGGCGCATGGGCAAGAACAAGAAGGGCCTGTTCCTGGTCGACGCGGACGCGCTGCCGCAGACCATCGCGGTCATCGAGACCCGCGCCGAGCCGACCGGCGTCGAGGTCGTCGTCGCCGACCTCGGCGCGGGCATTCCCGCCGAGATCGCCGAGCGCGAGATCAACGGTGTGCTCCTGCAGTACCCGGGCGCCTCCGGCGCCGTGCGCGACCTCAAGCCCGTCATCGACCAGGCGCACGAGCTGGGCGCCCTGGTCACCGTCGCCGCCGACCTGCTCGCGCTCACCCTGCTGAAGTCGCCCGGCGAGCTGGGCGCGGACATCGCCGTCGGCACCACCCAACGCTTCGGCGTGCCGATGGGCTTCGGCGGCCCGCACGCCGGCTACATGGCGGTGCACGAGAAGTTCGCGCGCAGCCTGCCCGGCCGCCTCGTCGGTGTCTCCGTCGACGCCGACGGCAACAAGGCATACCGCCTCGCCCTGCAGACCCGTGAGCAGCACATCCGCCGCGAGAAGGCCACCAGCAACATCTGCACCGCCCAGGTGCTGCTCGCCGTCATGGCCGGCATGTACGCGGTCTACCACGGCCCCGAGGGCCTGCGGGACATCGCGCTGCGCACCCACCGCTACGCCACGGTCCTCGCCGAGGGCCTCGAGGCCGGTGGCTTCGAGGTCGTGCACGGCGCGTACTTCGACACGCTGACCGTCAAGGCGGAGGGGCGTGCCGCCGAGGTCGTCGCCGCGGCCCGCGAGGGCGGCGTGAACCTGCGCCTGGTCGACGCCGACCACGTCTCGCTCGCCTGCGACGAGACGACCACCCGGGACCGGCTGCGCGCCGTGTGGGCCGCCTTCGGCGTCGGGGGCGACATCGAGGCGCTGGACGCGGCCGCCGAGGACGCGCTGCCCGAGGCGCTGCTGCGCGACGACGCCTACCTCACCCACCCCGTCTTCCACCAGTACCGGTCCGAGACCGCGATGCTGCGCTACCTGCGCCGGCTGGCCGACCGCGACTACGCGCTCGACCGCGGCATGATCCCGCTGGGCTCGTGCACCATGAAGCTCAACGCGACGACCGAGATGGAGCCGGTCACCTGGCCGGAGTTCGGGCAGATGCACCCCTTCGTGCCCGCCGAGCAGGCGCAGGGCTACCTCACCCTCATCCGCGAGCTGGAGGAACGTCTCGCCGAGGTCACCGGCTACGACAAGGTCTCCCTTCAGCCGAACGCCGGTTCCCAGGGCGAGCTGGCCGGTCTGCTCGCCGTGCGCGGCTACCACCGTGCCAACGGCGACGAGCAGCGCACCATCTGCCTCATCCCGTCCTCCGCGCACGGCACCAACGCCGCCAGCGCCGTGATGGCCGGCATGAAGGTCGTCGTCGTCAAGACCGCCGAGGACGGCGAGGTCGACGTCGAGGACCTGCGGGCGAAGATCGAGCAGTACCGCGAGCAGCTGGCCGTGCTGATGATCACCTACCCGTCCACGCACGGTGTGTTCGAGGAGCACGTCGCCGACATCTGCGCGCAGGTCCACGAGGCCGGCGGCCAGGTGTACGTCGACGGCGCCAACCTCAACGCCCTGGTGGGCCTCGCCAAGCCGGGTCACTTCGGCGGCGACGTCTCCCACCTGAACCTGCACAAGACGTTCTGCATCCCGCACGGCGGCGGCGGTCCCGGCGTCGGCCCGGTCGGTGTGCGCGCCCACCTGGCGCCGTACCTGCCCAACCACCCGCTCCAGCCCGACGCCGGCCCGGAGACCGGAGTCGGCCCGATCTCGGCCGCGCCGTGGGGCTCGGCCGGCATCCTGCCGATCTCCTGGGCCTACGTCCGCCTGATGGGCGGCGAGGGCCTCAAGCGGGCCACGCAGGTCGCCGTGCTCAGCGCCAACTACGTCGCCAAGCGCCTCGAGCCGCACTACCCGGTGCTCTACACCGGTCCCGGCGGCCTGGTCGCCCACGAGTGCATCATCGACCTGCGCCCGCTGACCAAGGCGACCGGGGTGACCGTGGACGACGTGGCCAAGCGGCTGATCGACTACGGCTTCCACGCGCCGACGATGTCGTTCCCGGTGGCCGGCACGCTGATGATCGAGCCGACCGAGTCCGAGGACCTGGCCGAGCTGGACCGGTTCTGCGATGCGCTGATCGCGATCCGCGCCGAGATCGAGAAGGTCGGCTCCGGCCAGTGGTCCGCGGACGACAACCCGCTGTACGGCGCCCCGCACACCGCCGCCGCGCTCGGCGGGGAGTGGCAGCACGGCTACACCCGTGAGGAGGCCGTCTTCCCGGCCGGGGTCTCGATGGCCGACAAGTACTGGCCGCCGGTGCGCCGCATCGACCAGGCCTTCGGCGACCGCAACCTCGTCTGCTCCTGCCCGCCGCTGGACGCGTACGAGGACTGATCGAGCGGCTCGCGGGCTCCCGTCCGACCCGGGCGGGAGCCCTGGGTTGTCTTTCGTTCGGATCATGCCCGGCTGATCCGAACGAAAGGCCCCAGTCGTGTCATACGGTGGCCAGGGCGACCTCGGTCGACTTGATCAGGGCGGTGACGTGTGTGCCCGCCGCCAGGCCGAGTTCCGTGGCGGCGTCCCTGGTGATCGCGGCGGTCAGCTCGCCGCCCTCCACCTCGACCCGGACGGACGCCATGGCCGCGCCGAGGGCGATCGCCGTGACGGTGCCCGGCAGCCGGTTGCGGATCGACAGGCCCTCGACCGGCCCGGTGGCCAGGGACACCTCCGTCGACTTCACCAGGGCGCGGACGGCGCTGCCCTCGGTCAGACGCAGGTCCTCGACGGCGTCCCTGGTGATCGCGGACGTGAGCTGTCCGCCTCCGTCCAGTCGCACGTGAACGAGGGCCATCGCCTCACCGGGGGTGACGGTGGTGACCGTGCCGGGCAACTGGTTGCGCATGCTCAGGCTCATGGGCGTGCCTCGCGGTGGGTGGGGGATGTGGTGATCACCCACCGTAGGGCGGCCGGTGCCTCAGGCCGGGTAGGCGTGGGTCTGCGTCGCCTTGACGGTCGCCCAGACCGCCGCGCCCGGGTGCAGGTCCAGCTCGGCGGCCGCGACCGTGGTCAGGTCCGCGGTGAGGGCGAGCCCGCCGGTCAGGTCGGCACGGATCTGGTCGCCGTGGGTCTCCAGGCCGGCGACCTCGCAGCGCCACAGGTTGCGCGCGCTGGAGCCCGAGGGGCGGTCCCGGTGGAGAGTGACCGCACTCGGCGGGAAGGCCACGAAGACCGCTCCCGTCAGGTCCTCGGTGGTGGTGACGGCGGGACCGGCCGCGAGGTGGACGGTGTGGCCCTCGGCCTCCCCGCGGTAGAGGTTCAGGCCCACGAGCTGTGCGACGTAGTCGGTGCGCGGATGGCGGGCGATCTCCGGCGGTGTGCCCTCCTGGACGACACGGCCGTGCTCGACGACGACCAGCCGGTCGGCCAGCACCATCGCGTCCAGCGGGTCATGGGTGACCAGGACGGCGACGGCCTCGAACTCGGCGAGGTGCCGGCGCAGCTGGGCGCGGACCTCCAGCCGGGTGCGGGCGTCGAGCGCGGCGAGCGGTTCGTCGAGCAGCAGCAGCCGGGGCCCGGTGGCCAGGGCGCGGGCCAGGGCCACGCGCTGCGCCTGGCCGCCGGAGAGACGGCGGGGCTTGGCGCCCGTGTGGTCCGCCAGCCCCATCCGGTCCAGCCACCGGGCGGCCTGCGCCCGGGCCTCGGTCTTCGACGCGCCCCGGCAGCGCGGCCCGAACGCCACGTTGTCCAGGGCCGAAAGGTGCGGGAACAGCAGGTAGTCCTGGAAGACCACGCCGACCGGGCGTGCCTCGGGCGGTGTGCGGTCCAGCGCGGCGCCGTCCAGGCGCAGATGGCCGCCGTTGAGCGGGACCAGGCCCGCCAGCGCGCGCAGAGCCGTGGTCTTCCCGGCGCCGTTCGGGCCGAGCAGCGCCACCACGTCGCCGGGGGCGGCGGTGAGCGCGACGTCGAGGCGGAAGCCGTCGCGGTCGACGACGAGGCGGGCGTCCAGGCCCTCCCCGGGCACGTCCTCGGCACGTACGCCGGCGGTGGTCCGTTCGATGTCGGTCATGAGATGAACGTCCTGGATACGGGGCGGGTCGGGATCGGCGGCGGATTCATCAGGAGGCCGTCATCCAACGGTCCCGCAGACCCGCCAGTACGGCGATCGACACCGCGAGCAGCACCAGGCTCAGGGCGATCGCCGCCGCCGGGTCGTTCTGCAGGGCCAGGTAGACGGCCAGCGGCATGGTCTGCGTACGGCCGGGGAAGTTGCCGGCGAAGGTGATCGTCGCGCCGAACTCGCCGAGCGCGCGCGCCCAGGCGAGCACGGCGCCCGCGGCGATGCCCGGCGCGATCAGCGGCAGCGTGACCCGGCGGAACGCGGTGAAGCGGGAGGCGCCCAGCGTGGTGGCCGCCTCCTCGTAGCGCGGGTCGGCCGCCCGCAGCGTGCCCTCGACGCTGATCACGAGGAACGGCATGGCCACGAACGCCTCCGCGACCACCACCCCGGCCGTGGTGAACGGCAGCGTGATTCCGAACCAGGAGTCCAGCCACTGCCCGACGACACCGTTGCGCCCCAGGGCCAGCAGCAGGGCCACACCGCCCACGACCGGGGGAAGCACGAGCGGCAGCGTGACCAGCGCCCGGACGAATCCACGTCCGGGGAAGTCCGTACGGGCCAGCAGCCAGGCCAGCGGGACGCCGAGCACCAGGCTGACGGCGGTGGCGGCGGTGGCGCTGACCAGGGACAATTGGAGCGCCTGCCACACCTCGGCGCTGGTCAGCTGGTCCGGCAGGCTGCGCCAGGGAGCCCGGATCAGCAGCGCGATCAGCGGCAGCAGCAGGAAGGCCAGGCCGACCAGCGCGGGGACCAGCAGGGGCAGCGGCGCCCCGCCGAGCGCGCGGCCGCGCCGCGACCCGTTCTTCCGGGTCACGGCGCGGGCCTCGTCGGTCCCGGTCACGGCTTCAGGAACCCGGACCCGGTCAGGACCTCCTGGCCCTCGGTCGACGTCACCAGCTCGACGAACGCCCTGGCCGCGGTGGCGTTGGGCGCGTTCTTGAGCAGGGTGATCGGGTAGTCGTTGACGGCCCCGGCCGACTCGGGGAACTCCACGCCCTGGACCCTGCCGGCGGCGGCCTTCACATCGGTCTTGTAGACGAGGGCCGCGTCGGCCTCCTTCAGCTCGACCTTGGTCAGGGCGCTCTTGACGTCCTGCTCGTAGGAGACCGGGGTCAGCTTGAGCCGGCTCGCGTCCAGCACCTTCTGGGCGGCGGCGCCGCAGGGCACGGTCTTGTCGCACAGGACGACCTTCAGGCCGGACCCGGTGAGGTCCTTCAGCGAGGAGATCTTGTCCGGGTTGCCCGGCGCGGTGGCGATCTCGAGCTGGTTGCGGACGAAGGTGACCGGGGTGCCGGCCGCGTCCTTCTTGTCGGTCACGATCGCCATGGTCTTGGTGCTGGCGGCGGCGAACACATCGGCGGGCGCACCGGAGGTGATGCTCGCGGCGAGGCTGTCGCTGCCGCCGAAGTTGAAGGTGACCTTGGTGCCCGGGTGCTGCTGCTCGAACTGCTTGCCGAGCGTGGTGAAGCTCTCCTTCAGCGAGGCGGCGGCGAAGACGGTCACGGTGCCGGACAGCTTCGGCGCGGCGGACGCCGACGTGCCGGACCCGGCCGAGGACGAACCGTCGGAGGACGAGGAGGAGCAGGCGCTGAGAGCCAGCAACGCCGCGGCCCCCGCAACTCCCGACTTCAGCATCCTGGTCCGTCGCGTGGAACGGGTCATCACGGTTCTACTCCTCTGGCTCTGCACGGAACAAGCTGTCGCGCCCTGCCACGACCGCTCATATGGTCGTGCCGCGATCATACTGCCGCAATTGCCAGGTGTAAGGGCCCTGTTGCATTGCATGAGCTGGCGATGTGTGACGCACGGCTTGCATGTGCGTTTGTACGAGGCGGTCGTTCGGGTACGGACACTCCGGAGGTGGTGCCCGTGACGCTCGCGGAGCTCGACCTGACCGGCGACCTCGCCCGCCCGTCCCGGCTGACCGTGCGGGATCTGCTCGGGTGGCCGCAGCACGGGGTGGGAGTCGCCTTCGACTGCGCCACCAGCGGAGTGCAGCACCACCGGTTCACCGGACCGCGCCTGTACGACGTGCTGTCCGCGGCGGGGCCGGGTTTCGACCCGGCCCAGCGCAAGGACCGGCTGCGCTTCCTGATCGCGGTCACGGCCGTCGACGGGCATCACGCGCTGCTGTCGTGGGCCGAGATCGATCCCGACTTCGCCGACGCTCCGGTCCTGCTCGCGGTGACCATCGACGGCACCCGGCTCGACGGCGCCGGCCCCCAGCTGGTCCTGCCGCAGGACCGCTGCGGCGCGCGGTACGTCAGCGGTGTCCGGGCGATACGCGTGGACGGCGGCTATCGCGCGCGTGCCCGGGTGTGAGTGCGTTCGGCTACGTGCGGTCGATGTGCACGTTCGTCGACTTCACGCGGGCGGTGGCTTCCATGCCGACCTCCAGGCCCAGTTCCTCCACGGCCTCCCGGGTCAGCAGGGAGACCAGGCGGTGCGGTCCGGCCTGGATCTCGACCTGGGCGGCGACGTCGCCGAGTTTGATGGCGGTCACGATGCCGGCGAAGGCGTTGCGGGCCGACGTGTACGAGGGGCCTTCCTCGCCGCCGCCGGTCCGGGCCAGCTCGACCGAGAACGCGGCGAGGTCCCGGCCGTCGATGAGCCGGCGTCCGCTGTCGTCGCGGTGGGTGGCCATCCGGCCCGCGTCCGCCCAGCGGCGCGCGGTGTCCGGGCTGACGCCCAGCAGCCGGGCCGCCTGCCCGATCGTGTAGGACTGCATGCCGGTCACGATAGGGCCGCGGGCGGCGCGGGGCCGACCTGGGGGTGGCCGTTCGCGGGCGCGGCTCAGCCGGTGTGCACCCGCGGCCGCTTGGTGCGGTCCGGCTCCGCCTCGCGCAGCACCTCGCGTGTGACCGGCGCGACCTCGCCCTGGCCGAAGAGGAAGAAGCGCAGGAAGTTGGCGAACGGATTGCCCTCGGTCCACTCGAAGTAGATGTGCGGGGTACGGCCGGTCATCTCCCGGACGTGGAGGAGGAGCGCGGCCAGGGCGTTCGGGACGGACGCGGACTCCAGGGCCAGCACGCGGTAGCGGTCGTGCCGGACCTCGCCGTGCACGGTCAGGCCGGCCTCGAACTCCGAGGGGTCGGTGACCGTCACCTCGACGAAGACGAAGTCCTCCGTGAGCGGGATGTCGCTGTCGCTGCGGATCTGCTCGATCTTGTCGCGGTACTCGGACTTGTCCTGCCGCTCGGGCTCCTTGGCGATGAACCGGATCTTGCGGCTGGCGATGTCCCTGACGAAGCGTTCCGCCATGCCGTCCAGCGTCACGCTCGTCACCCGCAGCTCGAAGGAACGCGCGAGCCGCGACAGCAGCGAGACCAGGATGATCCCGGCGATGAAGCAGGCGCCGATCTTCACACCGTCGGGACGCTCGATGACGTTGACGACGGTCGTGTAGAGGAACACGGCCGAGATGACCCCGAACGCGATGGTCCATTTGCGCTGGCCGGCCCTGCGGGCGGCGATGGTCACGGCGATCGCCGCGGAGCTGATCAGCACGAGCACGCCCGTGGCGTACGCGCCGCCCTGCTTGTCGACGTTGGCGTCGAAGATCCAGGTGACCAGGAAGCCGATCAGAGTGAAGACGATGACCATCGGGCGGACCGCCCGCGCCCAGTGCGGGGCCATTCCGTAGCGGGGCAGGTACCGCGGCATCAGGTTGAGCAGCCCGGCCAACGCGGAGGCGCCCGCGAACCACAGGATCAGGATGGTCGAGACGTCGTAGACCGTGCCGAAGGTGTTGCCGAGGTACTCGTGCGCCAGATAGGCCAGGGCACGGCCGTTGGCCTGGCCGCCGGCCTTGAACTCCGGCGCCGGGATCAGCAGCGTGGTGATGAAGCTGGTGGCGATCAGGAAGCAGCTCATGATCAGCGCGGCCGTGGTGAGCAGCTTCCTGGTGTCCCGGATCCGGCCGGTGGGCCGTTCCTCGGTGTCGTCAGGGTTGCCCCGCACGTGCGGCATGACGGCGACGCCGGTCTCGAAGCCGGACAGACCGAGCGCCAGCTTGGGAAAGACGAGCAGGGCCACGCCGACCATGAGGAAGACGTTGCCGTGCTGGGCGGTCAGCGCGCTGGTCCAGTCGGTGACCACATGACCGGCGGTCAGGACGTGCCACAGACCGACGACCACCACGACGGCGTTCAGCGCGAGATAGACCGCGACCAGGGCGAAGGCGACGCCGATCGCCTCCACGAAGCCCTTGAGGAAGACCGCGCCGAGCAGCGCGATGAGCAGGAGCGTGATCAGCATCTGGTGGCTGTGCAGCGCGGCCGTCAGATGCGGGTTCTCCACCAGGTGGGTCGAGGCGTCCGCGGCCGACAGCGTCATGGTGATCAGGAAGTCGGTGGCTGCGAAGCCGAGCAGGGTCAGCACGAACAGCTTGCCCTGCCAGAACGACAGCAGCCGCTCCAGCATCGCGATCGAGCCCGCGCCGTGCGGGCTCTCCGCCGCCACCCTGCGGTACACCGGCAGGGCACCCGCGAGGGTGACGAGGACCAGCACGAGGGTGGCGATCGGCGACAGCAGCCCGGCCGCCAGCGCCGCGATGCCGGGCTGGTATCCGAGCGTCGAGAAGTAGTCCACGCCGGTCAGGCACATCACCCTCCACCACCGCTGTCCCTTGTGCGGGGGCTCCGGCAGGGCGTGCGGGGCCTGCTGAATGCCCTTGCCCATGTCGGACAGGCCCTCCAGCATCCAGGCGCGCAGACGACTGGGAGGGTGCTCGGTGGTCGCCATGCCCCTGCTCCTGAGGTGTGGCTCGCGTGCGGACCGGGCCATCACGCGGACGGGTCACCAGCGTAAGCGGAGAGTAACGCAGGGGTCACGAGTACCCGGGTGTGCAGGCGTCAATCTTCTGGCAAAAGCGGCTGTGACGACCCAGACGTCACTTCATGACCAGCGGACACGCAACTTTCACCGCGCCTTCGGCCGTCCGGGGGAGACATGGTGGTGGAGCCCGGGGCGGACACCCAGCGTCATGACTCCAGTCCCGAGACCCGGAACACCGCCAGTGCGGTCTCCCGGTCCACCTGCTCGGAGATGTCGCGCAGCTCGTCCGTCCCGCACTGGAGCCTGCCCGCCGCCACACAGTGCCGGGCGTCCTCGTCGAGGCGGTACCAGACGTCGGGATGGTCCACCAGGACCTCGGGATCCAGCTCCACCCGCCCGCCGAGGGAGTCCAGCAGCACCAGCCGCCGGCAGACACCGTCGACCGCGCGCACCGACACCAGCAGATCGGTACGGACCAGGCGGCTGCGCAGCAGCGACCGAGAGGCGATCCAGCCCCGGCCGGCGCGGACGCGGGGCGGGCACAGCACCACGAAGAGCAGCACCGCGAGCGCGAACCAGAGCACCCCGCGCCACCAGGTGAGGCTGCCGGTGCCCCAGTCGATCAGGAGCAGCAGGGCGAGCAGCGCCACGGAGCAGCCGACCGAGGTGCGCAGCTCCCGCGCCCACGGATGGGTGCGGGCCTCGCGGCCGGGTTCCCGCGGCACCGGATCGGTGCCGGCTCGCTCGTCGTCGCGGTGTCCCATGTGCTCGACGTTAGAGCCCCCCGAGGGCTTCGGCACCTGCCCTTGACACGCCCCTGACGCGCCCGGGCCGGTTCTTGACGCCACTCCGCCGACGCGGCCGGGTGGCGCGTCGTCAGGGGTCCGTCAAGGGTGGGTGTGCCGCCGTATGAGAGCCGTCAACGGTGGTCGGAATCGGGCCAGGAGGTCGTTTCCTCGAATCGTCGATGTCCGTTCGTCTCTCATTCCAGGAGTTCGCGATGGCCGATGTGGCCTTCGTCGTCATCACGCTCGCGGTGTTCGCGCTCGTGGCCCTCGCCGTCAGGGGGGTGACGAAGCTGTGACCGCCGAGAACATCGTCGGCCTGGTGGTGGCCGTCGCCCTGCTGGGCTATCTCGTCCTCGCCCTGATCTTCCCGGAGAGGTTCTGAGTAGCGTCATGAGTCCCGTACTCGCCGGAGTCCTCCAGCTGCTCGCTCTCATGGCCGCACTGGCGCTCGCCCACGTACCGCTCGGCACCTACATGGCCGGCGTCTACCGCTCGCAGCGCCACTTGCGGGTCGAGAGATGGATCTACCGGGCCGTCGGCGCCGATCCGGACGCGGAGATGCGCTGGCCCGCGTACATCCGCGCCGTGCTCGCCTTCTCCCTCGCCGGTGTCCTCTTCCTGTACCTGCTCCAGCGGATCCAGGGCGTGCTGCCGCTCTCGCTCGGCTTCCGGTCCGTCGGCCCCGCCCAGGCCTTCAACACCGCCGCGTCCTTCGTCACCAACACCAACTGGCAGTCGTACTCCGGCGAGCAGACCATGGGGCACGTGGTGCAGACCGCCGGTCTCGCCGTGCAGAACTTCGCCTCCGCCGCCGTCGGCATGGCGGTGGCCGTGGCCCTGATACGCGGCTTCGCCGTCCCCCGAGCTCTCGGCTCCGCTCGAGCAGGGGGGACCCCCATCCGCACCGGTGAACTGGGCAACTTCTGGGCCGACCTGGTGCGCGGCACCGTGCGCATCCTCCTCCCGCTGGCCGCGGTCGCCGCCCTCGTGCTGGTGGCCTGCGGCGTGATCCAGAACTTCTCCGGGATCCACGAGGTAGGCCAGTTCCTCGGCGGCTCGCAGCAGTGGAACGGCGGCGCGGTGGCCTCCCAGGAGGCCATCAAGGAACTGGGCAACAACGGCGGCGGCTACTTCAACGCCAACAGCGCCCACCCCTTCGAGAACCCGACCCCCTTCTCCAACCTCTTCGAGATCTTCCTGATCCTGGTGATCCCCTTCGCGCTGACCCGGACGTTCGGCGTCATGGTCGGCTCGGTCCGGCAGGGCTACGCGATCCTCGCGGCGATGGCCACCATCTGGCTCGCCTTCGTCTCCCTGATGATGTGGGCCGAGTTCGCCCACCACGAGGGCGCGCTGCGGATCGCGGGCGGCGCGATGGAGGGCAAGGAGGTCAGGTTCGGCATCGGCGCCTCCTCGATCTTCGCGGCGTCGACCACGCTCACCTCGACCGGCGCCGTCGACGCCGCGCACTCCTCGCTCACCGGGTTCGGCGGCGGGATCGCGATGCTCGGCATGATGCTCGGCGAGATCGCGCCCGGCGGAGTCGGCTCCGGCCTGTACGGCATTCTGATCATGGCCGTCATCGCGGTCTTCATCGCCGGTCTGATGGTCGGGCGCACACCCGAGTACCTGGGCAAGAAGATCGGCTCCCGGGAGATCAAGCTGGCCGCCGTCTACATCCTGATCACCCCGGCGCTGGTGCTGGTGTTCAGCGCCTTCTCGATGGCCCTGTCGACCCCGCCGCACTCGGCCCTCAACCCGGGCGCGCACGGATTCTCCGAGGTGCTCTACGCCTACACCTCTGCCGCGAACAACAACGGCTCGGCCTTCGCCGGCCTGAACGCCAACACCGACTGGTTCAACACCACGACCGGGCTCGCCATGCTGCTCGGCCGCTTCCTGCCCATGGTGTTCGTCCTCGCCCTGGCCGGCTCCCTGGGCGCGCAGCAGCCGGTGCCGGTCACCGCGGGCACCCTGCGCACCGAGAAGCCGCTGTTCACCGGCATGTTGGTGGGCGCCGTCCTGATCGTCGTCGGTCTGACGTACTTTCCGGCCCTCGCACTGGGCCCGCTCGCCGAGGGGCTGGCGTGATGACCACCTCCACACAGAACCACGAGGACTCCATGTCCGCAGTCACCAGGACCCGGGCACCGCACAGCGACGTGCCCACCGGGCACCCGTCCGGCCAGAGCCGGGTCGGTGCCGGTCTCTTCGACGCCCGGCAGCTGGTCAGGTCGCTGCCCGACGCCTTCCGCAAGCTCGATCCGCGGGTGATGGTCACGTCGCCGGTGATGTTCGTGGTGTGGATCGGCTCGCTGCTGACCACCGCCTTCTCCCTCACCAGGCCGGGCGACTGGTTCGGCTGGGCGATCAGCGCCTGGCTGTGGCTGACCGTCCTCTTCGCCAACCTCGCCGAGGCGGTCGCCGAGGGCCGTGGCAAGGCGCAGGCGGAGACCCTGCGCAGGGCCAAGACCGACACCGTGGCGCACCGGTTGGACGGGACCGAGGTCCCCGGCACCGAGCTGCACGTCGGTGACCTCGTCGTGTGCGAGGCGGGCGACGTCATCCCCGGCGACGGGGACGTCGTCGAGGGCGTCGCCTCGGTCGACGAGTCGGCCATCACCGGGGAGTCGGCGCCGGTGATCCGCGAGTCCGGCGGCGACCGGTCCGCGGTGACCGGCGGCACCAGGGTGCTGTCCGACCGTATCGTCATCAAGATCACCACCAAGCCCGGCGAGACCTTCATCGACCGGATGATCGGCCTCGTCGAGGGCGCCGCCCGGCAGAAGACGCCCAACGAGATCGCGCTGAACATCCTGCTCGCCTCACTGACGATCGTCTTCCTCCTCGCCTGCGCCACACTGCCGCCGTTCGCCGACTACGCGGGCACGCACCTGACCATGGTGGTGCTGGTCGCCCTGCTGGTCTGCCTGATCCCGACGACGATCGGCGCGCTGCTGTCGGCCATCGGCATCGCGGGCATGGACCGGCTGGTCCAGCGCAATGTGCTGGCGATGTCGGGACGGGCGGTGGAGGCCGCCGGCGACGTGTCGACGCTGCTCCTGGACAAGACCGGCACGATCACCCTCGGCAACCGCAGGGCCGCGGAGTTCGTACCGGTGCGCGGTACCACCGCCGCCGAACTGGCGGACGCCGCCCAGCTCTCCTCGCTGGCCGACGAGACGCCCGAGGGCCGCTCCGTGGTGGTGCTGGCCAAGGAGAAGTACGGGCTGCGCGAGCGGCACCAGGGCGAACTCGCCGGAGCCGAGTGGGTCGCGTTCACCGCCCAGACCCGGATGTCCGGCGTGGACGTGGACGGCCGACGGATCCGCAAGGGCGCGACCGGATCCGTCATCGCCTGGGTCGAGGAGCAGGACGGGCGGATCGCCGAGGACGCCGACCGCCTCTCGAAGGAGATCTCCGCGGCCGGCGGCACGCCGCTGCTGGTCGCCGTGCACGACCAGGACGGCGCCCGGGTCCTGGGCGTCATCCACCTCAAGGACGTGGTCAAGGACGGCATGCGGGAACGCTTCGCCGAACTGCGCCGGATGGGCATCAAAACCGTCATGATCACGGGCGACAACCCGCTGACCGCCCGGGCGATCGCGGACGAGGCCGGTGTCGACGACTTCCTCGCCGAGGCCACGCCCGAGGACAAGATGGCGCTGATCAGGCGCGAGCAGAGCGGGGGCAAGCTGGTCGCGATGACCGGTGACGGCACCAACGACGCGCCCGCGCTGGCCCAGGCCGACGTCGGCGTGGCGATGAACACCGGCACGTCGGCCGCCAAGGAGGCCGGCAACATGGTCGACCTCGACTCCGACCCGACCAAGCTGATCGAGATCGTCGAGATCGGCAAGCAGCTCCTGATCACTCGCGGCGCGCTCACGACGTTCTCCATCGCCAACGACGTGGCGAAGTACTTCGCGATCATCCCGGCCCTGTTCGCCGCCGTCTACCCGGGCCTGGACAAGCTGAACATCATGCAGCTGTCCTCGCCGGACTCGGCGATCCTGTCCGCGGTCGTCTTCAACGCGCTGGTCATCATCGCGCTGGTGCCGCTCGCCCTGCGGGGTGTGCGCTACCGGCCGACGAGCGCGGACCGGATGCTCCGCCGCAACCTCGCCGTCTACGGCCTCGGCGGGCTCATCGCGCCCTTCGTCGGGATCAAGCTCATCGACCTGATCATCTCCCTGATTCCCGGGATCGGCTGACGACATGAACCAGACCTTTGTGAACACCGGTCGTCTGCTGGCGGCGGGCCTGCGGGCGCTGCTCGCGCTGACGCTGCTCACCGGCGTCGTCTACCCGCTCGTCGTCACGGGCGTGGCCCAGGCCTTCCTCGGGCACCGGGCGAACGGCTCGGAGGTCAGGGAGAGCGGCAGGGTCGTGGGCTCCTCCCTGATCGGGCAACAGCACTACGGTCTCGACTACTTCCAGCCGCGCCCGGCCGCCGGACTGGGCACGAACACCCTGAACACCCGGTACAAGCTGATCGTTTCCGGCGCCACCAACCTCGCCGCCGACAACCCCAAGCTGGTCAAGACCATCGAGCAGGCACGGGCCGAGGTGGTCAGGGTCAACTCCACGTCCGACTACGAGGTGAAGCCCTCCCAGGTTCCGGCCGACGCCGTGACCTCCTCGGGTTCGGGTCTGGATCCGGACATCTCCCCGGCATACGCGCTGCTCCAGGCGCACCGGGTGGCGGAGCGCAACCACCTGTCCGTGGCGCGGGTCGAGCGCCTGGTGCGGGAGCACACCGAGAGCCGCACCCTCGGCTTCATCGGCGAGCCGCGGGTGAACGTCCTCCAACTCAACGTCGCGCTCAGGGAACTGACCACGGGGCGCTGACGGCCCGCCCGCGCCCCCTTGCCGCCTTCCGGTGCCGCACCTACAGTGCGGCTCCGGAAGGTTCGCCGTCAGTGGCGAAAGTTTCGGGGACTCAGGGAGGGGTGACGGGAAGTGAAGGGACCGGCCGCCGTGCGGACGTACGAGAACCCCGTGATCGGAGGCTTCCACCCCGATCCCAGCGTGTGCCGGGTGGGCGAGGACCACTACCTGGTGTGCTCCAGCTTCGAGTACTTCCCCGGGGTCCCGCTGTTCCACAGCCGCGACCTGGTGCACTGGCGGCAGATCGGCAACGTGCTGGACCGGCCGGGGCAGTTGGAGTTGCCGGACGACCTCCCCGCCTCCGCCGGCGTCTACGCCCCGACGATCCGCCACCACGACGGCCGCTTCTACGTGATCACCACCAACGTCGCGGCCGGGGGCACCTTCCTGGTCAGCGCCGAGGATCCGCGGGGTCCGTGGTCGGACCCGGTCTGGATCGACCTGCCCGGGATCGACCCCGACCTCGCCTGGGACGACGACGGCTCCTGCTGGTGCGCCGTCGCCGGGGTGCGGGTGGCCCGGATCGACCCGGCGACCGGCAAGGTCCTGGAAGGGCCGCTGCCGGCCTGGTCGGGGACGGGGCTCCAGCACCCGGAGGCGCCGCACCTGTACCGGATCGGCGCCTGGTGGTACCTCATGCTGGCCGAGGGCGGCACCGGGCACGGCCACGGTGTGTCGGTCGCCCGCGCCCGGTCCCCGCGCGGCCCCTGGGAACCCGCGCCGGACAACCCGGTCCTCTCCCACCGCGGCACCGATCTGCCCGTCCAGTGCACGGGCCACGCCGACCTGGTGCGGGCGGCCGACGGCACCTGGTGGATGGTGCTGCTCGGCACCCGCCCCCGGGGCTGGTTCCCGGAGTTCCACGTGCTCGGCAGGGAGACCTTCCTGACCTCGGTGGAGTGGGTGGACGGGTGGCCGCGGGTCGGCCCGGTGCGCGAGTGGCATCCGGCGCCCGCCGCCTGGCACCCCCTGCCGCCGGAGCCCGAGCGGGACGACTTCGACGAGCCGTCCCTGGCGCCGGTCTGGATCTCCCCGCGCAGCAGGCCGGAGGGCTCCTGGTCGCTGAGCGAACACCCCGGCCGGCTGACGCTGCACGCGACCGGCGACAGCCTCGACCGGCCCGGCCACACGTTCGTAGGACGACGGCAGCAGCACCCCGACTGCCGGGTGGCCGCGCGCGTCGAGGCGGTCTCGGGCCGGGCCGGCCTGTCCGTCCGGCTGGACGAGGCGCACCACTACGACGTGGAGACCGGCGGGGGAGTGGTGGGCGTGGTCGCCCGGATCGGGCCGCTGCGGCAGCGGATCGCGGAGTACCCGGTGCCGCCCGGACCGCTCAGCCTGGTCGTGGACATCCGCACGGACGACGTGCCCCCGCCCACGGTCACGGCTCCGGACCGGCCGGCCACCGCAGCGCAGGCGGCGACCGGGGTCCGCGCGGCCGGCCCGGACGTGATCGCCTTCTCGGCCGAGGGCCCGGAGGGCACGCTGGCGCTGGCCGAACTCGACGGACGCTATCTGTCCACCCAGGTCGCGGCCGGCTTCACCGGGCGAGTGATCGGCATGTACGTCACCGAGGGCAGCGCGGCCTTCGACTGGTTCGACTACCAGCCGCGGCATCCGCGCCGCCCCGTCGACGGCTGACGGGCAGCGGGGCGACCGAGGACCGGTCCGGAACGGGCCGCTGCGGCAGCGGATCCCGGAGCAACCGGTGCCGCCCGGCGGCTCACCCGGCCGTGGACATCCGTGCACCGCCGGTGACGGGAGGCACCCGGGCGTGCACAGTGACGGGCGGCTCCCGGGACGGCGACCGTGTCATCGACCGGTCACCGGGAGTGGCCGGCCCGGACATGCGTCGGGGCCGGTACGCGCGGGTGTGCGCGCCGGCCCCTGGTGATCCGCGGGCGGTTCGCCGATGCCGCCCGGTGGTGCTCAGGCGGCGGTCATCACCCGGTCGGCGCCCAGCGGGCGGTGCGGGGCGATGATCTGGCCGTCCGGCAGGAGCTCACCGGTGTCCTCGAAGAACAGGACGCCGTTGCACAGCAGGCTCCAGCCCTGCTCCGGGTGGTGCGCCACGAGACGGGCGGATTCCCGGTCGGCGGAGTCGGCTGACGGGCACGGTGGCTGGTGCTGGCACATTGATGGGATCTTTCGCTCAGTCGTGTGGTCGCTGTCGGCTGTCGTACGTGTCCCGCGGCTGATGGTGTTCTCCATGGCCGCCCCCCGTTGTTGAGTCGGTCCAAAACCAGTGTTCCCCCACGGGCCTGATTCCGCAGGGATTTCGCAGCACCGCTTCTCACCGGTTGGAGACGCGTCACACGCACGAGCGGTTCATCCCGAGAGCACCGTCTCTTCGGATGGTTCGCACTGGCCGGATGGGGCTAGTCCGATGGGACCCCCGTCGCGAACGCGGGTCGCGCGAGCGGATTTCGCCACGTACGAGCGTCTTCGGCGGCCGAACGGCCGAACGGCGTCGTACCCCGCCGCCGGGGGTTCCGGCAGCGGGGTACGACGCCGATCGGCGGGCGGGCGGTCAGGCGGGGGAGCCCATGAGCCGGATCGGGGTCACGCGGTGGGTGAGGACGGGGAGCAGGTCGGCGACCTGGTGCGCAAGATGGGCCGCGATACCGGGCGGGGCCGGCGCGAGCGGCACGAGCAGGTCGGTGGCGGCGGGGTGCCCGGTGGCGCCGTCGTCGGAGAGGTCGCCGTGCAGCCACAGCGTGAGCATGTACAGGCTGGGTATGGACAGCAGACGCGGCTGGTACGGCTGGCTCAGGGCCTCCGCCTGGCGCAACGCGCGCTCGGTGGAGGCGACGTAGGGGCCCTCGAAGAAGTGCGAGAAGGTCCAGCCGTCGGGGGTCAGCATGGTCTCGGCCGCTGCCACCGCGTGGTCGCCGGAGCGGATCAGGAAGCGCCATCCGGCCAGCCTGGTCGCGGAGATCCCCTCGGGGGTGATCCGGTCCAGGACGTGCACCGGCAGTGGAAGCTCGGGGGTCGCGGGCTCCTGGGCGGAGCGCAGTGCGGGGGATCCGGCCTCGCGGACCGCGGTGGGGGAACCGAGTGCCGTGAGGACGGAGCGCAGGGCGGGCGCGGGAGCCGGGGGTACATGCAGCGGCATGGTGGGTCGCCTCTCATTCGACAGGCACGGTGGCGCGAGGGCGGGCTGGGTGCGGACGGCGTTGTCAGCTCTCAGGGCAGGAGGAGGCAGGGGCCGGGCTCTGGTGAGCGAGGGGTGCGGGGCGCGGCCTGCCTCACGGGCTCCTGACAGGGTTCAGGGCTGCGGGCGCCAACTTCTGCTGTGGAGCAGAGTTTATACGACAAATGTTCAGGTGGTGTTTCGCCTAGCTGTTCTCGATGTGAACAGCAAGAGACTATTCGGCCGGAGTCAATCGGGAATCATCCCTGCTCGGCGTCAGCCGTATCGCGATGACCTCGGGTTGTGCCCGCACGGCGGTCGGCCTGATCTTGTCGGCGTTTTTCACGAGTTTCGTGGGGTACCCGAAACTGCTGGCTGCCGCATGCCCCGTGAATGTGCCTCCGGTCACAGATGACCAGAGTAGTCGGTGCGGGGCGGGAGCGGGACGTTATCGATCGCGTTGGCGGGGCATCATCCCACCTGACCGGGACCCCGGCGGCCGGATCTTCGGTCCGCCTTGCGAGGAGGGACGCTGCGATGGGGGAGAAGGTCGTCGCCGGCCAGCTGGACCTGTCGGACCGCAACCGTTACCGCGACAAGCTGCGGCGGTGCCTGACGGGGCTGGAGCGGTTGCTGGACGAGAAACGGTTCGACCGGCCGAAGAACCTCATGGGG
Source organism: Streptomyces sp. NPDC091412 (assembly GCF_044756885.1). Taxonomy (NCBI): domain Bacteria; kingdom Bacillati; phylum Actinomycetota; class Actinomycetes; order Kitasatosporales; family Streptomycetaceae; genus Streptomyces; species Streptomyces sp. NPDC091412. The sequence goes on along the minus strand of NZ_JBIVTV010000012.1, from coordinate 205,773 downwards.
CTGGAGATCGAATTGAATCTGGTCGGCCCCGACGGCATGCCGAAAATGCTGAATGCGCAAGTTCTCGAGCGCATCGCGAGCCGTGACTTCCAAACAGAACTCGCCATGTTCAATCTGGAAGTCAACATTGCCCCACACCGCTTGGGCGGCCGGGTATTCGACCAGCTCGCCGAGGAGCTGCGGACGTCACTGGCATATGCCGACCGAAAAGCCGCCGAGGTGGACGCCGGAATAGCGATGATCGGCATTCTGCCCACCTTGGGCCGGGACGACCTGGTGTCCTCCAATCTCTCCGACGTCGACCGCTACGTGCTGCTGAACGATCAGATCGTGGCGGCCCGCGGAGAGGACTTCACCCTCGACATCGACGGCGTGGAGCATCTGACCTGCACCTCGAAGTCCATCGCGCCCGAGGCCGCCTGCACCTCCGTGCAGCTGCACCTCCAGGTCACTCCGGGCCGTTTCGCGGACGTGTGGAACGCGGCGGAGGCCGCCTGCGCCGCGCAGATAGCCGTCGGCGCCAACTCGCCCTTCCTCTTCGGGCGCGAGCTGTGGCGGGAGTCGCGGCCGCCGCTGTTCCAGCAGTCCACCGACACCCGCCCGCCCGAGCTCCAGGCCCAGGGCGTGCGGCCGCGCACCTGGTTCGGCGAACGGTGGATCTCCTCGGCGTACGACCTCTTCGAGGAGAACCTGCGCTACTTCCCGGCCCTGCTGCCGATCTGCGACGGCGAGGACCCCCTCGACGTGCTGGAGGCGGGCGGCGTGCCCAAGCTGGCCGAACTGGTCCTGCACAACGGCACCGTCTACCGCTGGAACCGCCCGGTCTACGACGTCGCGGACGGCGTGCCGCACCTGCGCGTGGAGAACCGGGTGCTGCCCGCCGGGCCCACCGTCACCGATGTGATCGCCAACGCGGCCTTCTACTACGGCCTCGTGCGCGCCCTGGCCGAGGAGCCCCGGCCGGTGTGGACCCGGCTGCCCTTCGAGGCCGCGGCCGCCAACTTCGACGCCGCCTGCCGGCACGGCATCGACGCCCGGTTCATCTGGCCCCGGCGCGGACGCCACTCCGGCACGGCCCAGGTCGACGCCGTCACTCTCGTCCGTGACGAACTGCTGCCGCTCGCGGAGGCCGGACTGAGCGCCTGGGGCGTGGAGCGCGCCGACCGGGACCTGTATCTGGGCGTGATCGAGGAGCGGTGCCGGCGGCGGACCAACGGCGCGGAGTGGCAGGCCGCCACCTTCCACCGGGCACTGGAGCAGGGGATGGGCCGGGAAGCCGCCCTGGCGGCAACGACCCGGCGCTACCGCGAGCTGACGAAGTTCGGCGAGCCGGTCCACACCTGGCCGATCGGCCTGCCGGAACCGGTCCCGGCCGGCTGAGGCCCTGTCGTCACATTCCCGCCTGCCGTGGGACGCCCGGCACGCACTCCCCCGAACTCGTCGAGCGGGGGACCTCCAGCCGCGTTGCCGAGCCGCCCACGTGGCTCCGCCACGAGGGCGCTCCGGCATCTTGCGATCGCACGCACCGGACGTCGTCGGCCCGCCCTTCGGGCCGACGACGGGAATATGACGACAGGACCTGGGCCCTGCCGGCGACGACCTGTGATTCCCGGTGCCCCGACCCGCGGACGCGCCCAGCCGGCCGTGCCGCCTCGCCGTGGACGGGGGGCACTCGTGTCCGCGGGAGAGGGATCGGGCAAGCTGTGACGTCCCACGGCGGTGGCGCCGCGCGTGCGCACCCGTGCCGGGAACCGGCCGTACCCGTGCGGCGGGCCGGCGCGCCCCGTGGCGGGACGACCGAACTGGAGGCAGGTGTGCTGGCGGAGTCACAGCCGGTGGGCGACTCTCAACCGCAGGAGCGGCTGTCGCGGCGGATCCTCCGCGACGAGACACTGCTCGTCCTCGGGCTCTCGCTCGGGGCGAGCGGGGTGTCCGCGCTGATCAGCTTTGTCGGGTCGGTCACCAAACCCGGTGGGCTCAAGGACCAGGCCGCCAGGCTCAACGCCTCCGCCGCTCCGGGCCGCCCCTGGCTCGACCTCGCCTGGCAGCTGTTCGGGATCGCCACGGCCCTGATCCCCGTGGCCCTCGTCGCCCACTTCCTGCTGCGCGAGGGGCGGAGCCTGCGCACGCTCGGCTTCGACCGCGCCCGCCCCTGGCCGGACCTCGGCCGCGGGGCGCTGATCGCGGCGGTGATCGGCAGCACCGGCATCGCGTTCTACCTGGGCGCCCGCGCGTTCGGCTTCAACCTCACCGTGGTGCCCGAGGCGCTCCCCGCCGTGTGGTGGAAGTTCCCGGTGCTGATCCTGTCCGCGCTGCAGAACGCCGTCCTCGAAGAGGTCATCGTCGTCGGCTATCTGCTGCGCCGGCTCGGGCAGCTGGGCTGGACCCCGGGGTCCGCCCTGGTGGCCAGTTCCGTACTGCGCGGCTCGTACCACCTCTACCAGGGCATCGGCGGCTTCGTCGGCAACATGGTGATGGGCGTGGTCTTCGTCTGGCTGTACCGGCGGTGGGGCCGGGTCGGCCCGCTCGTCGTGGCGCACTCCCTGCTCGACATCGGCGCGTTCGTGGGCTACGCCCTGCTGGCCGGGAAGGTGGGCTGGCTGCCGACGGCGTGAAGGGCACGGGGAACGTGCGAGGGGGCGTACGACAGTGTCGTACGCCCCCTCGGTGTTCCTAGTGCTGTGACCGGAAAGGTTCACCGGCTCGCGGCGCCCGGCACGGCACTCCCCCAGCCTTCGGCCGGGGGTACCCCCACGCCGCGTTGTCGCATCACCCGAGTACCTCCAGTACGCGGGCAATGCTCCGCCTTGCGATGTTCCCCCACTGCCCGAAGGGCGTGGGAGGTGCCCCCAGCACCGGACGCCGCGAGCTTCCCGGCACACCTTTCCGGCCACAGCACTAGACGAGCAGGTCGCCCTCGATGACGGTGACCGCGTGACCGGTGAGCAGGGTGCGGTCGCCGCGCAGGCCGGTGCGCACGAGGCCCGAGCGGGCTGAGGCCTGGAGCCCGGTGAGGTCGGGGCGGCCGAGGCGTTCGGACCAGTAGGGGGCCAGGGCCGTGTGGGCGCTGCCGGTGACCGGGTCCTCGTCGATGCCGACGTTGGGGAAGAAGCCCCGGGAGACGAAGTCGTAGCCGCGGGAGGGATCCTCGGCGCGGGCGGTGGCGATGATGCCGCGCGTGGAGTAGGCGGCGAGGGCCTTGTGGTCGGGGGCGAGGCCGCGGACGGTCCGCTCGTCGGCGAGCTCCACGACCAGGTCGCCGACGTTCGCCCCCGTGTCGTAGGCGGTGCGGGGCTCGGCACCGAGGGCCCGGGCGACTCCGTCGGGGACGTCCACCGCGGTGAGCGGGGCGGTCGGGAAGTCCAGGGTGATCGCGCCGTCGCCGGCCGGGCTCGCGATGAGCACACCGCTGCGGGTGGCGAAGCGCACCGGTCCCTCGTGGGCGCCCGTCGTCCGCAGGACGTGGGCGGTGGCGAGGGTGGCGTGACCGCACATCGCGACCTCGGTGGCGGGCGTGAACCAGCGCAGGGCCCAGTCGGCCTCGCCGCCCTCGGGCAGCCGGTGGGCGAACGCCGTCTCGGCGTGGTTGACCTCCAGCGCCACCTTCTGGAGCCAGTCGTCCTCGGGGAAGGCGTCCAGCAGCAGCACCCCCGCGGGGTTGCCGGCGAACGGGCGGTCGGTGAAGGCGTCGACGATTCGAATCCGCATGCCCAGACGGTACGGGTTCCGGCGAGCGGCGAACCAAGGCCAATCCGGGGCCGGCGGCCTTGGGACAGGGGAAGCCGCAGTTCGGAGGGGATGGCCGAGCGAGCTGTTCCGATATATCGTTGAAGCATCGTGACAGATCGACGATGGAACGGAGTGGTTGCGATGCGTACCCATGGATTCGAGCGCGGGCACCGGCAGGACGGCCCCCGGCGCGGCCGCGGCGGTTTCGAGGAGCGCCGGGCGGCCTTCGGGCCCTTCGGCCCGGGCGGACCGGGTTTCGGCCCCGGCTTCGGACCGGGTTTCGGTCCGGGGCACTGGGGCGGGCGAGGGCGCGGGGGACCGCGCGGCCGGGCCCGGCGCGGTGATGTGCGGGCCTCGATCCTGGCCCTGCTGAAGGACCGTCCCATGCACGGCTACGAGATGATCCAGGAGATCGCCGAGCGCAGCGGCGGCGCGTGGAAGCCCAGCCCCGGCTCGGTCTATCCCACCCTCCAGCTGCTGGAGGACGAGGGCCTGATCGTCAGTGAGAGCGAAGGCGGCAAGAAGCTGTTCTCGCTCACCGAGGCGGGCCGCACCGCCGCCGACGAGGGGCCGGACGCGCCCTGGGAAGAGGCCTCGCGCGGAGTCGACTGGGAGGCCCTCGGCGAGATCCGGCAGGCCGGCTTCGGCCTGATGGAGGCCTTCGGCCAGGTGTGGAAGACCGGCAGCAAGGAGCAGCGCGAGAAGGCGCTCGCCGTCATCAACGAGGCCCGCAAGAAGCTGTACCTGATCCTCGCCGACGAGGACTGACAGTCGGCCTCGGGACCCGGAGGCCCGCCGTGCCCGGGGCCGCAGGTGACTCGCGCGCCTGTGCGCTCCCCGGGGAGGTGCTGTGCGGATGCGTCCCGATCTCATCCGTAAGGAGGAGATTCCGTCCGCCCGGGTCCACTTCCCGTGGGACGCCGAAATGCTTCCCGCCGGGGATGACCGGAGCCGGAGAGGCTGGTGAGCTGGACGATGTGCGATCCCGTGTTCCCCGGCAGCCGCCCTCCGGGCAGGACGCCCTCCGTCCGGACGACGACGCCCGGCTCAGTGCCGAGCTGGCGGCGGCGGTCGCCGGTGCCCGCAGAAGGGCCGTCCGGGACAGGGACCGGCAGATCGACACCGCCCACCTGCTGCACACCCTTCTGGAGTCCGACCCCGAGGTGCGCGCCGTGTTCGACGGCGGGCCGCAGATCGCCCGGCTGCTCGGCTACCTCGTGCAGCGCAGCATCGGATACGGCCTGCGCTGGCAGAGCACCGTCGAGGACTCCGGCGCCCTGCCCGTGGTGACGGAGACCGACGGCCTCTCGCCCGTGGCCTTCGCCGCCCTGGAGTACGCCTGCGAGCGCGCCGCCCGGCGCGGCGACGACCTGGCGCGCGGCCTCGACCTGCTCGCGGCGATCGTCGTGGACCCGCAGGCGCGCGCCGTGGAGGTGCTGAGCGGCGCCGCGATCGACGCGGGAGAGCTCGCCACGCGGCTCGACAACGATGCCAAGGACTCTCCGGGGGAGTACGCCGCGGACGGCGGGCCCGCCCACTGAGAGGGCGACAGGGTCGCACGGGGCGGGGGTGCCGTCGGGGCGTTCCGGGGCTTTTGTTCGGTGTGCCCGGTGATGGCCCCGTCCAGGCGATGAGACAGGTGCCATCGAAGATGACGCTCATGTCATCGCCTGTCATCATGTGCCGGTGCGTACGTCTCAGATCAGTCAGGGCCGTCCCGGCAAGGGTGTCGGGCTCGGTCTCGCGCTCCTGTCCGCGGTCGCCTTCGGTGGTTCCGGTGTCGCGGCCAAGCCGCTGATCGAGGCGGGTCTCGACCCGCTGCACGTGGTGTGGCTGCGTGCCACCGGCGCGGCCCTGGTCATGCTGCCGCTCGCCGTACGCCACCGCGCGCTGCTGCGCAGCCGCCCCGCCCTGCTCGCCGGGTTCGGGCTGCTCGCCGTCGCCGGCGTCCAGGCCTGCTACTTCGCCGCGCTCTCCCGGATCCCCGTCGGGGTCGCCCTGCTCATCGAGTACCTGGCGCCCGCCCTGGTGCTCGGCTGGGTCCGGTTCGTGCAGCGGCGGCCGGTCACCCGGGCCGCCGCCTTCGGCGTGGTCCTCGCGGCGGGCGGACTCGCCTGTGTCGTCGAGGTGTGGTCCGGCCTGAGCTTCGACGTCCTCGGACTGCTGCTCGCGCTCGGCGCCGCCTGCTGCCAGGTCGGCTACTTCGTGCTGTCCGACCAGGGCGGCGACGCGGGCGACGCGGCTCCGAACCCGCTCGGCGTCATCGCCTACGGACTGCTGATCGGCTCCGCCGTCCTGACCGTCGTCGCACGCCCGTGGAGCATGGACTGGTCGGTGCTCGCGCACAGCGCGGACATGAACGGCACGGCGGTCCCGGCCGTCGCCCTGCTGCTGTGGGTCGTACTGGTCGCCACGGTCCTCGCGTACGTCACCGGGGTGCTCTCCGTGCGGCGGCTCTCGCCGCAGGTCGCCGGCGTGGTGGCATGCCTGGAGGCGGTCATCGCGACCGTGCTGGCCTGGGTGCTGCTCGGCGAGCGCCTCTCGGCGCCGCAGGTCGTCGGTGGGGCGGTCGTCCTGCTCGGCGCGTTCATCGCGCAGTCCTCCACGCCGTCGAAGGGCTCGGCGGAGCCGGTGGCGAGCGGCGGGGCGGAAAGGGAGTTGTCGGCCCGGGGAACGGCGGCCTAGAGTGCCGATCATGCATTCGGACGCACTCGTTCTTCCGCCTCCGGCCGCCTGAGGCGGGCCCTCCGGTGAGCGCGCCCGGCAGTGAGCCGGGCCGAACGGTGCTGCCCGCAGAGGAAGTCCGCACGATCCCGGCCGACGGGGTCCTGCCTCCCGAACTTCTGCACCTCTGCGGAGACGACTCATGTCCCATGCTTCTTCCGGCCTGCCCATCGGGCGTGGCCTGCTCTACCTGATCGTCGCCGGTGCCGCCTGGGGCACCGCCGGCGCGGCCGCCTCGCTGGTCTACCGGACCAGCGACATCGGGCCGGTCACCCTGTCCTTCTGGCGCTGCGCCATCGGCTTCGTCCTGCTGCTCGCCGCGCGCCTGCTGCGCCCGCGCGTGCGGCCGGCCGTGCCCGTGCCGCTCGGCCGCGGGCTGCTGCGGGCCGGTGCCACCGGCGTCGGCCTCGCCGTGTTCCAGACGGCCTACTTCGCCGCGGTCGCGGCCACCGGGCTGGCCGTGGCGACCGTCGTCACCCTCGGCGCCGGGCCCGTCCTCATCGCGCTCGGCGCCCGTCTGACGATGGGCGAACGGCTCGGCCGGGCCGGCCTGACCGCCGTCGCCGGGGCGCTGGCCGGTCTCGGGGTGCTGGTGCTGGGCAGCGGCGGCGCCGCCGTACGGCCGTGGGGCGTGCTGCTCGCCCTGCTCTCGGCGGCGGGCTACTCCGTGATGACGCTGCTGACCCGCTGGTGGGGCCGCGACGGCGGAGCCGACCACTCCGGGTCGACCCTCGGGGCGTTCGCGGTCACCAGCCTCTGCCTGCTGCCCTTCGCGCTGCGGGAAGGACTGGTGCCGCACACCGACGACCCCGTACGGGTGCTGTGGCTGCTGGTGTACATCGCCTCGGTCCCGACGGCCCTGGCCTACGCGCTCTACTTCGCGGGCGCGGCCGTCGTCCGGTCGGCCACGGTCTCGGTGATCATGCTGCTGGAGCCGGTCAGCGCGGCCGTGCTGGCCATCGCCCTGCTCGGCGAACGCCTGACGGCGGCGACCCTCGCCGGCACCGCGCTGATGCTCGGCTCCGTCGCCGGCCTCGCCCTGACGGAGGCGCGCGGAGCGCGAACGACGGCGAAGGAACCGGCGCCGGCGTGACACCGGACGGGCCCGGGCCGGGGGCCCGTCACCGGGGCGGCCCGCCGGGGCGACGCCGGGGGCTGGTGACGGCCGGCTGGCCGAAGTCGTGGACGGACAGCCACCGTTGCCACTCGGATTCCCCCACGGGGCGCGCCACACGGGTGGATCAGGTCACAGCACCGTGAGATAGCCGGGAAGACCGGTGCCGGGGGCCAGGTCGGGGTCGGCGAGCGGGGTGCCGTACTCCCTGCGGACCGGGACCACGCCCGCCCAGTGCGGCAGGGACAGGTCCTCGGGCTCGTCGTTCACGCCGCCGACGCGCAGCTTGGCGGAGACCTCGTCCAGCTCCAGGCGGAGCACGGCGGTCGCGGCCAGTTCCTTGGTGTTGGCGGGGCGGGAGTCGGCCGACCGGCCCGGCACCACGTGGTCGACCAGCGCGTCCAGCGCCAGGCGCTTCTCCTCGGGGTCGGTGACCTGGTGGGCGGTGCCGTGCACCACCACCGAGCGGTAGTTGATCGAGTGGTGGAAGGCGGAGCGGGCCAGGACCAGGCCGTCGACATGGGTGACCGTCAGGCAGACCGGCAGCCCGGGGTCGGTCTTGCCGGCCATCCGCAGCGGGCGCGAGCCCGTCGAACCGTGCACGTAGAGCCGCTCGCCGACCCGGGCGTACAGCGTCGGCAGCACCACGGGCGCTCCGTCGCGGACGAAGCCGAGGTGGCAGACGTAGCCCTCGTCGAGTATCGCGTGCACCAGTTCCCTGTCGTACGACGCCCGGTCGGCGGAGCGGGTGGGAACGGTGCGCTCGGTCGAGGTGTAGGCGGCGGGCGGCGACGTCGGCGGCTGGGTCTCCTGCATTGCGTCCTCCGTTGTATTAGTGCATAATCTGCTTTGTGCTAGGAGAGTATCGGATCGAAGGGCGGCGCGCAGCCGAGATCTCGGCGAGCATCGAGCGCGCGGTGGGCTCAGGGGACCTGGAGCCGGGTCAACCGCTGCCGCCCATGCGGGAGTTGGCGGCCGAACTCGGGGTGAACCCCAATACCGTCGCGGCCGCGTACCGGACCCTGCGCGAGCGTGGGGTCATCGAGACCGCCGGGCGTCGCGGCAGCCGGGTGCGGTCCGCGCCCGCCACGACCGGGCGGGACCTTGTCCACGTGGACGTGCCCGAGGGGGTGCGCGACGTGTCGAGCGGCAATCCGGATCCGGCGCTGCTGCCGCCGCTGGCACCCGCGTTCGCGGCGGCCGCCGCGCTGGCCGACCGTGAGCCGGTGCTCTACGGGGACGTGGCCGTGGAGCCGGAGCTGGCCCGGATCGCCCGTGCCGCGCTGGACGCCGACGGGGTGCCGGACGGTCCGCTCGCCGTCCTCTCCGGTTCGCTCGACGGAGTGGAGCGCGTCCTCGCCGCCCACCTCAGGCCCGGCGACACCGTCGCCGTCGAGGACCCCGGGTGGGGCCGCACCCTGGACCTCGTCCCCGCCCTCGGACTGCGCACGGCGCCGGTGGGGGTCGACGACGAGGGCCCGCGCGCCGACGACGTGCGCCGCGCCCTCACGGACGGTGCCCGCGCACTGATCGTCACGGCCCGCGCGCAGAACCCGACCGGCGCCGCGGTCAGCGCCACGCGCGCGCGTGCCCTGCGGGCCGTCCTCCGGGAACATCCGGAGACACTGCTGATCGAGGACGACCACGGCCACGGCATCGTGGACCTGCCCCCGCACCCGCTCGCCGGCGCCACCCGGCACTGGGCCTTTCTGCGCTCGGTCGCCAAGGCGTACGGCCCCGACCTGCGGCTCGCCGTGCTCACCGGGGACGAGACCACGGTCGACCGGGTGCACGGCCGGCAGCGCCTCGGGCCCGGGTGGGTGAGCCGCCTGCTCCAGCGCGCCGTGGTACGGCTGTGGTCGGACGGAGCCCTCGATCCGAGCGCGGTGGCCGCGTCCTACCGGCGGCGGCGCGACCTGCTGACCGGCGCGCTGGCCGACCGCGGCATCGCGGCCCACGGGCGCAGCGGGATGAACGTATGGGTGCCGGTGCCGGACGAGACCGGCGTCGTCGCGAGCCTGCTGCACGCCGGCTGGGCCGTGGCCCCCGGCGCCCGCTACCGGCTCGCCGCCCCGCCCGGCATCCGGATCACCGTCTCCACTCTGCGGGACGAGGAGGCCGAGCGGCTCGCGGAGGCGGTGGCGACGGCCCTACGTCCGGCGCCCGCGCGGAGTTACGTCTAGTGCTGTGACCGGAAAGGTGTGCCGGCTCGCGGCGCCCGGCACGGCACTCCCCCAGCCTTCGGCCGGGGGTACCCCCACGCCGCGTTGGCGCATCACCCGAGTACATCCAGTAGGCGGGTGATGCTCCGCCTTGCGATGTTCCCCCACTGCCTGAAGGGCGTGGGAGGTGCCCCCGGCACGGGACGCCGCGAGCTTCCCGGCACACCTTTCCGGCCACAGCACCGGGGTGGATCCGAGGGGGCCTACGCCGTCGTGGCCGGCTCCGGGCGGGACGGCGGCTCGGGCGTCCTCGAAGCGGAGGCGGGCTCCTGGTCCGGCCGGGGCGTGCCGGGCCCGGCGGACGTGACGCGGCTCTTCGGGCGGGCCTGGGTCAGCGCCGCGCCCGCCAGGACGATCACCGCGCCGACCGGGGTCGACCAGGTGAGGGTCTCGCCCAGCACGGCGACACCGGCCGCGGTGGCGATCACCGGGACGAAGTACGTGACCATCTGGGCCGTGGTCGGGCCGACCTCCGCGACCAGGCCGTACTGGACGAGCATCGCGAAGCCGGTGCCCAGCGCGCCCAGGGCGGCGATCGCGAGCAGCGGCACCACGGGCAGATGGTCCGGGACGCTGGTGAACAGTGGTGTGATGACGGCAAGTTGAATCGTGGCCAGCAGCAACTGACCGCCGGTCAGCGACAGGTGGGACTCGCCGGAACCCGCCAGGGTGCGCCGTACGTAGATCCAGCCGACCGGGTAGCTCAGCGAGGCCAGCAGCGCCATCGCCGTGCCGCCTGCGTCCAGCCCGTGGAAGCCCTGCCAGGCGCCGAGCACCGTCAGTACACCGAGGAAGCCCAGCCCGAGGCCCGCGACCCGGAGCCGGGTCGGGCGGTCCTCGGAGAGGGCGACGAGGGACAGGACCATGCCCCACAGCGGCGAGGTCGCGTTGCAGATCCCCGCGAGGGTGGAGGGGATCGTCAGCTCCGAGTACGCGAAGAGCGAGAACGGCAGCGCGTTGAGGAAGAACGCCGCGACCGCCAGGTGTCCCCAGGTCCGCGCACCGCGCGGCAGCCGCTCCCGCTTCACCGCCATCGCCACCGCGAGCACCGCCGTGCCGAACACCAGCCGCCCGAGCGTCACCTGGAACGGGGCGAAGCCGTCCGTGCCCACCTTCATGAACAGGAAGCTGAAGCCCCAGACCAGCGACAGGAAGGCGAAACGGATCCGCCAGTGCACGGGACGGCGGGCCGGTCGGGCCGGGCCGGACGGGGACTGCGGGGAGGCGGGCGAGGTGCTGCTCATGCTCGTACGATGCACGCCCACGACCTCGTAGCACAATCGAGAATTCGCGTGCGATATCTCGTAGCATCGCTTACATGTTGAATCTGGAGCGCCTGCGCACGCTGGACGCCCTCGCGCGGCACGGCTCGGTCAGCGGCGCCGCGGAGGGTCTGCACGTGACGACGTCCGCCGTCTCCCAGCAGATGGCCAAGCTGGAGCGGGAGGTGGGCCAGCAGCTCCTCGCCAAGAACGGCCGGGGAGTACGGCTCACGGACGCCGGACGGCTGCTCGCCGAGCACGCGACGCGCATCCTGTCCCAGGTCGAGCTCGCCCAGGCCGATCTGGAGGCACAGCGCGGGCAGGTGGTGGGCGAGCTGCGGCTCGGCGCGTTCCCCACCGCCGCGCGCGGGCTGTTCCCGGCCGCCCTGTGCCATCTGCGCGACCGGCATCCGAGCCTTCGGGTCCACACCGCGGAGATGGAGCCGGCCGCGGCCGTGCGCGCCGTGCTGCGCGGCGACGTGGACCTGTCCGTCGTCCTCGACTGGTACAACAAGCCGCTGCCCGTGCCGGACGGGCTCAGCCGGGCCGCGATCCTCGACGACCCCGCCGACGTGGCGGTGCCCGCCGCGCACCCCCACGCCGACCGCACCGAGGCCGACCTGGAGGACTTCGCGGACGACGACTGGGTCACCTGGGGCGAGGCCCAGTTCTGCGACGAGTGGCTGCTGGACACCCTGCGCTCCAAGGGCGTCGAACCGCGCATCGCCCACCGTGCAGAGGAGCACGCCACCCAGCTCGCCCTGGTCGCCGCAGGCCTCGGTGTGTGCGTGGCTCCCCGGCTCGGGCGCGGGCCGCTGCCCGCCGGGGTGCGGACCGTTCCGGTGCGCCAGGTGGTCCGGCGGCACGTCTACGCCGTCTGGCGCGCCGACGCCGACCGCCGGCCCTCCATCCGCGCGGCCGTCGACGCCCTGCGGACGGCGGGCGCGCGGATCGTCTGAGCCGCCGCCGGCGGGCCTACACCGAGCCCAGCTTGCGGAAGTCCCAGGAGACGATCTTCTCCGGGGCCAGCCGCAGCCACGCGTGCCGGCCGTCGTGCGGCATCTCCTCCAGGCCGAAGTTCTTGCGGGCGAACAGCGTCTCGGGCAGGTCGAGTTCGGCGCACAGCTCGCCGGTGCGCGGTGCCTCGCCCACGAACTCCGCCGTGCCGGACAGCTCCGCGCCCCGCAGTTGTTCGTACTCCTCGCCCGTGTCGACGACCACGGCCACCCGCGGGTCGCGGCGCAGATCGGCCCAGCGCCTGCTGCGCACCACGGAGTAGAGCCACAGCGAGGTGCCGTCCCAGACGAACCACAGGGCGCTCACGTGCGGAGCGCCGCCGGGCGACACGGTGGCGACCCGGCAGGTGCGCTGAGTGGTCAGGAACTCGTCCAGCTCGCCCGGCGTCATCATGATCTTCCGGCCCCGGCGCTGGGTGACGGTCATGCGGCCCTCTCTCTTCTCTTCCATGCGCGGGGGCACCTTCCGACGGCCCCCGCCACGACCCGCCCCACCCTCCGCGGGTGTCAGGCGAGCCTGATCTCCCCGTCCGCGACCGAGATGTCCTTGGCGGGCAGCGGCTTCAGGGCCGGACCCTTCTTGACGCTGCCGTCGGCGGCAGAGAACTCGCTCTGGTGGCACGGGCAGACGATCACGCCGTCGGCTATCCGGTTCACCGCGCAGCCCTGGTGGGTGCAGGTGGAGGAGAAGGCCTTGAACTCGCCCTTCGCCGGCTGCGTGACGACCACGCCCTGAGTGCCGAAGACCTTGCCGCCGCCCTCGGGGATGTCGGAGGTCTTCGCGAGCACGATGCCGCCGGAGCCCGCCGCGGCGCCGTCACCGCCCGAACCGCCGGTCGTCCCGGACCCGTTCTGGGTGGTGGAGGCGCCGGAGCCGGAGTTGTCCTCCGATCCGCACGCGGTCAGCGCGGCGGCGAGCCCCGCCGCGCCCACCGCCGCCACCACCGTGCGGCGGGCCGGTGCCCCCTGGGGGTGAAGCGATTCGCTGGTCATGCCGACGTCCCCTTTCGGTACAGGTTTCACGCTGGTTCCGCGCGGGTTCCACGCAGGGCTTCCTGGTCCGTCCAGGGGTACGGGCGGCGGGCATACGGTGTTCAGATCGGTTCCGGACCCCGGCCGGCGGGCGAATCGGCCGGCCGTGGGACGCCCGGTACCGCACCGGTAAAGTGGGGCGGTGCTCAAGGAAGTCATCGCGACCCGCTACATCACTCCGCTGCGCGAGGGCGGCTCGCTGCCGGGGCTCGTCGAGGCCGACGACTTCGGGACGTACGTCCTGAAGTTCACCGGCGCCGGGCAGGGCCGCAAGACGCTCGTCGCCGAGGTGGTCTGCGGAGAACTCGCCCGCCGGCTGGGACTGCGGGTGCCCGGGCTGGTCACGGTCGACCTCGACCCGGTGCTGGGACTCGGTGAACCCGACGAGCAGGTGCAGGAACTGCTCAGGTCCAGCGGTGGCACCAACCTCGGCATGGACTTCCTCTCCGGAGCGCTCGGCTTCGACCCGCTCGCCTTCCGGGTGGACGCCGAGGAGGCGGGCCGGATCGTCTGGTTCGACGCGCTGGTGAACAACGTCGACCGCTCCTGGCGCAACCCCAACCTGCTCAGATGGCGCGGCGAGCTGTGGCTCATCGACCACGGCGCCACGATGATCTGGCACCACAACTGGCCCGGCGCGCAGACCTCGGCAGGGCGGCCGTACGACGCCTCGGACCACGCCCTCGCGCCGTTCGGTCCGGACGTCGCCGCCGCCGCGCGACGGCTGGCGCCCCTGGTCACCGAGGACCTGCTCGCCGAGGTGACCGCCGAGATCCCCGACGCCTGGCTGACCGGCGAGCCCGGTTTCGACACACCCGACGATCTGCGACGGGCCTACGCACGACCGCTGCTCGCACGGGCCGCCGTGATCCACGAGCGCATCCACGGCATCGAGGAGGCCCGGTGAGCGAGCGTCACCTCGCAGGAGGCGGCCGGGCGGGCGACCGCCACATCGTCCGGGCCGGCCGGACGGACGACCGCGAGGTCTTCGAGTACGCCCTGCTGCGCGTCGTCCCGCGCGTCGAGCGTGGCGAGTGCATCAACGCGGGCGTGCTCGTGTACAGCCGCGCGCGGGCGTACGTCGGCGCGCGCACCCACCTGGACGAGTCCAGGCTGCTCGCCCTGGACCCGGACGCGGACGTCGCGGGCATCCGCGCCGCGCTCGCCGCGATGGAGAGCGTGTGCGCCGGGGGGACGGCCGCCGGGCAGGCCGCGGGGGACGACGCCGGGCGGCGCTTCCGCTGGCTGGTCGCGCCCCGCTCCACCGTCGTCCAGCCCGGTCCGGTGCACACCGGACTGACCACCGACCCGGCCGCGGAGGCGGAGCGGTTGCTGGACCTCCTGGTGAGGTAATGGATCACATGCGCCCGGTGCGCCGTTGACACCGGGTGCCACGGCTTCTAGCGTCGCATCCACCAAAGGTACTAAGCGGTCGCTCACCGTAGATCAGGTTCTCTCAAGGGCGAGGAGAAACAGCAATGTCCACCACTGAGCAGCGGGTCGCCGTCGTCACCGGTGCCGCGCGCGGCATCGGCGCCGCCACCGCCGTACGACTGGCCGCCGAGGGGCGCGCGGTCGCCGTGATCGACCTCGACGAGTCCGCCTGCAAGGACACCGTGGAGAAGATCACCGCGGCCGGCGGCAAGGCCATCGCGGTCGGCGCCGACGTCTCGGACGAGGCACAGGTCGAGGCGGCGGTCGCGCGGGTCGTCGAGGAACTCGGCGCGCCCACCATCCTGGTCAACAACGCGGGGGTGCTCCGCGACAACCTGCTGTTCAAGATGAGCGTCTCGGACTGGGACACCGTCATGAACGTCCACCTGCGCGGCTCCTTCCTGATGAGCCGTGCCTGCCAGAAGCACATGGTGGACGCCGGCTTCGGCCGGATCGTCAACCTCTCCTCGTCCTCGGCGCTCGGCAACCGCGGCCAGGCCAACTACTCGGCCGCCAAGGCCGGTCTGCAGGGCTTCACCAAGACCCTCGCCAAGGAACTCGGCAAGTTCGGCATCACCGCCAACTCCGTCGCCCCGGGCTTCATCGCCACCGAGATGACCAAGGCCACCGCGGAACGCGTCGGCATGGGCTTCGAGGACTTCAAGGCCGTGGCCGCCACCCAGATCCCGGTGCAGCGGGTCGGCGAACCCGAGGACATCGCCAACGCCATCGCCTTCTTCACCGGTGACGCGGCCGGCTTCATCTCCGGCCAGGTGCTGTACGTCGCCGGCGGGCCGCTCGACTAGGGATCACGGACATGACTGAACTTTCCGGCAAGGTCGCCCTCGTCACCGGAGCGAGCCGCGGCATCGGATACGGCATCGCCGAGGCGCTGGTCGCCCGGGGCGACCGGGTGTGCATCACCGGCCGCAACGAGGAGGCCCTGAAGGAGGCCGTGGAGAAACTCGGCTCCGACCGGGTCGTCGCGGTCGCGGGCAAGGCCCACGACGAGGCCCACCGGGCCGAGGCCGTCGAGCGCGTCATGGAGGCGTTCGGCCGCGTGGACTTCCTGATCAACAACGCCGGCACCAACCCGGTGTTCGGACCGATCGCCGACCTCGACCTGAACGTGGCGCGCAAGGTCTTCGAGACCAACGTCGTCTCCGCGCTCGGCTTCGCCCAGCGCACCTGGCACGCCTGGCAGAAGGACAACGGCGGCGCGATCGTGAACATCGCCTCGGTCGCGGGCCTGTCGGCCTCGCCGTTCGTCGGCGCCTACGGCGTCAGCAAGGCGGCGATGATCAACCTGACCCAGCAGCTGGCGCACGAGTTCGCACCGCGGGTGCGGGTCAACGCGATCGCGCCCGCCGTGGTGAAGACCAAGTTCGCCAAGGCGCTGTACGAGGGCCGGGAGGAGGAGGCGGCCGCCTCCTACCCGCTGGGCCGGCTCGGCGTTCCCTCCGACATCGGCGGCGCGGCGGCGTTCCTCACCTCCGCGCAGTCCGACTGGGTCACCGGACAGACGCTCGTCGTCGACGGCGGCATATTCCTCAACGCCGGGGTGGGCTGACGCGCCGACGGATCCCGGGCGCCGATACCGTCTCTTCGTTCCTTCGTCGACATACGGGTTCGTCGACGTTCTGTTGGCGGAATCGGCGCCCGTGCCGAAGGACCCCACGCGCTCGGCGGGATGACAACGTCGTCATGTTCCGAACTGATCAAGAGCCCCTTCCGAAGCAGGTTCAACGGGCGGGGCTCTGCGGTATGGTCTGCCGACCCCTTGGTATGGCAGATCGAGGAGCGTGCGCGTGTTCAACCGGAACCGATGCCTGCGGCCGGCGGTGGCGACCGCGGCCCTATCCCTGGTGGCCGGCTGCGGCGTCTTTTCCAACGGCGACTCGGATGGCAAGGGACCGATCTTCGTCGGGACCACGAGCGCCCCCAGCACCCTGGACCCGGCTGCTTCCTGGGACGGTTCCTGGGAGCTCTACCGGAACATCTACCAGACGCTGCTGGCCTACCCGAACGGCGCGACCACGCCCCAGCCGGACGCCGCGGAGAGCTGCAAGTTCACCGACAACAGCTACCAGACCTACCGCTGCGAGCTGCGTCCTGACATGAAGTTCGCCGACGGGGACGTGCTGGACGCGCGTGCCGTCAAGTACTCGATCGACCGGATCAGGACCATCAACGTGGCCGGCGGCCCGGCGGGGCTGCTCGGCAGCCTGGACCAGGTGCAGGTGGCAGGTGACCGGGTCGTGGTCTTCAAGCTGAACAAGCCCGACGCCACCTTCCCGTTCGTGCTCGCCACGCCGGCCATGTCGATCGTGGACCCCGACGACTACCCCGAGCGCTCGCTGCGCAAGGACAACAAGGTCGTCGGGTCCGGACCGTACTCCCTGAAGACGTACGAGGAGGGGAAGAAGGCGGAGCTGGTCAGGAACGACCACTACAAGGGGTTCGCCGACCGGAAGAACGACGCGGTGACCATACGCTACTTCCAGGACTCCGTCGCCATGGTCAAGGCGCTGCGGGACAAGCAGATCGACGTCACCTACCGAGGTCTGGGCGCCGACGACATCATCTCCCTCCAGCGCAGGGACACCAAGGGCCTCCAGCTCGTCGAGGGCGCCGGCACCGACATCAGCTACCTGGTGTTCAACCCGAAGGACCCGTGGTCCGCCAAGCCGGCCGTGCGCAAGGCCGTCGCGCAGGTCGTCGACCGCGCCGCCATCGCGCACCACGTCTACGAGGACACGGTCGACCCGCTGTACTCCATGGTCCCCAAGGGCCTCACCGGCCACACCACAGGGTTCTTCGACGAGTTCGGCGACCCCAGCGTCGCCAAGGCCCGCAAGATCCTCACCGGCGCGGGCATCACCGAGAAGGTGCCGCTCACCTTCTGGTACACCACCGACCGCTACGGCTCGGAGACGGCGAAGGAGTTCGAGGAGCTCAAGCGGCAGCTCGACGACTCCGGCCTGTTCACGATCACCCTGAAGAGCAGGCCCTGGAAGACGTACGTCGTGGGCTACCAGAAGGGCGAGTACCCGGTCTTCGGGCGTGGCTGGTTCCCGGACTTCCCCGACGCCGACAACTTCATCGCCCCGTTCGTGGGCGAGCAGAACGCGCTCGGCACGCCCTATCCGGAGCCGCAGATCACCAAGGTGCTGCTGCCCGAGTCGCGCCGCGAGGCCGACCGCGCGAACGTGGTCACGCAGTTCGAGCGGGCGCAGCAGATCCTGGTGGACGACGCGCGGCTGCTGCCGCTCTGGCAGGGCAAGGTGTACGTGGGCGCCAGCGACGACATCTCCGGCGGTGAGCGGGCGCTCGACCCGTCGACGATCATGATGATGTGGGAGCTGTCCCGGAAGACCAGCTGGTAGGCGGGGCGTACTTCGGGGCGTGAGTCCGTTGTCAGTGGTCGCCTGTAGGTTCTGAGGCCGGGAAGTGACCGCACATCGTGAGGACGTTGACGTGACCGACACCGCCATGCTGCCCGAGTCCTGGCGCGGGGTTCTGGGCGACGAACTGCAGCAGCCCTACTTCAAGGAGCTGACCGAGTTCGTCGAGGAGGAGCGGGCGAAGGGCCCCGTCCATCCGCCGCGTGAGGAGGTCTTCGCCGCGCTGGACGCCACGCCGTACGACAAGGTGAAGGTCCTGATCCTCGGTCAGGACCCCTACCACGGCGAGGGCCAGGGCCACGGCCTGTGCTTCTCGGTCCGCCCCGGGGTGAAGGTCCCGCCGTCGCTGCGCAACATCTACAAGGAGATGCACGAGGAGCTGGGCACGCCGGTGCCGGACAACGGCTACCTGATGCCGTGGGCCCGGCAGGGCGTGCTCCTGCTGAACGCGGTGCTCACGGTGCGCGGTGGCGAGGCCAACTCCCACAAGGGGCGCGGCTGGGAGCGGTTCACCGACGCGGTGATCCGCTCGGTGGCCGGCCGGCCCGACCCCGCGGTCTTCGTCCTGTGGGGCAACTACGCGCAGAAGAAGCTCCCGCTGATCGACGAGACCCGGCACGTGGTGATCAAGGGCGCGCACCCGTCGCCGCTGTCGGCGAAGAAGTTCTTCGGCTCCCGTCCGTTCACGCAGATCAACGAGGCGGTGGCGCGACAGGGGCACGAGCCGATCGACTGGCGGATCCCGAACCTGGGGTGACGTGGGCGCGGGGGCGCCCGATCGGCGGTTGTCGCGGTTAGCGTCGTAGGCGTCGGTCGGGACGGGCCTGGAGGCGTGCGGTGGTGGAGCGACAGGAGCAGGCGTCGTCGGACGCCGTGCTGACGCGGATCGGGCAGAGTGTCCTGCTGCATCACGCCGGGGACCGCGAGGAGGCCCGGGGCCGCTTCCTGGCCCTGTGGGCGGAGATCGGCGAGGACGGCGATCCCCTGCACCGCTGCACGCTGGCCCACTACATGGCCGACACCCAGGACGACCCCGCGGACGAGCTGGCCTGGGATCTCAGGGCGCTCTCGGCGGCCGAGGAGCTGACGGGGGACCGGCTCGCCGGGCGCGAGGGCGCGCCCGCGGCCCGCGCCCTGTACCCGTCCCTGCATCTCAACCTGGCCGCCGACTACGCGAAACTCGACCACCGCGCGGCCGCCCGGGACCACCTCCACCACGCCCGCACCGCGGCGGACGCCCTCGGCCCCGACCACTACGGCGACGGCGTCCGCTCGGCCATCCAGCGCCTCGCGCTGCGGCTGGGGGAGGGCGGGCCCGGCCCGGAGCCGGGCGGCCCGCCGCGGCAGCGGTCGTAGGACGCACCCCCGGGCCGCCGAGGCCGGGGAGGCGGGCGCGGCGCACAACCGCCCGGACGCCGCCGCACCGGGGACGCTGTGTGTGGTGCTGCGGGGCTGCGCGCGCCGCCGATCGATGGGAGGCGGGCGTCTTACCGGGCGTACGTCCGCCGGTGTGTGGTTTCTTCCGGGCTGCTGTGGGGCCTGCGCCGTGCCCGCCGTGAGGCGGTGGTTCACTGTCCGCGTGTCCGCGTGGTGCTGTGCCGGGGCCCGGTGTGTGGTGCTGCGGGTTTTGCTCGCCGCCGATCGATGGG
>NZ_JBIVTV010000012.1:0-186087 GCF_044756885.1 Streptomyces sp. NPDC091412 | reverse complement strand
GTCTTACCGGGCGTACGTCCGCCGGTGGGTGGTTTCTTCCGGGCTGCTGTGGGGCCTGCGCCGTGCCCGTCGTGAGGCGGTGGTTCACTGTCCGCGTGTCCGCGTGGTGCTGTGCCGGGGCCCGGTGTGTGGTGCTGCGGGTTTTGCTCGCCGCCGATCGATGGGAGGCGGGCGTCTTACCGGGCGTACGTCCGCCGGTGGGTGGTTTCTTCCGGGCTGCTGTGGGGCCTGCGCCGTGCCCGTCGTGAGGCGGTGGTTCACTGTCCGCCTGTCCGCGTGGTGCTGTGCCGGGGCCCGGTGTGTGGTGCTGCGGGTTTTGCTCGCCGCCGATCGACGGGGGCGGGCGCCTTACCGGGCGTACGTCCGCCCGTGCGTGGTCGCTGCCGGGCCTGCGCCGTGTCCTTGGTGCAGGCCCGTTGTGTCTCAGTGGTTGTACGTCTGGTGGCAGATCCTGGTCTCCGGGCTGTCCGGTTTCCAGCCGCCGTACTGCCTGCCGAGGGCGCAGAGGTCTGCGTTCGGTGGCAGGGCGTGCTTGGGGCCGGGGAGTTGTGCGCGCGGTGGGGGCGCGGGCCGTGGGTGCCGGGGCGCCGCGTGTGCCGGGGCCGGGCTGGGGGAGTGCGCCGGTGCCGGCGGCTGCCGCTTCCCGGGCGGGGCTCCCGCGGACGGCGCCTGGGCCGGTTCGGCCGGGGTGGCGGAGTGGCGCGGGTTGCCGATGTGCTCCAGGGCTTCGCGGGCGGGGGCCTGCACGGCCGGGTGCCCGGCGCTGCCGTCCGGGCGCGCGACCGATAGAGGGGTGGTGGTGGCCGCCGCCGGGCCGGGCGCGGGCGGCCGCTCGACCGTGACACAGCCGGAGAGGGCCGAGACGGCCGCGGAGACCAGGAGCGTTGCGGTGGTCGTCGTACGATGCACCCGTGCAACTCTGCTGGGTGCGGGCCGTGATCGGACCGCGGCCGGGCGGAGGATGCCACGGACGGGTGATCCTGGGCCCCGTAAGGGGTGTCTCACCGCGCCCGCCGCTGACGCCGGGTGACGGATGCCGGCTTCAGTCTCCCGTCGTTCCGTCGATCCGCTCGCGGAGCAGGTCGGCGTGCCCGTTGTGCCGGGCGTACTCCTCGATCATGTGGGTGTAGATCCACCGCAGGCTGAACGGTTCGTCGGTGCGGTTGCTCTTGCGCTGCGACATCTCGTCCAGGCCGAGGCCCGCGGCGTTGCGGCGGGCGGTCTCGATCTCGGACTGCCAGGTGGCGTACGCCTCCGCCCAGGTGTCCGCCTCGGTGACGTGGAAGTCGCCGTCCGGGTCCTGCTCGTCGAAGTAGATCGGTCCGGGGTCGTCCATCAGGAGCACGTTGCGGAACCAGTGCCTCTCCACCTCGGCCATGTGCCGCACCAGACCCATCAGGGTCAGCTCGGACGGCTCCGCGGACGCGGTCCGCAACTGCTCGTCGGTCAGGCCCTCGCACTTCTGCGCCAGCGTCTGCCGGTGGTACTCCAACCAGCCTTCCAGCATGGCGCGTTCGGAGGCGTTCTGGGCGGGCTCTTGTCGTCGCTCGGTCGTCATGCCCCGATCCTGGCCCACACCCGGCCCGTCACACCAAGGGTTTTCCGGCGCCGAACATCCCCTCCAGCAGTTCCCGCAACCCCGCCCGCAACTCCTCCAGTTCCGGCACCTGGGCATGGAACGATCCCGCCACGCAGGAGTACATGAGCCCGTCCGCCCAGGCGACCAGCGACAGCACGTGCCGCTCCGGGGTGGTCGAGCCCATCGCCGTGACCAGCGTGCCGAGTTGGTCACGGAAGCGCGCGCCCGCCGCGTCGAAGTAGGACCGCAGTTCCGGGCGGCGGGTGGCCTCCAGGGCCAGCTCGTAGCGGGCGAGCGTCAGGGCCCGGTTGCGGGTCAGCGCACGGTGGGTGGCCAGCACCAGTCCCTCCACCAGCGAGTCGAGCCCCCCGGTTCGCGGGTCCGGCATCTCGTGCAGCGCCAGCACCCGCGCCTCCCGCTCGGCCAGCCGCCGCACCGCCAGTTCCAGCAGGGCCTGCCGGGTGCGGGCGAGGTTCGACGTCGAGCCCTGCGGCAATCCGGCCCTCTCGTCGACCGCCCGGTGGGTCAGACCGCGCATCCCGCGCTCGGCGAGCAGGGCGAGCGCGGTGTCGGCGACGAGATCGGCGCGCTGAGCGCTCTCGGGACGTGCGGACATGGAGATCAACCTACCCGGCGACTACACCCGTAGTGCAGCGCACTACATCCGTAGTATCGTCGAGCCGCCGGTTCACTACAGATGTAGTCTCACTGTGCAGGAGGAGCCATGCCCCAGCAGCCACGCGCCGTCGTCATCGGCGGCGGCATCGCAGGACTCACCGCGGCCGCGGCCCTGCACCTCGGCGGCCGGCAGGTCACGGTGCTGGAGCGGGCCCCCTCCCTGGAGCCCGTCGGCGCCGCCATCTCGCTCGCCCCGAACGCCCTGCGCGCCCTGGACGCCCTCGGCATCGGCGACCGGATCCGCGATCTCGCCGCCTGGCAGGGCGAGGGCGGGCTGCGCGGCCCGTCCGGCCGCTGGATCACCAGGACGGACGCCGCCGCGGCGGCCGAGCGGTTCGGCGGCCCTCTCGTCCTGCTGCACCGCGCCACCCTGATCGAGAGCCTGGCCGCCCTCCTCCCGCCCGGCACCGTCCGCACGGCCGCCGACGCGCGCCTCGCCGACCCCGGGGACGACCACCGCCCGGCCCGCGTGAGCACCCCCGACGGTGAACTGGAGGCCGACCTGGTGGTGGCCGCCGACGGCGTGCACTCCGTTGTGCGCCGCACGCTGTTCCCGGCCCATCCCGGGGCCGTCTACGCCGGATTCACCACCTGGCGGCTCGTGATCCCCGTACCCGGCGCCGAGTTCGCCTCCCACGAGACCTGGGGCAGGGGACGCCTGTGGGGCACGCACCCGCTCAAGGACGGCAGGGTCTACGCGTACGCCGCCGCCGTCACGCCTCCCGGCCGGCGCGCGGCCGACGACGAGAAGGCCGAACTCCTGCGCCGCTTCGGGCACTGGCACGACCCGATCCCCGCCGTCATCGCCGCCGCCCGTCCCGAGGACGTGCTGCGCCACGACGTCCACCACATCGCCCAGCCGTTGCCCGCCCACCACCGCGGCCGGACCGTACTCATCGGCGACGCCGCCCACGCCATGCCGCCGAACCTCGGGCAGGGCGGCAACCAGGCCATCGAGGACGCCGTCGTCCTCGCCCACCACGCCGACGACCTCGCCGCCCACACCGCGGCCCGGCTGCCCCGCACGACCATGATCGCCCGCCGGGCCGTCAGGGCCGCGCGGCTCGACATGATGCGCAACCGCGCCGGGATCGTCCTGCGCGACCACGCGATCGCCGCGCTGTCCAGGGTCGGCCCGGACCTGCTCCTGCGCGGATTCGACGGCATCGCCGACTGGCGTCCCCCGCAGCCCCCGTATGCTGCCGTGCAGTCAGGCACGGCAGAGCGGTGAAGGAGCCCAGGTGAAGGTCGGCTGCATCGGACTCGGCGACATCGCGCAGAAGGCTTACCTGCCGGTGCTCGGCACCCAACCCGGAGTCGACCTGCACCTGCAGACCCGGACGCCCGGGACGCTCCAGCGGGTCGCCGACAGCCTGCACCTGCCCGCGGAGCGGCGCCACGCCGACCTGGACTCCCTGCTCTCCCAGGACCTGGACGCCGCCTTCGTGCACGCCCCCACCGCCGTCCACCCGAAGATCGTCACCCGGCTCCTGGAGGCGGGCGTGCCGACGTACGTCGACAAGCCGCTCGCCTACGAACTCGCCGACTCCGCGCGGCTGGTCGGGCTCGCCGAGGAGCGGAACGTCTCGCTCATGGTCGGCTTCAACCGGCGCCACGCACCCGGCTACGTGCAGTGCGCCGACCACCCCCGCGAGCTGATCCTGATGCAGAAGAACCGCATCGGACTGCCCGAGGTACCGCGCACGATGATCCTCGACGACTTCATCCACGTCGTGGACACCCTGCGGTTCCTGGTGCCGGGCGAGGTCGACGACGTCACCGTACGCGCGCGCGTGCGTGACGGCCTGCTGCACCACGTCGTGCTGCAACTCGCCGGGGACGGATTCACCGCGCTCGGCGTGATGAACCGGCTCAGCGGTTCGACGGAGGAGGTCCTCGAGGTCTCCGGGCAGGACACCAAGCGGCAGGTCGTCAACCTCGCCGAGACCGTCGACCACAAGGGGCAGCCGACCGTGCGCCGGCGCGGCGACTGGGTGCCCGTCGCCCGGCAGCGAGGCATCGAGCAGGCCGTGCTGTCCTTCCTCGACGCCGTACGCGCCGGGAAGGTGCTCAGCGCCCGTGACGCGCTGGAGACCCACGAACTGTGCGAACGGGTGGTACGGGCGGTTCTGGAGCGCTCCGGCGCCGCCTGAACGCCCGCAGTCCCTCCGCCGCGCCCAGCACGGCCAGCACCAGCAGGGCGCCGTGCGCGGGCCAGTCGCCGAAGCGGACGTACAGGGTGACGCCGTGCGCGGTCGGTACGTCGTACACGCGCGCGGTGCTCGTGTCCGTGCCCAGCCAGGAGCCGACGCGCTGCCCGCGCGGGCCGTACACGGCGGACACGCCCGTCAGCGTGGCGTGCACCATCGGCCGCCCGGTCTCGGCGGCACGCAGCGCGGCCAGCGAGGCGTGCTGCTCGGGGGCCCAGCTCTGCTGGAAGGTCGACGTCGAGGACTGCGCGAGCAGTACCCGCGCGCCGTCCCGCGCGAGATGCCGGCTCATGTCGGGGAACGCCGTCTCGAAGCAGATCATCGGGCCGACACGCAGGCCGTGGCCGGCGTCCATCACCACCTGCTCGGTGCCGCGCCTGCGGTCCTCACCCGCGGCCCGGCCGACGGAGGTCGCCCAGCCGAGCACCGAGCGGGCCGGGATGTACTCGCCGAACGGGACGAGCCGCATCTTGTCGTAGCGCTCGCCGGTCGGGCCGTTCGGGCCGACGAGGACCGAGCTCTTGTATATGCCGGGCTGGTCGGAGCGCCGGGCGTCCACGTTGACCAGCACGTCGGCGCCGGTCGCGCGGGACAGCGCCGCGATCCGCCGCGCCAGGTCCGGCCGGTGGCTCAGGTCGAAGCCGACGCTGCTCTCGCCCCAGACGATGAGGTCGGGGTGCTGTCCCACCAGGCGACGGGTCAGCTGTTCCTCCAGGTCGAACCGCCGCTGCCCGCTCTCGGTGCCGGCCACGACACCCGGCTGCACGACGGCGATCCGGACGTGGCCGTCGACGCCGGGGCGCGGCGCCCACATCCACACCGCGGAGGTCGCCGCGGCCGTGGCCACCAGCCCGGCCACCGCGGGCACCCGGGCCGCGCGGACCGCGACGAGCAGCGCGACGGCGACATTGACGGCCACCACCAGGAAACTCAGCAGCCACACCCCGCCCACGGAGGCCAGCCGCAGCGCCGGGGCCACCTGCCACTGGCTGGAGCCCAGCATGCCCCACGGTCCGCCCAGCCCCTGCCAGGACCGGACGAGCTCGATCGCCAGCCACGCCGACGGCAGCACGACCAGCGCGGCCGCCGCCCGCCCCGGCGAGGGCGTCCCCGCCAGGAACCGCCGTACCAGCCGGCCCCAGGGCGCCCACAGCACGCCCATGAGCGCGGCGAGCACGACGGTGAACACGTGCAGGTTCGGCAGCAGCCAGTGGAAGACGGCCAGCATGAACCCCAGCCCGCCGGACCAGCCGTCGTACGCCGCCCGCCTCCCGGTCGGAGCGGAACGGACCAGCAGGATCCACGGGACCAGGGCGACGTAGGCGAACCACCACAGCGACGGGGCGGGAAACGCCAACACGAACAGGGCACCCGCGAGCGCGGCGAGCACCGAACGCCGCCACGGGGAGGTGAGCCACCGGCCGAACATCTTCATACGGTGCCCTCCTACCCCCGCGGATGGCTCCAGTGTGCGCGCCCCGGAAGATCCCGCCCAGTGGGCCTTGGAGGCGCCCGGAATTCCTGTCTCCGCGCGCGAGCGCCGGGGTCCTAGGATGATCACATGGGGTGTGGTCGCTCGGTGCTGCGGAGGTCAGAATGAAACGTCTCGTCACAGTCGTCACCGGCGGTGGCCGGGGCATCGGGGCCGCGATCTGCCGACGGCTGGCGGCCGACGGGCACGACGTGGTCGTGGGGTACGTCGACGACACCGCGGCCGCCGAGGCGGTGGCCGACGAGGTGCTCGAGGCCGGGGCGCGCGGGGTGACCGTGCGGATGGACACCTCGGTGGAGGCGGACGTCGAACGGCTCTTCGCCGTGGCGGAGGAACGGCTCGGGCCCATCACCGGACTGGTGAACAACGCCGGGGTGAGCGGACCGCTGGGCCGGCTCGCCGACACCGACACCGCCGATCTGCGTCGCGTCGTGGACGTCAACCTGCTGGGCACCCTGCTGTGTTCGCGCCGTGCGGCCCAGCTGATGGCGCCCCGGAAGAACGGCGTGATCGTGAACGTGTCGTCCGCGGCCGCCACACTCGGCAGCCCCGGGGAGTTCGTCCACTACGCCGCGACGAAGGCCGCCGTGGACGCCCTCACCCTGGGCCTGGCCAAGGAACTCGGCCCGGACGGCATCCGCGTCAACGCGGTCGCGCCGGGCATGATCGACACGGGGATGCACGCGGCGATGGGCGACCCGGACCGGGCGCGGCGGGCGGCCGGAAACATCCCGCTGGGCCGGGCCGGCCGGGCGGAGGAGATCGCCGCGGCCGTCGCATGGCTGATGTCACCGGACGCCTCCTACACGACGGGAGCGGTGCTGCGGGTGTCGGGCGGACGCTGAGCGTGAACCGGGTCGCCCGAACGGGCCGGCCCGGGCCGGAGCGGCGACCGCCCGTGGACCGGGGACGTCAGGCGGCCGCGATGAGCTCGTCCCTCATCGCGGCGGCCCACTCGACCACCAGCAGCTCGTACGCCTCGCGCTCCTGGGCCGACAGGGACCCGCCTGAGCGCAGCCACAGCGACCGGATCTGCTCGTTCAGCTCGGCGGCGGACCGCACGGAACCAGGGGCCACTGAATCGCGGAACATGGCCACAGCCTAGGGGCAAGGACTGACACTGCGCTACCGGACGGCTACAGCGGCCGCATGGACTCGGTCACCCGCGACCGTCCCGACCGCCGTACCGACCGGGACGTCGCGTACGCGTACGCGTGCGGTGCCGTCAGTGGTTCCGCAGGTGGTGGCGCTTGCGCCAGGCGACCGCCGTGCCGAGCACGGCCGGTACCGCGATGCAGGCCATCGCCAGGAGAAAGGCCGGAGAGGTCGGTGCGGAGGCGCGGGCGCCGGCGACGGCGTAGGCGGCGGTGTTGGGGATCGAGCCGAGGGCCGTGGCGAGGAGGAACGCCGTCCAGCCCATGCGGGAGACGGCGGCGCAGTAGTTGGCGGCCCAGAACGGGACTCCAGGGAAGAGCCGGGCCGCCATCATCGAACGGAAGCCGTGCCGGCTGAGCTGCCCGTCCGCCGCCTTCAGCAGCCGGCCGCGCAGCAGCGGGCGCAGCGCGTCCTGGCCCAGCACGCGGCCGAGGCCGAAGGCCGCCCCGGCGCCCAGCACCGTGCCGGCCAGCGCCGCCGCCAGTCCCAGCTGCGAGCCGAACAGCGCGCCCGCGGCCAGGTTCAGCAGCGGCCGCGGCACGAACGCCACCGTGCACAGGCCGTACGCCGCGGCGAACACCACCGTCGCGACGGCCCCGCCCAGCTGCGGTGGCCAGCCGTGTGCCAGCAGTCTCTGCGGCTCGAAGAGCAGCACGGACACTCCGGCCGCCGTGAGCAGGACGAGCAGGAGGGCGAGCCGCGCCCAGGGCGACAGCAGCACACGCGCCCAGCGGGCGGCTGGGCCGGCCGGCGGGGCGGACGGAACGACCGGGACCGGCGGGGCCGTGGGGACGGCGACGGCCGGCTCGGTGGCGGCGGCCCGGGGAGAGGCCGTGGCGGTGCCCCCAGAGCGGGTGGTGGCATCGAGCATTCGGTGACATTAGCGGACGGATGCGAGTGATCGCCGTCCGGCCCGGCTCACGAGTGCGTCCACGAGCAGCACCTCGACCTGGTGGTCGGGCTGTTCCCGGAGGTGCTGCGGACCGGCCGGGGCTGGGCGGGCGCCGCCGAGTGCGCGCCGTCGGCGCCTTGGCCAAGTCCCCAAGCCCCCGGCCCTCTTGTCCTGAGAACCGTTCGCCGCCCTAAAACCGTTCGACGGGCGGCCGGGTGTCGTGAATGATCGGTCCCATGTTCCGGCACGCCTTCGTCCTCGCAGCATCCGCGGTAGCGGATGCCCCGGAGGCTGCCGTCCTGATCCTCGTCGCCGCAGTCGACGGCGCCCGAAGCTGACCCTCCCCGGATCGTCCGGCGGACCCCTCAGGGGGAGGGTCGGCCATCCCGTGGGGTCCCGCAGCATCTACCAGGCTTCGAGGTACAGCCATGCCCAAGACGGCGTACGTACGCACCAAACCGCACCTGAACATCGGCACGATGGGCCATGTCGACCACGGCAAGACCACGTTGACCGCCGCCATCACGAAGGTGCTGGCCGAGCGCGGCTCCGGCACCTTCGTCCCGTTCGACCGCATCGACCGGGCCCCGGAGGAGGCCGCGCGCGGCATCACCATCAACATCGCGCACGTCGAGTACGAGACCGACACCCGGCACTACGCGCACGTGGACATGCCGGGCCACGCCGACTACGTCAAGAACATGGTCACCGGGGCCGCGCAGCTCAACGGCGCGATCCTCGTCGTCTCCGCGCTCGACGGGATCATGCCGCAGACCGCCGAACACGTGCTGCTCGCCCGGCAGGTGGGCGTGAACCACATCGTCGTCGCCCTCAACAAGGCCGACGCCGGCGACGAGGAGCTCATCGACCTCGTCGAACTGGAGGTCCGTGACCTGCTCACCGAGCACGGCTTCGGCGGCGACGCGGTACCCGTCGTACGCGTCTCCGGGCTCCGCGCCCTGGAGGGCGACCCGCGCTGGACGGCGTCGATCGAGGCGCTGCTCGACGCGGTGGACACCTACGTGCCGATGCCCGAGCGGTACCTGGACGCGCCGTTCCTGCTGCCGGTGGAGAACGTGCTCACCATCACCGGCCGCGGAACCGTGGTGACGGGCGCGGTCGAGCGCGGCACGGTCCGGGTCGGCGACCGGGTCGAGGTACCGGGTGCCGGCCTGGAGACGGTGGTCACCGGTCTGGAGACCTTCGGCAAGCCCATGGAGGAGGCACAGGCCGGGGACAACGTGGCGCTGCTGCTGCGCGGGGTGCCGCGTGACGGGGTCCGCCGCGGCCACGTCGTCGCGGCGCCGGGCAGCGTGGTCCCGCGCCGGTGCTTCACCGCGCGGGTGTACGTGCTGTCGGCGCGCGAAGGCGGCCGTACGACACCGGTGTCCACTGGCTATCGGCCGCAGTTCTACATCCGCACGGCGGACGTGGTGGGCGACGTCGACCTCGGCGAGGCGGCCGTCGCGCGGCCCGGCGACACGGTCACGATGACGGTGGAGCTGGGGCGCGAGGTGCCCCTGGAGCCGGGGCTGGGGTTCGCCATCCGTGAGGGCGGCCGCACCGTCGGCGCGGGGACCGTGACCGCCCTCGTGTGAAGGGAACCCGCGGAGGTCGGGGATCGCCGGCCGGTGCTTGTCGGCCGGCGGTCCCCTCGCCGCCTCTCGCGTGACGGAGGCGTCCGGTGCGTGACGGGGCCGTCCGGGGTGTGACGGCCCGGCACAATGGACGCGTGAACGAGCCGATACCCGTGACCCGAGCCGTCGATCACGGGACCGCCAAGCTGATGCCCGACGTCGACCGCGAGCGGGCCTGGCTGCTGACCGTGGACGGTGCGCCGCAGTCGTACGTCGACCTGGACGCGCCCGCCCACCTGGAGTTCGAGTACGCGCGGCGGCTCGGCCACGCCCTGGACACGGTCGCGCGGCCGGGCTCCCCGCTGGACGTGCTGCACCTCGGCGGGGGCGCCCTCACCCTGCCGCGGTACGTCGCCGCGACCCGGCCCGGCTCCCGGCAGGACGTCGTCGAGGCGGACCGCGGCCTGCTGGAGATGGTCGTCGCGCACCTGCCGCTGCCGGACGGCGCCGACGTCTCGCTGCACGCCGCCGACGCCCGCGCCTGGCTGGAGGCCGCCCCCGACGACTCGGCGGACGTCCTGATCGCGGACGTCTTCGGTGGCTCCCGCGTCCCGGCCCACCTCACGTCCCTCGGCTACGTCCGCGAGGCGGAGCGCGTGCTGCGCCCCGACGGGGTCTACCTCGCCAACCTCGCCGACGCCGCCCCGTTCGCCTTCCTGCGTTCCCAACTCGCCACCCTCGCGGAGGTGTTCGAGGAGATCGCGCTGATCGCCGAACCCGCGGTGCTGCGCGGCCGCCGCTTCGGCAACGCGGTGCTGATCGCCGCGCACCGCCCGCTCGACGTGGCCGCGCTGACCCGGCGGACCGCCTCCGACGCGTTCCCCGCCCGCGTCGAACACGGCGCCACACTGAGGGAGTTCACCGGGGGTGCCGGGCCGGTGCGGGACGACGAGGCCGTACCGTCGCCCGAGCCTCCGGACGGCGCGTTCGGCATCGGCTGATCGGTGCCGCCCGGCGCCGCCACGGGTGCCGCTCAGCCGCCGGTCGGGGTTCCGTGCAGCCGGACCGTACTGAGGATCTTCATGATGGTCGCGGTGGGGACCTCCTCGCCGACGCCCTTGGCACCGTAGAAGTTCCAGGACACGAAGTCCCCGGCGGAGTTCTTGAAGCCGAAGGAGAGCGCCTTGCCGTCGCTCGCGCACTTGCCCTTCTGGGGCGTGTTGTTCGACCGGGCCCAGGCGATGCTGCCGTTGATGCCCGACGTGGTCGTGTAGGGCTTGGCCTTCTGGTCGAACGTCAGGCTCTTCTTGTCGGGCTGGGTGTAGCCGCCGTAGACCCACCAGCCCACGGTGTTCACGGCCACCTCGTTGGTGTCCTTGGCGCCGTCGGCACCCTTGGTGCCCACCGCGGCGAGCGACGTGTCCTCCTCGCGGCCGTCCTTGTCGTCGTCGGACGTGCACCACTTCGACTTGTACTCGGCCACGCCGGACATGATGGTGATCAGCTTGCCGTCCTTGTGCTCCTCGAAGCCGATGCTCACCCCCGCCGACTGGACCTCCCAGTCGGCCGGGACGTCGAAGGCGATGCCCCGCTTGGGGTTCACGACGACCTTCCAGCCGGGGATCGTCGGCTTCTCGGTCTCCGTGCCGCGCGGGTTGTCGTCCGAGCCCGAGTCCGAGGCGCTCGGGTCGGCGGAGGCCGAAGCGGTGGGCGACGGGCTCGACTTGGCGTCGTTCGACGCGCCGTCGGCCTTGTCGTCCTTGTTCCCGCCGAGAACCAGGAAGCCGGTCACCCCGGTGGTCAGAGCCACGGCCGTGAGGCAGAGGATCGCGACGAGCTTCGTCCGGTTGTCGCCCCCGCCCGGCTGCTTCGGCGACTGGGGGCCGCCTATCTGTGTGGGCGCACCCCACTGCGGTTGCTGGGCATATGGGTTGGGCTGCTGGTAGCCGGGCTGCTGATAGGGATTGGGCTGTTGGTGTCCCGGCTGCTGGTACGGGTTGTTCTGCGGGTTCTGCTCGCCCCCGGGCGGCTGCTGTCCTGGCCACATGGCCAGTAACCCTAGTGGCGCCAGGGACACGATTCGGTCACCGCTCTTTGTCAGGGACGTACCAGTGACGGGTGCGGATACCGGCCCGCCCGCTCTGGCCCGGACGGTCTACTGATGAGTAACATTCCGGTATGAGCGCTGACCAGATGTCGATCGGCGAGATGCTCGCCGCCACCGTGCCGATGGCCCGGACCCTGAACCTCGAGTTCCTTCAGACCACGCCGGAGAAGGCGGTGGTGACCCTGCCGGACCAGGCCGACTACCACAACCACGTGGGCGGGCCCCACGCCGGCGCGATGTTCACGCTGGGGGAGTCCGCGAGCGGGGCCATCGTGCTGGCCGCGTTCGGCGACCAGCTCTCCCGTGCCGTGCCACTCGCCGTGCGGGCCGAGATCGCCTACCGGAAGCTGGCCATGGGAGCCGTCACCGCCACCGCGACCCTGGGCCGTCCCGCCGCCGACGTCGTCGCGGAACTGGACGCGGGACAGCGGCCGGAGTTCCCGGTGCCGGTCGAGATCCGGCGCGCGGACGGGGCCGTCACGGGAGAGATGACCGTCGTCTGGACCCTGCGGCCCAACGGCTGAGCGGCTGCCGCCCGACGGCTGAGCGGCTGCCGCCCGCCCTCCACACGGCCGCGGAGCATCAGGCGGACATCCGGCGATCCCCGAGCCCCCGAGCCTCCCGAGCCGGCGTTCCGGTCGCGGACGGGAACGCCGGTGCGATCCGCGGGAGCCGCCCGGCCGGGCCGAACCGGTAGGCTTCCCGGGGGGTGCGTCTTCGTGGCGCTCCGCAGCACATGCACGCGAAACGGGGAGGAACCGGCGGTGCACGTCCAGGAATGGCTCGACACGGTACCCGCGGCCGCCGTCTACGCCGTGGTCGGCCTGGTCATCGGTCTGGAGAGCCTGGGCATCCCGCTGCCCGGCGAGATCGTCCTGGTCTCCGCGGCGCTGCTGTCCTCGCAGCACGCGGGCATCAACCCGGTCGTCCTCGGCGTGTGCGCCACCGTCGGCGCGGTCGTCGGCGACTCCATCGGCTACGCCATCGGCCGCAAGGGCGGCAGGCCGCTGCTCGCCTGGCTGGGGAAGAAGTTCCCCAAGCACTTCAGCGAGGGGCACATCGCGACCGCCGAGCGCTCCTTCGAGAAGTGGGGCATGTGGGCGGTCTTCTTCGGCCGCTTCGTCGCCCTGCTGCGCATCTTCGCCGGCCCTCTGGCGGGCGTGCTGCACATGCCGTACTGGAGGTTCCTCGTCGCCAACGTCCTCGGCGGCATCTGCTGGGCGGGCGGCACCACGGCGGTCATCTACTACGTGGGTGTCGTGGCCGAGTCCTGGCTGAAGAAGTTCTCCTGGCTCGGCCTGGTGGCGGCCGTGCTCTTCGGGCTCGGCTCGATGCTGGTGCTCAAGCGCAGGGCGAAGAAGGCGCAGGCGGGCACGCAGAGCGAGACCGAGGAGCCGGAGCCGGTTCCCGCCGGGGAGTAGCCGGGCGCCCCCGAAGGGGCGCGGGTCCCGGGCCCTACGCGTGCACCTCCCGGTGCGCCTGCGCGAGCTGCGTGTACATCGTGCCGTTCAGGGTGATCCCCTGGCGCTCCTCCTGCGTCAGCTCCCGCCTGACCTTCGCGGGGACGCCCGCGACCAGCGAGCCCGGCGGCACCCGCATGCCCTGCGGCACCAGCGCCTGCGCGGCCACCAGGGATCCCGCGCCGATCACCGCCCCGTTCAGCACGGTCGCCCCCATGCCGATCAGGCAGTCGTCCTCGACGGTCGCGCCGTGCACCACGGCGTTGTGCCCGATCGAGACGCGCTCGCCGACGCCGACCGGGAAGCCGGGGTCGGCGTGCAGCGTGCAGTTGTCCTGGACGTTGCTGCCCGCGCCGACGGCGATCCGCTCCACGTCGCCGCGCAGCACCGCGCCGTACCAGACGCTCGCGCCCGCGCCCAGTGCCACGTCACCGATCACGGTGGCCGTGGGCGCCACGAACGCCCCCTCGTCCACCTGCGGCTCGCGACCGCCGATGCCCGCGATCAGCGCCTTGTCCGTCATCCTCGTTCTCCCTTTCACCGCATGGGTCCGACGGCACCGTACGTCATCCGGTAGGGCGAAGATCACAGACGTGGGGCGCCATGGGCGTGGCCCGGGCTGAGTACGGTGAGCGGGTGCCCACGCGTAGGAACACGTTCTCATCATGGTGGCGCCGCCTCGCGCAGCGCGCCGTCCACGCGGGCTGGGCCTGGGTGCAGCGCACGGGCTCCGTCACGGCCGAGCGGCCCGGACGCCTCCGCTTCGGCGCGATGGGAACAGGTACCAGGCTGGCCTTCCCGCTCGGCACGGTCTTCGGCGAACCGTGGATCCACCTCGGCGCGCACTGCATCGTCGGCGAGCAGGTCACGCTGACCGCCGGTCTGATGCCCGACCTGGACCTCGGCCCGGAGCCGATCCTGCGCATCGGGGACGGGGTGGTGCTCGGCCGCGGCAGTCACGTCATCGCCGACACCACGGTGACCATCGGCAGCGACTGCTACTTCGGCCCCTACGTCTACGTCACCTCCACCAACCACTCCTACGACGACCCGCACCAGCCCATCGGCAAGCAGTGGCCCCGGATGGAGCCGGTGGAGATCGGTCCCGGCTGCTGGATCGGCACCGGAGCGGTGATCCTGCCCGGCGCGCGGATCGGGCGGAACGTCGTGGTGGCGGCCGGCGCGGTGGTGCGCGGCGAGGTCCCCGACCACGCGGTGGTCGCGGGTGCGCCCGCCCGGGTCGTACGCCGCTGGACCGCCGCCGAGGGCTGGCAGCCGCCGCTGCGTACCCCGGCCCCGGTACCGATACCGCAGGGCGTCACCCCGGAGCAGTTGCTGGCACTGGCGGAGCTGGACGAGGAGAGCGCTGCCCGGCTGGCCGAGTGGGACAAGGAGTCCGGTTCCCGGCTGGCCGGGCTGGAGACCGAGGGCGGCTGATCCGGTCCCGGCCGGTCCAGGGCTCAGCCCGTCGCCAGCAGCAGGGTCCCCACGAGCGCCAGACCCGCTCCGGCCGCCTGGACGGCCCGCAGCCGTTCGCTGAGGAAGCCGCGGGCGGCGAGCGCGGTCACCACCGGGTAGAGGGAGGCGAGGACGGCGGCCACCGTGACCGGGCCGTGCTGGGCGGCGACGCAGTACGTGCCGTTGGCGGCGACGTCCGCGAGGCCGACGAAGCCGAGCGCGGGCAGTGAGCGCCAGGGGAATCCGGCCTCGGGCAGTACGGGCCCGCCGCGCCGTGCGGAGGCGTACAGGGCGGCGCCGCCCGCCGCCACGTTGGTCACG
This sequence comes from Streptomyces sp. NPDC091412, assembly GCF_044756885.1. NCBI lineage: Bacteria > Bacillati > Actinomycetota > Actinomycetes > Kitasatosporales > Streptomycetaceae > Streptomyces > Streptomyces sp. NPDC091412. The sequence continues at coordinate 171,158 of NZ_JBIVTV010000012.1, read as the reverse complement.
CGCTGCACGAAGAGCGCGAGGAACAGGCCGGTGACGGTGGTGGAGGCCTCGGCGATCAGTGCGAACACCGTGCCGAAGCCGAGGGCCGCGACCAGGGTCAGCCCGATCGCCCGCCGCTGCACGGCGGCGCCTCCCCGGCGCGGCCCGCCCGCGAGCACGACACCCGTGACGGCGACCGCGATCCCCGCGACCTGGAGCAGTCCCGGCCGCTCGCCGAGCACCAGTCCGACGGAGATCGGCACGGCCACGCCGAGCGAGGCCAGCGGTGAGATCACGCCCATCGGGCCGAGGGCGAGCGCCTTGTAGAAGGAGAACATCGCGACCGGGCCGACCAGGCCGGCGGCGAACGCGAACCACAGCCGCGGTCCGGCCTCGCTCCAGCCGCCGGTGGCGACGACGATCACGCCCAGCACCGCCGCCGCGACGGACTGGGAGACCACGACGACCGTCAGCGCGGGCATGCGCCGGGTGAGCAGTCCGCCGCCGAAGTCGGCCAGCCCCCACAGGAGGCTGGTGGCCAGGGCGAAGAATGCTGTCACGGCGCGCCTCGCAGTACAGTTCGGTGAACGATCGGGTGCAACCCACCGTAGTTCAGCGAAGTAAACTCTGTCATCCAGAATATTGGACGGAATGTGTCGGACCTCGAACTGCTGACCCAGTCCCTGGCGCGCAACGTCAAACGCTGGCGTACCGAGCGGGGCTTCACCCTGGACACGCTCGCCGCCCGCGCGGGAGTCAGCCGCGGCATGCTCATCCAGATCGAGCAGGCCCGCACCAACCCCAGCCTCGGCACCGTCGTCAAGATCGGTGACGCGCTCGGCGTCAGCATCACCAGCCTGCTCGACTACGAGCAGGGCCCCCGGGTCCGCGTCGTCCCGGCCGACCAGGCCGTCCGCCTGTGGCACACCGACGCCGGCAGCTACAACCGGCTCCTGGCCGGTGTCGAGGCGCCCGGTCCGCTGGAGATGTGGGAGTGGCGCCTGATGCCCGGCGAGGGCAGCCCCTCCGACCCGCACCCCGCCGGCACCGTCGAACTGGTCCACGTCACCGCGGGGGAGCTGACGCTCACCGTCGACGCGGTGGAGTACCGCGTGCCGGCCGGCGCGAGCGCCTCCTTCGAGGCCAACACCCCGCACACGTACGCCAACGACGGTGCCGAGCCGATGGACATGGTGATGGCCGTGTCGGTCCCGCCCGTGCACTGAGACGCCCCGCCGCACAGCCCGGCGCGGCTGTTAGCGTGCGGTCATGCGCGCACCCATCGGGAACTTCGACCAGGCCACGCCCGCCCCCGACTGCCTCGACGAGCTGACCCGCCCGGTCGCCGATGCCGTACGCCACTGGCGCGGAGCTGTCCCGGCCGACGAGATCGTCTACGTCGAGACGGACCCGGAGTGGGCCGACACCGCCGTCTTCGTCGAGCACTACGGCCCGGAACTGCTGGAGACCTCCGCGAACTGTGTGGTCGTGGCGGGCCGGCGCGGCGGCGAGACCCGACTGGCCGCCTGCCTCGCCCTGTCCGCCACCCGCGTCGACGTCAACGGTGTCGTGCGCCGCCAACTCGGCGCCCGCAAGGCCTCCTTCGCGCCCATGGAGATGGCGACCGGGGAGACCGGCATGGAGTACGGCGGCATCACGCCCATCGGACTCCCCGCCGACTGGCCCCTCCTGGTCGACTCCCGCGTCGTCGACCTGCCCTACGTCCTGGTCGGCAGCGGGCGGCGCCGCGGCAAGCTCCTGGTGCCGGGCAAGGCGTTCGCGCAGCTGCCCGGCGCGGTGGTGCTGGACGGGCTCGGGGTCTGATCCCGTCCGCGGCGCTCAGGCCGGCGCGTGGTGGGCGAGCCGCAGATGCGGGTCGGCCTCGCCGGGGGCCGGAGCCGGGTCGGCGTGGACCAGGGCCGCGGTGAGGCCGGGTACGGCATGGAGCAGGGCGTGTTCGGCCTCCACGGCGGTGGCGTGGGCCTGGCGCACGGTCGCCTCGCCGTCCACGACCACCGCGACCTCCGCGCGCAGCCGGTGGCCGATCCAGCGCAGCCGGAGCTCGCCGACCGCCCGCACGCCCGGCACCTCGGTCAGGGCCCGTTCGGCGCGGTCCACCAGGGCCGGGTCGACGGCGTCCATCATCCGCCGGAACACCTCGCGGGCCGCGTCGCGCAGCACCAGCGCGATGGCCGTCGTGATCGCCAGCCCCACGATCGGGTCGGCGGCCCGCAGTCCCAGGGCCGAGCCGGCGGCGCCCAGCAGGACGGCCAGTGAGGTGAAGCCGTCCGTGCGCGCGTGCAGCCCGTCGGCGACCAGCGCGGCCGAGCCGATGGCGCGGCCGACACGGATCCGGTGGCGGGCCACCCACTCGTTGCCCGCGAACCCGACGAGGGCCGCCAGGGCGACCGCGGGCAGGTGCTCGACGGGGCGCGGATCGAGAAGCCGCTGGAAGGCGGCCCAGGCGGAGAAGGCGGCGGACGCGGCGATGGTCACCACGATCACCAGGCCCGCCAGGTCCTCGGCGCGTCCGTAGCCGTAGGTGAAACGCCGGGTTGCCGCGCGGCGGCCCAGCACGAAGGCGATTCCCAGCGGTACGGCGGTCAGGGCGTCCGCCGTGTTGTGCACCGTGTCGCCGAGCAGCGCGACGGAGCCGGACGCGACCACCACCACCGCCTGGGCGAGCGCCGTGGCGCCGAGCACGGCCAGCGAGACCCACAGCGCCCGCATACCGCGGGCGGAGGACTCCAGCGCGCGGTCCAGCCGGTCGGCGGAGTCGTGGGAGTGGGGGGCGAGGAGGTGCGCGAGGCGGTGGCGGAGAGAGGGTCCGTGCGCGGGCTCGTGCTCGGGTCCGTGGTGGTGCCCGCGGTGGTGCCGGTCGGTCACGTGCTTCCCCTTCCGTGCGCGCGGAGGTGGACGTGTGGCGCCCACGACGCCATTATGTGCGTATGAGCGCACGCATGCACCTGTCATCTGCGCACGATGCGCACCCGCGCACCCCGGGCGAGGAGCAGTTGGCGCTGGCCGCCGAACTCCTCGCCCTGCTCGGCGACCGCACTCGGCTCGCCCTGCTGCACGCGCTGACGTCCGGCGAGGCCGACGTCACGACGCTCACCGAGGCGTGCGGGGCGGCCCGTCCTGCGGTCAGCCAGCACCTGGCAAGGCTGCGGCTGGCCGGGCTGGTGAACACGCGCAAGGAGGGCCGCCGGGTCGTCTACTCCCTGCGCGACGGCCACCTGCGCCGGCTGGTGGACGAGGCGCTGAACGTCGCCGACCGCCGGCTCGGCGACCGGCCCCTCCACGACTGAGGCGCCCCCCCACAGGTGAGGGCGGCGGGTCCTGGGGGAAGGCGGCGAAAGTCAGCCCAGACGGGGGATCTCGATCGCCGGGCAGTGGTTCATGACCATGTCGAGGCCCGCCGCACGGGTGCGCTCGAAGGCGGCCTCGTCGACCACCCCCAGCTGGAACCAGACGGCCTTCGCGCCCTTGGCGACCGCCTCGTCGGCGACCTGGCCGGCGAGATCGCTGTTGACGAACACGTCGACCACGTCCACGTCGAACGGGATGTCCGCGAGGGAGGGGTACCCCTGTTCGCCGTGCACCGTCTCCGCCTTCGGGTGGACCGGGACGACACGCTTGCCGAAGCGCCGCAGCACCTCGGCGACGCCGTACGCGGCCCGGCCGCGGTTCGAGGACAGGCCCACGACCGCCCAGGTGTCACCGTGTTCGGTCAGGATCTTCCGGATGGTCGCAGCGTCGCCGTACACCAGGGGTCTCCTCGTCTCGGGAAGGGTTGCCGTCCGGGCAACGACGGGCGCCGCCCGGCGATTCCCGGCCGGTACGGAACCCGCCGACCTGTCCGGAACGCGCGGCCTCGGCCTGCGCGCGGCCGTCCGGCGGCCTACGCTCGGGCCGTGCTGCGCATCATCGACGCCCGAACCGGCGAGCCCGTGGACGCCGCCCCCGCCCGCCGCGGGCTGACCCGTGTCGAGGCGCACGCGTCGGGCTGCGACGCGTCGGGCCTGCGCGTACTGCTGGTCGCCGACATCCTCGTCCGCGCCCTCGAACTGAGCGGCACGCCCGTGTGGTCGCTGCTGTCCGGCGGCCGGGAACAGGCGCGGGAACTGCGGGCGGCGGCCGCCGTCCTCGGCATCCGGCCCTTCGAGGACGGCCGCGGCGCCGGCACCGCCCCGGGTGAGGCCCAGATCGTCCATGTGGCCGTCGAGGGCGCCGATACCGCGACCGGGGGCGTCCGGATCGCCGTCGCGCCCGTCGACGCGACGGTGCCCGCCGTCCCCGCACGCGACGACGACCCCGCCGCCTGGCGCCTGGCACTGCTCGCCCGCCGCCACACCCGGCCCGTACGGCTGGACGAGGCCGCGCTGGACGACGCCCGCCGGACTCTGGCGCGATGGCGCGCGGCGGTCGCCGACTGGGCGCGGCGGCCCTCCCGGCCGGTCCCCGACGAGGTGCGCGGACGGCTGCGCGGCGCCTGGGAGGACGACCTGGACGTGCCGGCGGTCCTGCGGGTGCTGGAGTGGGCCGGGACCGATCAGGACCTGGCGGACGGCGCGCGCTTCGAGACGTACGCGTACGCGGACCGGCTGCTCGGCCTCGACCTCACGCGCGACCTGGGGCGTGCGGCGTGATCGCCCGCGCGGGAGCCGGCCCGCTGCGCCGCCTGGTGGTCCTGCGGCACGCCAAGTCCGCCTGGCCCGAGGGCGTCGCCGACCACGACCGCCCGCTCGCGCCCCGCGGCCGCCGGGACGCGCCCGCGGCGGGCCGCGCGCTCGCCGAGGCCGACTGCCTCCCCGACTTCGCGCTGTGCTCCACCGCGCTGCGCGCCCGGCAGACCTGGGAACTGGCCTCAGCCCAGTGGGGGACCCCACCGCCGGTGCGCTACGACCGCCGGCTGTACGCCGCCGACGCCCCCGATCTGCTCGCCGCCGTGCGCGAGGCGCCGCCCGAGGTCGGGACGCTGCTCCTGCTCGGCCACAACCCGGGCCTGGAGGAACTGGTCCTGGAACTGGCCGGGGACGGTCTGGACGACGCGCTGGACCGGCTCCGGACGAAGTTCCCGACCTCCGCGATCGCCATCCTGTCCTGGCACGGCCCCGGCTGGCCGTCCCTCGCCCCGGGCGCCGCCCTCCTGACGGACCTGACCGTGCCGAGGGGCGCCAAGAAACGGCGGTGAACCGCGCGCGTGCCCGGCGGCCGGTTCTCCCTCCGGCCGGCCGGGGCGAACCCTCGTGCGGCACCCGCGTGGGCGCCGCATAGGCTGGACCGATGCAGGACGAGTACCGCACAGTCGCACGCGCGGGCGTGCACGAGACAGAGGTCAACCGCTCGCGCTTCCTGTGCGCTCTCGCCCCGGCGGCCACCGAGCGGGAGGCCCAGGACTTCGTCGCCGCCGTCCGCAAGGAGCACGCCGACGCCACGCACAACTGCTGGGCCTACGTCATCGGCGCCGACGCCGGGATCCAGAAGGCGAGCGACGACGGGGAGCCGGGCGGTACCGCCGGCGTCCCCATGCTCCAGATGCTGCTGCGCCGCGACATGCGGTACGTCGTCGCCGTCGTCACCCGTTACTACGGCGGCGTCAAGCTCGGCGCGGGCGGGCTCATCCGGGCCTACGGCGGAGCCGTCGGCGAGGCGCTGGACACGCTCGGGACCCGCACCCGCCGCAGGTTCCGCATCGCCACCGTGACCGTGGACCACCAGCGGGCCGGCAAGGTGCAGAACGACCTCCGGGCCACCGGGCGCGCAGTGCGGGACGTGCGCTACGGCGAGGCCGTCACCATCGAGATCGGCCTGCCGGACGCCGACGTGGACGACTTCCGGGGATGGCTCGCGGACGTCACGGCCGGGACCGCCGGGTTCGAACTGGGCGGCGAGGCCTACGGAGATGCGTGACATATCGGGCATATCGCACCAATCGGCCTGCCCGGTGTCGTGCATGACGGTCGATACGGGAGTAACCGCCCGTGATGTCAGACCCGGCCGTTAGTCTTCCGGGATCATGAGGCTCCTGCACACTTCCGACTGGCATCTGGGCCGGGCGTTCCACCGCGTGAACATGCTCGACGCCCAGGCCGGGTTCATCGGGCACCTCGTCGCGACGGTGCGCGAGCGCGACGTCGACGCGGTGGTCGTGTCGGGGGACGTGTACGACCGCGCGGTGCCCCCGCTGGCCGCGGTCGAGCTCTTCGACGACGCGCTGCACCGGCTCGCCGGCCTCGGCGTGCCCACGGTGATGATCTCCGGGAACCACGACTCGGCCCGCCGCCTCGGCGTCGGCGCGGGGCTCATCGACCGCGCGGGCATCCACCTGCGCACCGAGCCGTCGGCGTGCGGGACCCCGGTGGTCCTCGCGGACGCGCACGGCGAAGTGGCCTTCTACGGTCTGCCCTACCTTGAACCGGCCCTGGTCAAGGACGAGTTCGGGGTCGACAGCGCAGGCCACGAGGCAGTACTGGCCGCCGCCATGGACCGGGTCCGCGCCGACCTCGCCACACGGGCGCACGGCACCCGTTCCGTCGTCCTCGCGCACGCCTTCGTCACCGGCGGCCGGCCCAGCGACAGCGAACGGGACATCACCGTCGGCGGGGTCGCCGCCGTCCCCGCCGACGTCTTCGCCGGTGTCGACTACACCGCCCTGGGCCATCTGCACGGCTGCCAGACCATCACCGAGCGCGTGCGCTACTCGGGCTCCCCGCTGCCGTACTCCTTCTCCGAGGCCGCCCACCGCAAGAGCATGTGGCTGATCGACCTGGACGCCGACGGCTTCGCCGGCGCCGAGCGGGTCGACTGCCCGGTCCCGCGTGCGCTGGCCCGGATCCGGGGCACGCTGGAGGACCTGCTCGCCGACCCGGACCTCGCCCGCCACCGCGAGGCGTGGGTCGAGGCGACACTCACCGACCCGGTCCGCCCCGCCGAACCCATGGCCCGCCTCACCGAGCGCTTCCCGCACACCCTCAGCCTCGTCTTCGAGCCCGAACGCGTCCCCGGCGAGCCGGACGTGTCCTACGCCCGCCGGCTCGCCGGCCGCGGCGACCAGCAGATCGCGGAGGACTTCGTGGCCCACGTACGCGGCGCCGCACCCGACGAGCACGAACGGACCGTGCTGCGCGAGACGTTCGACGCGGTGCGCGCGGACGAGGCGGTACGGGAGGTGGCGCGGTGAGGCTGCACCGGCTCGACATCACCGCCTTCGGTCCCTTCGGCGGCTCGCAGACGGTCGACTTCGGCGCGCTGTCGGCCGCCGGGCTGTTCCTGCTGCACGGTCCCACCGGCGCCGGCAAGACCTCCGTGCTGGACGCCGTGTGCTACGCACTGTACGGCGCGGTCCCCGGCGCCCGGCAGAGCGGGCAGGGCACGACCCTGCGCAGCGACCACGCCGCCACGGGCACCCGCACCCAGGTCACCCTCGACCTCACCGTCGCCGGACGCCGGCTGGAGGTCACCCGCCTGCCGCCCTGGGAGCGCCCCAAGAAGCGCGGCACGGGCACGACGCTCGACAAGGCCCAGAGCCTGCTGCGCGAGTACGACGCGACGGCCGGTGCCTGGAAGGACCTCAGCCGCTCCCACCAGGAGATAGGCGAGGAGATCACCCAGCTGCTCGGAATGAGCCGCGAGCAGTTCTGCCAGGTCGTGCTGCTGCCGCAGGGCGACTTCGCACGGTTCCTGCGCGCCGACGCCGAGGCCCGGGGCAAGCTGCTCGGCCGGCTGTTCGACACGCACCGTTTCGCCGAGGTGGAGAAGCGCCTCGCCGAGCGCAGGCGCGCCACCGAGGCCCGGGTGCGCGAGGGCGACGCCGCGCTGCTGGCCGACGCGCACCGTATGCAGCAGGCGGCGGGCGATGCCATGGAGCTGCCGGAACTCGCGCCCGGCGACCCCGGCCTGGCGCAGGCCGTCCTGACCGCGGCCGCCGTCGCCCGTACCACCGCGCGTGAGCAACTGACCGTCGCCCGTTGCCGGCTCACGTCCGCCGAGTCCGCCCACGCCGACGCCGAGGCGTCGCTGCACCGGGTACGCGAAGTGGCCCGGCTGCAACGGCGGTCCGCCGAGGCCCGGGAGCGCGCCGAGCGCCTGGCGGAGCGGGCCGGCGCCCACCGGGAGGCACAGGCGCGGATGGAGCGGGGGCGCAAGGCCGGGACGGTGGCACCGGCGCTGGAACTGCGCGAGGCCGCCGACGCCGCGCACCGCCGTGCGGCAGCCGCCGAGGCACGCGCGCGTGCGGTGCTCCCGGCGGAGTTCGCCGACGCCGGCGCCGCCGGACTGGCCGCCGCCGCGCGCCGCGCCGCCGAGGAGCTGGGCGGGCTCGAGCCGGCCCGCCGCGCCGAGCGGCGCCTGGCCGACGTCGTCGCCGAGCGCGCCGCGGCGGACCGGCAGGAACGCGCCGACGACGACGTCCTCCAGGAGGCCGAGGCCTGGCTCGCCGGATGGGAGACGACCCGGCCCGCGTTGCAGACGCGCATCGACACCGCCCAGGAGGCGGCCGCCCTGGCCGAGCGGCTCGCCCTGCGGCTGGAACCCGCGCGACAGCGGCTCGCCGCCGCCCGGGTGCGCGACTCACTGGCCGCGGACACCGAGGAGGCGCGGCGGCGGGCGCTCGCCTCCGCCGAGGCCGCCGCACGCGCCAAGGACCACTGGCTGGACCTGAAGGAGCAGCGCCTGAACGGCATCGCGGCCGAACTGGCCGCGAGCCTCGCCGACGGAGAGCCCTGCGCCGTCTGCGGCGCCACCGAACACCCCGCGCCCGCGCGGAAGGTCGCCGGGCACGTCGACCGCGAGGCGGAGGAGCGCGCGCTCGGCGACCACCAGGACGCCGAGGAGCGGCGCGCCCGGCACGAGCGCCGCCTCGGCGCCGTACGCGAGGAGCTGGCCGCCGCCACCGCCGAGGCGGGCGACACCCCCACGGCACAACTCGCCGACGAGGCCGGGGAACTGGAGGCCGAGCTGGCCCGGGCCCGCCGGGACGCCTCCGCCCTGCACGCGGCGCGGCAGGAGCTGCACCGCGCCGAGCAGGAGCGCGAGAGGCGGCTGACCGACCGCAGGCAGGCCGAACTCCGAGCCACCTCCCGGCTGGCCCAGCGGGACGGCCTGGAGCGTGAGAAGACCGCCCTGGAGGCGGAGTTGGCCCAAGCCCGGGGCGCCGCCGAGACCGTCGCCGCGCGCGCCGCCCAACTGGAGCGGCGGGCGGCACTGCTCACCGAGGCCGCCGACGCCGCACGCACCGCCGAGGACAGCGCCGAGCGGCTCAAGGACGCCGACGGACGGCTCGCCGAGGCCGCCTTCCGGGCCGGCTTCGACACCCCCGAGGCCGCGTCCGCCGCCCTCCTCGACGACGCCGCCCACCGTGAGCTGCAACGGCGCCTGGACGTCTGGCACACCGAGGAGGCCGCCGTGCGCGCGGTCCTCACCGAGGCCGACACCGCGGCCGCCGCCGGGCTGCCGCCCGCTGACCTCACCGCCGCGGAGGCGGCCGAGGCAGCCGCGGGCCGGCGGGTACGGGAGGCCTCGTCCGCACAGGACGCCGCCGACCGCCGCTGCGCCGAACTCGACCGGCTCTCCGCACGCGCCGCGACCGGCATGCGCCGGCTGGCTCCGCTGCGCGAGGAGTACGACCGCGTGGCCCGCCTGGCCTCCCTCACCGCGGGCACCTCGGCCGACAACGAGCGCAAGATGCGCCTGGAGTCCTACGTCCTCGCGGCCCGCCTGGAACAGGTGGCCGCCGCCGCGACCGTGCGCCTGCGGCGCATGTCGTCCGGCCGGTACACCCTCGTCCACTCCGACGACCGGGCGGGCCGCGGCCGCAGCGGTCTGGGACTGCACGTCGTCGACGCCTGGACGGGCCGGGAGCGGGACACGGCGACCCTGTCGGGCGGCGAGACGTTCTTCGCCTCCCTCGCCCTCGCCCTCGGCCTCGCGGACGTCGTCACGGACGAGGCCGGAGGGGTGCGCCTGGACACGCTCTTCATCGACGAGGGCTTCGGCAGCCTCGACGACCAGACCCTGGACGAGGTCCTCGACGTCCTCGACGCCCTGCGCGAACGCGACCGCAGCGTCGGGATCGTCAGCCATGTCGCCGACCTGCGGCGCCGCGTCCACGCCCAACTCGAGGTCGTCAAGGGCCGGTCGGGATCGACCGTACGGCTGCGCGGAGCGGGCTGAGCGGCCTGGAACGGGGGAGCAGGACCAGCGGGGGGCGGCCGGAGGCCGGCCGCCCCCAGGGGGCTCACAACTGGGAGAGCTCGTCCACCAGGTCGTCCAGGCCCAGCGAACCCTGCGACAGGGCCGCCATGTGCCAGGCCTTCGCGTCGAACGCGGCACCATGGCGCTGCCTGGCCTTCTCCCGGCCCAGCAGCCAGGCCCGCTCGCCCAGCTTGTAGCCGATCGCCTGGCCGGGCATCGACAGATAGCGGATCAGCTCGCTCGCCACGAAGTCCCTCGGACGGCTGCTGTGCGCGCCGAAGAACTCCCGCGCCAGCTCCGGCGTCCAGCGCTCACCCGGGTGGAACGGCGAGTCCGCCGGAATCTCCAGCTCCAGGTGCATGCCGATGTCGATGATGACGCGGACCGCGCGCATCATCTGCGCGTCCAGATAGCCGAGCCGCCGCTCCGGGTCGGTGAGGAAGCCGAGTTCGTCCATCAGACGTTCCGCGTACAGCGCCCAGCCCTCGGCGTTGGCGCTGACCCCGCCGACGGTGGCCTGGTAGCGCGAGAGGTTCTCGGCCACGTGCACCCACTGGGCGAGCTGGAGATGGTGGCCGGGGACACCCTCGTGGTACCAGGTCGAGACCAGGTCGTAGACCGGGAAGCGGGTCTCCCCCATGGTCGGCAGCCAGGTCCGGCCCGGCCGGGAGAAGTCGGCGGACGGCGCCGTGTAGTAGGGGGCCGCGGCACCTCCGGGCGGCGCGATGCACGACTCCACCTTCCGCACCCGCTCGGCCAGTTCGAAGTGGGTGCCGTCGAGCGCCTCGATCGCCTCGTCCATCAGGTCCTGCAACCACTGGCGGACCTCGTCGACGCCCTCGATGTGCGTGCCGTGCTCGTCGAGGTGCGCGAGGGCCACCCACGGGCTCCCGGCGCCGGGCAGGACCTTCTCGGCCTCCTGCCTCATCTCGCCGAGCAGGCGGTGGAACTCCGACCAGCCGTACGCGTACGCCTCGTCGAGGTCCAGGTCCGTGCCGTTGAAGTAGCGCGAGAAGCGTGCGTAGCGCTCACGGCCGACCGTGTCCGGTGCGTCGCCGATCGTCGGCGCGTACACGTCGCGCATCCAGTCCCGCAGCTCCGCGACGGCCGCGGTCGCCGCGCGGGCGGCCTCGTCCAGCTCCGCGCGCAGGGACTCGGGGCCCTCCGAGACGAAGTCCTCGAACCAGCCGCGACCGTTGCCGTCGGTGTCCGACCACTCGGTGAGCTGCTCGATGAAGACCGCCGTCGGCTGCGGGCCGCCGTACAGCTTGCGGTCCAGGCCGAGGGCGAGGGACTCGCGGTAGCCGCGCAGCGCGGCCGGCACGGCCCGCAGGCGCTCGGCGATCGCGGCCCAGTCCTCGTCGGTGGCGCTGGGGGTGATCGTGAACACCTCGCGCACCGAGTGCACCGGGCTGTGGATGTTGCTCACCGTGCGCAGGCCCTCGTCGGCGTCGTGCACCGCCAGTTCCGCGGTCAGGCGCTCGCGCAGCAGGCGGGCGCAGCGGCGCTCGATGTCACTGTCCGCGCCGGGCTGCCGCTCGGCCTCGTCCAGCCGGGCGAGGGTGGTGCGCGCGAGGTCCGCGAGCGCCTGCTGGCCGGCGGGCGAGGTGTCGGGCAGCCTGCTCGAACTCTCCTTCACGCCGAGATAGGTACCGGTGATCGGGTCGAGGGCGATGAGTTCGTCGACGTAGGCGTCGGCGACCTGACGGGGCAGCGGGCTCTTGGTCTGTGACATGCCGACCATCCTCGTACGGAAGGGCGGCTCGCGTCAGCCCGGTTTACCGGGCATCGGACCGTATTCAGTCCGATTTCGCCGAGGGCGTGCCCGGCTGCGCGCCGGGCGGCAGCAGGGGGCCGCAGTCCCACTGCTGGAAGATCAGCCGCGTCTCCACCCGGGCCACTTCCCGCCGGGCCGTGAACTCGTCCAGGACCAGGCGCTGGAGATCGGCCATGTCCGCGACCGCGACATGGACCAGGTAGTCGTCCGGACCGGTCAGATGGAACACGGTCAGCGACTCCGGCAGGGCCCGGATCCGCTCCACGAACGGCCCCACCAGCTCCCGCCGGTGCGGCCTGACCTGCACCGACAGCAGCGCCTGAAGACCCCTGCCCAGCTTGGCGGGGTCGAGCCGCAGCCGGTGGCCGAGAATGAGCCCCGAGCGGCGCAGCCGGGTCACCCGGTCCAGGCAGGTCGACGGAGCGACCCCGACCTGCGCGGCGAGGTCGCGGTAGGTGGTCCGGGCGTCGTTCTGCAACAGCCGCAGCAGATGCAGATCCACCGGATCCAGTACGACGGATTCGGCCATGTGGCGAACGTAGCACGGCCCTCGGCCCCGCGATCCCGGCCGCTGTTCACCCTTCGGTCATGGACACGCCCTTGGACTCCGCGAGCACGCCCGCGTACGACGACGTACGCCCCGCACCCAGAGCACTGGCCACCGAGGCGGTGCACGCCGGCCGTGACGACCTCGCCCGGCAGGGACTGCACGCCCCGCCGATCGACCTGTCCACCACCTACCCCTCCTACGACAGCCGCGCCGAGGCCGCCCGCATCGACGCCTTCGCCACCGACGGCGCCGAACTCGACGGCACCCCGGTCTACGGACGGCTCGGCAACCCCACCGTCGCCCGCTTCGAGACCGCCCTGGCCCGGCTGGAGGGCACCGAGGCCGCGGTGGCGTTCGCCAGCGGCATGGCCGCGCTGAGCGCGGTGCTCCTCGTCCGGTCCGCCATGGGCCTGCGGCACGTCGTCGCCGTGCGCCCGCTGTACGGCTGCAGCGACCACCTGCTCACCGCCGGGCTGCTCGGTACCGAGGTGACCTGGACCGACCCGGCCGGGATCACCGACGCGCTGCGCCCGGACACCGGCCTGGTCATGGTCGAGACACCGGCGAACCCGACGCTCGCCGAGGTGGACCTGCGGGCCGTCGCCCACGCCTGCGGCTCCGTGCCGCTCCTCGTCGACAACACCTTCGCCACCCCCGTCCTGCAACGCCCGGCCGAGCAGGGCGCCCGACTGGTGCTGCACAGCGCCACCAAGTACCTGGGTGGCCACGGCGACGTGATGGCGGGCGTGGTGGCCTGCGACGAGGAACTGGCCGGACGGCTGCGGCAGGTGCGGTTCGCCACCGGCGGGGTGCTGCACCCGCTCGCCGGCTATCTGCTGCTGCGCGGGCTGTCCACGCTTCCGGTCCGGGTGCGGGCCGCCTCCGCCACCGCGGCGGAACTGGCCGCCCGCCTGGCGGACGACCCCCGCGTCGCCCGGGTGCACTACCCGTCCATCGGCGGTGCCATGGTCTCCTTCGAGGTGCACGGCGACCCGCACGCCGTCATCGGCGGCGTCGGCCTGATCACGCCGGCCGTGAGCCTCGGCAGCGTCGACACCCTGATCCAGCACCCGGCGTCCATCAGCCACCGCATCGTCGACGCGGACGACCGGCGGGGCGCGGGGGTCGGCGACCGGCTGCTGCGGATGTCGGTGGGCCTGGAGGACGTCGAGGACCTGTGGGCGGACCTGGACCGGGCGCTGGGGGCGCGGCCGGGACAGCCGCAAGTGAAGGGGCTGCACCAGGCGATGAGCTGACTGAGGCCGGCCCGGAGGGCGCGCGGCCGGACCCTGTGCCTGGCCGCGGGCCCCCGGAGCCGCCGCTCAGTCCCGCAGGCGGGACCACTCGGCCTGTGTCTGCTCGGCCTGTGCCCGCTCGGCGTCGTACGGCAGCCGGGAGGCCACCGGGGTCGCGTCCAGCCGGGCCGTGATGACCAGGGTGCCCTCCTCGATCTGGAAGTCGAGCGGCAGGCCCAGGCCCCGCATGGCGGCGACCATGCCGGTGTTGGCCGCCTGCGTCACGGCGTACACGGTCGCGCAGCCCGCCTCGACGGCCATCGCCACCAGCCGGCCCAGCAGTTCGCCGCCGACACCGCGGCGCTGCCAGGCGTCCTCGACGAGCAGCGCGACCTCCGTCTCGTCGCCGTCCCACAGCAGATGACCGAGGCCGACGATCCGCCCGGAGGCGGTCCGCGCGGCCAGTGTGCGGCCGAACCGCGGGCTCAGCAGGTGGTCGAGATAGCGGTCGGCGTCGCCGACCGGCCCGTGGTAGCGCAGGCCGAGGGTGCGCGCCGAGCAGCGCGCCTGCATCGCCCTGGCCGCCGCGAGGTCGCCGGTGTCGGCCCTGCGCACGGTGATCGCCTCGCCCTCGGGCAGCGTCAGCACGTCCTGGCCGCGCGGAATGCGCGGTCCGAGTCGGGTGTCCAGCTCCACCAGGGCGCGCGCCCGCGCGAACTCGGTGGGCGTGAAGGGCAGATACGGCCGCTCCACGGTGATCGTCCCGCCCGCCGGCGCCCGCAGCCGCATCACGGTGTCCGCGAGTATCCCCTCGGCCGGCACCTCCTGCAGGTCCCCGGCCGCCGCCGACGGGTGCGGCAGTGAACGGATGGTGCACCGCCCCAGCAACTGCCGCAGCGCCAGCGGGAGTTCCGCCGCGTCGAGCGCCGTGCGCGCGGCCAGGCCGAGAACCCGTGTCGGCGTGTCCACCAGGTCGTGCGCGTCCGCCCGCTCGATCCATGTGTCGGCACCGCCGGCCAGTGTGACCGCCCGGGTGATGCCGGACGCCTCGAGCCCGCGGGGAGCGCGCAGCAGGAACTCGTCCACCGTGCCCTCGGCCAGCGGATGCGTCTGCAGGCTCAGGATGTCCACGTGCCGGGCCGCCAGCGCCGAGCAGAGCGAGGCCAGCGAACCGGGCGCGTCCCGCACGGTCGTCCGCATCCGCCACAGCGTGCGGTCGCCCGGCGCCGCTTCGGCCGCCGCGAGGCCGACGGCGGACGGCCCGGCCTGCTGGGTGGCGAGTGGCCGGGTGCCGGTATCGTCCCCGGGCGGTGCGTGACCGTGGCGCCGCGCCCACCAGGTGTGGAAGGCCGCCGTGGCCACCAGCGCGATCGCCGAGATCACCAGCAGGGCCGGACCGTCGGGGCCGTGACCGATCAGGTTCGCCACCCCGTCGGCCACGGCGACAGCCGTGAAGAGCGCGGCCAGTTCGACCAGGTCCCGCCGCCAGTGATGCGCCCGGCGACCGTGCTTCGCCCACGTCATGTTCGACACTTCTCGAGTCATACGGCCACTGTGACGGAACGGTGTTGCGTGATCACGAACGCGCTGTGACCGATGAGTAAAGCAATATTCGCACCTTTCGTAGTTGTTTTTCGCGGTTGTCTCCGGCGGCTGTTCCCAGGGGTGAGCCCGGCGGGCGCCGGATCAGGCGGCCACCTCCATGGCCAGCGCGCCGCGCAGCCGGCGGGCCTCCACGACCAGGCGCGACGAGCCGCGCCGGTCCGCCGCCCGTGCCAGGTGCGGCAGGTCGCCCCGCGCACCGGACCGCTCGGCGCATTCGGCCGCGACGGCCAGCAGATCACCGAGCCCTCGCACCGGACCGGCCGGTCCGTCGGCGGCGAGGTCGGAGAGCAGCGGCGGCAACGCGTGGCCGAGCAGGCCCCACACGGTGGCGTACGCCCCGGTGGAAGCGGCCGTGCGCAGCGACTCCGCCAGCCGCAGCGGCTTCACCGCACCGAGCCGCACCAGCTCACCGAGGTCCGCGCCGAGGCGGGTGGCGTCCAGCTGTCCGCGCGCGGCGAGGACGAGCAGCGCGTCCACGGCGGCCAGCCGGTCCTCGGGGTGCCGGGCGCCCAGTCCGTACGCCACGCACAGGTGCGTCGCCTCGCCCGCCTCGCCGCCGGACTCGGCGAGCAGCGGAAGGACGGAGGCCGCGCCCCGGCTGTCGTCCACGGCCACGGCGGACAGGTCCCGGAGGATCCGCACGGCCACCAGTTCACGCAGTTCGGGCAGCACGGCCAGCCAGTGGGGGTGCGCGGAGCCGCTCCAGTGGGCGCAGTACCGGCTTTGCGCGAAGGCGCTGGACGGCCTCCCCAGTGCGCGGAAGGCGTCGGGGAGGTCCTCTTGCCATGCGGGAAGCTCACCGGACTCCGCCAGTATGTGCGGCCCCGATGCGCGGCGCCGCATCGCGGGCAGCACGGGAGCGCCGGCGGTCAGCCAGCGGGCGAGTCGCCTCCCCTCCGTCGTACCGAGGGCCGCCGCCCGCTCCGCCGCGGCCGCTGCCGCCGGACGGTCCCCGCGCCGCACCCGCAGCAGCGCCTGCGCGAAGTCGGCGGCCGACACGCGCGCCCCCAGGCGCCGGTACGCGTCGAGCCGCTCCACCAGCTCGTCCGGCTCCAGCAGGCCCGTGCTCCAGGTGGGCGTCGAGAGCAGGAACGGCAGGGGATCCGTGCGGATCCGGTACGCCACCTCCCACAGGCGGGCGTCGAAGGCCCGGGAGAGCGCTCCGTGCACGCAGGTCCGATGCGGTGCCCCCGGCCGGATCGCGGCGTGCAGCCTGGCGGTGCTCAGCTTTCCCCGCAGCGTGATGAGCAGCAGATCCAGGCCCGCGAACCCGTCGAAGCCGCCCCGGGCGTCGCCGAATTGATGGTCCATCCGCAGGTCGTGGAACGGATCGGCGCCGTCCCACCATCGGCGGGAGACCACCGGTTCCAGCGCCTCCAGCAGGGCGTCCCGGTCGCGGTGGGCGTGGCGCACCAGCCCGTCCAGGGCGCGTTCGAAGCCGGTCACGCCGGTGTCGGACGCCAGCGCGGCCCCCACCTCCTCGGCGAGCTCGACGACGGAGGCCGCCGCGGGCGCGAGACGTGCCGGCTCGGGAACCAGGGGGAGCACCTCCTCGTACGCCGGGGCCACCTCCGCCGGTGCCGCGCCCAGCGACGCGACCGCCTGAGCGCGCAACGGCGGGATCAACACATCGGCGGCCGAGGCGAGTTCGACGCGCACTTCGGCGGAGCGGACCTTCTTCACATGCCGCTGGGCGAGCTTGAGTGCCCGCTCCTGCACACCGGCGTCCTCGTGCCCGAAGGCCTGCGCGACGGCGGGCAGCAGCTCGTCCGCCGCCCCGGCGTCCCGGGCGAGCACCTTGCCCAGCAGCACGAGCTGCGCCCGCACCAGCTTGCGCTCCGGCCGGAACAGCACCGCCTCCGACACGTCCGCCAGGTGACGGTGCGTCAACTGACCTTCCAGGGCCAGGGTCCCGAGCGCCGACTGGGCGTGCGACGCCACCGGAGACACCGCGTCCGAGGCCAGCGCCCCCCAGTCGGCCACCCGCTCCCGCTGCTCCTCGCGCGTGAGTGCCAGGGATGTCAGTACCCGCAGGAACGCCCGGTGGTCGGCGTTCGTGCCACCCCGCAGCAGGCGGGCCACACAGGCGTCGACCGTGGCCCTCCGGTCGAGCGGCCCCTCCGCGGTGAGCTGTGCGAGGGCGCCGTGCCAGCTGGCGGGTCCCTCGTCGGCCGCCCATTCCAGCAGGCCGCCGATGTCGTTCACCTCGAAGAGCGCGGCCACGAGCGGCACGAGGTGCGGGTCCGTACGCAGCCTCTCCAGCAAGGTGTCGCCTCGCCGCCAGTTGCCGCCGACCTGCCGCACCCAGCCCCGCACATAGGCGTCGGTCGTCGGCACCGGGCAGCCCGCCAGACGCACCAGGGCGGACATCAGCTCGTAGGGCACCTGCGCGGTGGCGGGCCGCTGGGCGAGCCGGTTCGCCAGATCGGCGAGCCAGTCGGTCTCCCGGCCGGCGAGGACGCGGAGCAGCACCGCGGGGGAGACCCCCGGCCAGCGCATGTCGGCGGCCGAGATCCAGCTCGCCACGCCGGCCGCGCCCGTCTGGCACGCCACCCCGGCCACGTACAGCGCCGGATACGCGCGGCGGGACGGCCCGTCCCAGCGCGTCGCCCTCAGCTCCTTGCGCAGCGCCTTCAGCTCCGGGAAGAAAGCCCGGCGTTCAGTGTCGGTCATCGCGTCCAGCAGACCGACCGCCTCGGCCGTCCGCCCGGCTCGCACCGCCTCCGTCAGCGTTGTCATCGCGCACCCCCGTCGACTCGTGCCAGGTCCCGCTCCACCACGGCGGCGCTCCGCCGCGCCATCCGCACCGCCAGCGCGTGCTTGCACGGCCCGCGCCCGCCCCGGTACTTCGCCCACCACTGGCAACTGCAACTGAGCACGCCCTTGTCCTCGCGCACCCGGTGCGCGTGGCCGTCCTCGGCCGTCACCGTCGCCAGGGCACCGTCCAGGGCGACCGCTCCCGCGGCGACGAGGGAACGGGCGGCCCGCAGGCGCGGGTTGTGCCGCTCGGCGCGATCCGCGTCGTAGGGCAGCTCCCGGTGGAAGTACGCCGCCTCCGCGGTGTCGTATCCGACCCGGCCCGAGGTGCCGAGCCGGACCAGCGCCGCGCGGACCCGCTCCGGGGCGAGCCCGGAGGCGGCGGCGAGGTCGGCGACGTCGACGCGGGGCTCCCAGGCCAGCAGCACCGCGATCAGCTCCGCGTCCTCGGCCGCCTCGTCGGTGGCGAGCGCGTCCAGCACCCCGCCCTCGCCGGAGAACCCGCGCGAGGCGTCGGGCGACAGCGTCAGCGTGAGCCGCATGCCCGGCAGGACCGCCTCCCAGGCACTGGCCGTGGCGGCGGCGCCCGCGACCGCCGGGCCGTAGACGCGCAGGGCGGTGGCATGCCGCAGCACCCGCTGGAGAGCGGCGAGCCGCTCGGGCCCGGGCAGGCAGACCGCGCCCGGCACGGGCCGGGTGGTCGGCCGCAGCGCGCGACCCGCCGGAACCACCCACCGCGGACCGCCCCCGGCACCCCGCGGCCCGCTCCGCGGCAGCGACCGCAGGAACCGCACGGCCTCGGCCGCCGGCAGCTCGGCCCGCAGATCGAATCCGGCGGCCATGACCTGGGCCTCCGCGAACCCGCGCAGCCAACGGTCCGGCAGCGGCACCTTCTTCTCCACCACGGGGCCGTCCACGGTGGTCACGGCCAGCTCCTCCGGACCCACCCGCATATGCAGCGGATCGTCCGAGCCGATCCGGGACAGCGCCTCGCGCAGCGGGTTGTTGACGTCGACGTTCGTCGTGCCGTGCCCCACCTCGCCACCGTCCAGGCCCGGGCGCAGCACGTCCAGGCGCGCGTACACCCCGCAGCAGCCGGAGAAGGACTCGAAGCGCAGCCGGTCGCCGTTCCCCGTCACCACCGGGTCGAGGGAGGCACGCAACTGCGGCTGGTAGTAGCGGGCGGCCGCCACGTCCGCCACCGCCAGCAGCCCGGCGGACGCCACCTGAGGAGCCGTCAGGAAGCCTGAGAAGAACCGCGGATGGTCCTGGATTCCCGAGGGCGTCGCACCCCGGGACGTCTCGAGTCCCAGGCGCCGTCCGCCCGTGGCGGGCTCCAGCACGGAGGGTCGGGAATAGGCCACGGCCTGCAAGGATCGCGTCATGGAAAAACCGTAGGGGCGACCACTGACAATCGGCCGTGACCTGCGGAAACCCCCTTCTCGGACCGGGAGTTGCGACCTGGTCGCGGCACCCTTTTCGGCAGCGGGCCGTGGGCCGCCGAGGCGGGACTCGCCCGCCGGGCCCGGCACGCGCCTCCCGGTCCGGCGGAGGTCAGGCGCCGGCCGCCTCCGCCATCAGCCGCACCCCCGCCCGGATCCGGGCGGGGGAGAGGTGGGAGTAGCCGAGAACGAGGCGCACGCCGTCGTGGCCGGAGCCGGCGGCATCCGCGTGCCGGTACGCCGACAGGGCGCGCACCGCGACGCGGGCCTCGGCCATGCGGGCGAGGAAGCGCTCCTCGGGGGCGTACCGGCCGGGCAGCGCGGCGATGAGGTGCAGGCCCGCGGCGATCCCGGACAGGCGCGCCCCGGGAAAGTGCTCGTCCAGGGCGGCGACGAGCGCGTCGCGTCGTTCGCGGTAGGCGCGCTGGCACCGGCGCAACTGCCGGTCGTAGTCGCCGCGCTCGACGAACCGCGCGAACACCGCCTGGTCGACCGTCGGATGGCCGAGGTCCATGGTCCGCTTGCGCTCGACGACCTCGTCGGCCAGCGAGTCGGGCAGGAGCAGCCAGCCCAGCCGCAGACCCGGGGCGAGGGACTTGCTGACCGACCCGGCGTAGGCGACGCGCTCCGGATCCAGACCCTGGAGGGCGCCCACCGGGGCGCGGTCGTAGCGGAAGTCGCCGTCGTAGTCGTCCTCGAAGACGATGCCGTCCACCGCCCGCGCCCAGTCGAGGAGTTCGGCGCGGCGCCGGGCGGAGCAGGCGATGCCGGTCGGGAACTGGTGGGCCGGTGTCGTCACGACGGCCCGTACTCCGGACCGGAGCAGCGGGCCGACGGCCGGACCCTCCGCGTCCAGGGGCAGCGGGACGGTGCCGACTCCGGCCGAGGCGTACAGGGCGCTGTGCTCGGGGCTGCCGGGATCCTCGACGCCCACGGTGCGCATCCCGCGCGCGTGCAGCGCCGAGCCGACCAGAGCGCTCGCCTGGGCCACCCCCGAGACGACCACGATCCGCTCCGGGTCCGCGACCACGCCCCGGCGCCGGGTCAGCAGTTCGGCCAGCGCCGTGCGCAGCCGGGGCAGTCCGCGTGGGTCGGGGTAGCCGAGGTCGTGGTGCGGCAGGTCCGTCAGCACGGAGCGGTGCGTGGCCGCCCAGGCGGTCCGTGGGAACAGCGACAGGTCCGGGGTGCCGGGCACGAAGTCCGCGCGGGCGCCGGGGGAGCGGGGAGCGAGGTCACACGCACGCGTGCGTGCGCCCCGGACGGCGTCGCCCACCCAGGTCCCCGCACCCCGGCCGCTGCGGAGGTAGCCCTCCGCCGTCAACTGCTCGTACGCCTCCGTGACCAGCCCGCGCGAGACGCCCAGGTCCGCGGCGAGGTCCCGGCTGGAGGGCAGCCGTGTGCCCGCCGCGAGCCGCCCCGAGCGGACCGCTTCGCGCAGCGCGGCCCGCAGAGAGCGGCCACGCGCGCGTGCCGGGGCGGAGGCGGCCGGAAGGAGCAGTTCCCAGGCGGCCGAGCCGGTGAGTCCGCCCGGATTGGTCCCCGATGACGTCATGGAAGTGGACCTTAAACCGGACCGCCGCGCCTCCTAGCGTCGCTGCCATGAACGCCACCCCCGCGCGCGGCACCCTGCTCGCCGCGCTCGCCTGCGTCCTCGTCGGGGCGTCCTTCACCGCCAACAGCGTCCTCGGCCACTACCCGTACGCGGGCGGCCAGTTCCTGCGCTACGGCCTGGCCTGCCTGCTGCTCCTGCCGCTCGCCGGGCGGGACGCACCGGCCCGGCTGCGGCGGCTCACACCCCGCCAGTGGGTCAGGCTCGCGCTGCTCGCGGCGGTCGGCATGGTCGGCTTCAACCTGGCCGTGCTCGCCGCCGAACGCAGCGCCGAGCCGGCGGTACCGGGGGTCTTCGTGGGCTGCGCCCCCGTGGTGGTGGCGGTCGTCGTTCCCGTACTGGAGGGACGCCGGCCCCGGCGGACGGTCCTCCACGGTGCCCTTCTGGTCGCCGCCGGGGCCGTCACCGTGCAGGGCTGGGGCCGGACCGACGGCACCGGAATCACCTTCTCCGCCTGCGCGCTGGCCGGCGAGGTCGGCTTCGCTGTCCTCGCGGTGCCCGTGCTGCGCCCGCTCGGGCCCCGGCTGCTGTCCGCCGTCGTGTGCGGGCTGGCGGCCCTGGAGTCGGCGGTGGCCGGGGCCGTCCTCGGCGGCGACTGGCTCAGGCGTACGGACGCGGCCGAGGCCGCCGCGTTGCTGTGGCAGGCGGCCGTCGTCACCGTCGTCGGTTTCGTGTGCTGGTACATGGGCGTGCAGCGGATCGGCGCCGAGCGCGCCACGCTCTTCTCCGGGCTCATCCCCGTGGCGGCCGCCTGCACCGCGCCGATCGTCGGCGCCGGCTCGTACGGGGCGGTCCAGGCCCTGGGCAGCGCCCTGGTGGGCGCGGGAGTCGCGCTGGGGGCAGGGGCGTCGAGGCCGGCCGGACGCCGGCGGCGGTCAGCGGCTGCCGTCCAGGAGGACGCGCGCGACCAGGGCCGGGTCGTCGTTCATGGGGACGTGCCCGCAGCCGGGCAGACGCACGAGCCGGGCCTTGGGGATGATCTGCTTGGCGCGCACTCCCTGACGCCGCACCAGCAGCCGGTCCCTGGTGCCCCAGGCGACGGTGACGGGGATGTCGGACAGGACGTCGGTGAAGTGGACGCCGACGCCCGCCCGGAGGGTCTCCTCGAATCCGTCCGCCCCTGCCAGGGCGAGCGTCTCGGCCACCACGGCCTCGGGCGAACGGCGGGCCGGGTGGGCGTAGATGGTGCTGGTCAGGACGGTGCGGCCGGCCGCCGTCCGTGAGAGCCGCTCGACCAGTGGCAGCGGCATCCGCCGGGCGAGCGTGCGCATCGTCCGCAGCACGCCGAAGGCGTAACGGCGCTCGGCCTGCGTCCAGAACCCCGCCGGGGCCAGGGCGGTGACGGACCGTACGAGCTTCTCGCGGCCGAGTTCCAGGGCCAGCAGGCCGCCCAGGGAGTTGCCGGCCACATGGGGCCGTTCTATCTCGAGTGCCTCGCACAGGGCGCCCAGCACCACGTTCATCGTGGGCAGGTCGTGCCGGAGCCCTTCCGGCAGCGCGGGGGAGGCCCCGAAGCCCGGCAGGTCCACGGTGATCACCTCGCGTTCGGCCGCGAGCAGGTGGACCACCGGGTCCCAGGCCTGGCGGTGGTGTCCGATGCCGTGCAGCAGGAGCAGCGGCTCGCCGCCGCCCACGCGCGCGTAGGAGAGGGTCACGGTCCGCGGGCCGTGCGCGGAGGGAACCTCGAAGGAGACGGTGGCGGACATGGATGCTCCTCGTGCGGGAATCGCCGACAACGACGGTAGACAGACTGTCAGCAATTGCTACCGACGGGTAGCCCCCAGGTCTGAGGCGAACCCCGAAACGCCGGCGCCCCTCCGCGGCCACGGCGCCCCCGGCCCGGTGCGCCTGGACACGGACTCCGGACGTCGGCTGGGATGAGGGCGTGACCACCGATACCGGGACCGAAGCCTTCGAAGAGCACCGCCCCGCCCTCATGGGTGTCGCCTACCGCATGCTCGGGCGCGTGGCGGACGCCGAGGACGTGCTCCAGGAAGCCTGGTTGCGCTGGTCCACCGCCGACCGGGGTGCCGTGCGCGAGCCGCGCGGCTACCTGGTGAGGGTGACCACCCGGCTCGCCATCGACCGGCTCCGCCGGATCAAGGCGCGCGGCGAGTCGTACGTCGGCCCCTGGCTGCCGGAACCGCTGGTCACGGATCTCGCGCAGACCGTCCCGGACACGGAGGAGCGGGCCGTCCTCGCCGACTCCGTGTCGCTCGCCGTGCTGGTCGTCCTGGAGACGCTGTCGCCCCTCGAACGCGCGGTGTTCGTCCTGAGAGAGGCCTTCGGTTATCCGTACGCGGAGATCGCCGCCCTGCTCGACCGCGGCGAGCCCGCGGTGCGCCAACTGGCCGGCCGGGCCCGCAGGCACGTGGGCGAACGGCGGTCGCGCTACGAGGTCGACCCCGACCAGCGGCGCGACCTCACCGAGCGGTTCCTGGCCGCCGCGGCGGGCGGCGACCTGGACGGGTTGATGTCGCTGCTCGCGCCCGACGCCCGCCTGGTGGGCGACAGCGGCGGCAAGGCCAGGGCGCCGCTGCGGGTCCTGGAGAGCGCCGACAAGGTGGGCCGCTTCCTGGTCGGCGTGGCGCACAGGGGCATCCTGGATCCGTCCGTCCGCTTCCTGGAGGTCAACGGCGGCCCGGCCGTGCTGATCCTGTCCGGGGGCGCGCCCGACAGCGTCTTCCAACTGGACGTGACCGACGGGCGTGTCCAGACCGTCTACGTCGTCCGCAACCCCGACAAGCTGCGGTCCCTGGCCGCCTGAGCCTCCCGGCCCCGACGCCCGCACGGCTGCCGCGGCCCCCGGCCCCAGACGTCTGCGCGGCTGCCACGGCCCCGTCCCGGATGGCGGGGGCCGCGGCGTGATGTCCGGAAATACGGCCCCGTGCGAACGGGTCGTGAACACCGTGCGACAGGTGTCTGTGCGCCGTCCGAGGGAACGAGGATTGGTCTTGACCAAGGGTGGGGGCCGCCTTATCGTCGCAGATAAGTACAACAACCTTTAATAAACAAGGGCGCTAAAACGCGGCCGGACCACGGCGATTGCGGAGGACAGGGTGGGGACCACGCAGCTGGAATCGGTGCCGGAGCCGAAGTACTGGCATCTCAGGACAGTGCTCAGCGAGGCACTGGACTCCGAGTTCTCGGTGGGCGAGATCCTGCCCAACGAACGGGAGCTCGCCGCCCGCTTCGGCGTGGCCCGCGCCACGCTGCGCCAGGCGCTGGAGCAGCTGGAGCTGGAGGGACGGCTGCAGCGCCGCCGTGGCGTGGGTACGACCGTCGCGCCGCCACGCGTGGGCGTGGCCGTCGGCACCGAGCAGCACGCCTGGCCGGGAGCGGCCGGTGACGCCTGGCAGAGCGTCGACTGCACCCTGGCCGTCCCGCCGGCCACGGTCGCCGACGCCCTGGAGACCGGCCACGAGGAGTCCGTGCACATGGTGCGCAGGTCCCGGATGAGCAACGGTCAGCCGGTCGCCGCCGAACTGCTCTACGTTCCGGACGGATCGGTGCCCGACCTGAGCGCGATAGACGCGCCGTCCGGGCCGGCACGCGCGCGTGCCGTGCTGCGTGAGCTGCGCCGCCTCGAGCTGGAGGGCCAGGACCGCTCGGTCGAACTGGGCTCGGCCCGCGCGGACGACGCCAAGGAACTGGACCGGCTGCCCGGCGCCCCCGTACTCGTCGTCACCACCCGCTTCGTCGCCCGGGGACGCACGGCCGCGATCTCCGTCGCCACCTACCGCGCCGACACCTGCCGGCTGACCTTCGGGGACTCGGGCGGCGTGGAGATACACCACGGCCCCCACCAGCGGGCCTCCTAGCCGGCCGGTCTTCCGGCCGGCAGGTCCCCTGGCCGGCGTTACCCGCCCTCGGCGGCAGGCCGTCACGGCGGACGGCCTGGCGTCACGGGAAGGACCGGGCCGGCACCGGGACGGGTTGGTCATCACCGGGAGGGTGGCCCCCGGACCCCTCACCGCGGAGCCACTGACGGCGACGGCTCGTCATCGGGAACGGTCAGTCGTCGCCGGGAGGAGTGGACCTCCTGGCGACGACTCAGGGCGGCCCCTTCACAGCGGCCCCCGATGGGGACCAGCAGGCCGGCCGTCACCGAGTCCGGCGGCTTGTCACCGGGTCCGGCGGCCCGTCACCGGAAGAAGCCGGGCCACACCCCCCTACGGCGACCCCTCACGGGGACCGGCGCGCCGTCACCGTGCCCTCCACCGCGAACAGCTGCTCCTCGACGTGGTCGAGGGCCAGCCGGAGCGCGCCCGTCGCCACGGCCGCCTCGCCGAGCATCGACAGGGTGACCTTGGGCGGCCGCAGGCAGTAGCGGTCCAGTTCGCGCCGCAATGGTTCCAGCACGCCGTCCAGCCCGGCCGCCCAGCCGCCGATGACGACCAGTTCCGGGTCCAGGGCCAGCACCAGCGCCGCCACATCGTGGACGAGCCGCTGAATGAACCGCTCGACGGCCGCGCCGGCCCGCCGGTCACCCCGGCGGGCCAGTGCGAAGACGTCGGCCACCGCCCGCTCGTCCAGCGGGTGCAGCGGCTGGTCCGTCGTCGACAGCAGCGTCTCGGGGGTCGCCTCCCGGCCCAGCAGGTGCAGCGCGCCGATCTCCCCGGCGGCCCCGCCGAACCCGCGGTGCAGCCGCCCGCCGATGAGCGAACCGGCACCCGGGCTCAGCCCCGCCAGTACGAAGACCATGTCGTCGGACTCGGTGGCGGCGCCCTTCCAGTGCTCGGCCACCGCCGCCGCGTTGGCGTCGTTCTCGACGAGCACAGGGCACTTGAACGAACGGCTCAGCCGTTCACCCAGGTGCAGGCCGGTCCACCCGGGCAGCGCGGTGCCCAGCCGTACCGTGCCGTCCGCCTCGACGATCCCGGGCGTGCCGACCCCTACGGCCCGCAGCGAACTGCGCGGGACACCGGCCCTGCGCAGCAGTTCGGCGACCGCGCCGCGCAGCCGCTCCAGCCGCTCGTCCGCCTCGGCGGTCTCCTCCACGTCCTTGGCCTGGGCGCCCACCACACGGCCGTCCAGATCGGCCAGCAGCGCGGCGACCCGGTGCGCGCCGATCTCCAGGCCCAGCAGGTGCCCGGCCTCGGCCCGGAACCGGAACCGGCGCGCGGGCCGTCCCTGCCGTCGTGCGGCACCCTCCTCGGCCGCCGTCTCGACGACGAGTCCCGCCTCGATCAGGCCCTCCACGACGCCCTCGACCGTCGGCCGGGACAGCCCCGTCACCCGGGTGATCTCCGTGAGCGTCGCACAGTCCGTGGCACGCAGCGCGTGCAGCACCACCGCGGAGTTGATCCTTCGCAGCAGCGAGGGATCCCCGCCGGTCAGCCGCCCCACCGTCCGTCCTCCCAGCTCGTGCGCGTGTTGGGCGGATCGTACTCGGCACGGGCCGGGGCAGCGAGCGCCGGGGACGGCGCGAGCGCGCGCCCGGCGGAGCGCCGCCCGCCCGGGGGTGCGGTCGCTGACGCCCCGCCAGTTGTCAGTGGGGGCCGCTTTACTGGAGCACATGGACATCGCGAAGGCTCTCGCCGTCATCGACCGGCTGCGCTGCGGGGAGTATCCCGCTCGGCGCACCCGGACGGCCCTCGGCACGGCCGGACCCGGTTACCGGATGGCCGAGTTGGAGACGAGCGACGACTTCTGGGAGGACGACGGCAGCCGGCGGGAGGCGACGGCGGGGCAGTACGAACTCGACCGGGACGGACTGGGGGAGCGGCTCACCGGACGCTGGGGCCCGCCGCAGGTGTTCAGCCTGTACAGCGTGCTCGAACGGACCCTGGCGGGTGAGGACGTGCCCGAGCCGTGGGCCTCGCTCAGCGGGCACGTACCGGACGTCCAGCTGTGGAGGGCGCAGGAGAGCGGCCGGTGGATAGCGCTCGGGGTCTCCCAGTGGGGCCAGGAGCTGCCCTTCCAGCTCCTTGCGGTCGTCACCGACGTCGATCCGCCGTGACCCGCCCGCTACGACGTCTCCGCGGCCACCCTCAGCCGCGCGAACTCCTCAGCCATCGTCTCGGCCGTCCAATGCGCGTTCAACCCGCTCGGATTGGGCAGCACCCACACCCGCGTCTCGCCGAACGTCCGTTCCTGCGGCCCCACTCGGGCGGCGCGGTCGCCGAACGCCGCCCGGTAGGCGGTGACACCCACCACGGCCAGCCACCTCGGCCGCAGCCGCGCCACCTTCAGGGCCAGGAGCCGTCCGCCCTCCCGGTACTCCAGGGGCGTCAGCTCCTGCGCCCGGGCCGTCGGCCGCGCCACGACGTTCGTGATGCCCAGCCCGTACGACAGCAACTCGCCCTGCTCCGCGGGCTTCATCAGCCTCGGGGTGAACCCCGACCGGTGCAGCACCGGCCAGAACCGGTTGCCCGGCCGTGCGAAGTGGTGGCCGGTCGCGGCCGTCATCAGACCGGGGTTGATGCCGCAGAACAGAACCCTCAGGCCGTCCGCGACGACATCCGGGACCGGACGGTCGCGGGCGGCCTGGAGCTCCGCCGGGGTGAAACGGGTCAGAGGATCGCCCCCGGCGCGTAGGAGGCGGCCTCCGGGCGCTGCTTCACGATCTCCTCGATCCGGCCCACGACCGCGCCGACCTGATCGGCCGCCGCACCGGTGAAGGACAGCTTGTCGGCCATCAGCGCGTCCAGCCCCGCGCGGTCGAGCGGGAGGCGGTCGTCGGCGGCCAGCTTGTCGAGCAGGTCGTTGCGCTCGGCGCCCTGCTCGCGCATGGCGAGCGCGGTCGCGACGGCGTTCTCCTTGATCGCCTCGTGGGCGACCTCGCGGCCGACCCCGGCCCGCACGGCGCCCATCAGCACCTTGGTCGTGGCCAGGAACGGCAGGTAGCGGTCCAGCTCGCGGGCGATCACCGCGGGGAAGGCGCCGAACTCGTCGAGCACCGTCAGGAACGTCTCCAGCAGGCCGTCCAGCGCGAAGAACGCGTCCGGCAGCGCGACCCGGCGCACCACCGAGCAGGACACGTCGCCCTCGTTCCACTGGTCGCCCGCCAGCTCGCCGGTCATCGAGGCGTAGCCGCGCAGGATCACCATCAGGCCGTTGACGCGCTCGCAGGAGCGGGTGTTCATCTTGTGCGGCATCGCCGAGGAGCCGACCTGGCCCGGCTTGAAGCCCTCGGTGACCAGCTCGTGCCCGGCCATCAGCCGGATCGTCTTCGCCAGCGAGGAGGGCGCCGCCGCCAGCTGCACCAGCGCGGTGACGACCTCGTAGTCCAGCGAGCGCGGGTAGACCTGGCCGACCGAGGTGAACGCCCGCGAGAAGCCGAGGTGCCCGGCGACGCGCCGCTCCAGCTCCGCGAGCTTCGAGGCGTCGCCCCCGAGCAGGTCCAGCATGTCCTGGGCCGTGCCCACCGGGCCCTTGACACCGCGCAGCGGGTAGCGCCCCAGCAGTTCCTCGACCCGTCCGTGCGCCACCAGCAGCTCGTCCGCCGCGGTCGCGAAACGCTTGCCGAGGGTGGTCGCCTGCGCGGCGACGTTGTGCGAGCGGCCGGCCATGACCAGCTCGCCGTACTCGGCGGCCAGCCTGCCCAGCCGGGCGAGGACGGCGACCGTACGGTCACGCACCAGCTCCAGCGAGAGCCGGATCTGCAGCTGCTCGACGTTCTCCGTCAGGTCGCGGGAGGTCATGCCCTTGTGCACGTGCTCGTGCCCGGCGAGGTCGTTGAACTCCTCGATCCGCGCCTTCACATCGTGCCGGGTGACTTTCTCGCGCTCCGCGATCGAGGCCAGGTCGACCTGGTCGAGGACCCGCTCGTAGTCGGCGATCGCCTCGTCCGGCACCTCGATGCCGAGGTCCTTCTGGGCGCGCAGCACGGCGAGCCAGAGCTGCCGCTCCAGCCTCACCTTCTGCTCGGGCGACCAGAGCGTGGCGAGCTCGGCGGAGGCGTAACGTCCGGCGAGGACGTTCGGGATGCGGGGCTTGGCGGGCGCTGAAGTCACGTGAACGGATTCTACTGGCGATTCGTGCAGGCCAGCGCCACGGGGGTGTTCATGGGAAGCTACGAGAGCTCCGCGTCGGCCGCCGTCGGCGGCTGCGCCGGGTCCTCGTAGGGCAGCAGTTCGGGCCGCTTCGCGGGGCGGCCGTCGCCCGAGGAACGGCCGGTCAGGCGCCGCCCTATCCACGGCAGCAGATGCTGCCGGGCGAAGCGGGCGTCCGCCACCCTGCGGGTGCGCCAGTCCGGACGCGCGGTCGCCGGCACGGGCGTACGCCACTCGGCGTCCTCGGGCTCGTGGCCGAGCGTCTGCCACACCGCCTCCGCGACCCGGCGGTGGCCCTCGGCGGTCAGGTGCAGCCGGTCCACGTCCCACAGCCGGGGGTCGGCGAGCGACGGTGCCCCGTACAGGTCGACGACGAGCGCGCCGTGCCGTTCGGCGAGCTCGTCGACGCAGGCGAACAGCTCCTCCATGCGGGGCCGGAAGCGCTCCAGGACGGGGCCCTGCCGGCCGGGGCTGCGCATCAGCACCAGCCGCTCGCACGACGGGGCCAGCCGCTCCACTGCCTCCGTGAGCAGCCCCGTGACCCTGCCCATGTCGCACTTGGGCCGCAGCGTGTCGTTGAGGCCGCCCACCAGCGTCACGACATCGGCCCGCATGGCCGCCGCCGTCTCCACCTGCTCGTCGACGATCTGTCCGATGAGCTTGCCGCGCACGGCGAGGTTGGCGTACCGGAAGCCGGGCGTGCGGGCGGCCATCCGCGCCGCGAGGAGGTCCGCCCAGCCGCGGTACGAACCGTCGGGCAGCCGGTCCGACATGCCCTCGGTGAAGGAGTCGCCGACCGCGACCAGGCTGGTGTACGTGGGATTCGTCTGCATGGCGTGAGCGATGGTATCCCCGCGACCCGGCGCCATACCAAGCGGTTGGTCCGCCGGGGTCAGGCCATCCCGGTCACTCCCGCCGGTCCGAAGAGCTCCCGCAGCACGTCCTCCATCGTCACCAGGCCCGCCAGCCGGCCGTCGGCACCCAGGACCGCCGCCAGATGCGTACGGCTGCCGCGCATCGCGGTCAGCACGTCGTCCAGCGGAGTGCCCTCGCGGACCCGGGCGATCGCGCGCATGTCCCGCAGCCGGAACGGCTCTCCTCGCGGCGAGGCGTCCAGGGCGTCCTTCACATGCAGGTACCCGACGATGTGGCGCTCCTCGTCGACCACGGGGAAGCGTGAGAAACCGGACTCGGCCGACAGCCGCTCCAACTGCTCGGGAGTGATCCCCAGACGCGCGTGGACCACCCGCTCCAGCGGGAGCACCACGTCGCGCACCGGCCGGCTGCCGAGCTCCAGCGCGTCGTGCAGCCGCTCCTGCGCCCGGTCGTCGATGAGGCCGGCCGCGCTGGCGTCCTTGACGATCTGGGCCAGCTCCGCGTCCGTGAAGGTCGACGAGACCTCGCCCTTGGCCTCCACCCGCAACAGCTTGAGCAGGCTGTTCGCGAACGCGTTCACCGTGAAGATCACCGGACGCAGCGCCCGCGACAGCGCGACCAGCGGCGGTCCGAGCAGCAGCGCGCTGCGCACCGGCTCCGCGAGCGCGACGTTCTTCGGCACCATCTCGCCGAGCAGCATGTGCAGATACGTCGCCAGAGCGAGCGCGATCACGAACGACACCGCGTGGCCCGCCCCCGCCGGCACGCCCACCGCGTGGAACACCGGCTCCAGAAGGTGCGCGATCGCCGGCTCGGCGACCACACCGAGGACCAGGGTGCACAGGGTGATGCCGAGCTGTGCCGCGGCCAGCAGCGCGGACACGTGCTCCAGGCCCCACAGCACGCTCCTGGCGCGCCGGTCGCCCTCCTCGGCGTACGGCTCGACCTGGCTGCGGCGCACCGAGATCAGCGCGAACTCGGCGCCCACGAAGAAGGCGTTGACGAACAGGGACGCCAGGCCGATCAGGATCTGTACGGCGGTCACCGGTCGGCCCTCTTCTCGTCGTGCGCGTCACCGCGCGGATGATCGGTCCGCCGTGCGGGTCCCTCGCGGCCGTCGCCGTCCTCGTCGTCGAGCGGCGCGTGCAGCAGCACGCGCGCGGCCCGGCGGCCGCTCGCGTCCACCACGTCCAGCCGCCATCCGGCGACCTGGATGATGTCGCCGGTCCCGGGGATCCGGCCGAGCTCGGTGGCGATCAGGCCGGCCAGCGTCTCGTACGGGCCCTCCGGCACCCGCAGCCCGACGCGCGCGAGCTGGTCCACCCGCGCGGAGCCGTCCGCCGAGTACAGGCCGCGGCCCTCCTCGTCGGTCCCGGCCGGGGCGAGGTCGGGCGTCTCGTGCGGGTCGTGCTCGTCACGCACCTCGCCGACCACCTCCTCGACGATGTCCTCCAGCGTCGCCACGCCCGCGGTGCCGCCGTACTCGTCGATGACGACCGCCATCGTGCGTTTGCCGGAGAGCCGGTCCAGCAGCCGGTCGACGGTCAGCGACTCGGGGACCAGGAGCGGCTCGCGCATGATCTCGGAGACCCGCGTGCGGGTGCGGCGCTCGGCGGACACCGCCAGTACGTCCTTGATGTGGGCGGTGCCCACGACCGAGTCGAGACCGCCCTGGTACACGGGGAACCGCGACAGCCCGGTCGCCCGGGTCGCGTTCGCCACGTCCTCGCAGGTCGCCTGGGCGTCCAGGGCCACGACCTGGACGCGCGGGGTCATCACGTTCTCCGCGGTCAGGTCGGCCAGGTTGAGGGTCCGCACGAACAGCTCGGCGGTGTCCGCCTCCAGGGCGCCCTCCCTGGCGGAGTGCCGGGCCAGGGCGGCGAGCTCCTGGGGGCCGCGCGCGGAGGCGAGTTCCTCGGCGGGCTCCACGCCGAGCCGGCGCACCAGGTGGTTCGCCGTGTTGTTCAGGTGGGTGATGAAGGGGCGGAAGGCGGCGCTGAACCAGCGCTGCGGATTGCCCACCCGCTTGGCCACCGCGAGCGGCGAGGAGATCGCCCAGTTCTTGGGCACCAGCTCGCCGACGACCATCAGGAACACGGTGGACAGGGCCGTACCGAGGACCAGCGCCACCGTGGTCGCGGCGGACCGGGACAGGCCGAGCGCCTGGACGGGACCCGCGATCAGCTTGGCGATCGACGGTTCGGCGAGCATGCCGACCACCAGATTGGTGACGGTGATGCCGAGCTGCGCGCCGGAGAGCTGGAAGGTCAGGTTCCGTACGGCCTTCAGCGCGCCGGGCGCGCCGCGCTCACCGCGCTCGGCCGCCCGCTCCAGGGCACCGCGCTCGACGGTCGTCAGCGAGAACTCGGCCGCGACGAAGGCGCCGCAGGCGAGGCTCAGCAGCACCGCGACCAGCAACAGGAGCACTTCGGTCATCGGGTCACCCCCGACCCATGGTCGGGCAGGACAGGGACAGGCGCGCTATGTCGCGCTCGGGGAGGCTCGCCCATGGGCGGACGCTCACAACCTTTCATGAAGGACCGGGTGTCCTCCAAGAGTAAAGGAAGGGCAAAGAAGGGGTCGAGGTCGGTCCGTCAGGGCCTCACGGGTCAGTCCGCCAGGGGCTTCACCCAGCGCCGCCAGCGCTCCTCGGGCGCGTAGCCCGCCGCCCGCCAGGCGTGGTGCGCGCTCTCGTTGCGGGTGAGCACCATGGCGTCCCCGCGTCGCCCGCCGAGCCGCACGAACCGCTCCTCAGCGGCCGCCAGCAGGGCCGAGCCGATGCCCCGGCGCCGCCGGTCCGGGTGCACGGCCAGCCGGTACAGGTGGCAGCGCCAGCCGTCGAAGCCCGCGATGACCGTGCCGGCCAGTTCGCCGTCCTGCTCCGCCAGCAGCAGGGCCTCCGGGTCGCGGGCGAGCAGGCGGGCCATGCCGTCCCGGTCGTCGCTGATGCTGGTGCCCTCCGCGGCCGTCGCCCAGAAGGCCAGCACGGTGTCGAGGTCGTCGGCGGTCGCGGCGCGTATGTGCAGATCGCTCATGCGGTGATCACACCACGCACCGCCGCCCGCCGGGCCCCATTCCAGCATCCGGACGCTCGCGCACCGCCGCGACCGCGTCACTCGTGCGCGATCGCCGCCAGCACGTTCATCCGGGAGGCGCGCAGCGCGGGCAGCAGGGCCGCGACGACGCCCACGAGCGCCGAGCCGACCACCACCGCCACGATCGTGCTCCAGGGGATGGCCAGCACCTTCATGCCCTGGAGGGCCAGCACCCGCTGGGTGCACAGGCCCCACACCAGGCCCAGTGCCAGCCCCAGGACCGCGCCGAAGACCGCGATCACCACCGACTCCAGCCGGATCATCCGCCGCAGCTGCCGGCGGGCCAGCCCGATGGCCCGCAGCAGACCGATCTCCCGGGTGCGCTCCACCACCGACAGGGCGAGCGTGTTGACCACGCCCAGGACCGCGATGACGATCGCGAGGCCGAGCAGCGCGTAGACGAGGTAGAGCAGCACCGCGATCTGGTCGTGGACCAGCTTCTTGTAGTCCGCCTGGTCGCGCACCTGCACATTCGGGTACGGAGCGAGGGCCTTCTCCAGGCGGGAGCGCAACTGATCGGTGCCCGTGCCCGGAGCGGCGTTCACATACACCGCGGCGTCCGGGGTGCCCGGCACGTACTTCTCCACGGTTCCGATCCCGAAGTACACGCCGCCCTGGACCCCGAACCCCTCGGCCGGGTCCTGCTTGGTGAGTGCGCCCACGGTCAGCCGGGCCTGCCGTCCCCCCTGGAACTCGACGGGCAGCACGTCCCCGGGCCGCACCCCGTGCTTCCTGGCGAAGCCGGCGTCCATGGCGAGGTTTCCGTCGGCGAGCGCCGACGCGGTGTCGCCGTGGACGTACGACATGCGGACGACCGAGTCGAACCGCGGGTCGTATCCGGAAGCGGTGGTCTCGACGCGCTTGCCGTCCGGCAGTCTCATGGCGACCGCGGCCAGCCGCTGCCGTACGACGGTGCCGGCGCCCCGGGTGCCGCGCACCGCGTCCGTGACCTCCGCGGAGAACGGCAGGAAGCTGCGGTTCTGCACCACGTAGTCGGCGCCCAGCACCTTGTCGATCTGGCGGTCCAGGGAGCGGGTCATGGAGGCACTGGCCACGGACAGCCCGCCCACCAGGGCCAGGCCCACCATCAGAGCCGCCGCCGTGGCTCCGGTCCGGCGCGGGTTGCGCAGCGCGTTGCGCTGGCTCATCCGGCCGATGGACCCGAACAGCGCCGGGAAGACCCCGCCCAGCACCCGGATCAGCGGGCGCACCAGCAGCGGCCCCGCGACGACGGCGGCGACCAGGGTGAGGACGATGCCCACGCCCAGCAGCGAGGCGGCGGTCGCGGTCCGGTGCGCGGCGGCGCAGCCCGCGAGCGCGGCCGCCCCGGCCGCGCCGACGCCCGCGCCCGCCGCCGCGCGCACCCGCAGCGGCCGCCCCGTCCCGGCCACCTCGGTGTCCGCCAGGGCTGCCATGGGTGAGACGCTCGCGGCGCGACGGGCCGGCAGGTAGGCCGCGAGGAAGGTGACGCCGATACCGACGGCGTACGCGGCGACGGGCGTGATCCACCGCACGACCATCGCCGCGGTCGTCAGGTTCATACCGAAGGCGCTCATCAGCCGGATCAGCCCGGCCGCGAGGCCGATCCCGGCCGCCAGCCCCACCGTGGAGCCGACCACGCCGAGCAGCACCGCCTCGGCCAGCACCGAGCGGCGAACCTGCCGCCGGTCGGCGCCCAGGGCGCGCAGCAGGCCCAGCTCGCGGGTGCGCTGGGCGATCAGCATGGAGAAGGTGTTGACGATCAGGAAGACGCCGACGAGGACCGCGATCCCGGCGAATCCGAGCATGACGTACTTGATGATCTTGACGAATCCGCCGAGCCGGGCGGCGGCGGACTTGGCCTGCTCACCAGCCGTCCTGAGGTCGTAGCCGGTGGTACCGACGGCCCGGCCGACGCGCTGCTTGAGCTCGGCGTCGGTGACACCCCTGACCGCGTCGACCGAGATGCTCGTCGCGCGGTCCGTGGAGCCGAGCAGCCTGGCCTGGGCGGTGGGGGTGTCCAGGAAGAGCCTGGCCGCGCCCGGGTTGGTGGTGGTGAACGTGGCGATGCCGACGACCCGGACGCGGAACGGGCCGGGCTGCGCCTGGACCGCGAGCACGTCGCCGATCCGCACGCCGTCGTGCCGGGCGGTGTCGGCGTCCAGCAGGGCCTCGCCGTCGCCGCGCGGGGCGTGGCCGGAGGTCAGCCGCACCGGGCTGCGTTCGGTGACCTGCCAGTTGGAGACGATCGTCGGGGCGCCCGTGGTCGGGCCGACCGGTTCGTTGCGGCTGTCGACGACCATGGCGTTCTGGACGGCCACGTCCACGTGCGTCGCCGCGACGCCGTCGACCCCGGCCACCCGCTGGGCGAGGGACGCCGGCACGGTCTGCACGACCCCGGTGGGCAGGGCGGACTTCAGTTCCTGCTTCGGGGCCACCGTCACATCGGCGGCGGTGGAGGCGAAGAGCCGGTCGAAGGTACGGGCGACGGTGTCGGAGAAGATCAGGCTGCCCGTGACGAAGGCCACGGACAGGATGACGGCCAGGGCCGAGAGCAGCAGGCGCCCCCGGTGGGCCAGGAAGCTGCGCAGTGTCGCCTTGAGCACGGGGTCAGGCCTCCTCGACGGCGACGCCGTTCCCGTCGAACCGGCCGTGGACCACGTCGAAGCCGGGGGCGGGGTCGGGGGTGGGGCCGGGCGTGAGGTCGGGGGCGGGGCCGGAGCTGGAGACGATTCCTCCGGCGAACAGGCGCATGCGCTCCAGCACGGCCTCCGCGGTCGGGTGCTCCATCGCGTCCACGATCCGGCCGTCCGCGAGATACAGCACCAGGTCGGAGTGGGCGGCGGCGTTCGGGTCGTGGGTCACCATGACGACGGTCTGCCCGAGGGTGTCGACGGCGTCGCGCAGGAAGCCGAGCACCTCCAGACCGGCCCGTGAGTCGAGATTGCCGGTCGGTTCGTCGGCGAAGATCAGCTCCGGCCGGGAGGCCAGGGCCCGCGCGCAGGCCACGCGCTGCTGCTGGCCGCCGGACAGCTGGGACGGCCGGTGTCCCAGCCGGTTGCGCAGCCCCAGTGTGCCGATGACCTCGTCCAGCCACTTCTCGTCGGGCTTCCGGCCCGCGATGTCCATCGGCAGGGTGATGTTCTCCAGCGCGTTCAGGGTGGGGATGAGGTTGAACGACTGGAACATGAAGCCGATCCGGTCCCGGCGCAGCCGGGTCAGTTCGCGGTCCTTCAGTCCGGTGATCTCGGTGTCGCCGACCCAGACCTGACCGCCCGAGACGGTGTCGAGCCCGGCCAGGCAGTGCATCAGCGTGGACTTCCCGGAGCCGGAGGGGCCCATGACCGTGGTGAACCGGCCGCGCTCGATGTCGACGTCCACCGAGTCCAGCGCGAGCACGGCGGTCTCGCCCGATCCGTACGCCTTGGTCAGTCCGCGGGCGCGGGCCGCGATCCCGTCGACCGACGCCTGGGCCGTCGGCGCAGCAGGTGTGGACACGGGGCCTCCTTGGGGGTCCTTCGACCCGTTACGTCCTGGCTCATGACAGGTTTGTCCCTGGACGAGCGTAATGTGATCGGGCCCACAGTCGGTATCCTCCGTTGGGCCCAGCAGCGGTCTCCGTCTTCAGGACGGGGCCCTGATACCCGTGTGAGAGGCATGCAGGCTCCACGCTGTGCCCGTGCCCGCGCGGCGGAAGCGCGAGTGACCAGCTGATGGGCCGATCAGGTGGTCGGCCGATCACCGAGGCCGGTGGAGACCGGTCGCCAGGCGGTGCCCAGCGCGCAGTACGAGGAGGGCTGGAGCGGACCCTGCTCCGGAACCAGCATCCGCCGATAGGGGCCGAGCTCGAACCCGGCGTCGCGCAGGGCGGAGACCGGATCGCGGGACAGATGGCAGCCGCCGCACAGCAGCGGCCACACGGTGAGGTCCAGGGCGCGCTGGGTCAGGTTCATCGCCCGGCCGCCGCCCCTGCCGTGCTCGAAGAACCGCACCTCGCCGCCGGGCTTCAGCACCCGCCGCGCCTCGGCGAGCGCGCGCGGCACGTCGCGCACGCTGCACAGCACCTGCGCGAGCACCACCGCGTCGAACGCCTCGCTCTTGACCGGCAGCGCCTCCGCGCAGCCCGGCACCACGTCGACCGGGACCTCGGCGCGCACGGCGGCCTCGACCGCCCGCTGCCGCAGCAGCCGCTCCGGTTCGATCGCGACGACCTCCGCGACGGAGCCCGGATAGCGCGCGAAGTTCAGCCCGTTGCCCGCGCCGATCTCGATCACCCGCCCGGACAGCCCGGCCAGCAGCCGCCGGCGCACCCCGGCCATGCCCATGCTGGTCTCCGCGGCCACGCCGGCGCGGGCGTAGTAACGGGCGAACACCGGATGCCGCACGGCATCCCGCGCCGCCTTCCCGGAGCCGGCGGACCGCAAGAACATGACACCCTCCCCGACCCTGACGGGCCTACGGTGAGTGTCCCCCGCGCCCACCCACCGCACGCCCGCCCATGCCGATCCCCGACCCCGCCGGCGCATCCCGGGTCGGCCCGACGAGCCTGCCGGCAAGGGGGATGGTCCGGCGCCCGGCTGCCGCGCACGGGCCGGCTGCGGCCGTCACTCGGCTGCCGGGGCCCGGAGGCCGCCCGATGCGCGTGGAGTGGGCGTCGCGGTCGACCGCGTTGGATGGCGTGAGCCGTATCCGTCCCCGATGCGTTCGCCTGCGGCGTCGGCCGTGTGCTCGCCCGGGTTGGCCCGACGGCTCGGCGCCCGGCCGCCGCGCACGGGTCCGCCGCGGCGGTCACCCGGCCGCCGGGCCCCGTCCCGCTCAGGCCCCCCGTGCGAACGGCGCGGGTGCCTCCCGGGTGGTGAACTCCTCCGCGTTCCACCTGCCGCTCAGACAGGGGGCCAGCCACTCGGGGGCCAGGGACCGGAAGGTCCCCGGCGGCAGGGCGCCCGCGGCCTCGGGGAGGGCGCCGAGCAAGGGGGCGCCGGCCGCTTCGGGGAGGTCGGTGACGTTGCAGCGGCAGGCGAGGTCGGGCTCGGCGGGCCAGCTGCCGATCACCACGCCGAGGAGATCCAGGTCGCGGGCTCGCAGTTCACGGGCCGTCAGCTCCGTCGTGTTCAGCGTGCCCAGACCCGCCGTGGCCACGACCAGCACCGGGGCACCCAGCAGCTTCGCCGCGTCCGCCAGAGTGCCGCCGTCCGCTTCGAAGCGGACGAGCAGCCCGCCCGCGCCTTCCACCAGCACCAGATCGTGCTCGGTGGCCAGCTTGGCGGCGGCCTCGGCCACCTCGTGCGGGCTCACCGGCGCCCGCCCGGCCCGCACGGCCGCCGTCGCGGGCGCCAACGGCTCGGGATAGCGGGCGAGTTCGCGTGCGGTCACCGCACCGGCCAGCCGAGCGACCTCGTCGGCGTCCCCGCGCTCGTCCGGCCCCACACCGGTCTGCGCGGGCTTCAGCACGGCCACCGACCGCCCGGCCGCGACGGCCGCCGCGGCGACGGCGGCCGTCGCCACCGTCTTGCCGACCTCCGTGCCCGTGCCCGTGATCACCAGTACCGGCATCTCAACCCTCCCGCGCCGCCGCGCACACCGCGCGCGCGATCCGTGCCACGTCCACGTCACCGGTGACGTACGGCGGCATCGTGTACACCAGGTCACGGAACGGCCGCAGCCACACGCCCTCGCGCACGGCCGCCCGGGTGGCCGCCGCCATGTCCACCGCGTGGTCGAGCTGGACCACGCCGATGGCGCCCAGGACCCGTACGTCCCGCACTCCCGGCAGCTCCGCGGCCGGAGCCAGCCCGTCCCGCAGACCCGCCTCGATCCGCTTGACCTCCGTGCGCCAGTCCTGGCCGAGCAGCAGCCCGATCGACGCGCAGGCCACGGCCGCCGCCAGCGGGTTGGCCATGAACGTCGGGCCGTGCGCGAGCACCGGCACCTCGCCGCGCGAGATCCCCTCGGCCACCCGCGCGGTGCACAGCGTCGCCGCCATCGTCAGATAGCCGCCGGTCAGCGCCTTGCCCACGCACATCACGTCCGGAGTGACGTCGGCGTGCTCCGCCGCGAACAGGGCGCCGGTGCGCCCGAACCCGGTCGCGATCTCGTCGAACACCAGGAGCACGTCGTGCGCGTCGCACACCTCGCGCAGCACCCGCAGATAGGCGGGGGAGTGGAAGCGCATTCCACCCGCGCCCTGCACCACCGGTTCGACGATCACGGCGGCCAGTTCGCCGGCGTGCCGTTCGACCGTCTCCCGCAGATGGTCGGCGTACGCCTCCTCGTACTCGGCCGGCGGCGCGTCCGCGAAGACCTGACGCGGCAGCACACCGGTCCACAGCTCGTGCATCCCGCCCTCGGGGTCGCACACGGACATCGGCTGCCAGGTGTCCCCGTGGTAGCCGCCCCGCCAGGTCAGCAGCCGCCGCTTGTCCGGCCGGCCGAGCGAGCGCCAGTACTGAAGGCACATCTTGACCGCGACCTCGACCGACACCGAACCGGAGTCGGCGAGGAACACATGATCGAGGCCCTCTGGTGACATGTCGACAAGGAGCTTCGCGAGCCGGACGGCGGGCTCGTGCGTGAGCCCGCCGAACATCACGTGGCTCATCCGTTCCAGCTGACCCCGGGCGGCCTCGTTCAGCACCGGGTGGTTGTAGCCGTGGATCGCCGCCCACCACGACGACATGCCGTCGACCAGTTCGCCCGAGCCGTCCGCGAGTCGCAGCCGTACCCCGCTCGCCGACTCCACGACGAGCGGTTCGTGGCGGCCGGGCATGGGTCCGTACGGGTGCCACACGTGCCGCCGGTCGAGGTCCAGCAGCTCGGGCACGCCCGGGCCGGGCGTGGTGTGCGGTTCAGGCATTGGGCGCGAGGTCCGTTCCGGCGCCCCGGCGGCGTACGGAGACGAGATCCGTGCGCGGCTCGTTGCCCGTCGCGGCCGGTGCCGATGCCGGTTCCTCCGCCGGTGCCGCGGCGGGACCGCAGACCCCGCCACCCTGGTGCGATCCGCACCCCGGCCCCTCGTGCGATCCGCATCCCGAGCCTTCGTGGGACCCGCACCCCGTGCCGCCGTGGGACCCGCACCCGCCCCCGGCCGCCACCCGGTGCTCGGGCAGCGTCACCTGGTCGGCGCCCTCCACCTCGAACCCGGCGTCCGCGATCATCTCCAGGTCGGCCCTGCCCGCCTGGCCCTCGCTGGTCAGGTAGTCGCCGAGGAAGATCGAGTTGGCCAGGTGCAGCGCGAGGGGCTGCATGGTGCGCAGGTGCACCTCGCGGCCGCCCGCGATCCGCACCTCCACGTCGGGACAGACGAACCGGACCATCGCCAGGATCCGCAGGCAGCGCTGCGGGGTCAGGTTCCACTCCTTGGCGAGCGGTGTGCCCTCGAACGGGATCAGGAAGTTCACCGGAACGGAGTCCGGGTCCAGCTCGCGCAGCGAGAAGACCACGTCGACCAGGTCCTCGTCACTCTCGCCCATCCCGGCGATGAGCCCGGAGCAGGCGGACAGCCCGGCCGCGTGCGCCTTGTGCACCGTGTCCACCCGGTCGGCGTAGGTGTGGGTGGTGGTGATGTCGCCGTACGTCGCCTCGGAGGTGTTGAGGTTGTGGTTGTAGGCGTCGGCCCCGGCCTCGCGCAGCCGTTCGGCCTGGCCGTCGGAGAGCAGACCGAGGCAGGCGCACACCTCGACGCCCTCGTTCTGCTCCTTGATCGCCTTGATGGTGTCGGAGACCCGGTCCACGTCACGGTCGGTCGGACCGCGCCCGCTGGCCACCAGGCAGACCCGCTTCGCGCCGCCCGCCAGCCCCGCCGCGGCGGCCCTGGAGGCGTCGTCGGGCTTGAGCCAGGTGTACTTGAGGATGTCCGCCTTCGATCCGAGCCGCTGGGAGCAGTAGGAGCAGTCCTCGGGGCACAGGCCCGACTTGAGGTTGACGAGATAGTTGAGTTTCACCCGCCGGCCGAACCAGTGGCGGCGCACCTTCCCTGCCGCGGCCACCACGTCGAGCAGGTCGTCGTCGGAGGTGGCCAGTACGGCCAGAGCTTCCTCGCGGGTCGGCGACTCGCGCCGAAGCCCCTTGTCCACCAGCGTGTTCAGCAGGTTCATGAGAGCTGATCCTGTCCTACGGCCCGGTCCGCGGCCAAGGAGACTCCGCACAACGACGGGCGCATCGACATGTGGGTATTGCCACATCATGGGCGGCCGGCCCTGCCGCTAGGGTCTGTCCACTGCCTACAAAAGCCCCGGAGGACCCATGGCGTTCGGCTGGATCGAGGAGCAGGCGGACGCACGTCGCCGGGCCGGACTCGTACGGACCCTGCGGCCCCGCCCCGCCGACTCGCCGCTGCTCGACCTCGCGGGCAACGACTACCTGGGGCTGGCCCGCCATCCGGAGGTGACCGAGGGGGCCGCGGCCGCGGCGCGTACCTGGGGCGGCGGCTCCACCGGCTCCCGGCTGGTCACCGGCACCACCGAACTCCATGCCGAACTGGAGCGCGAACTGGCCGGATTCTGCGGTTTCGAGGCGGCGCTGGTCTTCTCCTCCGGATACGCCGCGAACCTGGCCGCGGTCACCGCGCTCGCGCCGCACGGCTCGCTCGTCGTCTCCGACGCGGGCAACCACGCCTCGCTCATCGACGGCTGCCGGCTGGCCCGGGGCACGACACAGGTCGTCGCGCACGCCGACCCGGACGCCGTGCGCAAGGCGCTCGGAACGCACGAGGGCCCGGCCGTACTCGTGTCGGACACGGTGTTCTCGGTCGACGGCGACGCGGCCCCGCTGGCGGAGTTCGCAGCGGTCTGCCGGGAGCACGGCGCCGGTCTCGTCGTCGACGACGCCCACGGGCTGGGCGTCCTGGGCGCGGGCGGCCGCGGCGCCGCGCACGCGGCCGGGCTGGCGGGCGCCGACGACGTGGTCGCCACGGCCACGCTGTCGAAGTCGCTCGGCAGCCAGGGCGGAGTCGTCCTCGGGCCCGGGCGGGTGATCGACCACCTGGTCAACGCGGCCCGGACGTTCATTTTCGACACCGGTCTCGCGCCCGCGGCCGCGGGTGCCGCCCTCGCGGCGCTGCGACTGCTGCGCCGCGAGCCGGAGCGGGCGGCACGCGCGCGTGCCGTGGCGGCCGAACTCCACGCACGCCTGACCGCCGCGGGCCTGGAGGCGGTGCGTCCGGACGCCGCGGTGGTCTCGGTGCGCGCGCCGTCCCCGGAGCGGGCCGTGCGATGGGCGGCCGACTGCCGGGCGGCCGGGCTGGCCGTGGGCTGTTTCCGTCCTCCTTCCGTGCCCGACGGCATCTCACGGCTGAGGCTGACCGCCCGCGCGGACCTCTCCGGGGCGCAGATCGAACGCGCTGTACGGGTGATCGGTGGAACACGACCATGAGTCGGCGTGACACGGCCGGGCACCACCAGGTGTGGATATGACCGGATTGTCCGTCAGGTGCGGTGTGCCGCGGCCGTGAAGCCTGCCCAGCTCGCGGGGGAGAAGAGCAGCGCGGGACCGGCCGGGGCCTTGGAGTCGCGCACGGCGAGCAGCCCGGCCCACGGTCCCGTGGCGGGCCGGGCCGTCTCGACGCAGTTGTTGGCTCCCGTGCTGTAGCTGCTGCGCAGCCAGCGCACGCCGTGCAGATCGGTGGTGGAAGGTACGTGCCGAGGCGGAGTGGACATGGGGCCTCCTTACGCGGTACGCGGT
Organism: Streptomyces sp. NPDC091412; assembly: GCF_044756885.1. NCBI lineage: Bacteria > Bacillati > Actinomycetota > Actinomycetes > Kitasatosporales > Streptomycetaceae > Streptomyces > Streptomyces sp. NPDC091412. The sequence continues at coordinate 128,385 of NZ_JBIVTV010000012.1, read as the reverse complement.
TGTGCGCCGTCAGGGGGTCTGGCGTATCCCGGCGATGAAGTCCAACGAGTCCTCGGGCGAGAGGGCGTGGATCCGCAGGGTGTCGAAGGCCTCGGCGTAGGCCTCTAGGTCTTCTTTCCGCTCGAGGTGGAGGCTACTCGTCAAGTGGTCGAGAACCACCACGTTCAGATCGGAAGTGTTCGAAAACGAGAAGATAACGAAAGGGCCGGTGATCCCGATGTGCGCGCCGGCGGCGAACGGCAACACCTGGAGCCGTACTTGGGGCAGCCGGGCCGCCTCCGTCAGCCGCTCCAGCTGCCGCCTCATGACCTCGGGCCCGCCCACCTCCCTGCGCAGCACCGCCTCGTCCAGCACCGCGTCGAGCTCCAGCGGCGGTCGCGAGCGCAGCACGTCCTGGCGGGCCAGCCGCACCTCCACCAGCGCGTCCAGCCGGTCCTCGTCGAGCCCGTCCACCGCGGCCCGGGTGACCGCGCGGGCGTACTCGGGTGTCTGGAGCAGTCCGGGAACGACCGAGGTCTCCAGGGTGCGCATCCTGCTCGCCTGCGACTCCAGGCTGATGAAGTCCCGATAGGTCGGCGGCAGCACTCCGCGATAGGCGTGCCACCAGTGGTGCCGGTCGCCGCCGTCGTCCAGCCCCGCGAGCACCAGGAGCAGCTCGCGCAGCTGGGTGTCGTGGACCGCGTACGCGTCCAGGAGCGAGCGCACGTCGGCCGGTTTCACCCCGCTGGTGCCGGTCTCGATCCGGCTGACCTTCGACTGGTGCCAGCCGACCAGGCGGGCCGCCTCACCGCTGGTGAGACCCGCGCCGGTGCGCAGCGCGCGCAGTTCGGCGCCCAGCTTCCGGCGGCGCACCTCGGGACCGTGCTGCATGGGCTACTCCCTCGCTCCCTCTGAACGCTCCACGCGACCCGCTCCGGATACGGTCTGCCGTCGCAGAGTTCACCGCATCGAGCGACAGATATATGCATATCTCGGTGGATCGCCACCGAGACCGGAGAGGTGATGGCAGTCTGACGGCGAAGCACCAGTGCGGGACCGTACTCGAACCATCCGCCAATTGTCGGACTCCGGCCCCGTGGGAAAGGGACGACCTCGCCATGGCAGACCATCTGGAAGCATCCGTCACTCTGCCGAGCGATCCCGCCTCGGTCTGTGCGGCCCGTGCCTATGTGGCCGGCACGCTCGCGGAGTGGGGCCTGCCGCCGTCCACGGACACCGCCGAGACGGTCCGGCTCATCGTGTCCGAACTCGCCACCAACGCCGTACAGCACACTTTGGGGCAGTCACCCACCTTCACGGTGGACCTCGTCCTCGTGCGTGACGAACGACTGCGCATCGGGGTCACCGACAGCCACCCCCGGTTCCCGAAACGCCTGCCGGCCGCTGTCCAGCAGGACAACGGCCGGGGCATGGTGATCATCCGGTGGCTCACCGCCGAGTGCGGCGGCAGACTGACCGTGCGGCCGACCCGGGAGGGCGGCAAGACGGTCTGCATCGAACTTCCGTGGACGGTTCCCGCCCGCCCCGTGACTGCCGCGGGTCAGGAACCGTAGGAACGTGCGGTGGCGACGTCGAAGCTCCGCCACCGCACGGCACCGCACTGCGGCCGGGTCAGCTCACCCGGCCGTACCAGACGCTCTTCGTCCAGATCTTCTGGAGCTTCACCACGTCCCCGGTCTTCGGAGCGTGCCAGATCTTGCCCTTGCCGGCGTAGATGCCCACGTGGTAGACGCGCGAGCCCGAGTGGAAGAACACCAGATCCCCGGCTCGGCGGCTGCCCGCGGAGATGTGCCGGCTGTTGTTGTACTGCTGTGCGGCCGTGCGGGGCAGCTTCTTGCCCGCCCTCTTGAACGAGTACAGCGTGAGCCCGGAGCAGTCGAACCTCCGCGGCCCCGTGGCGCCCCACTGGTAGGGCGACCCCTGCTTGGACGCCGCGATCCGCAGCGCCGTGTTCGCGGTGGTCACGGCCGAGGCCTCGGAGGCCACACCCGGGACCACGATCGAGCCGCCCACGGCGGCCAGGGTCAGGGCCGAGGCCGTGCCGGCCCGGGCCATCAGCGACGGGACACGATTGAGCGCAGTCATGCGCAACCCTTCGTCAGCCGCCTGTGAAGGATGACCTGTCGGATTCGGGCTGGCGAAGTTGCCCGGCCGCGTTGTCGCGGCTTCACCCCAAGGGCTGCTCGGACCGGCCATGGCGTGACCGTTCCGGCGACCCGTCGTGCTTGGGTCCTCCACTCCTGCCGATCCACTCCTGTCGACCGGTCATCCGGGCGGCGGCAGGACTCGGCGTCCGCCCGGACCGCCCCGCCGTTGTGGCGGGGGCTTGTCGTCAGACAGGGATCTTCACCTACGGATGTCCGAAAATCCCAATGGAACCGCGTGTTTGTGTTGTTACTCACCACGCGCCCGTTCGGGTGGACACCCTCGCGATCGAACGGTTGCCCCCGCCCGCGACGACCCCCGGACCAGCAGCGGAGCACCTCATTCCGCCATCCGTGGAGGCGTGTTGCGCGACTGCGGCGGTCCCGAAAAAGGAGCTGAACCTACACCGAAAGGCGGTCGGTCATTCGGGGCGATTTCACCCCGTGTCCAGACAGATGGGCCCCTTTTCCCGCCGAGACCGCGGCTGTGGACGACGTCAACTTCCGCAGTCGGGGGGAAGGGTGACACGGGCCGTGCGCCGCTCGCCGTCCAGCACTCACAGAGCCCGGGCCGGAGTGTCCGCGTGCGGCTCGGTCTCGCCCCGCCGGTGCATCAGTGCCCGGGTGCCGCGCAGCTCCACCGCCCTGCCGGCGAGCGCCTGGGCGGCCCTCGGGGCCCGGTAGGTGTCTCCGGGCCGTCCCGGGTTGACGCGGCCCAGCAGGTCGGCCGGCTCCAGGTGACGGTCGATCAGCTCCGCCTCGGCGCGGGTCGGCGCCGGCAGGGGTGGCGGCTCGGGTGGCGGCATCGGCGGCTCACCCCGCGTCCGGCGCGGTGCGCGTGGCTCCGCGGTTCGGGAGGATTCGGTCAATCAGTCCATATGTCAGGGCCTCTTGCGCGTCCAGCACCTGCTCCCGCTCCAGGTCGGTCCGCACCTGCCGCACGGACCGCCCGGTGCTCCGCGCGAGCAGCTCCTCCAGGCGGGCGCGCATCCGCGTCAGCTCGTCCGCCTGGACCGCCAGGTCGGACGCCTGGCCCCCGACCGGCTCGGGCGGTGACGGCTGCCGCAGGACCACGCGGGCGCCGGGCGGCGCGTACCGCTTGCCCGGGGTGCCCGCGGCCGGCAGCGCCGCCGCGGACGCGACGGCCTGGCCCAGTCGGATCGTCTCCACGTCCAGCACACGTACCGCATCGTGTCGTGGACGGCCGGCGTCGTGCTAGAACGAGCCGCCGGGCGAGTTGATGCAGAGCGAGATGTCCCGTCCGGGCGTCCGGTGCTCCAGGTGGACGAACTGCGCGATCACGTCGTTCGCCGCGGTGTCGTCGATCGGTGTGCCGAGGAGGGCGATCCGCTCCTCGAGCGGTTTCGCGTACGGATCCAGGGAGCGCCGGCCGGCGCTGGTGATCTCGGTGAACTCCGGCAGGACGTAGCGGGCGGACGGCCGCGTCATGGCACACCCCTCCATGCGGCGGCGCCGGATCCGGCCGGAGGGGGCTCCGTAAGAAATGTACAGGACGTGCATTACTCGCCGAGGGCTTTCCCGGGCCGGGTGCGGGAACGGTCCCGGGTCGTGCACGGTCTCCTGCGGGGTGAAGCTGGAAGCGCGGGTGCTCGACGACCCAGGGGACTGGCCATGGTGTTCTTCGCGATGTCCGAGCGGCACCCTTTCCCGCCGCTCTCCGCCGCAGATCTGGTGCTGGAGCGCGAGCGGCTGCACCAGGAGATCGATCAGCTCCAGCGGGCCCTGACCTCGCACGCCGTGATCGACCAGGCGATCGGCGCCGTGGTGACCTTCGGGCGGATCCCGCCCGAGGACGCCTGGCAGGTCCTGCGGGAGGTCTCCCAGCGGTCGAACACCAAGCTGCGCACGGTGGCCGAGCACGTGCTGAAGTTCGCGCAGGGCGGTGCTCTGCCCGACATCGAGCTGGAGCAGCTGAGGCGGGCGCTGGGGCGGTGCTCCGCAGGCTTCTCCGGCGGGCGGTCGCAGCCCTGAGAGCGGCGCGAACGCCCCGTAAGGTGGGGGTATGGCCTACGAGATTCCGGTGACGCAAGCCAGGGCTGAGCTCGCCGACCTGATCAACCGGGTGGTGTACGGCGGTGAGCGCGTGGTCGTCACGCGGCACGGCAAGCCGCTCGTCGCCCTGGTCTCCGCCGCCGATCTGGAACGGCTCGAGCAGCTCGCGGAGCCTGCCGGGGACCCGGTGGTCGGCGCCGTCTCGCAGGTCCACGATGTCCCGTCCGCCCCTCGTGAGCAGCAGCGCTTCGGCATCTCGGCGGACCATCGGGGGCCGGAGGTCCGCCAGTAGGTGAGGCCCGGGGCGGCGCGCGTCCCGCGTGGCCGGCTGGTCTGAACTGCACTGCCCGACAGGGCAGTTGAATACCCCAAGGCGCCCCGCGAGGGGCCCCGCTGCGCCGTCGTGCCGCAAGGCGGCGCGCTCAGGCGCCTGGGTGAGTGGCGAACAGCCCCAGGGCCCCGCGCCGTTGCCGTGCCCCTCGGAACTCCGCTCAGCGGGACACGGCGCGCCGCTTATCGGATTGGCAAAGAAGGTCAACGCCCCCTGTTCTCAGGGACCTCACAGCCGCAAGGATCCCCGTACCCAATTCGTAACGATGTACGGGGAGGTCCCACTTGAGGGACGTGAGACCCAAGAGCCGTGCGCTGGCGCTCGGTTCGGCCGGCGTGCTGGTCACGGCGACCCTGATGGCCGGCGCCGTGGCGACGCCCGCGGCCGGCGCGAACAACGGCCAGGGCCAGGACCGCGAGACGCGTGGCGCGGCGATCGCCGCGGAGCGTGCCGCGAAGGCCGGCATCGACTGGCAGGACTGCCCCGCCGACTGGGGGCTGGTCAAGCCCATCCAGTGCGGTTACGTCTCGGTGCCGCTCGACTACGCCGACCCGTACGGCAAGCAGATCAAGCTGGCCGTCGACCGGATCGGCAACACTGGCACCAAGGAGGAGCGCCAGGGCGCCCTCGTCTACAACCCGGGCGGCCCCGGCGGTTCGGGCCTGCGCTTCCCGACCCGGGTCACCAACAAGAACGCGATCTGGGCCAACGTCGCGAAGGCCTACGACTTCGTCGGCTTCGACCCGCGCGGTGTCGGCCACTCGGCGCCCATCTCCTGTGCGGACCCGCAGGAGTTCGCCCAGGGTTCCGGGATGGACCCGGTGCCCGACTCCGAGGCCGACAAGAGCATCCAGCGCAAGCTGGCCCGCGAGTACGCGCAGGGCTGCTACGAGCGCACCGGCCGCGCCATGCTCCAGTCGATGACCACCGCGAACACGGTCCGCGACCTGGACGTCATCCGCGCCGCGCTCGGCGAGCAGAAGCTCAACTTCCTCGGCGTCTCCTACGGCACCTACCTCGGCGCCGTCTACGGCACGATGTTCCCGGGCCACGTGCGCCGGATGGTCGTCGACAGCGTGGTCAACCCGGCGCGCGAGAACATCTGGTACCAGGCCAACCTGAACCAGGACACCGCCTTCGAGGGCCGCTGGAAGGACTGGCAGGACTGGGTCGCCGCGAACGACGCCACCTACCACCTGGGCACCACCCGCGACGCCGTCCAGGGGCAGTGGCTGAAGCTGCGCGCCACCGCCAAGAAGAGCCCCATCGGCGGGGTCGTCGGCCCCAACGAGCTGATCTCCTTCTTCCAGAGCGCGCCCTACTACGACTCGTCGTGGGCGCCGGTGGCGAGGGTGTTCAGCAAGTACGTCGCCGGTGACACCCAGGCGCTGATCGACGCCGCCGCCCCGGACATGTCCGACATCGCGGGCAACATCTCCTCGGAGAACGGCAACGCCGTCTACACCGCCGTGGAGTGCACCGACGCCAAGTGGCCCACCAACTGGCAGACGTGGGACCGGGACAACACGAGGCTCCACAAGACCGCCCCGTTCATGACGTGGGCCAACGCGTGGATGAACCTGCCGTGCGCCACGTGGCCGGTCAAGCAGCAGAACCCGGTGGACGTGAAGACCGGCAAGGGCCTGCCGCAGGTGCTGATCGTGCAGTCCACGCGCGACGCCGCCACCCCGTACGCCGGCGCCGTCGAGCTGCACAAGCGCTTCAAGGGCTCCCGTCTCATCACCGAGAAGGACGCGGGCTCCCACGGCGTCACCGGCCTGGCCAACCCGTGCATCAACGACCGGGTGGACACCTACCTGCTCACCGGCAAGGTCGACACTGCGGACGTGACCTGCGCGCCGCACGCCACGCCGAAGGCGTAGCGACCGGCGGAAGGTGACGACGAGGGGCGGCCGGGATGCCCGGCCGCCCCTCTCGCGCGCACGGCGTGCCCCGCGGCGTCAGGTGAGCGGCGCGCGCGGGAACCTGCGCCTGTCGCCCTTCGCCTCGGCCTGCTCCGCCTTGGCCACGGCCGCGTACTGGTCGACGTACTCCTGCTCGGACAGCGACAGGATGGCGTACATGATCTCGTCGGTGACGGCGCGCAGGATCGCCTTCTCGTTCTCCAAGCCCGCGTAACGGGAGAAGTCCAGCGGCTCGCCGAAGCGGATCTCGATCGCGTGCGGGCGCGGGACGACCTTTCCGGGCGGCTGGGCCTCGAACGTGCCGATCATCGCGCACGGGACGACCGGCACCCCGGCCCTGAGCGCCATGACCGCGACGCCGACCTTGCCCTTGTACAGGCGGCCGTCGTGCGACCGGGTGCCCTCCGGGTAGATGCCGAGCAACTCGCCCTTGCTCAGCACCCCGAGCCCCTCCCGGATCGCGGCCTGCCCCGCCTCCTTGCCCGACCGGTCCACCGGGATCTGCCCCGCACTGCGGAAGAAGGCCGCGGTGAGCCGGCCCTTGATGCCCGGTCCCGTGAAGTACTCGGCCTTGGCCAGGAAGGTGATCCGCCGCTTGAGGATCGCCGGCATCACGAAGTGGTCCGAGAACGACAGATGGTTGCCCGCGACGATGGCCGCTCCCGAGGCCGGCACGTGTTCCAGCCCCTCGATACGGGGCCGGAAGACCAATCTGAGCAGCGGTCCCAGCAGAACGTATTTGAGCAGGTAGTAGAACACGGCTCGCCCCTCACTCCGACCAGCTCGGCTTCAGACCGGTGTTTTGCCAGGTAAAGGGCAGGATCCCGGAATTGGTCCACGTGCGTCAGTAGTCATCTGTAACCGCCTTCGGCCGTGCTCATGCTGACCCGTCGCCCCCGTGCCGGGCGGACGTACCGGTATGCGGCAGACGGGTGGCGCGGACCTGCGAGAATGAGGCCCATGCCAGGGTCCGAGGGTTTTGAGTCCGAGTCCGAACGCGTCACGCGACAGTTGCGCGACCAGATCCTCGACGGTGACCGTCAGCCCGGCAGCAAACTCGTCGAACGGGAGCTCGCCGCCGAACTCGGGGTGAGCAGACTCCCGGTCCGCGAGGCTCTGAGGGCGCTGGTGGCGGAGGGACTGGTCACACCGCGCCCACGCACCTGGGCCGTCGTGCGCGAGTTCACCTCCACCGACATCTCCGACCTCGACGAGGTCCGCTGCGCCCTGGAGACGCTGACGTTCCGGCTCGCGGCTCAACGGCGCAACCGCGCCGGCCTGGAGAAGCTGCGCGCGGACCTGGACTTCGAACTCGAAGCCGCGCGCCAGGGGGACGCCGTCAAGGCCCGGCGCGCCGCGGCCGACTTCCACGAGACCGTGACGTCGATGGCCGCCAACGAGCTTCTGAACGAGCTGGGGACCACTCTCCGCAGCCGTATGCGCTGGCTGCTGGCCCAGCACGACGACCTGCTGACCGTCGCGAAGGAGCACGAGGCGCTCTACGAGGCGATCGAGGACCGGGACGTGCCGAGGGTCGAGGACCTGGTCATGAAGCACCTGGCCACCAGCCGCGACGTGGCCGCGACCCACCGCAGGCAGTTGCCGGGATAGCTCGAGGACGCGCTCGGCGGCGGCCGGACGGACGGGAACCGGTGCTTCCTCCCGGAGTCCTCGACGAGCCGGCCGGCGGGGGCTGCGGCGGCCCGGCCCCGGGCCGGAAGACATACCGGAAGACATGCGGGTGGCCGGAAGACGTGTGCGTGGCCGGAAGACCCCCGGCGGCAGGGCCGAGGGCTGGACCTGGGCTCTGGGGCTTCCTAGGCTTCTGACGTCGTCAGATGACCGAGAAGAGGGTCGGATGGAAACGGTGGGGCGCGTATCGATCGTCGATACCGTGATCAGTGAGCTACGCGCGGAGATCGCCCGGGGCGTGTGGCGGGTCGGCGAACGGATCCCTCCGGAGGGCCAGTTGGCCGAGTCTCTCGGCGTGAGCCGGCTCTCGGTCCGCGAAGCCGTCCGCGTGCTGGTGCACTCCGGACTGCTGAGCACCCGCCAGGGCGCCGGCACCTACGTGACCGCCACCGACGAGGGACAGGTCGCGCTCCGCCGTCACCTCGGCGGGGTGACGGCCGACGACATCCTCGACGTACGCCGAGGCCTGGACATCGTCGCGGCCCGGCTGGCCGCCACCGCGCGCACCGAGGAGGACCTCACGGCGCTCCGCCAGGCCATGGACCGGCGCGCCGCCGCGGGGCTGGCCGCCGACCTGGACGCGTTCACCGACGCCGACGTCGACTTCCACCTGTGTGTCGCGGAAGCCGCGCACAACCCGCTGCTCGGGGACCTGTACCGGAACATGAGCGACGCCCTGCGGGAGACCGTCAAGGCCGGCCGGTGCATGGACGAGGCCGGCGAGGACCTGTTCCACAGCGCTCTGTTCGAGGCGGTGAGCGCCGGCGACCCGGTCGCCGCGACCAGCGCGGCGCTGGCGATCCTCGAAGGCGGCGGCGAAGGGGACGTGTGAGCGCCGCGGCGACGGTCTGAGGGCGGCTCCCGGCCGCCCGCCGGACGGTTGCGCCAGGGCGGCAAGGGGCGGCGCCTTGCGGGTCCGGCCCCACGCCGTGTGCGGGGCGTCCGGGGCCGTCGACCGCGTTCCGGACCAGGGACGCCGGGCGGGGGAGCGGAGGCGCGGGCTGTCCGGAATCGCCGATAATGGGGACGAGCCTGTCGGGCGGCTCGGCCGCCAGCGAGGAGCGAGATGAACGGGTTCGACCCCGCCGGCGCCCTTGCCCTCGGCGCCGTGGCAGCCGCCGTGTTCGACGAAGCCGGGACCGTCGTGCGGTGGTCCCAGGCGGCGGCCGACCTCCTGGGACACCCGGCCGCGCACGTCTGCGGCCGCCCGGTCGGGGACCTTCTCGCCGATGCCCCCGACGAGCCGCACCACTGCGCGCTCGCGGCGGACGGGTTTCCGGCCGCCGGCCGGACACGGCTGCGGCACCGCTCGGGCCGTGCCGTGGACGTCGCCTTCCGGATCGTGCGCCTGGAGGGATCCTCCGAACTGCTGGCCCTGGCCGCCCCCGCGGCCGACACGACCGAGCGGGAACAGGGCCTGTCCCTGCTGCGCGCGCTCTTCGCCCAGGCCCGGATGGGGGTCACCCTCCGCGACACGGACCTGGCCCTCGTACGGACCAACATCACCCTCGAGACGCTCGGCGGACCTCCAGGCGCCGCCGACGTGGAGATGAGGGAGGTGGCCGACGCCAGGAACGCCGAAGCCGCGGAGGCGGCCCTGCGCCGGGTGCTGGAGACGGGCACGCCGCTGATCGGGGAGGCACAGGACGTGCGCTCACCGCTCCTCCCCGGGCGGCACCGGACCCTCTCCCTGTCCGCCTTCCGGCTGGAGGACGCGCGAGGGGAGCCCGCGGGTGTCGTCACGCTGGTCACCGACATCTCCGAGCAGCAGCGGACCCGCGACCACCTGGATCTGCTGCGCGACGCCTCCACCCGCATCGGTGGCTCACTGGACGTCGTGCGCACCGCGCAGGACCTGGTCGACGTCCTCGTCCCCGCACTCGGGGACCTTGCCTGGGTGGAACTGGCGGACCCCGTCATCGAGGGGGACGAGCCCGCCAATGTGCTCGGCGGCGCCTGGCTGAGCTGGCGGCGGGTCGCGGTCGCCTCGGCCGACGGGACGTGGCCCTCCCGTCTGCTGCAGAAGGGCGCGGCGGCGCCCCGGCAACCGGACATGCCCACCCTGCTCGCGGTCCAGCGCGGTGACGTCATCGTCGTCGACAGCGAGACGATCAGCGGCATGTTCGGCGAGCCGCACCTGGTCGAGTTGCTGGTGCCGGAGAACGCGCGTTGGCTCGCCGTGGCACCGCTGTTCGCGCGCGGCACGATGCTCGGCGTCGTCGGGATCAGCCGCAACGAACAGGGGCAGCCCTTCGACGAGGACGAGGCGGACCTGCTGAAGAAGATCGCGTCCAGGGCCGCGCTCAGCGTCGACAACGCCCGCCGTTACACGCGGGAGCACCGTGCCGCCGTCGCGCTCCAAAGGCGCCTCCTCCCACGCGCGACCACCGAGACGCCCGCTGCCGAGACCGTCGGCGTCTACCGGCCCGCGGGCGGCGGAGCGGAGATCAGCGGCGACTGGTTCGACGTCCTCTCGCTGCCCTCGCTGCGGGCCGCGTTCGTCGTCGGCGACGTCATCGGCCACGGCCTGCACGCCACCGCCACCATGGGCCGGCTGCGCACCGCCGTGCAGACCCTGGCCGACCTGGAACTCGACTGCGACGAACTGCTCACCCACCTCGACGACCTGGTGCAGCGACTCGCGGGCGAGGCCGCCCCCGAGAACCGGGACACCGTCGGCGCCACCTGCCTGTACACCCTCTACGATCCGGTCGCCCGCCGCTGCACCGTCGCCAGTGCCGGACATCCGGTGCCCGTCGTCTCCCCCTGCGACGGCACTGCCCGACCCGTGGACCTCTCTCCCGGACCGCCCCTGGGCGTCGGCGGCATGCCCTTCGAGACCGCCACGCTCGATCTGGCGCCCGGCAGTGTCCTCGCCCTGTACACCGACGGACTGATCAAGGGCGACGACGGCGACATCGACGCCGGACTGCGACGGCTGACCGACCGCCTCGCCGCCCACTGCCGTCCCGGCCGGCCGCTGGACGAGATCGGCCGAGCGCTCCTCGCCGGCCTCGACGACCACCCGCCCAGGGACGACATCGCGCTGCTGCTCGTCCGCACCCGCGTGGTCCCCGCGGAGTCCGTCGCCGACTGGGAGTTCCCCGCGGACCCCGCCAGCGTGTCCGACGCCCGGGTGGCCACCACCCGCCAGTTGGCCGCGTGGGGGCTCGACGACCTCGCCTTCAGCACCGAGCTCCTGGTCAGCGAACTGGTCACCAACGCCGTCCGCTACGCCGGCGGCCCCATCGGGCTGCGGCTGATCCACGAGGACGTCCTGGTCTGCGAGGTCAGCGACCCGAGCAACACCCAGCCCCGGCTGCGGCGGGCCCGGACCACCGACGAAGGAGGCCGGGGCCTGTTCCTCGTCGCCCAGCTCAGCACCCGCTGGGGCAGCCGTTACAGCCGGCGCGGGAAGACCATCTGGGCCGAACAGGCGGTCGGCCCCGGCCCGAATCAGCTCATGTTCTCCTCGATGATCCCGATGTGACGCGGCATCAGCGATCCCGGGTCGCCGGGCCGTTCTCCAGCAGGGCCAGTGAGGCGGTGGTGGCCTTGTCGGCGTCGCCTTCGGCGATGGCCGCGGCGAGGGTGTTGTGCCAGGTGTCCCGTCCCTGGGTGAAGACCTTCAGGCAGCGGTCGTCGCGGATGCTGTCGGCCAGTGCCCTGGTGAAGGTCGAGTAGAGCTCGACGAGGAGTTCGTTGTGGGTCGCGCGGGCGACGTGGAGGTGGAAGTCGACGTCGGCGGCGACGAACGCGGCTTCGTCGCCCGCGGTTCCGGCCGCGGCGCGTCGGGTGAGCGCGTCGTCGAGGGCGGTGATGTCGTGCTGGGTGCGGCGGGCGGCGGCGAGTCCGGCGGCGAGGATGTCCAGGCCGCGGCGGACTTCGAGGACGTCGCCGTCGTGGGCGTCGTCGAGCCGGCGTCGTAGGGCGACGTCGGTCGCGTCCCTGGCGGCCACGTAGGTGCCGTCGCCCTGGCGGGTGGTGAGCAGTCCCATCTGGGCCAGACCGTGGACGGCGGCACGCACCGATACGCGGCTGAGGCCCAGCCGTTCGGCCAGCTCGCCCTCCGACGGCAGCCGCCGGCCGACCTCCCAGCGGCCGCTCTCGATCTCCGCCTGCAATTGCCTGCTCGCGGCCTCGACCAGAGAGACTCGCTCAATCTTCTTCATCCCCACCCCTTCTCCAAGTCATCAGATGACTGCTAATTATGTCACCAGAGGCCTTCAGGTGGCCTCTCAACAGCCCGACCCCTCGCGTCCTCCCGGGCTGTCCCCTGCCTGGGCTCCTCTCTGAAGCCCGAGCGTCCTCTGAAGGAGGTCGGCTCCATTGCACAGATCGGATTCCCCCACTCCGGACACCGGTGGCTCCGGTTCCGGTGACATGTCCACCCACTCAGCCGGCGCTGCGGCGGTTGATGTGGTGGACGGCGGTTCGTCTCCAGCGGGCTCGGCGGTCGGCCGGGCGCTGGACTCGATCGGTTTCAACCGGGCGCACAAACTCATCCTGATAATGGTTCTGCTCGGCGCGTTCTTCGACGTGATGGAGGAGAACTCGCTGGGCGCGGTGGGTCCGGCGTTGAAGAATGTCTGGCACATCTCCACGCCTGAACTGGCCTTTCTGCAGACGGTCACGATCTCGGCGATGATCATCGGCAAGGTGGTCACCGGTGCGATCGGTGACTTGAAGGGGCGCCGGTTCGCGCTGGCGTTCAACTTGTTCGTGTACTGCGCGGGGGCGTTGGTCTGCGCGCTCGCGCCGAATTACGCGGTGCTGGCGGTCGGGCGCTTCGTGGTGGGTGTCGGGCTCGGTGGTGAGCTCGCGGCGGGGATGACGCTGCTGAGCGAGCTGGTGCCCACCCGGTTCCGGGGCGCGGTGGTGGCGTCCTTGAACGTGGGTGCCGGTGGTTTCGGCAATGTGGTCTCGTTCGGTTTCGCCGCGGTGGTGCTCGGTCCGCTGGGGAACTTCTTCGGTGGTCCGGACAGCAGTTGGCGGTGGATGTTCGGGCTGCTGGTGCTGCCGGCGGTGCTGGTGCTGTTCTACCGCCGGTATCTGCCCGAGACGCCCCGCTATCTGGCTTCCCGCGGGCGGATCGAGGAGGCCAACCAGGTGCTGACGCGGCTGGCGTCGGGCCGGCTGAAGGGCCGTGACCTGCCCACGGTTCCGTATCTGACGCAGCCGGCCACGCAGGAGGGCAAGGCGGAGAAGGTGCGGCTCGGGGAGGTCTTCCGGGGCGAGCTGCTGCGGCGCACGGCCGCGCTGGCGGTGGTGTCCTGGATGACGTTCGGTGCGCAGATCACCGTGCTGGTGCTGATGCCGACGATCCTGGTCAACCAGGGCTACAGCATCACCGAGAGCCTGACCTTCACCATGGTGATGAACGTCGGCAGCCTCCTCGGCGCGGCGGCGGCGACGTATGCGGCGATGCACTGGCCGCGCCGGCTGGTGATGACCGGCGGCGCCGTGGCCGCCTGCCTGGCCGCGCTCGCCTTCGGCTTCCTGGCCGGTACCCCGGCCCTGGTCCTGGTGCTCGGCGGCACCTTCCAGTTCTTCGTGCTGCTGCTGAACAGCACCGTGTTCGCGTGGGCGCCGGAGCTGTACCCGACCCGGGTACGCGCCTTCGGCACCTCGATGATCGCCGTGCAGGGCAACGTGGCCGGCGCCTTCGTGCCCATCGGCGCGGGCCTGCTCCTCGATCACGCCGGCGTGGTCGCGGTCTTCGTCCTGACCGCCGCGATGTACGGGGTGATGGCCGTCGCCGTCCGCTTCGCCCCCGAAACCCACGGCCGCCCCCTCGAAGACATCAACGTGGAGGCCTCTTCGCCGGCCGCCGCCTGACCCCCTGCCGGCCGTGCGGTACGTCCCGCCCGGCCGGTCCGGTACCCCATACCAACCAACCCTGATGTGAAACACCGTCAGAAATACCAAGGAGAGATGATGGACCGTCTGCATGTCTCGGCTACTTCGCACTGGCCGAACTACCTGCCCGAGTACGTTGCCCGGGAGTTCGGTTTCTACGAGGAGGAGGGAATCGCCTTCTCCCGCAGCGCTCCGGACGACTGGACGCGGGTGCTGGCCGATCTGGAGGAGGGTCAGGCCGAGGTCGTTCTCGGGGGGCTGTGGGTGCCGGCGATGTACCACGGGCGTGGCCGTGAGTACCGGGCGTTCGCGCAGCTGAACCACCGCAACCCGAAGGCCCTGGTGGTGCGGGAGCCGGTGTCGGACTTCGAGTGGACGGACCTGGAGGGCAGGATCGTGCTGGCCCCGGGTGCGGGCGGCACCGCGCCGTACGTGCACACCGCGGGGCTGATGCGCAAGGCCGGTGTGGACATGTCCAAGGTGCGGTTCGTACGGGACCTGTCCGGATCGATGCTCACCGAGCTGTTCCTGGGCGGCATGGGGGACGCGCTGGTCACCGACGCCGTCAACGCCGCCTTCCTCGAGCACCGCGGGCTGGCCCACATCGCGGTCCGCTACGACCGGGCGGGCGGGCTGATGCCCAACAGCGTCTACTACACCACCCGGGAGGTCCTGGACCGCGACGACGAACTCGTCTTCCGCTTCTGCCGGGCGCTCCAGCGCTCGATCGACTGGCTCAAGACGCACAACGCCGACGAGCTGGCCGGTCTGCTGGCCCGCGAGTGGCCGTCCCTGGACACCAAGGTCCTGGTCCCGGTCGTCGACGACCTGCGCGCGAGCGGCATCTGGGACGACATCCGCGTCAGCCAGGACGGCTACGCCGAGTGGCTGCGCATCCTCGCCGAGGACGGCCTCCTCGACGCCCCCGTCCCGTATGCGGACCTGATCGACGCCCGCCCCGCCGAGCAGGCCGCCGCCGAGGTGACGCCGTGACGGACCAGACGGGTACCGGCCGGGCACCCCTGCTGGTGCTGGACCGGGCGCAGGTCGCGAGTCTGCTGGATCTGGGCGAGGTGATGCACGTCGTCGAGCAGGCCCACGCGGCCCTGTCCACCGGCACGGCGCGTCAGCCCGACCGGTCCGCGATGGAACTGCCCGGCGGGGCCGGACTGCTGGTGCCGATGGTCGCCGCGGTCGACCCACTGTCCAGTGCCGGGGTCAAACTCCTCACCGACACTCCGCCCAACGCCGGCCGGGGACTGCCGGTCCAGCAGTCGGTGATCACACTCATCGACCCCGACACCGGCACCTGCGAAGCGGTCCTCAACGGCGCCCCGATCACCCTGCTGCGCACGGCGGCGGCGTCGGCCGTCGCCACCCGGCACCTGGCCCGCCAGGGTGCGGGCGTCCTCGGCCTGATCGGCGCCGGAGCCCAGGCGCGTGCCCATCTCGCCGCGCTGGCACGGGTGATGGACATCGGCCAGGTGCTGGTGTGGAGCCGGACCCGTGCCACTGTCGAGGCGTTCGCCGAGCACGCCCGCGGGCAGGGGTACGCGGTCAAGGTCGCCGACGACCCGGAGCAGGTGGTGCGCGCGGCGGAGGTGCTGTGCACGCTGACGCCGTCGCGTAGGCCGGTGGTGCGGGGGGAGTGGTTCGGGCCGGGTCTGCACGTCAACGCGGTCGGGGCGCCGCCGCGGCCGGATCACCGGGAGATCGACACGGCGGGCATCGTCCGCAGCCGTGTCGTGGTCGACAGTTTCTCGGTGTCGTCCCACGAGTCCGGTGAGGTGCTGATCCCGATGCGGGAAGGGGCGATCACCCCGGAGCACTTCCGCACCGAACTCGGTGACGTCATCACCGGCAGGGCGCCCGGGCGGCGTTCCACGGACGACATCACGCTCTACAACTCGGTCGGGGTCGGCATCCAGGACGTGGCGGCCGCCCGGCTCGTCGTCGACGCCGCACGGCGCCACGGCGTCGGCACCGAAGTACACCTGTCCTGACCGGCTGGGGGGTCCGGCGAGAACCCACCCACCCACGCAGTCCGGCCGGCCCGCTGACCGACGGGCCGGCCGGCGCCGCGGGCGACCAAAAGGCCGAAAGAGAAAGGACCAAGATGCGCATACTGATCGCCAATGTGAACACGACCGCCTCCATGACCGAGACGATCCGTGCACAGGCCGCGGCCTCCGCCTCCCCCGGCGTCGAGATCGTGGGGCTCACCCCCTCGTTCGGGCCGGAGTCGGTGGAGGGCAACTTCGAGAGCTATCTGGCCGCCGTCGCCGTGATGGACCGGATCGTCCGCTACGACGAGCCCTACGACGCGGTGATCCAGGCCGGGTACGGCGAGCACGGCCGGGAGGGCCTCCAGGAACTGCTGGACGTCCCGGTGGTGGACATCACCGAGGCGGCGGCGCAGGTGGCGATGCTGATCGGCCGTACGTACTCGGTCGTCACCACCCTGGACCGGGCCGTGCCGCAGATCCAGGACCGGCTGCTGCTCGCCGGGCTGAACGAGCGGTGTGCCTCGGTGCGGGCCTCCGGGCTGCCCGTGCTGGAGCTGGAGGCGGATCCGACGCGCGCGGCCGACGCGATCGTGGCGGAGGCCCGCAGGGCCGTCGACGAGGACCGGGCGGAGGTGATCTGCCTGGGGTGCGGCGGTATGGCCGGGCTCGATCAGAAGATCAGTGCCGCCACGGGCGTCCCCGTCGTCGACGGCGTCGCCGCCGCGGTCACCCTGGCCGAAGGGCTCGTCCGGCTCGGCCTCAGCACCAGCAAGGTGCGCAGCTACGCACCGCCGAGGCCCAAGACCGTGACGGGCTGGCCGATCGTGCGGTAACGGGGTCGCGGGGCGCCGTCCGGGTTCCGGAAGTGCGCGGCGGCGCGTTGCCGTGTCTGCCGGTGACCGTTCACGCACCGACGTACGGTGTGGGCATGGCCCCTCCGCTTCCGGGTCCGCTGGCGCACCTGGCACCGCTGCTCAGCCACTACGGCTACTGGGCCGTCGGCGCCGTGGTCTTCGTGGAGGACTTCGGCGTCCCCGCCCCGGGCGAGACGATCCTGATCGCGGCCGGGGTGTACGCCGGGGCCGGGCAGCTCGACGTCGTGGCCGTGGCCCTGATCGCGTTCGCCGCGGCCGTCGTCGGGGACAACATCGGCTACCTCGTCGGCCACCTCGGCGGACGCCCCTTCGTGCACCGCTGGGGCCGGTACATCTTCCTGACGCCTGAGCGGTTCGCGGCGGCCGAGCGGTTCTTCGGCCGGCACGGCGGCAAGATCGTCGTGGTGGCCCGGTTCATCGAGGGCCTGCGCCAGGCCAACGGCATCATCGCCGGCACCACGGGCATGCACTGGCTCCGCTTCCTCGCCTTCAACGCGCTCGGCGCGGCGCTGTGGGTCGGCCTGTGGGTGAGCCTCGCCTACGCCGCGGGCGCGCACATCGGCACCGTCTACGACGAGATCCGCCGCTACGAGGTGTACGTGCTCGTGGCACTCGGGGTCCTCGTCGTCGCGCTGATCGTGCGGCACCTGCTGCGGCGCAGGCGCCGCGAGGACTGACGGCGTCACCCGCGCCGTCCACGGGGCACGGCCACACCTGCCGGCCCGTGGACACATGTGCTCCCCACGGGCGCGCACGCCCACGACCGGCGCCGGCCTTGCGGGTGCGGCCGTGGGCGTCAGCGGCCGTCCCGGCCCGTGGGCTCGTTCAGCGAGCCGGTGTCCCGCCCGCCGCCGTAGTGGCGCGCGGCCCGGTGCGCGTGCCGGTGGTGCGTCGCGGCGCCGGTCAGGAGGCTCGCGCCCAGGCAGAAGAGCAGGGCGAGGGCGAGACCCGCGCTGAAGACCTCGAGCGTGTTCATGGTGGCGATGTGGTTGCCGAGCACCGACACCGGGTAGTGCGGGCCGCCGGACAGGTTGTCGGCGATGACCAGGCCGGTGAACGCGGCCGTCGCCGCAAGGAGGAGCAGGCCGATGAGCAGCATGGGAGTCATCTCCTCGAAGAGTCACTCATCGAGGCGGGTACCCAGCCCACTACCGACCAGCCCACTACCGACCAGCCCACCACCGGGCCGCTCCACCACCTCCCGGGCGATCCGGCCAGGCGATCCGGCCGGCGTCCTCGGCTGCGACGGAGCCCGAACCGGGACGCCGCACACCGCCGGACGGCCTCCGGCGGTGTGCGTCCGGCGCGGGTGTGCGCCTCAGGCGGCCAGCACCTTCTCCAGTGAGGCGAGGGCCGAGCGCAGCTCCTCCTCGGTGATGGTCAGCGGCGGCGCCAGCCGGATCGTGGAACCGTGGGTGTCCTTGGCCAGGACGCCCTCCCGCATCAGGCGCTCGCCGATCTCCCGCCCGGTGCCGATCGCCGGATCCACGTCCACGCCCGCCCACAGGCCCCGTGAGCGGAAGCCGACGACACCCCGGCCGACCAGCTGGACGAGCCCCTCGTGCAGCACCTTGCCCAGCTCCGCCGCCCGGAGCTGGAACTCGCCCGTCTCCAGGAGCCCGACGACCGCCGTGCCGACCGCCGCGGCCAGCGGGTTGCCGCCGAACGTCGACCCGTGCTCACCGGGCCGCAGGACCCCGAGCACCTCCCGGGACCCGACGACCGCGGACACCGGCACGATGCCGCCGCCGAGGGCCTTGCCCAGCAGCAGGACGTCCGGGACGACGTCCTCGTGCTCGACGGCGAGGGTGCGCCCGGTGCGCCCGAGGCCCGACTGGATCTCGTCCGCGATGAACAGGCAGCCCGCCCGGCGGGTCAGCTCCCGCACGCCGGCGAGGTAGCCGTCGTCGGGGATGAGTACGCCGGCCTCGCCCTGGATCGGCTCGATCAGCACCGCCGCCGTCGTCTCGTCGATCGCCGCCTCCAGGGCCGCCGGATCGTTGTACGGGACGATCTTGAAGCCCGGAGTGAACGGCCCGAAACCCGACCGTGCCGTCTCGTCCGTCGAGAAGCTGACGATCGTCGTCGTACGGCCGTGGAAGTTGTCCGCCGCGACCACGATCGTCGCCCGGTCGGCCGGGACGCCCTTGACCTCGTACGCCCACTTGCGGGCGACCTTGATGCCGCTCTCCACCGCCTCGGCGCCGGTGTTCATCGGCAGCACCATGTCCTGCCCCGTCAGCGCCGCCAGCCGCTCGGCGAACTCGGCGAGGCGGTCGTTGTGGAACGCCCGCGAGGTCAGGGTGAGCCGGTCGAGCTGGCGGTGGGCGGCCTCGGTCAGCACGGGGTGGCGGTGACCGAAGTTGAGCGCCGAGTAACCGGCCAGCATGTCGAGGTAGCGGCGCCCCTCGACGTCCTCCACCCACGTGCCCTCGGCGCCGGCCACGACCACGGGCAGCGGGTGGTAGTTGTGCGCGAGGACCGGCTCCTCGGCCTGGATCAGCTCTGCGGAGGTACGGGTACGGGCAGGTGCGGTCATCAGCGGATCTCCTGGGTGCAGCACTTGATTCCCCCGCCGGCCTTGTGGAACTCGGACAGGTCGACGGGGACGGGGACGTAGCCGCGGTCGGCGAGCTGCTCGGCCAGGGCCGTGGCCCCGGGCGAGATGAAGACGTGGTGCCCGTCCGAGACGGAGTTCAGGCCGAAGGACATGGCGTCCTCGCGGGTGGCGATCAGCGCGTCCGGGTACAGCCTGGCGAGCACCTCGCGGCTGCCCGGCGAGAACGCGTCCGGGTAGTACGCGATGTTCCCCTCGCCCTCGTCGTCGAGGACGAACAGCGCCGTGTCCAGGTGGTAGAAGTACGGGTCCACCAGGGTCAGGCCGATCACCGGGGCGCCGAGGAACTCCTGCGCCTCCCGATGGGCCTCACGGGTGGTGCGGAAGCCGGTGCCGGCGAGGATCCAGCGGCCGGCGGGCACGAAGTCGCCCTCGCCCTCGCACACCGACTCGGGACGGTAGACATCGAAGCCGGCCGACTTGAACCACGTGTCGTAGGGAAGGGACTCCGGACGGCGCTCGGGCGCGTGGAAGAGGGAGCCGAAGACGCGGCCGTCCACGACCACCGCCGCGTTGGCGGCGAAGACCATGTCGGGCAGGCCAGGGACGGGCTCCACGGTGTCGACGCTGTGGCCGTGGGCGCGGTAGACGCGCGTCAGCTCGTGCCATTGGGCCTGGGCCAGGGACACGTCCACGGGGAGGTCGGGACGCATCCAGGGGTTGATCGCGTACTGCACGGCGAAGTGTCCGGGTTCGCAGACGAGGAAGCGCCGCCGGCGCGGCACACGGGTCTCGGGCACAGAGGGGTCCCTCCGCTTCCTGGGGGGCGACTGGGGTGATTCAAAGGTAGGAAGTGGCGAAGACGGACGACAAGAAACAAAAGCTGCGCGTTCAAGCAGGAATGCTGCGTGTCTCGACGGCTCAGCGCACGTCTGATGCGTCCGGTGGGGCGGGCTGACTGGCGCCCGCCTCAGGACTGTCCGGCAGCAGGTGGGACAGCACCATCACGCTGATCGTCTTGCGGATGAACGGCTCGGTACGGATGCGTTCCAGCACCTCCTCGAAGTGCTCCACGTCCCGCGCCCGCACGTGCAGCAGCGCGTCCGCGCCGCCGGTCACCGTCATCGCCGCCGTGATCTCCGGATGGTGGCGCACCACCTCGGCCAGCCGCCGCGGCGGGGCCGCGCCCTCGCAGTACACCTCGACGTACGCCTCCGTGCGCCAGCCCAGCGCCACAGGCTTCACCGTGGCCGTGAACCCGGTGATCACGCCGCTCTCGCGCAGCCGGTCCACGCGCCGCTTGACGGCCGTCGCGGACAGGCCGATGGCGGCGCCGATCTCGGCGAAACTGCTGCGGGCGTTCGCCATCAGAGCGGTGAGGATCTTCCGGTCGAGTTCGTCGAACGGTGCCTGCCTGCTGTTCATGGCGGCACTGTATCCAGCACGGACGCCGGTGCCCGGCACATGTCACAGCGTGCTTTTCGCCCCTACACTCCACGTTCATGCTGCGCGCCCTCGCCGTCGACGACGAACGCCCCTCGCTCGAGGAACTGTTGTACCTCCTGAACGCCGATCCCCGGATCGCCGGCGTGGAGGGCGCCGGCGACGCGACCGAGGCGCTGCGCCGCATCAACCGGGCGCTGGAGTCCGGCCCGGACGGACCCGACGCGATCGACGTCGTCTTCCTCGACATCCACATGCCGGGCCTCGACGGCCTCGACCTGGCCCGGCTGCTGAACGGGTTCGCCCAGCCGCCGCTGATCGTGTTCGTCACCGCCCACGAGGACTTCGCCGTGCAGGCCTTCGACCTCAAGGCCGTCGACTACGTGCTCAAGCCCGTCCGCAAGGAACGACTCGCCGAGGCCGTCCGCCGCGCCGCCCAACTGCGCGGCGCCGCCCCGCGGATACCCGTCAGCGAGCCCGATCCCGACCATCTGCCCGTCGAGCTCGGCGGGGTGACCCGGTTCGTGGCCGTCGAGGACATCACCCACGTCGAGGCGCACGGTGACTACGCCCGGCTGCACACCGGCAGGGGCAGCCACCTCGTGCGCATCCCGCTGTCCACCCTGGAGGAGCGCTGGCGCGCCCGCGGCTTCGTCCGCATCCACCGCCGGTACCTGGTCGCCCTGCGCCACATCGGTGAACTCCGCCTGGACGCGGGCACCGTGAGCGTCCTGGTCGGCACCGAGGAACTCCAGGTCAGCCGACGCCACGCGCGGGAACTGCGCGAGCTGCTGATACGCCGGACCGCGCGCTAGGGAGCCGTACGTCATGCCGCAGGACCCGACCGAACGCCGTGTCGTCGTCACCGGGCCGCCCCGCCGCACCCGCCGGGCCCCGGGCCACTACCGTCCGCGCACGGAGATCGACGAGCAGACCACCCTCGGCCACACCTACGTCCGCTCCCTGATGCGCAGCCAACTGCGGGCAGCCCTCACGGTGTTCGCGGTGCTCGTGCTCCTCGTCGGCCCGCTGCCGCTGGTGTTCGCCGCGGCCCCCGACGCCCGCCGGCTGAAGTGGGCGGTCCTCGGCTTCGGCCTCTACGCCCCGCTGGTGCTCCTCGCCCGCTGGTACGTGCGCCGCGCCGAGCGCAACGAACGCGACTTCGTACGGCTCGTCGGAGACCGCTGACCGCCGTGAACTCCGCCTACACCGTCCCCGCCGTCGCCCTCGTCGTGGTGGCCACCATCCTCGTCGGCGCCTTCGGCCTGCGCATCTCCCGCACCACCTCCGACTTCTACGTCGCCTCCCGCACCGTGGGCCCGCGCCTGAACGCGGCCGCCATCAGCGGGGAGTACCTCTCCGCGGCCTCGTTCCTGGGCATAGCCGGACTGGTCCTCGTCCAGGGCGCCGACATGCTGTGGTACCCGGTCGGCTACACGGCCGGCTACCTGGTCCTGCTCCTGTTCGTCGCCGCCCCGCTGCGCCGGTCCGGGGCCTACACGCTGCCCGACTTCGCCGAGGCCCGGCTCGCCTCCCAGGGCGTGCGGCGGCTCGCGGGCGCCTTCGTCGTCGGCGTCGGCTGGCTGTACCTGCTGCCGCAGCTCCAGGGAGCCGGACTCACCCTGGCGGTACTGACCGGGGCGCCCGCCGCGCTCGGCGGAGTGATCGTCGCCGTGGTCGTCGTGGCCATCGTCGCCGCGGGCGGGATGCGCAGCATCACCTTCGTCCAGGCCTTCCAGTACTGGCTGAAACTGACCGCACTGCTCGTCCCCGCCCTCTTCCTCGTGCTCGCCTGGCAGGGGGACGGGGCGCCGCGCCGCGCCTACGACGAGCCGGCCGCCTTCCGCGAGCAGCGCACCGTGCGCGTCGCGGAAACCCTCGACCTCCGGCTGGAGGGCCCGCTGACCGTCACCGTGACCGGCACCGTCGACGGCCGCGCCCATCACGAGCGGCGGGTGAGCCTGCCGGCCGGGACGCACCGCGTCGAGGGCGGCACCCGGCTCACCTTCGCCCGGGGCGCCGGAGTCCCGGTGGCCGAGCGCGGCGGCAGCGGCGGCATGTCCACCTCACTGGTCGCGGGCCGTGAGGAACGCCCGCTGTACGCCACCTACGGGCTGATCCTCGCCACCTTCCTCGGCACCATGGGCCTGCCGCACGTCGTCGTCCGCTTCTACACCAGCCCGCACGGCGTGGCCGCCCGCCGCACCACGGTGGCCGTGCTCGGCCTGATCGGCGCCTTCTACCTGCTGCCCCCGGTGTACGGCGCCCTCGGCCGCCTCTACGCCCCCGAACTCACCCTCACCGGGAGCGCGGACGCCGCCGTGCTGCTGCTGCCCGACCGGGTGATCGGCGGCCTCGGCGGGGACCTGCTGGGCGCGCTGGTCGCGGGCGGCGCGTTCGCGGCGTTCCTGTCGACCGCCTCCGGCCTGACCATGGCGGTGGCCGGGGTGCTCACCCAGGACGTGCTGCCCTCGCGCGGCGTACGCCACTTCCGGCTCGGCACGGTGCTCGCCATGGCCGTACCGCTCGCGGCGAGCGTCCTGGTCGGCGGACTGCCCGTCGCCGACGCCGTCGGGCTGGCCTTCGCGGTGTCCGCCTCCTCCTTCTGCCCGCTGCTCGTCCTCGGCATCTGGTGGCGGCGGCTCACCCCGCCCGGCGCGGCCGCCGGGATGCTGGCGGGCGGCGGCGCCGCGCTCGTCGCCGTCGCCGTGACCATGGCGGGCTTCCCGGGCACCGGGCCGCTGCACGCGCTGCTCGCCTGGCCCGCCCTGTGGTCGGTGCCGCTGGGCTTCCTCACGATGATGCTGGTGTCCCTGGCCACGCCCGGCCGGGTACCGGCCGGCACCGCGGCCGTCCTGGCCCGGTTCCACCTGCCCGAGCAGCTGCGGGCGGAGGTGACGGGATGAGCGGCTTCCTCGCCGGGATGTGCGTGGCCGTGCTGCCGCTGCTCGCCGCCGGGTACTGGCTCGGCCGGCGCACCGCCCGCCCGCAGAGCCTCGGAGGGCTCGGCACCCCCGTCGAGCACGCCACCTTCCAGACCCTGCACGCCGCCTCGCTCGCGGCACCCCCGCTGCGGGCCGGGCTGACGGAGGAGACCGCCCGCAAGTCGGCCCGTCGGCTGCGCTCCCTGCTCGGCACCGACGCCCTGTGCCTCACGGACGACACACGGGTCCTCGCCTGGGACGGCGTGGGAGGCCACCACCGCACCGAGATCATGGAACGCCTCACCGGGCCCCTGGAGACCGGCCGCGGCGAGGCCTTCCGGCTCACCTGCCGGACCCCGGACTGCCCGGTGCGCTGGGCCGTCGTCACCCCGCTCACCGTCGACGACCGGGTCCACGGCGCCCTCGTCGCCTGCGCGCCCCGCGAGTCGGCCGTGCTGGCCCGCGCCGCGGCCGAGGTCGCCCGCTGGGTCTCCGTGCAGCTGGAGCTCGCGGACCTCGACCGGTCCCGCACCCGGCTCATCGAGGCCGAGATCAAGGCCCTGCGCGCGCAGATCTCCCCGCACTTCATCTTCAACTCGCTCGCGGTGATCGCCTCGTTCGTCCGCACCGACCCCGAGCGGGCGCGGGACCTGCTGCTGGAGTTCGCCGACTTCACCCGGTACTCGTTCCGCCGGCACGGCGACTTCACCACGCTCGCCGACGAACTCCACGCCATCGAGCACTACCTGGCGCTCGTACGGGCCCGCTTCGGCGACCGCCTGTCGGTCACCCTCCAGATAGCGCCCGAGGTGCTTCCCATCGCCCTGCCGTTCCTGTGCCTGCAACCGCTGGTGGAGAATGCCGTCAAGCACGGCCTCGAGGGCAAGACCGGCACCTGCCACATCAGGATCACCGCGCGCGACGAGGGTGCCGAGGCGGTGGTCGTCATCGAGGACGACGGCGCCGGCATGGACCCCGGCCTGCTGCGGCGCATCCTCGCGGGTGAGCACAGCCCCTCCGGCGGTATCGGACTGTCCAACGTCGACGACCGGCTCCGGCAGGTCTACGGCGACGACCACGGACTGGTCATCGAGACCGCGCAGGGTGCGGGCATGAAGATCAGCGCCCGGCTGCCGAAGTACCAGCCGGGCGTCCACTCGGCGACGCGGCTCACCGGGGAGTGATCCTGCTCAGGTGCCGCGGGTGACGACCATGCCCAGCGTGACCAGGCCCAGCACGACCCAGCCGAACCACAGCCAGCCGTTGCCGCCGAGCGCCACCGTGTAGGCCGTCACCGCGACGAGCGCGCCGACGGTGAGCACCCCCATCGCCTTCGTGGAACCGTCCGTGGAACCGTGCATCGCGGCACCCTCCTCATGGTCCGTAACCTCCATGGTGCCCCGGTTCGGCCATCGGCATCCCCCACAACAAGCCGCTTGCACCCTCACCCCCACCACGGCCCGGCGGAGGACCGCCGCGGGCGACGGCGCGAGCCGCGGTTCTGGGCGGTGCGCCGAGGTCCCTCGGCGTCGAGCCCGCGCCTCACCGTGTCCCGTTCAGGACCGTCCGGACGCTGACGGGCTCAGTTGCCCCGTGCGTTCAGGGACGCCAGGTACGCGTTGTACGCCTCGAGCTCCTTGTCGCCGTCGCGGTCCGCGGCGCGGTCCTTGCGGCGGGCCTGGCGTTGTTCGGATTTGTACCACTGGAAGAGCAGGGCGAGCAGCACCAGGACCGAGGGGATCTCGCTGAACGCCCAGGCGATGCCGCCGGCCGCGTTCTGGTCGGTCAGGGCGTCGATGCCGAGCGAGGCGGGCGGGTTCATGAAGGTGCCGACCATGGGCGTGGTCGCCATCATCAGCGCGATGCCGAAGAACGCGTGGAACGGCATGCCCGCGAACAGCTCCAGCATCCGCATGAGGTGACCCGGCCGGTTCGGGCCCGGGTCGACGCCCATGATCGGCCAGAAGAACACCAGGCCCACCGCGAGGAAGTGCACCATCATCGCGATGTGGCCGGCCCGAGAGCCCATCAGGAAGTCGAACAGCGGCGTGAAGTACAGGGCGTACAGGCTCGCGACGAACATCGGGATGGTGAAGGCGGGATGCGTGACGACCCGCAGGTACCGGCTGTGCAGCAGGGCCAGCAGCAGCTCACGCGGCCCCTTGCGGCCCCGCCCGGCCACCGGCAGCGCGCGCAGCGCCAGCGTGATCGGGCCGCCGAGCAGGATCAGGATCGGCGACAGCATGCTGATGATCATGTGCTGGACCATGTGCACGCTGAACATGACCATGCCGTAGTCGTTCAGCTTGGTGCACATCACCAGGGCCACGGTCAGCACACCGATGACGTACGCCACCGTCCGGCCCACCGGCCAGGCGTCGCCGCGCCGCCGCAGCCGCACCACACCCCAGCCGTACAGTCCGAGCCCCAGCAGGCAGGCGACGAGGAAGAACGGGTCCGCGGACCACTCGAGACCGCGTCCCAGCGTGAACGGCGGCAGATCGTTCATCATGCCGTGCCCGCTGTGATCCATCCGCCGGCTCCTGATTCGTGTGGATTGTGCGCTGTCTGTCCACAGCTGTCTGTCCGCACCCAGACTAGAGCCGCCCCCGGCCGCGACTGCGACCGGGGGCGGTGGGGAAGCGCGGCGTGGTTCTACAGCACGCACTCCGCCTCGGCGTACCGCTCCGCGGGGACCGTCTTGAGGGTCGCCACCGCCTCGGCCAGGGACACCATCACGATGTCCGTGCCGCGCAGTGCCGTCATCCGGCCGAACTCCCCGCGGTGCACCGCCTCCACGGCGTGCCAGCCGAACCGGGTGGCCAGCACCCGGTCGTACGCCGTCGGCGTGCCGCCGCGCTGGACGTGCCCGAGGATCACCGGCCGGGCCTCCTTGCCGAGCCGCTGCTCCAGTTCGAGGGAGAGCTGCCGGGCGACGCCGGCGAACCGCTCGTGGCCGTAGACGTCCTTGCCGCCCTCGTCGAAGTCCATGGTGCCCGCCCTGGGCTTGGCGCCCTCCGCGGCCACGACGATCGCGAACCGCTTGCCGGCCGCGAAACGCTCGCCCACCTTCGCCGCCAACTCCTCGATGTCGAAGGGGCGTTCGGGGACGACGATGGCGTGGGCGCCGGCCGCCATGCCGGACTGGAGCGCGATCCAGCCGGTGTGACGGCCCATGACCTCCACGATCAGCACCCGCTGGTGGGACTCGGCGGTGGTCTTCAGCCGGTCCAGGGCCTCGGTGGCGACCGTCACGGCGGTGTCGAAGCCGAAGGTGAGGTCCGTGACCGCGATGTCGTTGTCGATGGTCTTGGGCACGCCGACGATCGGCAGGCCGCTGTCCGACAGCAGCCGGGCCGCCTTGAGCGTGCCCTCGCCGCCGATCGGGATGATCGCGTCGAGCCCCAGCTCCTCGACGTGGCCCCTGGCCCGCTGCACACCGTCACGCAGGTGCTCGGGACGGACCCGGGAGGAGCCGAGGATGGTCCCGCCGCGGGCGAGGATGCCACTCACCGCGTCGAGGTCGAGCTTGAGGTAGTCGCACTCCAGGAGGCCCTTCCAGCCGTCGCGGAAGCCGATGACCTCGTCGCCGTGATCGACGACGGCACGGTGTACGACGGACCGGATGACGGCGTTCAGGCCGGGACAGTCGCCGCCGGAGGTGAGGACGCCAATGCGCATAGCCCGAATAACCTTCTCAACATGGGCGCGGGGACCGGACCACACTGTCCGGTCGGTCCCCGCCACCCTAGCGGCACCGGGCGGTGGGGCCGAACCCTGCGTCCGCCTGCTGGACGGGCCCGCTCACCTGTGCGGACACCGTGTCAGACGGGCTCCCGCCGGGGCCGTCCGCGCGGGCTGCCGCGGGCCTGTTCCGGCCGCGCCCCGACGCGCGCGGCCGGTCCTGCGCGGGCTGCCGCGCGGCGGTCCCTGTGCGGGCTGCTGCGCGGCGGTCCCTACGCGGGCTGCTGCGCAACTGTCACTACGCAGGCTGCTGCGCAACTGTCACTACGCAGGCTGCTGCGCAGCCGCGATGCGCTCGTTGCGCAGTGCCTCGTACCAGTGGTCCTCGATCGGCGGCAGCGCGTTGACGTCGAGTGCCAGCTTCAGCAGCAGGTCCGCGATCAGCGGGTTGCGGGCCAGCACCGGCCCGTGCATGTACGTGCCGAAGACGGTGTCGTTGTACGCGCCCTCCGTGCCGTCGCCCGTGCCGTTGCCCCTGCCCAGGCGGACCTGGGCGAGCGGGCGGGCGGTGGGGCCGAGGTGGGTGACGCCCTGGTGGTTCTCGAACCCGGTCAGCTGGGGCAGGCCGAGCCGCGGGTCCACGTCGCCGAGCACGTCGCCGACGCACCGCTCGCCCTCACCGCGCACCGACACGACGTCGAGCAGGCCGAGCCCCGGCTCACGCTGCCCGAGGTCGTTGACGAACTCGTGGCCGAGGATCTGGTACCCGGCGCAGACGGAGAAGACGATCGCGCCGTTCTCCACCGCCCTGTGCAGACTGCCGTCGCGGCGCAGCCGCTCCGCCGCCAGCCGCTGCGGCCGGTCCTCGCCACCGCCGATCAGGTAGATGTCGCCGGAGGTCGGGATCGGCTGGTCGCTGCGCACGTCGAGACGGGCCACGTCCAGGCCGCGCTGGCGGGCCCGGCGCTCCACCACGAGGACGTTGCCCTGGTCACCGTAGGTGCTCAGCAGGTCCGGGTAGATCCACACCAGCCGCAGTTGGTTGTCACTCATGAAGTGGTCGTCCTTTGTGGTCAGTTGCCGACGCGGCGGCGCAGGTCCTGGAACGCGGTGTAGTTGGCGATGACCTCGATCCGGCCGGGCGGGGCCTGCTGCACGGCCTGGTCCAGGCTGTCGCAGACCTGGAACTGCTGGCCAGCGACCTCCAGGCGCACCGCGAGGTCCAGCTTCCGGTCACCGAGCACGAAGAGCGGGTGCCCGGTCAGGCGCGTGTAGTCGACGTCCCACAGCCAGGAGGTGTCGGTGCCGTCGGCGCTGCGCGCGTTGACCGACAGGATGACCGGGGTGGGCGGCGGGTCGATCAGGGAGAACGTCTCCAGCCAGCCGGCCGGGTTCTTCGCCAGCAGCAGACGCAGGTCGCGATCCTGGAACTGGACGACGTCGTAGCGGCCTGCGACCGCCTGCACCTGGTACATCCGCTCCAGGGCGACCTGCGGCGGCACCCCGAAGACGGCGGCGACGGCCGCGGACGAGGCGGCGTTGGCCTTGTTGGCGCGGCCCGGCAGCTGGAGGTGGATCGGCCAGGCCGAGCCGTGCGGGTCGAGGACGTGGTCGCCGGACAGGGCCCAGCTGGGGGTGGGCCGGCGGAAGCCGCACTCGCCGCAGTACCAGTCGTCGCCCGGACGCTGCATCACTCCGCCGCAGGAGGGGCAGGACCAGGCGTCGTCCTTCCACATCTGCCCGGCGGCCACCCAGATCACGTTGGGGGACGAGGACGCGGCCCACACCACCAGCGGGTCGTCGCAGTTGGCGACGAGCACGGCCTTGGAGCCGCTGAGCGACTCACGCCAGTTCTCGGCGAGCATCCGGGTCTCGCCGGCCCGGTCGAGCTGGTCGCGGGAGAGGTTGAGCAGCGCGATGCACTTGGGATCGGTGTCCCGGGCCACGCCCGCGAGGTACTTCTCGTCGACCTCTATCACGCCGAACTTGGCGTCCGAGCCGCCGGCGAGCGCCGAGGTGATGCCCGCGGGCATGTTCGCCCCGAGCGCGTTGGACACGACGGGGCCCGCGGCCCGCAGCGCCTCGGCGATGAGCCGGGTGGTCGTGGTCTTGCCGTTGGTCGCCGAGACCAGGATCACGTCCAGGTGCTGGGCGAGCCGGGCGAGCAGATCGGGGTCGAGCTTGAGGGCCACCCGACCGCCGATCACCGAACCGCTGCCCCGTCCCGCGGCACGCGATGCCGCAGCGACCGCCTTGCCCGCGGTCACGGCCAGCTTGGCCCGCGGCGTGAGCGGGTCCGAGTTGCCTGCCATCAGTTCTCGATCCTCCTTGCGTACGCGCCGCGCCCTGAGTCATCCGGCAACGTGGTGTGGACCTCAGCCTATCGAGATCCGCCGACGCTCCCGAATCCCGGCCCCTGCCAGCGCGGCAGGCAGGGGCACATGGAACCGTACCCTTGCCGCCATGCGACATGGCTCGATCCCGGGCGCCCGCGGGCGCGTCCGGCCCCTTTCCCTGCTCGGCAGCCCCGTTCTGCACGCTCCCTGCGAGGAGGTCACCGACTTCGGTCCCGAACTGTTCCAGGTGGTGGAGGACTTGTTCGCGACCATGTACGCGGCGCGTGGCGTGGGCCTCGCCGCGAACCAGATAGGGCTGCCGCTGCGCGTCTTCGTGTACGACTGCCCGGACGACGAGGACGTGCGCCACCTCGGCCATGTGGTCAACCCGCGGCTGGTGGAGGCCGACGGAGTGGAGATCCGCGGGCCGGAGGGCTGCCTGTCCCTGCCGGGCCTGGAGGCGGGGACGGAGCGCTACGACCACGCGGTGGTCGAGGGCTTCTCGGCGACCGGGGAGCCGGTCACCGTGCACGGGACGGGGTTCTTCGCGCGCTGCCTCCAGCACGAGTGCGACCACCTCGACGGCCGGGTGTACGCCGACCGCCTCTCGGGGTGGCGGCGCAGCCGGCTGCTGCGGCAGGCCGCACGGGCACCGTGGGGGCGGTGAACCACCGCGCGGCCACGGGCCGTCGGCGGCCGTTCGCGCCCCGCGGAGCGGCCGCACGGGGATGAGCACCGAGCGCGGGGGCGCGGCTCAGAACCCGGGGCCGCCGATCTTGTCGCCCACCGCCGCCAGCCGTCCCCACAGGAGGTCCGCCAGGCTGCGGACCAACTCCGCCCGCGAGCACGGCCGTTCGCCCAGCCACCAGTCGCCGGCCGCGTGCATCATGCCGACGATGCCGTGGCCCCACACACGGGCCAGTTGCTGTCCGGCCGGACCCAGGTCGAGCCGCTCCTCGATGACCAGGGCCAGCTCCTCACCCATGCGGCGCAGCAGCGGGGCGGAGTGCTTGCCGACGTCGAAGCCCTGGTCGGTGCCCTGGCCGCCCTCCGCCGGGTGCATCAGGAAGCGGTAGACCTGCGGGCGGGCCTCGATGGCCGCGAGGTAGGTGTCCAGCGTCGACTCCACGCGCTCCCGCCGGTCCGCGGGGGCGTCCAGCGCGGCCCGCAGGGAGCCGAGCAGGGCGTCGGTGTGGCGCTGGGCGAGGGCGGCGTACAGCCCTCCCTTGTCGCCGAAGTGGCGGTAGAGGATCGGCTTGGTGATGCCGGCCTCGGCGGCGATGGCGTTCATCGACGCGTGCGGGCCGTCGCGCAGCACCACCCGGTCGGCGGCCTCCAGCAGCTCGCGCCGTCGGCGGTCGGCGGACCGCTGCTGATCGGTCCGCTGCGTGGTGTCCATGAGATCTCCCCACCCGTGCTGGTTCGGTGACGCCTGCGCAAAGTAACACTGACTGGGCCGGATACCTCGAACGGGCTGCCGGGGAATGATCAGGAGTCGACTTTTTCTACTGACCAGTAACATAGTATCGTTACCGCAAGTAACACGCAGGTGTGCCGCTGGAGGGGACATGGCCGAGTTCACCATGGAGCTCAACGACGAGCAGAAGGAGGTCCGGGACTGGCTGCACGGCTTCGCGGCCGGTGTGATGCGCCCGGCCGCCGCCGAATGGGACGAGCGCGAGGAGACCCCCTGGCCGGTCATCCAGGAGGCCGCCAAGGTCGGCATCTACTCCCTCGACTTCTACGCCCAGCAGTACTTCGACGCCACCGGCCTCGGCATCCCGATGGCCATGGAGGAGCTGTTCTGGGGCGACGCCGGCATCGCCCTGTCCATCGTCGGCACCGGCCTCGCCGCCGTGGGCGTCCTCGCCAACGGCACCGAGGAGCAGATCGGCACCTGGATCCCGCAGATGTACGGCGACCCGAGCGACGTGAAGGTCGCCGCCTTCTGCTCCTCCGAGCCCGACGCCGGCTCCGACGTGGCCTCGATGCGCACCCGCGCGGTGTACGACGAGGCCAAGGACGAGTGGGTGATCAACGGCACCAAGACCTGGGCGACCAACGGCGGCATAGCCAACGTGCACGTGGTCGTCGCCTCCGTCGACCCCGAACTCGGCTCCAAGGGCCACGCCTCCTTCATCGTCCCGCCGGGCACACCGGGACTGAGGCAGGGCCAGAAGTTCAAGAAGCACGGCATCCGCGCCTCGCACACCGCCGAGGTGGTCCTGGACGGAGTACGCGTCCCCGGGTCCTGCCTGCTCGGCGGCAAGGAGAAGCTCGACGAGCGGCTCGCCCGCGCCCGGGAGAAGGCCCGTAAGGGCGGTGAGAGGGTGAAGAACGCCGCGATGGCCACCTTCGAGGCGTCCCGCCCCGCCGTGGGCGCCATGGCGGTCGGCACCGCCCGGGCCGCCTACGAGGTCGCCCTCGACTACGCCAGGACGCGGGAGCAGTTCGGCCGGCCGATCATCGACAACCAGGGCGTCGCGTTCCAGCTCGCCGACATGCGCACGCGGATCGACGCCGCCCGGCTGCTGGTCTGGCGGGCCTCGTGGATGGCGGTCAACGGCAGGCCGTTCGAGGCCGCCGAGGGCTCGATGTCCAAGCTGTTCGCCAGCGAGACCGCGAAGAAGGTCACGGCCCAGGCCATCCAGATCCTCGGCGGCAACGGCTACACCCGGGAGTACCCGGTGGAGCGGATGCACCGTGATGCGGCGATCTACACCATCTTCGAAGGGACCAGCGAGATCCAGCGGCTGGTGATCTCCCGCACGATCTCGGGCATGCCGATCCGCTAGTGCGGTGACCGGAAAGGTTCACCGGCTCGCGACGCCCGGCACGGCACTCCCCCAGCCTTCGGCCGGGGGTACCCCCACGCCGCGTTGTCGCATCACCCGAGTACATCCCGTACGCGGGCAATGCTCCGCCTTGCGATGTTCCCCCACTGCCTGAAGGGCGTGGGAGGTGCCCCCAGCACCGGACGCCGCGAGCTTCCCGGCACACCTTCCCGGCCACAGGACTAGCGGTGCCGCAGCGGCGTCAGCTGCTCGATGTCATAGCGCTTTCTGAGGGCCCCGATCGCCGTGTGGTCCGGCGGGCCCCCGTTGCCCAGGATCTCCAGCAGTTCCTCGAAGTACCGCTCGTGGTCCGGCGGTGGGGACGCCTGGAAGAACATCTTGGCGGGGGAGTCGGTGGGGTTGGCGAAGGCGTGCGGGCAGCCCGGCGGGACGACGATGACCGTGCCCGGGGTCGCCCGCACCACGCGGTTGCCGGAGTGGGACTCCCACCGCTGCCAGTGGTCGGGGGTCCGGATCCGCGGCTCGAAGGCGAGCACGTCCAGCTCGCCCTCGAGCACGTAGAACAACTCCTCGCTGCGGGTGTGCACATGGGCGCCGACGTCGAAGCCCGGCGGGACCTCCACCTCGAAGGTGGAGGCCGTCCGCGAGTGCGAGCCGGTCACCTTGAACGTCACGCGCTGGGCCGGCGCCTCGACGACGCGGCCCTGGCCCGGCGGTACGAGCAGCCCTTCCGTGGTCATCGCCGGCTCACCACGTCACGGGCAGGGCCTCGGGCCCCCGGATCAACGCGCCCTTTCTGAAGGGCACTTGCTCCGGGGACACCGCGAGCCGCAGATTCGGCACCCGGTCCAGCAGAGCGTCCACCAGCAGTTCCGACTCCAGCCGGGCCAACTGGCCGCCCGGGCAGTAGTGCGGGCCGAAGCCGAACGCCACGTGCGGGTTCGGACTGCGCGTGAGGTCGATCGTCCCGGGGTCGGGGAAGACGTCCGGATCGCGGTTGGCGGCCAGGTACGACACGTAGACCGCGTCGCCCGCCCGGATCCGCACCCCCTTGATCTCCACGTCCTCCAGGGCGATCCGGGACAGCCCGACCGCGTTGCGGTGCGGGATGTAACGCAGCAGCTCGTCGATGGCCCGGGGGCGGATCCGCCGGTCCGCGCGCAGCCGGTCGGCCAGCTCGGGACGGCTCAGCAGGACGTAGAACATCTGCCCGCTGTTGCCGGTGACCGCCTCGCCGCCGATCTGCAGGAGGATCGCGAGGCCCACGGCCTGCGCCAGGGCGATCTCACGGCGTGCCACGGCGGTCCCGAGCAGTGAGGCGATGTCCTCACCGGCGCTGTCCGCGCGGGCGTCGAGGAGCTCGGCGAAGTACGTGCCCATCTCCTCCCTGGCCTGCTCGCCGACGGCGGCGCCGTGCGCGGAGGACAGGATCAGCCGGGTCCAGGCGTGCATCCCCTGCCGGTCCGCGGCCGGCACACCCATCAGTTCGCAGATCACCGCGATCGGGAACGGGCTGAGCACCTCGGCGGTCAGGTCGGCGGGCGGGCCGTTCGCGAGCAGGTCGTCGACCAGTTCGTCCAGCATCCGCCGGGCGCTGTCCCGCACCCGCTCGACACCGTGCGCGGTGAGGGCGGGGGCGACCGTGCGGCGCAGCCGGGTGTGGTCGGGCGGGTCCAGGAAGCCGACCGCGTCGGGGGCCGGGATGAAGTGCGGGGCCAGCCTGGTGATCTGCCGGTCGACGACCGCCTCACGGCTGAACCGGGGGTCGTTGGTGACCGTCCGCACGTCGTCCATGCGGGTCACCAGCCACGCCCAGCCCTCGCCGTTGGGCAGCTCGATACGGGTGACCGGGCCCTGCTCCATCAGCTCGGAGAGCACCGGGTCGAAGGCCACGCCCGTCAGGTCGAACGCCGGCCAGTGCCGGACCGGCGGCGCCGTCCCGGTGCGCGCCTCCTCGACGAGCGTCTCCTCGGTCATGCCCTGCCTCCGGCCTGCCAGTAGCCGAGCGACATCTCGGCGGTGATGCCGGGGCCGAACCCGGCGAGCAGTCCGCGCGCCCGGTCCTCGGTGCCGCCGTCGTCGAACAGCCGGCGCAGCGCGTCCAGGACGACGGCGCTGGCGATGTTGCCGTACTCGGTGAGCGTGGCCCGGCTGAACCGGAACGCGTGCGGCTCGACGTTCAGGAACTTGCTGAGGTCGTCCAGGATGCGTGGGCCACCCGCGTGGATGACGTAGAAGTCCAGGTCGGAGGCGTCCCAGCCGTGCACTCCGGCCAGGTCCCGCAGGGCCGGGGCGAGCGGCTCCATCGTGGTGGGCACCCGCTTGTCCAGCATGAAGTGGAAGCCGGTCGCCCGGACGTCGTAGGCGATCCACTCCTCGGTCTTGGGGATCAGGTACGAGCCGTTGCGCTCCAGCCGGACGCCCGTGCCGCCGGTGCCGCGGACCACGGCCGCGGCGATGCCGTCGCCGAACAGGCCGTTGGAGAGCAGGGAGCCGATGCCGAGGTCGGTGGGCTGGTAGCACAGCGAGCAGAACTCGCAGGCCACGATGAGCGCGTTGGCGTCCGGGTAGGCCGTGCAGAAGTCGTGGGCCCGGTTGATCGCGGCGCCCCCGGCCGCACAGCCCAGCTGGGCTATGGGGAGCTGCCGGGTGGTCGAGTCGAACTCCATCTCGTTGATCAGCCACGCGGTGAGCGAGGGCATCATGAAGCCCGTGCACGACACGTAGATGATGACATCGATGTCCCGGGCCAGGAGCTCGGCGTCGTCGAGAGCCCGCTGGATGACCGCGGGGACCCGGGCCTTCGCCTCCTGCTCGTAGAGCTTGTTGCGCTCCTCGAAGCCGGGGTGCTTGAGGGTCTCCTCGATGGGCTGCACGATGTGCCGGGTCCGCACGCCGGTGTTCTCGATCAGTCGGAGGGCCAGGGGGAGTTGCGGGTGGTCCGCGTGGCGGGAGCGCGCGAGCTCCAGTGTCTCCTCCATCGTGATCACGTGCTCTGGAACGGACACCGAGGGTCTGCACAAAGTCGCCATGAGCCGTGCCTGCTTTCGCCTTCCGGAAGGCCGGTTGCCGCCCGGGGAGGGTGCTGCACCCAAAAAGGTGGCTTATCCACGATCCCCCGGGAGAGCGACGATCTTCTCGCGGAACTACTCCAATCCGGCGACGGCGAACAGCGCCCGGCGGGCTCGCGAGGCTTGGCTCCGGAGGACGGGGAACCGGCCTCCGCGGCCGGAAAACGCCTGCTCACAGGCTTGAGGTCGCGCTCCGTCACGAGCCTCGCGGCCCGCTCCGTCCGCCACCCACCACAGGAAGATCCAGGCCGCGCCTCCTGAGCCCCCGGGGGCGGGCGTCGGCGTCAGCCTTCAGGAGTACGGCGCCTGTCGGTACGGAGGGAGCCGCCGTCGCTGCGGCTGCGGAGCCGGCGCCGCGGGCGACGCGCAGGCGCACGGCCGGGCTCCGTGTCTCGGGGCGGGCCGGGCCGGGCCGGGCCGGGGCGAGGGCGAGGGCGGGGCGAGGGCGAGGCGAGGGAGGGCGCAGCGGGCGCGGCGACGCACCGGAGCGCCCGCCGGGCCGCGGCAGCCGGTCCGGCGCCGCGGCGCTCCCGTCGGCCTGCAGGCCCGGTCCGTCCGGTCAGCCGGAGGCGGTTCCGCAGTCGCGGGCGAGGCGAGGTGGGGCGCGACGTGACGGGGCAGGGCCGGGCGGGCGGGAGGTGCCGAAGCGGCCGCCGGGTCACCTCGCCACCACCCCGCGTGGCGCGTACATCGCCGAGACGGCAGCCGTGGGCGGGTCCCGTCGGCTCGGTCCGTCCGGGAGGCGGTGCTGCCGCTGTCGATGAGGCGGGGCAGGGCCAGGCGCCGCCGAAGCGTCAGCCGGAGGCGGTTCCACTGCTGTGGGCGATGCAGGCCACGTCGATGCGGTCGGCCAGCTTGGCCAGCTCGATGGTCAGCGCGGCCACCGTGTCCTCGTCGAGACCCTCCTGGCCGGCCTCCACCAGCCGCAGCCACCGGCCGCCGACCGTGCGCAGCAGCTTGCTCACGTCCGCCGCGGCCACCTGCAAGGTACCGCGGTCGTCGACGATCAGAGGCAGAGTCACTTCGCGGTTCACAAAGGGGATCGTAGCCGTGGAAGCCTCATGCCCCGTGCCACACGGTGGTGATGTTGCAGAACTCGCGGATTCCGTGCCCGGACAGCTCACGTCCGTACCCCGACCGCTTCACACCGCCGAACGGGAACGCCGGGTGCGAGGCGGTCATCCCGTTGATGTACACCCCGCCCGCCTCCAGGTCCCGTACGAACCGTTCCACCTCGGTCTCGTCCTCGGTCCAGACGTTGGAACTCAGACCGAAGGGCGAGTCGTTGGCGATGAGTACCGCCTCGTCGAGGTCGGTCGCCCGGTACAGCGTGGCCACCGGACCGAACGCCTCCTCGCGGTGGATGCGCATCTCGCGGGTGATGCCGGACAGCACGGTCGGCGGGTAGTACCAGCCGGGCCGGTCGGGCCGTTCGCCACCGCACAGCACATGGGCCCCGCCGCGCCGGGCGTCGTCGACGAGCTCCTCCAGGTCCGCCCGGCCCCGCTCGCTGGACAGTGGCCCGACGTCGGTGTCCTCCTGCAACGGTTCGCCGATCCGCAGCGCCGTCATACCGGCCACGAAGCGCTCGGCGAAGGCGTCGTGGACGTCCGTGTGCACGATGAACCGCTTGGCCGCGATGCAGGACTGGCCGTTGTTCTGCACCCGGGCGGTCACCGCGACCCCGGCGGCCCGGTCGATGTCGGCCGACGGCATCACGATGAACGGGTCGCTGCCGCCCAGCTCCAGCACCGTCTTCTTGATCATCTCCCCGGCGGTGGACGCCACCGCCCGCCCGGCCGGTTCGCTGCCGGTCAGGGTGGCCGCCTTCACGCGCTCGTCGCGCAGGATGTCGTCGACCGCTCCGGAGCCGATGAGCAGGGTCTGGAAACAGCCCTCGGCGAAGCCCGCCCGGTGGAACAGGTCCTCCAGGTACAGGGCCGTCTGCGGCACGTTGGAGGCGTGCTTGAGCAGGCCGACGTTGCCGGCCATCAGGGCGGGCGCGGCGAAGCGGATCACCTGCCACAGCGGGAAGTTCCAGGGCATGACGGCCAGCACCGGTCCGAGCGGCCGGTAGCGGACCAGGGCGCGGGAGGCCCCGGAGTCCTTCACGTCCGACTCGGCGGGCCGCTCGTCGGCGAGGAGTTCCTCGGCGTGCTCGGCGTACCAGCGCATCGCCTTGGCGCACTTCGCGGCCTCCGCGCGGGCCTGCTTGACCGGCTTGCCCATCTCCGTGGTCATGACACGGGCGATCTCCTCCTGGTCCTCGTCGAGGAGGGCGGCGGCCCTGTTCATCAGCCGGGCCCGCTCGGCGCAGGCCGTCGTCCGGTACGTACGGAACGTGGCCTGCGCGAGCTGGAGCCGGCGCTCGATCTCCTCCTCGCCCATGGCCTCGTACGTCTTGAGCGTCTCGCCGTTGGCCGGGTTCACCGTGGCGATGGACATGGCTGACCTCCCCTATGACGGGCTGTGCTTCGACCTTCCCGCGCCGCGGTGCCGATCGCAACGCGTGGGGTCCTCGTCAGAGCGAGTGCTCGGCCAGGCGGTCGAGAAACGCGGTCTGGGCCGTGACGATCACCTCGCGGGCCCGGTCCAGACCGAGCCAGGCCACCCGGTCGAGCTCCGGGAACTCCTGGGTGCGTCCGGACCGCGGCGGCCACTCCATGGTGAAGGTGCCGGGGACGATCGCCGCCGGGTCGAGGTCGCCCTCGATCGCCCAGGCAGTGACGGTCTTGCCGCTCGTCTGCCGGACCTCGCCCAGCGGTACGGCCTCCCCGCCCGGCGGCGGCAGCCCCAGCTCCTCCCGGAACTCGCGGCGGGCCGCCTCCCATGCGGGTTCCTCCGGGTCGTACTCGCCCTTCGGCACCGTCCACGCCCCCGCCTCCCGCCGGGCGAAGAAGGGGCCGCCCATGTGTCCGAGAAGCACCTCCAGGCCGTCGCCGGAGCGCCGGTACAGCAGCAGACCGGCACTGCGCCGGCCCCGCCGGGCGCTCATGGCGCGATCTCCGGGTGCGCGGCCAGCAGCGTCGCGACGCTGTCGGCGTCCTCGGGCCGCTTGTCCTCGCGGTAGCGCACGACCCGGGCGAAGCGGAGGGTCACGCCCGCCGGGTAGCGGGTGGACCGTTGCAGGCCGTCGTAGGCGATCTCGACGACGAGTTCGGGGCGCACGGTCACCACCCAGCCGTCGTCCTCGACGGTGAGCCGGCGCAGTCGCTCGGTCTGCCAGGCCAGCATCGCGTCCGTCATGCCCTTGAACGTCTTGCCGAGCATCGCGAAGCCGCCGTCGGCGGTGCGTGCGCCCAGGTGCAGGTTGGACAGTTTGCCGGTGCGGCGGCCGTGGCCCCACTCGGCGGCCAGGACCACCAGGTCCAGGGTGTGCACGGGCTTCACCTTGAGCCAGGCCGCGCCTCGCCGGCCCGCGCTGTAGGCGGCGTCGAGGGCCTTGACGACCACACCCTCGTGGCCGCGCCGCAGCGTCTCGGCCAGGAACCGTTCGGCCTCGCCCACGTCGTCCGGTCCGGACACCAGGGTGCGCCTGACCCGCATCGGCTCCGGCACCAGACGGGCCAGCTCGGCGTGGCGCTCGGTCAGCGGCAGGTCGAGCAGGTCGCGGTCGCCGACCGACAGCGCGTCGAAGAAGACGGGGGAGACGGGGACCGCCTCGGCGGCCGTGGCCACGTCGACACGCGAGCCCACGCGTCCGGCGGTCTCCTGGAACGAGCGCGGCCGCCCGTCCGCCCCGAAGGAGATGACCTCGCCGTCCAGGATGAACCGTGCGCCGTTCAACTCCCGTGCGGCCGCCGTCAGTTCCGGAAGCCGGTCGGTGATGTCGTCCAGGGTGCGGGTGTGCACCCGTACGGTGTCGCCGTCCCGGTGGACCTGGACCCGGATGCCGTCGAGTTTCTCCTCGACGGCGCACGCGCCGAGCCGTTCGACCGCCTCGGCCACGGAGGAGGCGCTGTGCGCCAGCATCGGCAGGACCGGGCGGCCGACGGTGAGCCGGAAGCGCTCCAGCGCCGGCGGGCCGTCCGCGAGCAGTGCCTGGGCCACCGTCTGCAGTGATCCGGCCAGCATCACCGCCCGCCGCACGTCCGCCGGGGGCGCGCCCGTCGCCCCGGCCAGCGCCTCGACGGCGATGGCGTCCAGCGCCCCCTGCCGGACCTCCCGGGTGAGCAGCCCCCGCAGGAACCGCTGCTCGTCCTCGGTCGCCGCGCCCATCAACTCACCGACGATCCGGGCGCGTTCCGCCTGCGACCCGGGCCCGGACACCTTGCCGAGCTCGCTCAGCCGGGCGTCCACCTCGCGCACGGTGAGAGAGGCCTCGGCGGCCGGGACGACCCGGCGGCCGAGCACCTTCCAGCCCACCCCCAGCCGCCCCTGCGGCAGCCGGCCCGCCAGATACGGAATGACGACCGGCACATCCTCCGCCCCCGCCTCCCGGAACAACTCCGCAAGCAGAACGATCTTCCGAGACCGCGCCGAGGCGGCGGCAACCTCCCGCGAAACCTGAGCCAACCGCGCGAGCAACATGCAGCCATGGTGCAACGCAGGACGCCGCCATACACCCGGACGCCACCGGCACGCGGGCGGTCGCTGTACCGCTCGCGTGCGCGGCCTGTACACGAACGTGGTCCCACAGGTGGACGCGAGCCTGAACCGGGCGTGACCCGGTTCGCGGGCGCGGGCCTGTGGGCGCGGCCGTGTACGCGAGCGTCGGCCTGTACGTGGGCACGGTCCCGCACGCGGGCGTCGGCGTGTACACAGCGGTGGTCTCGCAGGCGGGCGAGGGCCTGTACCCGGGCGTGGTCCGGCATGCCGGCGCGGAGTTGGGTGTTGCTGGGCACCTGGGTGGCGTTCCGCGCGCGGCTGCTGTCGTGCAATGTGGGCCGCCGTCCTGCGCGCGGGCGCCGCCCTGCACCTGGGCCCCGGCCTGTACGGGTGCTGCCCTGTACCCGGGCGGCGGTCCGCATTCGGGAGTCGTCCTGCACGGGGGCGGCGGCCTGCTGCCGGGTGCAGGGCAGCCCCTCGCGCTCGGGTGCCGCCCAGGTACAGCGTGGTGCCCTACACCCGGGCCGCGCCCCCCGCCGTCACCGCTGCGTCGAGGTCGGTGAACAGCAGTTCGCCGTTGATTGCCGCGCCGGCGCGGTAGCCGCGGCTGGCGGCGTTGATCACCTGTTCGGCGAAACCGCTCGCGTTTCCGGCCGACCACAGGCCGGGGACGGTCGTCAGGCCCCGTTCGTCGATCACCGGGAAGGCGCCGAACGGCGTCTCGCGCAGTTCGGCGCCCAGCTGCTGGAGCAGGTCGGTCCGCGGCAGCGCGCGCGGTGCGACGAACAGAGCCTCGCGGGCGTGCGTCGAGCCGTCGTCGAGGCGGACCCCGGTCAGCCGGTCCGCCTCGACGACGATCCCGGCCACCTCGCCCGGCACCACGCGGACACCGGCCGCGGCCAGCCTGCGCAGGTCGTCGTCGTTCAGCTCGTTCTCGCCGACCTCGTGCAGGAAGAGCGTCACGTCCTTGGACCACTGGGTCACCATCAGCGCCTGGTGGACGCTCAGCGGGGTCGTGGCGAGCACGCCGAAGGCCTGGTCGCGCACCTCCCAGCCGTGGCAGTACGGGCAGTGCAGGACGTCGCGGCCGAAGCGTTCGGCGAGGCCCGGGACCGCCGGGAGCTCGTCCTTCAGGCCGGTGGCCACGACCATCTGCCGGGCGTGGACCGTGCGCCCTCCGGCCAGCGTCACGTCGAACTCACCCCCGGCGTCCCGGACGGCCTCCACCGCCCGGTCCCGGACCAGTTCGACCCCGTACCGCTCGATCTCCTCGCGGCCGGCGGCGAGGAACCGCTCCGGGGACATGCCGTCCCGGGACAGGAAGCCCTGCATGTGCGCGGACGGCGCATTGCGCGGCTCGCCCGCGTCGACGACCAGCGTGCGCCGCCTGGCCCGGCCGAGGACCAGCGCGGCGGACAGGCCCGCCGCGCCGCCTCCGACGACGACGGCCTCGTACTTCTCGGCCTGCACAGCCTGCTCGGCCGGCTCGGTCTTCCCGCTCTTCTCGGTCATGGTGACCACCTCCACGGAGAAGGTCGTCCGTCCGGTGCCGGATTGACAAACACATTTGCCGGTTCCGCAACCAAGGCAGCACTATCGAGACATGAGCATCGAGGACGTTCTGGCAGACGTGGGCCCCCGGCTGCGCCGGATACGCAAGGAACGGGAGGTCACCCTCTCCGCCCTCGCGGAGGCGACCGGGATCTCCGTCAGCACCCTGTCGCGCCTGGAGTCGGGCCTGCGCAAGCCCAGTCTGGAGCTGCTGCTGCCGATCGCCCAGGCCCATCGGATGCCGCTGGACGAACTGGTCGGAGCCCCTCCGGTGCGCGACCCGCGGGTACGGGCCGAGCCGATCGTGCGCGGCGGCCGCACCCACTGGCCGCTGACCCGGCAGCCGGGCGGCCTGCAGGCGTTCAAGGTGCTGGAACCGCGGCGCAGGCTCGAACCGGACCCGCGGACGCACGAGGGCTACGAGTGGCTGTACGTGCTGTCCGGCAGGCTGCGGCTGGTGCTCGGCGGGCACGACGTGGTGCTCACGGCCGGTGAGGCGGCGGAGTTCGACACGCGCGTGCCGCACTGGTTCGGGTCGACGGGGGAGGGGCCGGTGGAGTTCCTGAGCCTGTTCGGGCCGCAGGGCGAGCGCATGCACGTACGGGCGCGACCGGCCCGAGGGGGCGAGGACGGCTGACCGCGGGTGTTCCCCGAGGGGCAAGCGACTGCTTAGTATGCAAATGACCCGGTCAGACGACGCGACGACGCGGTCCCCTGGAGGCGGCGCATGCAGGCATGGCGAGTGCACGACAACGGCGAGCCGGGCAAGGTGATGCGCCTGGAGGAGACCGAGCCGCCCGTCCCGGGCGAGGGCCGGATCCTGCTCAAGGTGCGTGCCGCCACCATCAACTTCCCGGACGCGCTGCTGTGCCGCGGCCAGTACCAGGTCAGGCCGCCGCTGCCCTTCACCCCGGGCGTGGAGATCTGCGGCGAGACGGAGGACGGCCGCCGGGTGATCGCCAACCCGGAGCTGCCGTACGGCGGTTTCGCCGAGTACGCCGTCGCCGCCACCGACGCCGTACTGCCCGCCCCCGACGCGCTGGACGACGCCGAGGCGGCCGCCCTGCACATCGGCTACCAGACGGGCTGGTTCGGCCTGCACCGCCGGGCGCGCCTGGAGGCCGGCGAGACCCTGCTCGTCCACGCCGCCGCCGGAGGCGTCGGCAGCGCGGCCGTGCAGCTCGGCAAGGCGGCCGGCGCCCGGGTCATCGGTGTCGCCGGCGGTGCCGGGAAGGCCGCCGTGGCCCGTGGGCTGGGCTGCGACGTGGTGATCGACCGGCACACGGAGGACGTCGTCGCCGCCGTGAAGGAGGCCACCGGTGGCCGGGGCGCGGACGTGGTCTACGACCCGGTCGGCGGCACGGCCTACGCCCAGTCCGCCAAGGCCGTCGCCTTCGAGGGCCGGATCCTGGTCGTCGGCTTCGCCGGCGGGACCATCCCCAGCCCCGCGCTCAACCACGCACTCGTCAAGAACTACTCGATCGTGGGCCTGCACTGGGGCCTGTACAACACCAAGAACCCCGAGCTGGTCCGGCACTGCCACGAGCAGCTCACCGACCTGGCCGCCCGGGGCGCGATCAAGCCGCTGGTGAGCGAACGGGTGCCGCTGGCCGGGGCCGCGGCCGCCGTCCAGCGGGTCGCCGACGGAGCCACCACCGGCCGCGTCGCCGTGGTGCCCGGCCTGGAGAACGGAGCCACCGCATGACCGACGCCGAGGAACTGCGCCGCCGCACCGGAGAGTTGCTGGCCGCGCACCCGCCGGCCACCACCGGCACGCTCGACTTCCTCCGGGCCCGTTTCGACGCCGGGCTCGCCTGGGTGCACTACCCGCGAGGCCTCGGTGGCCTCGGCGCCGCCCGCTCTCTCCAGACCGTCGTGGACGCCGAGTTGACGGCGGCGGGCGCCCCGGACAACGACCCGCGCCGCATCGGCATCGGCCTCGGCATGGCCGCGCCGACCCTCCTGCGCCACGGCACCGAGGAGCAGAAGCGGCGCTTCCTCAGGCCGCTGTGGACCGGGGAGGAGGTCTGGTGCCAGCTGTTCAGCGAACCGGGCGCCGGATCCGACCTGGCCGCCCTCGGCACCCGGGCGGTCCGCGACGGTGACACGTGGGTGGTCGGCGGCCAGAAGGTGTGGACCTCCAGCGCCCACCTCGCCCGCTGGGCCATCCTCATCGCCCGCACCGACCTCGACCTGCCCAAGCACCAGGGCATCACCTACTTCCTCTGCGACATGACCGACCCCGGTGTCGAGGTGCGGCCGCTGCGCCAGATCACCGGAGAGGCCGAGTTCAACGAGGTCTTCCTGACGGGCGTGCGCATCCCCGACTCCCACCGTCTCGGCGACGTCGGCGACGGCTGGCGGGTCGCCCGGACCACGCTCATGAACGAGCGCGTGTCCATCGGCGGCATGCGGCTGCCCCGCGAGGGCGGCATGATCGGCCCGGTCGCGAGGACCTGGCGCGAGCGCCCGGAACTGCGCACCCACGACCTGCACCAGCGGCTGCTGAAACTGTGGGTGGAGGCCGAGGTCGCCCGCCTGACCGGTGAGCGGCTGCGCCAGCAACTGGCCGCGGGCCAGCCCGGCCCCGAGGGCTCCGGCATGAAGCTCGCCTTCGCCCGCCTCAACCAGGAGATCAGTGGCCTTGAGGTCGAACTCCGCGGCGAGGAGGGGCTGTTGCACGAC
The DNA here is from genome assembly GCF_044756885.1 of Streptomyces sp. NPDC091412. Taxonomy (NCBI): domain Bacteria; kingdom Bacillati; phylum Actinomycetota; class Actinomycetes; order Kitasatosporales; family Streptomycetaceae; genus Streptomyces; species Streptomyces sp. NPDC091412. Next base: position 83,946 of record NZ_JBIVTV010000012.1, on the reverse strand, counting down.
GATTGGAGCATGCGCCGCCCCGAACTGGTCGACTTCACCGGCCGCGACGCCGGCTACCGCTATCTGCGCGCCAAGGGCAACAGCATCGAGGGCGGAACGAGCGAGGTCCTGCTGAACATCGTCGCCGAGCGCGTCCTCGGACTGCCCGCCGAGCCGCGCACCGACAAGGACGTCGCCTGGAAGGACCTCGCCCGATGAGCGCGTTGAGCCCGATGAGCACCACGAGCGCCGAACCCCACCTGCTGTACTCGGAGGAGGAAGAGGCGCTGCGCGCCGCCGTCCGGGACCTGCTCACCGACCACTGCGCCCCGGCGGACGTGATCGCGCGCGCCGAGACGGACGCCCCGCACGACCGGGCACTGTGGAAGACGCTCGCCGACGGCATGGGCCTGGCCGGTCTGCTGGTGCCCGAGGAATACGGCGGTCAGGGCGCCACGCACCGCGAAGCGGCGGTCGTTCTGGAGGAGTTGGGCCGCGCGGTGGCTCCCGTCCCGTACCTCACCAGCGCCGTGGTCGCCACCGAGGCGCTGCTGGCCTGCGCCGGCGACGACTGCGCCGGGCTGCTGTCCCGCCTGGCGTCCGGTCGTGCGATCGGCGCCCTCGCGGTCGGACTGCACACCGCGCCGGGCGCCTTCAGGGCCGTACGACTGGAATCCGGGCTGCTGCACGGAGAGCTGACGGGCATCGCGGACGCGGCGATCGCCGATGTGCTGCTCGTGCCCGCGGAGGACGGCGCGCTCCACGCGGTCGACGCGGACGACGTCACCATCACCCCGCAGGTGTCGCTGGACCTGACCCGGCCGCTCGCGACCATCTCCTTCGACGCCGTACGGGGCCGCCGGCTGGGCGACGCCGGGCCGGCCGTGCACCGGGCGCTGCGGGCCGGCGCCGGACTGCTCGCCTCCGAACAAGTCGGCCTCGCCGACTGGACCTTGACCGAGACCGTGCGCTACCTGAAGGAGCGCACGCAGTTCAACCGGCCGGTCGGCGGCTTCCAGGCGCTCAAGCACCGGCTCGCCCAGCTGTGGCTGGAGGTCGCCGGACTCCGCGCCGCCGCCCGGTCCGCGGCCGACGCGCTCGCCAGGGAGGAGGACGCCGACGTGGCGGTGGCCGTCGCCCAGGCCTACGCGGCGCCCGTCGCCGTCCACGCGGCCGAGGAGGCGCTGCAACTGCACGGCGGCATCGGCATGACCTGGGAGCATCCGGTCCACCTGTACCTGAAGCGGGCCAAGGCGGACTCGATCGCGTACGGCACCGCGGGCGCCCACCGCGAGGCGCTGGCCCGGCTGGTCGGCCTCGAAGCGCCCTGACGTCCCGCCGGGCGTCAGGGGTGCAGGCTGCCGACGATCTGCGCCGTGGCCATCAGACCCTCGTGAATGGTGGGCGCCATGCTCGTACCCGCAAGGAAGAAGCCGAGCAGGACACAGACCAGGGCGTGCGAGAACTTCAGCGCGCAGTTGCGCACGAAGATCACCGCTAGGAGCAGGAGCAGCAGCACCACAGAGATGGAAATGGCCATCGTCGTCCTCCTCCGCCACGCCCACTTCGCGGCTAACGGCCGCAAGTGTGGCGTAGCGGAGGGTCAGGCCGTGCGGTAGACGTGTCCTCCGAACGTGTGATTCTGCCGTCGTTCCGGAACCGCGCCCCGCGTTCCGGGACGTGATGTCCGGTGCGGGGCTCAGGCCTCGATGACACGGGAGCGGATGAGGAAACGCACTCCCTCGGGTGCCTCCAGGGAGAAACCGCTGCCCCGTCCGGGCACCACGTCGACGATGAGCCGGGTGTGACTCCACACCTCGTACTGGCTGCGCGACATCCAGAACGGCACGGGCCGGTCCACCCCCTCGACCTCCAGCTCCGCGAGCAGCACGTCCGAGCCCCCGGTACGGAACTCGCCGTCCGTGTAGCACATCGGCGCGCTTCCGTCGCAGCAGCCGCCCGACTGGTGGAACATCAGGGGCCCGTGCGCCTCGCTCAGCCGCCGGACCAGGCCGGCCGCCGAGGGGGTGAACTCCACACGCGGGATCTCCTCGTACATCGTCACCGTCCTTCGCCGCCCCGGAAGAAGAAGCCGTACCCAGACAAGCAGCACGGAGGTTGCGACAAGGTTGCACGGCACGCGTTCCCGGGGGTCTGCCGGACGACGTCGGGCCGCCGTGCCCCCTCGCGACGCGCGCGTACGGGCGATCACTGAGATCCTGAGCGGGAGAAGCGCTGCCCATGACATGACCGGTGGTGGTGAGCGCGGTGTCCGAATGCGGCGACAACAGTTCCGGGCCGACGGCCGCGGGCCTTGATCCTCTGGGGGACCCGTTCCTGCGCACCCGGTTCGCCGTGCCGGTACCGCCGGCCACGTTCCTGCGCCGGCAGCGCCTGCTCGATCACCTGGACCAGGCACTGGCCACACCGCTGACCATGGTCAACGGCGGCGCGGGTGCGGGCAAGACGCTGCTGGTCGCCGACTGGGCCGCCCACCTGGAACGGCCGGTGGCCTGGCTCACCGCGGACGCCACCGACCAGGCACCCGGCGTCTTCTGGGCCTACCTGCTGGAGGCTCTGCGCGCCTGCGGGGCGCACGAGATCCGCGACGTCGGCTGCCCGGCCGAGGCCGGCGCGGTGGACCACGGCCTGCTCGCCCGGCTCGCCGCGCGGCTGAACGGCCGCGACCGGCCCGTGGTCGTCGTCCTCGACGAGTACGACCGGGTGACCGCACCGGATATCGCCGATCAGCTCGGCTTCGTCCTGCACCACGCCGGACAGGGCATGCACCTGGTCCTCGTCACCCGCACCGAACCGACGCTACCCCTGCACCGCTACCGCGCGGACGGCACCCTGACCGAGATCAGGGGCGCGGAACTGGCCTTCACCCCGGACGAGGCGGGGAGCCTGCTGGAACTGCACGGGCTGCGGCTCGGCGGCGACGCGGTCCGCGCGCTCGTCGAGCGCACCCGGGGCTGGGCGGCGGGCCTGCGGCTGTGCGCCCTGGCCGCGCGGCAGAGCAGCGACCCGGAGACCTACCTCAAGGAGTTCGAGGCCGGACAGAGCACGATCGCGGACTTCCTGCTGGCCGAGGTGCTCAAGAGACAGCCGGCCCCGACCCAGGACCTGCTGCTGCGGGTCAGCGTCCTGGACCGGTTCTGCCCCGACCTGGCCAACGCGCTCGCCGGTCGCCGGGACGCCGAACCCATCCTGGCCGAGCTGCACCGGGCGAACGCGTTCGTGGAGCACCTCGGCCACTCCTGGTACCGCCTCCACCCGCTCTTCGCGGAGATCCTCGCGGCGCACCTGCGGGTGCGGTTCCCCAGCCTGGAGACCGAACTGCACCGCAGGGCCGCCGCGTGGCTGCGGCACAGCGGACCGCTGCCCGAGACGCTCGCCCACGGCGCCGCGGCCGGCGACTGGCGGTTCACCGCCCGCGCCCTGGTGGACGACCTCGCGATCGGGGAGTTCTTCACCGGCCTGCGCTCCGGGGACCTGGGCACGCTGTTCTCGCGGATGACCCCCGAGACCGCCGGCCCCGAGGCCGACCTCGTCCGCGCGGCGCGCGAGCTGTCCGACGGCGACCTCGGCCACGCCCGCCCGCACCTGGAGCACGCCCGCCGGGAACTGGCCCGCACCGGTGCCGACATGGCGGCGGCCCGGCTCAGCTTCGCCCTCCTGGACACCCTCGCCGCCCGGCTGACCGGCGCCCCGGGCCGGGCCGAACACGCCGCCCGGACGGCGCGGGACCTGCGACAGGACCTCCCCGCCGAACTCCTGGACAAGCACCCCGAACTCGCCGCCCTGCTGCAGACCCACCTCGGTGCCGCCCGCCTCTGGGCGGGTCGCTTCGAGGACGCCAGGGCCGCGCTGTCCGCCGCGGCGGCCGGTTCCGACGGCGCCACCGCGCTGCCCCGGGAGGAGTCCCTGAGCCAGCTCGCGCTCATCGACTACCTGACCGGCTGGCCCACGCGCGCGGAACGCAAGGTCCTGGCGGCGCTCGCCGACGCGGAACGGTTCAGCCTGGCCGAGCCGACCGGCTCCGGACTCGGCCGCCTGGTGCTGGCCGCGGTGGCCGTCGACCGTGACGAACTGGGGGAGGCCCAGGCCCTGCTGGACCGGGCGACGGCCTCGCAGCCGGTGCCGTGGGATCCCGTGGCGGCCGCCGGCCTGGTCATCGCGCGGGCACGGCTCCAACTGGCCCGCGGAGAGGCCGGGGCCGCCCTGGAGACCGCCGAGTCGGCCGTCCCCGCCGCCGTGGCCTCGCCCTGGGCCGAAGCCCACACCGCGCTCGTCGTCTCCGCCGCCCACCTCGCCGAGGGCCGCCCCGAGCTGGCCGTGAAGGTGCTGGAGGACGCCGTGGGCACCGAGGCCGCCTGCACGGTGGCGGCCGCCCGCGCCCACCTCGCCGCGGGTGACCCGGGCACCGCTCTGGACCTGCTCGACGCCCTTCCCGCCGGGCCGCGCAGCGGCCCCGCCGTCACGGTCCGGGCCCTGCTCGTGCGGGCCGAGGCCACCGGCCGGCAGGGCGACCACGCCACCGCGCGGCGGCTGGCGACCCGCGCGCTGCTGGAGGCCCGCAACGAGCGGCTGCGGCGCCCCTTCCACGAGGCCGGACCGTGGCTGCGCCGCCTGCTGGACACGGACGCGTTCTCCCGGCCGCCGGCCCGCCCGGGTCCCCCGTCCGGGACCGATCCGGGAACGGGCCGCCCGGCCGCCCTGGTCGTCGACCAGCTCAGCGGCCGCGAGCGGGACGTGCTCCAGCGGCTCGCGCTGATGATGACGACCGAGGAGATCGCCGCGGACCTGTTCGTGTCGGTCAACACCGTCAAGACCCACCTCAAGAGCGTGTACCGCAAGCTCGGCGTCAACCGGCGCAACGAAGCGGTGCACCGGGCCCGCGAACTGCGCCTGCTGTGAACCGCCCGCGACGGGCCCACACCGACGGCACCGGCGGGGTGTACGGGTCCATGCTCGCCGCCTCCGTGGTGGTCGGCGCCGGCGTACCGGAATCCTTCCCGCGCCTGCAACTGGCGCTGTTGCTGCTGCTCACCGGTGTGGTGTTCTGGCTCGGGCACGTGCACGCCCAGCTGTTCGGCGCCCGCCTGGCCCAGCGCCACCTGGACCGCGGCACCGTCCTGCACGTGTGCCGCGACGAGTGGCCGATCGCCGAGGCGGCCCTGCCGCCGGCTCTCGCGCTGGCCGTCAGCCCGCTGTTCGGCCTGGACCTGTCGGGCGGGCTGTGGCTGGCGCTCGCCGTGGCCGTGGCCGGACAGGTGGGCTGGTCGGCGGCCGCGGCGCGCCGGGCCGGCGCCTCCTGGGGCCTGGTCGCGGGCATGGCGGCGGTCAACCTGGTGATCGGACTGCTGATCCTCGCGTTCAAGGTCGTCCTCACCCACTGACCCGGGACACACTCACCTGCCGTATCACCTGCGCCGGGTGAGGTCCGGCGGCCCGGCCGGACGGACCCTCGGACTGGGGGCGTGGTACGCCCGTCCCCAGGCCACCGTGGGAGCGGCTGATGCGCTACGAGATCCGCGTCGACGGGCACATGTCGGAGACGCTGACCAAGGCATTCCCGGAGCTGGACCACGTGGTGATGTCGGGTCAGACCGTCCTGTACGGACCCGTCGTGGACGAGGCGCACCTGTACGGGCTGCTGGCCCGCTGCCAGTCACTGGGCCTGCGGGTCCTGGAGATGCGCCGCGTCCCGGAGTGAGTTACCCGGGCGGCCGGTCACGGTGCTGCTGGCGCAGACCCGCCTGGATGGCACCCGTCAGCACGCGCGCCGCGACACCCACGAGCAGCAGCCCGCCGGTCATCTGGAGCATGGCCAGCACCCGCCCCGTCTGCGACCGGGCCGTGATGTCGCCGTACCCGACGGTGGTGAACGTGGCCAGCGCGAAGTACAGGGCGTCCGTCCTGGTCAGCGGCTCGGTGAAGGAGCTCGGGTCGGAGTGGTCCAGGAGGTAGTAGGCGCCGGCGAACAGCAGCAGGAAGAGCGGAAGCGTGATCGCCAGCGCCTCCACGGCCTTCAGCCGGGGGTAGGGCGAGCGGGCGATGGCCCACACCTCCCACGCGAAGAACAGCGCGACACCGGCCAGCCCCAGCCCGAGCAGGACCGCCGTCGTGGCCGAGGCCCGGCCGTCCAGGGGCAGCAGGTAGTACGCCGTCACCAGACCGGCCGTGACGAGCACCGAGCGAGCGAGCACCATGACGGCCGCCGACCTGGGCACACGCTGCTCCCGGTCCCGCCGCGGCGGGCGCCTCCCCGCGGTGTCCGGGTTGCGAGGAGCTGCCGAGTCGCTCATCTCGTGTCCCTCCGGTTCCGCTGTCCGGGAAACGCGCGCGCAGGTCCGCATCCAGATCAACGCGGCGGCGCGGGGGACGGATCACCCCCCACGGGTGACCCGTGGGACTCCGCCCCGCGGGACGCTGGCGTACGGGTCCCCACACACCGTCCCGTCGGCGGTCCGGCAGCGACCTGCAACCGATCCCCGCGAGGAGGAGCCATGACCGTGTCGCGTGGTTCGGCATCGCATGCCGGAGCGGAGCACAGGCCCGGCGGGACGGGCCCCCACCCGGACGGCGACCCCGCCGACATGCTGGCGGGCCTCGGCAGTTCGTGGTCCTGGCTCCTGGGCTCGGCGCTGGCGACGCTGGTGCCGGGGATCATCGTGCTCGCCTGGCCGAACGAGACCCTGCACGTCCTGGCGATCGTGATCGGGCTGTACCTGCTCGTGACCGGCGCGTTCCGGTTCGTCGCCGCGTTCTCCCGGGAGGAGCACGGCGAGCGCCTGCCGCGGCTGCTGGTCGCGGTGCTGTTCGTCCTCGCCGGGGTGCTGTGCCTGAGGCACCCGTTGCAGACGATCGCCGCGCTCTCTCTGATCGTCGGGATCGTCTGGCTGCTGTCCGGCATGCTCACCGCCTACACGGCGCTCGCCTTCCGGAGCCTGCCCCACCGCGGCGTCCTCCTCGGCGCGGCGGCGCTCGGCATCGTCGCGGGCATCGTGGTGCTGGCGCTGCCCACGCAGTCGGCCCTGGTGCTGACCCGGCTGCTCGGCCTGTGGCTCGTGCTGCTCGGCCTGGTCGAACTGGGCGTCGCCTTCGCCTGGCGGTCGGCACTGCGCAGGGCCGCCACGGGGATTCCGTCGGGGCCCGCGGCGACGGTCTGAGCCCCTCGTACGCCGACCGCGGTGCCGGTCCGGGGCCGCACGCCGGCCGTCCTGCCCTCGGCCGGTCCGGCCCGCGTCCGGGCGGTTCACGCCCTATGGCGCGCCGCCCCGCACGCGACGACCAAGGAGGATCCATGGCCCCCGCCGACGCCCCCGTCCCGCCGGCCCCGGGCGGCGCCGGGGAGCCCCGGCGCTCCCTGACCCCCGCGGAGTACGCCGACTACGAACGGCTCCGCCGGGCCGCCGCGGTCAAGCACCGGAGGCTGCGCCGGGCGGGCGCCACGGTCCTGCTGGTGGTGACCCTGGTGTTCGCCCCCTTGGCCGTGGTCGCCGCCTGGGTGCACGACACGGTCGGCGACACCGACCGCTACGTCCAGACCGTCACGCCCCTGGCTCGCGAACCGGCGGTGCAGAACGCCGTGACCGACCGGCTGACCAAACGCGTCGTGGACAACATCGACCTGAACGCGGTGACCGCGGCGCTGACCGACGCCCTCAGGAAGTCCGGGGCCCCGCCGCGCGTCGTCGACAACTCCACCGTGCTGACCGGCCCGCTGCGCGGCGCCGTCACCGACGTGGTGCACCGCGTCGTCAAACGCGTCATCACCAGCGACGTCTTCGAAGAGGTCTGGGTGACCGCCAACCGGCGGGCGCAGACGGCTCTGATGAACGTCCTCACCGGAAACCAGAAGGGCGCCGTACGGGCCCAGGGCGACACCGTGCAACTGGACATCGGGGTCGTCGTCGACCAGGTCAAGCACGAGCTGGAGAGCGCCGGCTTCCGGAAGGCCTCGGTCATACCCGCCCCCGACCGTTCGATCACCCTGTTCAGGACCGAGAAGCTGAGCAAGGCCCAGGACGCCATGCGGCTGCTCGACATCGTCGGCGTCTGGCTGCCCGTCGTGACCATCGTGCTCGCCGCGCTGACCGTGTGGACGGCTCCGTCGCACCGGCTGATGTTGCAGGTCACGGCCATCGGCGTGGGCGTGATGATGATCGTCCTGCTCATCGCCCTGGCCGTGGCCCGCCGGGTCTACCTCGGCTCCGTCCCGCCGACGACGCTGCCCCCCGACGCCGCCGCGGTCATCTACGACACCCTGGTGAGGTTCCTCCGCGACAGCGCGCGCACCCTCCTGGTCGTCGCCGTGATCACGGCGCTGGCCGCCTACCTGTACGGCCCGGGACGCGCGGCTCGCGGGGTGCGGACGCTGGCCGGGCGGAGCACCACCGCCGCGGGCGAGGCGCTCGGCCGCGCCGGAGTGCACACCGGTACGGCCGGACACTGGCTGGACGCCCACCGGAAGTGGACCACCGGCGTCGTCATCGCGGCCGGCGCGCTCGCCCTGGTGCTCTGGAACCACCCCACGGTCGCGGTCGTCGCACTCGTCCTGTGCGTCGTCCTCGCCGTCCTGATCCTCCTGGCCGTCCTCGCCTCCGCCACGGGCCCCGCCGAGCCCGCGGGATCCGGCGGCGTACGCCCCGCGACGTCCTGAGCCCCCGAACCCCGGGGCCGCGCGGGCGCGGGACCGCGGCGGCGCCGCACGGTCACCCGCTTCGGGTGAGGCGCCCGGGCCTTGCCGTGCGCACGCTGACAGAGGGCAGACAGCGCATCCGGGCACAGGCCCGGACGGAGAAGAGAAATGAGCACGCAGATGAACCTCGCGTACGACTACCCGCTGCTGAGCGCCTTCTGGACGATGCTGTGGTTCTTCCTGTGGATCATGTGGTTCGTCCTGCTCTTCCGGGTCATCCTCGACATCTTCCGTGACGACGGCCTGAACGGCTGGGCCAAGGCCGGGTGGCTGGTGTTCTGCATCGTGCTGCCGTTCCTCGGCGTCCTCGTCTACGTCATCGCCCGCGGCAGGAGCATGGGCCGTCGGGAGATCGCGCAGGCGCGGGAGCAGCAGGAGGCGTTCAACGCCTACATCCGGCAGACCGCGGCCGGCGGCGGGGGCGGGTCCAAGGTCGACGAACTCGCCCGGCTGTCCGACCTGCGTGCCCGTGGAGACATCACTGACGAGGAGTTCGCCCGCGCCAAGGCGATGATCCTGGCCGGTGGCGCCCCCGAGGGCCGCGCCACCTCCGTGACCTCCACCCCCGAGAGCCCCGACAGCTCCGTCAGCTCCACTCCCGGCCGTCGATGAACCTGCCGGGCGAGACGAAACGAGGGAGAAGATGACCGCGACCCACACGGCACGGCCGCACCCGGCGAAGCAGGCATGGGCCACCGGCCTGACGGCCTTCGCCGCCGTCATGCTGATGATCGCCGGAGTGCTCGACATCTTCCGCGGAATCATGGGCATCGCCCAGGACGACGTCTTCGTCACCACGCGGAACTACGTCTTCCAGTACGACCTCACAGGCTGGGGCTGGATCCACCTCGTCCTCGGGGTGCTCGCCGTGATCATCAGCATCGGGCTGTTCCAGACGGCGATGTGGGCGCGCGTGGCCGGTGTGGCGATCGCCGGGCTGATCATCCTCGCCAACTTCCTGTCCCTGCCGTACTACCCGGTCTGGGCGGTCGTGATGATCGCGTTCTCCGGGTTCATCATCTGGGCCCTGTGCGTGCTGCGGCCCGAGGAGTCCGCGGCCTCTCCCACCACCACCGCGTCCTCCACCTCCTCCACTCCCTCCTCCACCACCGGAACCGCCCCGCCCCGCAACCCGTGAGGGGCCGGGCGAGCCGGCCCGCACGGCCCGGGCGAGCACACCGCCCGGGCCGCGCCGACGCGCGTCGGGAGACGCTGGGCCTTCGGGTGCCCGCATCCATGTCCGGCCCGGCGGCGGTTCGCGCAGTGAGCGCCCTCACGGGGATCCGCCCGCCCGCCAGGGGCGCCGCCCCGCCGTAGGTTGCCGGTCGGTCCGCTCCCGGGATGCGGCGCCCATACCGGCGCGTAGCGTGGAAAGGGCGATGCAGGAAACTCAAGAGACCAGGCGGGAGGGATTCTCGTGGGTACAGCACCGGAGACCCTGCAGAAGGCCGAACTGACGGAGGAGCAGGAACGCGCGAGTGAGCGTCAGTGGTTCCTCGATGCCGACACCGGGGAGCTGAAACCGGAGGAGAGTTCCGACCGCGTCGAGCAGACCGGGCCGGGCCCGGTTCGCGTGGCTCGCTGGACCTTCGATTGACTGCTCCGCCCGAGGACCGCGTCTGGGCGCGTCACCACCGGCGTACGGGAGCGGTGCTGATCGTCGGCGCGGGAGCGGTCGGCGGATTCCTCGCCGAGGAACTCGCCCGGATCGGATTCAGCCCGCTCCGGCTGGTCGACCCCGACACGCTCGCGGTGGAGAACCTGATTCGCCACCCACTCGGTGCTCCCGCCCTGGGACAGCCGAAGGCCCTGGCACTGGCTGCGAAGATCCGTCGCGACTTCCCCTCCTGCGACGCCACCGGCCATCATGCGGACTTCCTCGCGTTGCCCGCGGACGAGCAGTGGTCGCTGGTGGGCGGCGCGGACGTGGTGGTGGCGGCGACCGACTCCGCCGTGTGCCAGCGCCATGTCAACCGCGTGGCCCTGGCGGTGGGCAGGCCCGCGGTGTATCCGGCGGTCTGGGTGGACCCCAGGATCCGTGACGCCGAGGTCGGCGAGATCCTGTGGGTGCTCCCCGGCAGGCGGACACCCTGTTACGAGTGCGCGGTGGCCTTCCGGCAGGGGACCGCCGACACCCAGGCGGCCCGCGGTGCCCGGGTGGACATCCAGCTCGTCGCCCTGGCCACGGCCCAGGTCGTGACCGCACTGGCCCACCCCGACGACGACCGCTCGGCGATCCTCGATCATCAGCGCACCGCCATCTACCTGCACGGGCTGACGCCCACCTCGCCCGGCGTCCGGGCCACCTTCCCCACCGCGGGGCTGAGCAGCCGGAACGTCCGGGTCCCCTTCCCGTCCCGGCCCTGCGCGGCCTGCCACGGCTGGCGCCATGTGGCCTCCTCCCCGGCATTGGCCGCCGCGGGAACGGGCGGGCGGCCCGGCGAGGACGGGGATGGGGGACGCTGCTGGCCCGTCTTCGCCGCCATCGTGCTGTGCATCGTGGTCCTGTTCATCGTCTCGGTCGCCCACGGCAGGCACATGTAGGCCGGTTACGCCGAGAGCGCGCGTGTTTGACGCTGAGAGAGGGCTCGTCGCCCGTTATGACCGCTCGGGGCTCCGCCCGGGACCGGGCAGCGGTCCGAGCCCGGTCACCGCGTACTCGATCCGGACGTCGTCGGCCAGTCTCAGCGCGCCCAGGAACGCGCTGTACGGCTTGATCCCCCAGGTGGACTGGGTGACGGTAGCCCAGCCGCACACCAATCCGTCCCCGTCGCCGCCCCCGTGCACGGTCACCGGGTGGCTCCGGCCCTTGATCGTGAGGTCCCCCGTGATCTCGAAGGACTCCGGCGTTCCCGTGACGCTCGTGGAGCGGAAGACGATGACGGGATGCTGTGCGGTGTGCAGCAGGCCCTCGCCCTCCAGCAGGCGTTTGATCTCCGTCCTGTCGGCGTCGGTGAGGGGCTTGAGCCCTCCCGTCCCCTCCCGGACCGTCAACGAACCCGTCTCGACCGTCACGGTCACCGACGACTTCCCGGGATCACCCGTGACGACCACCGCCTCCCCGGTCCACCGGGTGGCTTCGAGCGTGAGGTCGTGCCCCGCTTTCCGCCCGAGCCCCGCGCGGCTGGTCCTGATCAGCAGCCGGCCGATCGGCGATCCGAATCCGTACGTTCCCTCACCCAGTACCACAATTCCGACTGTAGGCGACGAGGCTCAAGCGTTTCCGGACGAGCGTGCGGCCGCGGAGAGGACCGCCTCGACCGCGGCGTCTGGCGACTCCCCGGTGTTCTCCTTCTTCACCATGGCCACCTCTTCTCCTCCGGTGGCCGCAGGCTCCATGACCAAACCCGCGCGGGGCCTCACCCGTCCGCAGGGGAACGTTCGTCGCCGCCGACCCCTGTCGCTCGCGCGATCCCGTAGGCGCCGAGTGAGACCACGAGCCATGCCGCCGTGGCGGCCCCGAGCGCGAGCCACGCCGAGTGGTGACGGAGGAGAGCCGCGGCGACGACGGCGAACGCCACGAGCCCCAGGGTGCCCAGGGCGGCGCCACGCGCGTCGTCGCGGGCGCTCATGAGCCCTTCCTCCTCGGCCACCAGGGTCAGACTGGCCAGCAGGATCGCGGGAAAGGCGAGGAAGACGCCGCCGACGAACGACCCGAAGAGCCGTGACACGACGGCCGCCAGGAGTGACACGCCCGCGCCGAAGGCGAACCGGAGGAGCAGATCCTTGCGCGGCGTGCGCGCGGCCGCCCGCAGGTCCACCCGCATCCGGTCGGTGTCCTCGGCGCCTTCTCCGCTCCCGTCCCCGGGCCTCGCCGATCGCCTCACGGAGCCACCGCGAAGGCGATGGCGGCCGCTGTCGCGAACCACACGACAAGGGCCGCCGCGGACCCGCGCATGGCTCCGAACCGGGCGAGCGCCGGAACATCGACGAGACAGTAGGCGGTGAACGCCAGCGCTCCGGCCACCATGCCCCGGGCCGCCGTCGCCGCGTCGAGGTCGCCCTTGAACACCACCGTCAGGATCAGCCCTCCCAGCGCCACCGAGGGGGCGGCGGCGAAGATCCCGGCCAGCCGCTTGGGCTGGACGGCTTCCGCCACCAGGGCGAAACCCACCACGAGCAGACCACCGATGAAGGGCTTCAGGACGATCTCGAGCAGGGTCTTCATCCGCACAACCTCAGCGCCGAGGCGCCACGCGCGCAACGACCCACGCTGGCAGCCCCTTGAACGCCCGCTGCCCGGACGCATACGTCGTACCGGCACGCGGGCCATCGTCCGGCCCTCCGGCACGGCCGCCCGCTTCCCGTGGGCGACCCGTCAGCCGAACCGGCCCGCCACGTAGTCCGCCGTCCTCTGGTCCTTCGGCCTGCCGAAGACGTCGTCGGTCGGGCCGTGCTCGACGATGCCGCCGGGGGTGCCCTGCTCGGCGAGGAAGAAGGCGCACTGGTGGGAGACGCGGGCCGCCTGCTGCATGTTGTGGGTGACGATCACGACCGTCACCTGGCCGGCGAGTTCCTGGATCGTCTCCTCGACCCGGCGGGTGGAGGTGGGGTCGAGCGCCGAGCACGGTTCGTCCATGAGCAGCACCCGGGGGCGTACCGCCAGCGCGCGGGCGATGCACAGGCGCTGCTGCTGACCGCCGGACAGCGCACCGCCGGGCTGGCGGAGGCGGTCCTTGACCTCCTTCCACAGGCCGGCGCGGGTGAGGGACTCCTCGACCAGTTCGTCCTTCGTCCGACTGCTCGCGCGCGTGCCCGTCAGGCGCAGACCCGCCACCACGTTGTCGTAGATCGACATGGCGGGGAAGGGGTTGGGCTTCTGGAAGACCATGCCGATGCGGCGCCGGGCGTCGGTCAGGCGCCGCTCGGGGGCGTAGATGTCCTCGCCCTCGAAGAGCACCTCGCCCGCGAAGGCCGCCGCCGGGATCAGTTCGTGCATGCGGTTGAGGGTGCGCAGGAACGTCGACTTGCCGCAGCCGGAGGGGCCGATCAGGGCGGTGACCTGGCCGGCGGGCATCGTCAGTGACACCCGGCTCAGCACCTGGTGGCTGCCGAACCAGGCCGACACCGCCAGGGCTTCGAGCGTCGCGGGTGCGGCAATCGGCCCGCCCGGGGCGGCGGGGACGGGGGCGACGGTGGTGACGGGGGGCAGGACGACCGTGTCGGTCAGGGAGTCGGTGGCATCGGTCACGGCGGGTACCTCGGTTCGCGGCTGGGCTCGGTAAGCGGTCACATCAGGTTGGGCAGCAGTTCGGTGGTCCGGGTGGCGACCTGGAGGCCCAGCACGGCGACCACCGGGGCGAAGACGATCCACGTCTGGTGGCGGCCCCAGCGGTGCCAGGTCCATACCGCGGCGACGGCCGCGACCAGCAGGGCCTGGAGCCACATCACCAGCGGCCACGGCACCCCGGCGGGGCGGGCCAGCGGCTGCTCGGACTCCGGCAGCGTGCCGGGCCTGATCACGGCCGCCGGGGTCTCGAAGGGCGCGGACACCAGGTCCGCGTCGACGCGCAGGATGCCGCCCGGCATGTAGCTCGGGCCGGTGGCCGTGGCCAGCACCAGACGGCCCTGGCCGGAGGCCAGCGGGGCGGGCGCCGGGTCTCCGGCCCGCCGTACGCCGACGACCTGGTACTTCGCCGCGCCCTGGCCGGTCGTCACCGTGAACCTGTCGCCCTCGGCGAGGTCGGCCAGCCGTTCGAACGGGCCGCCGTAGGCGGCTGCCCGACCCATCAGCACGCTGGTGCCGGCCTGCCCGGGCATCGGGGTGTCGCGGCGGTGGCCGGGGCCGTCGGTCATGACGCCGGAGTCGGTCCCTTCGAGGACCACCTGACGCACGCGCAGGGAGGGGATGTCGATCAGGGCGACCGGCGTACCGGGCGCCAGCAGCCTGCCCTGCTGGTCGGTCTGGGAGACCGGGGCGGTGCCCAGGGCGAGTGCGTTGCGCAGTTCGTCGTACGCCGTGTGCTGGGCGGCCCGTTCCTGGACGCCGCTGAGGAACAGCAGCTGGACGGTGATGCCGAGCAGCAGGGCGGCGAGGCTGAGCAGGGCGCCCCGGGCGATGTGGCGGACGGCCGGGACGCTCCGGACGCGGGTCCGGAGCAGGGCCGGTGCGGGCGTGGTCTGTACGGCGACTGTCACGGCGGCCCGCCTCCTTCATGGGTCGTGGGGTTTCACGTACCGCCGGGGAGGCCGCCGTCGCGGCGGCCTCCCCGGCAGCGGGGTCAGGTGGACTTGATGGTGAAGTTCGCGCTGTTCTTCGCGTTCACCGTCGAGGAGCCCGCGTAGTACGCGCGCAGGGTGTGCTTGCCGCGGCTCAGCTTCGGCAGGGTGATGGTCACCTTGCCGGACTTCAGCGTGCCGGTGGCGATCACCTTGGAGCCCTCGTAGACGCGCACGGTGCCGGTCGGCGTGGTGCCGGTCGCGGTGACCTTCGCGGTGACCTTGGCGCGGGCGGTGTGGCTGATCGAGGAGGGCCGGGTGACGGCGACCGACGGCGCCGCCTTGGTGATCTTCAGCGAGACCGTCGCCGAGGACGCGTTGAGCTTGCTGTCGCCGCCGTAGGAGACGGTCAGCTTGTGGGTCGCGACCTTGAGGTGGTTGGACAGGCCGACGGTGACCTTGCCGGAGGAGCTGAGGGTGCCGGTACCGAGGGTGGTGGAACCCTCCTTCACCGTCACCTTGCCGCTGGGGACGGTCCCGTTCGAGCCGGTGACGGTGACGGCGACCTTCGGCGCCTTGCCGTACGCGGTCGTCGTGGCGGTCGCCTTCGTGGTGCTCGCGGCCTTGAGGCTGACGTCACCGGTCCAGGTGGCGGGGGCGCCGGTGCCGTTGAGGTTGGCGGCGGCGACCGTGGCGGTGTACTTGCCGTTGGCCAGACCGCTGAACGTGTACGACGTGGTCGTGGCCGGGACGTCCTTGGCCGCCGCTACGGAGCCGTCCGCACGGGTCAGCGTGACGCGGTAGTCGGTGACCGGCAGGCCGGGGGCTGCCGGGGCGGTCCAGGTCAGCGCGAGCTTCCCGGTGTCGGGGGTGGCCTTGAGGGCCGGCGCGGCGGGCGCCGCGAGGTCGATGCCCGACTGCTCCAGACCGCCGAACTTGGCGTGCTTGGCCGGGTTGATCGAGCCGTTGTACGACTCGTTCATGAAGCCGAAGTCGGCGATGACCTTCTGGGAGTTGTCGGTGGCCATCTGGGCGGTGTGGCCGCTGTCGGTGACAAAGACGTCGTAGAGGTCCTTGTCGAAGAAGATGCTGGTGGGGTCGATCGCCCGGCTGGGAACGACGTTGTAGACGTCCCGGCCGAAGGTGGCGTTCTCGTAGTAGCCGCGGACCGGCTCGAGCCGGCCGTTGACGGTCGTCACCGGGTTGGTGACGCCCTTGTCGCCGGGCAGCTGCACCGAGGCGAGGTGGGCGCCGGCGGCGGCAGCGGTCTTGCTGTGGTCCGGGGCGACCCCGTTGATCTGGGCGATCCAGCTGCCCACGGAGAACGGGACGAGCGCGCCGGCGGCGGTGAGGGCGTCGTTGGCCTGGTTCTCCTGGACGGTCGGGATCTTGGGATCGATCGTCGAGTCGTTGAGACCGATCGTGCCGAGGAAGAAGGCGCGGGTGCCGGACCCGTTCTGCGGGATGTACGGGTGAACGGCCTGGCCGTTCACGTCCTTGAGGATGCCCGCGTAGATGTCGTGCAGCTGGTCGACCGTCAGGTTGTCCAGGGCCGAGCCGCGCACCGCGACACCGACGGCGTCCCGGGCGAAGGGGATGTAGGTGAGCGCGCTGCCGGAGGTGCTCGGGCCGCCGGAGGAGCGGGCGAAGTCGACCTGGCCCTTGATGGCGGCACCGTTGCTGTCGGGGAACTTGTCGCCGGTCAGCGACATGCTCAGCGCGAGACGGCCCTTGCCGGAGCCGTTGGGCCGCAGGAAGGACGGGCCGCCCGTACGGGTCTGGATCTTGGAGGTGGTGGAGCCGGTGCCGGGCTCGACCGCGTCGTACGAGGCGATGCCCGCGCCGCCCGCCGACTTGATGGCGGAGCCGGCGTAGCCGGGGGCGTCACCGGCGAGGGCGTTGAGCACGTCCTGCGTGGTGTCGGAGCCCACGCCGACGAGTTGGCGGAACGTCCCGGCGGGTGCGGGGTCGGCGGACGCCGGGCTCGCCAGAGCGAGGCCACCGGCCACCACGGCGGCGGCCACGAGCGCGGCCGTAGAGCGCATTCTGCGCATCGAGAGTCTCCTGACGGTGTGCGTGGATGTGCTGTGCGGTGGGTGTGGGGGAGGTGCCGTGGGGGTCCCCTGCGTCGAGCCGGCCGAGAGCACGCCGAGAATCTGGCAGGGTGGTACAGACCGTCCGCCCCGACTGCCTTTCGGGGCGGGCGGCCGTCTGTGGGGAGCCGGGCCCCGGAAGGCCCGGCTCCGGTTGGAGGGTCAGCCCCGGCCGGGCGGCAGCAGCCTCCGCAGCCGTTCGGGCAGGGTGAACGCCGGTATGACGGTCACCGTGCGGCCGCCGGGGAGCGGCACCCGCAGCGGGAGGCGCAGTCGGCTGCCGCCCGCGAAGGGCGCGCCCGCCGCCGCGGCGGCGCCGAGCCCGGCACCGACCGGGACGGCGTAGCGCAGCGCGTTCGCGGGGTCGGCAGGCGTGGTGCCGAAGGCTGTGGTCTGGACGGCCTTGCCGCCGTCGAAGGAGGGCGCGCCGCTGGGCGTGGGGCTCGCGTCCCCGCCGTCCGGGCCGGCCCCGCCGGAGCCGGTACCGCCCCCGGCCGCGTCGCCGCCCGACGCGCCCCCGGCGCCCGAGGCACCGCCCGCGTCGGAGCCACCCGAGCCGGAGCCGCCGGAGCCGGAGCCCCCGCTGCCTCCGGTCGAGCCGCTTCCCGAGCCGCCGTCGTGGGACGAGGGCCCGGTGTAGTGCTCGAGCGTGTCGGCGGCGTGCAGTGCGCGGGTGCGCAGGTCCTTGGAGAGCGGGGCGTAACCGGCCGGGAGCCGACCCGGGTCGGCGCCGCTGACCTGTCCGTCGCCCACCGCGTACCGCAGCAGCGCCGCGTAGTCCTTGCGGGCGGTGGCGTCCAGCTCGCCCGGCCGCGCGGCACCGTAGATCAGCTGGGCGAGCGGGTAGGCGCCCTCGGCGGTGGCCCGGCCCGGGCTGATCTCCGGCGCCCCCTTGCCGGCAGCGCTCGTGGCGGCGGCGGCCAGGGATGCCGTGGTGGGCGCGGTGAAGCGGCCGGCGGCGTTGCGCAGCCGGGCGGTCTGCAGCCCGTAGCGCTCGGCGGAGGCCGTGTCGGTGACCGCGATCACGAACCGCGATCCGACGGTCTGCGGGCCGGTGCTCTTGTACCCCGGCGGGTTGGCCAGCGCGTCCCAGGTCGCCTTCCACAGGGTGTCGGCGCGTCGGGTGTGCAGGGCGCCGGCGTGCATGTCGGGCACGTACGGGTGGAAGTCGGTCATGCACTGCTTGTCGGTGGCGCCGGTGCCCGGCGGGATCGTGCACCAGGGGTCGCTCTTGGGGTAGTCGTCGGTGCGGGCCGGGTCGTAGGGCACGCCCGTCGGGTTCAGGTGCGTGTCGGTGCCGTAGTACGGGTTGACGCGCATGCCCCAGTCGTCGGCCGTCCCCGCGAGGAAGCCGCGGGCGTCCTTGTCGGACAGGATCCACTGCCACAGCGCGCGGGCCGTGTCCGAGTGGCCGAGCGAGGTGATCAGGTCGGTGTCGGTGGCCGGGGTCTCGGAGACCGACAGATGCGCGAACTCCGGGTTGAGGGCGATGAACTCGGGGTCGCTCGCGAGGCCCGCCGGGTTGTTCCTCACCCAGTCGTAGCCCTTGGCGACCTGGTCGCCGAGCACCGCTCCCCAGGGGGAGTTGCGGTACGACTCGGTCAGCAGCTTGGCGACCAGGCGGGGTGTGAGGTCGATGGATTCGACCTTCGTCCCGGCGAGCCTCTGGATGTCGTCCGGGGCCCCTGCCTTGGGCCTGCGTTCGATGGTGAAGCCGATCACGGCTCCGGAGAGCGCGACGGGGGCGTAGGCCGTGGTGCCGGACGGCGCGGTGGTGCCCTCGTCGGTGCCCAGGGCCCGGGTGGTGAAGGCGAGTCCGGCGGAGCCGGTGTTGGCGAGCCGGGTGCGGGCGTCGGGCTCACCGAGCTTGGTGTAGCCGTAGACCGTGCCGGTCGGGCACAGGGCCGTCTGCCAGCTGGTCATGGCGTCGGCGACGAGTTCGCTGCCCATGGTGGGCCGCTCGTCGGAGCCGAGGGCGCAGCCGCTGCCGACCGGGTTGAAGCGGAGCGGGACGGCGATGCGGTTCTTCCAGTTGGTGGAGGAGACCGGCGAGCCCGCGTTGACGATGCTCTTGTCGGCGTACGGCTCGCCGTCGAGGTCGAGGTGGCCCTGCGGGACGATCACCAGCCAGCAGGAGCGCGGCTGGGCGGCGCCCTTCTTTCCGGCCTGGGTACCGCACCCCAGGTGGGGTGCCTCGTTGGCGGTCTGCACCTCGAAGTACTCGCGGCCGGTGCCGTCGGCACCGGTGCGGGCGAAGTCGACCTCGTTGGTGGTGTTGCGGTTGTAGAACGGGTTGTTCTGGGTGTTGGCCGTGACCATCGTGCCGTCGACCGACTTGAAGGGCACCTCGCCCTGGCCGAAGGCGCCGCCCGCGCCGTACCGGTCGTCCTCGCCGTAGCTGGTGGGGGTGGCGTTGTAGGTGACGTTGCGCGTGTCGTCGCGTTCGTTGCCGGGCCAGCTGCCCCGGCCGGTGGTCGGAGAGGCGCCGTACTGGCACTGGGTGCGCGGCGGGCCGGGGTTGCCCGGGACCGTGCCGTCGTCGTCGCCCCAGCACTGCATGATCTGCACGAAGTCGGTGTTGAACAGGGTGCCCGCGAACGTGGTCGGGGTGCCGCCGGTCCAGGAGACGGTGATCGCCTGGCTGGTCAGGTGGGTGGTCTGGTCGACCGTGAACTTCATGTCCTTGAACTCGCCGCGGCCGGAGACCGTGACGGCGGAGCCGGTGCCGGCCGTACCGTTCGCGGCGGTCGCGGGCTGGGCGGCCTGGGCCACGCCGAGGCCCGCGAGGGCGCCGGCGGCGGCCCCGGCCACCAGCCGCAGGAGCAGCCCGCGCACGCGCGCGGTCCTGCCTCGTGTGTCGCGGCTCATCGCGAACCCCCGTCCGTGAACCGATCGTGGCCGCCGCGGCCGCCGTTGCGGGCGGCGATCGCCCGGGAGACGACGGAGGGCAGCAGGACGAGCCCGAGCAGCAGCAGGGCGGTGATCAGCATCAGGGTCTGGGTGCCGGTCCAGCCGTGGCGCCCGGCGACCGTGACCGGCTGGGCCAGGGCGATGGTGCCGTCGGCGACCGTGGCTCCGCCGCCCGCCGCGCCGCCCGGCGCGAGGGTCTGCCCGGTGTCGGGGTCGACGGACGGCTGTCCGGTGCCGTCCGGCCCGGTGCCGCCCGTGCCGCCGGCGCCACCGGTGCCGCCCGTGCCTCCCGAGCCGCCGCCGTTCGCGCCGCCGGTCGCCGAACCGCCCCCGGTGGAACCGCCGGTCGCGCCGCCGCCGGTGGAACTGCCGCCGGTGGAGCCGCCGTTCGTACCGCCGCCGGTGGATCCGCCCGAGGCGCCACCGGACGTTCCGGAGCCGCCGCTGGACTTGGCGCCGCCGCTGCCCGTGGTGCAGGCCGAGGCGCCCTTCTTGTCGCACTCCGCCGGGTAGGGCGCGGTCTCGGCGAGCTTGTTGTGGCCGTCGGCCGTGAAGGTCGGGTTGTTGCAGCCCTTGATGTTGATGTTCTGGGTCTGCACGCCGGGGATCCGGCGGATCTGGTCGAAGCCCGCCTTGACGAGGTTGATCGGCAGTGGCGAGTACCCCAGTTGGGGTGCCTGCTGCTGGCCCTGGCACATGAAGTAGTAGGAGAACGCGCCGAGCGTCTTGCCCTTCTCCTTGGTGAACGTGCCCTGCACCTTCAGCGGCAGGATCATGTACGAGTAGCTGGAGAGCGGGTAGTTGCGCTTGTCCCGGTCGTTGTAGACGCCGTCGAGTTGCTGGGTGAGGTAGTCCGGCGAGCTCTTGTTCGTGTTGATCCTCGCCTGGAGCAGCGAGACGGCGACGTTCTGCGGGGTCGGCTCGGTGTAGTAGCCGGCGTGGTTGAGGACCTTGGCGACCGGATAGTGCGCGTTGAGCGCGTACGAGTAGTTGACGTAGCCGATCGCGCCCTCGCCGTAGCTCTGGGCCACGTAGGCGGCGACACCGAGGTCACCGGACTGGGCGATCATGCCGGGTACGGTCGGGTAGTACGAGGTCTGCCCGCACGCGCTGGAGCGTCCGACCTTGCGGCAGTAGTCCTGCCACTGGGCCTTGTGCTGGTTGGCCATCCACAGCGTGAACTGGGCCGTCGAGCCGGAACCGTCCGAGCGGACCACCGGGACGACGGGGCGGTGCGGCAGCTGAAGGCCGGGGTTGTCGGCCTTGATCGCCGGGTCGTCCCAGGACTTGATGGCGCCGGTGAATATCTTGGTGACCACGTCACCGGAGAGCCGGAGGTTGGTGACCCGCTGGCCGTTGACCGTCAGGTGGTACATGAAGACGGTGCCGCCGGCCACGATCGGCATGTAGGCGTACGATCCGCCGGCCGGCCGTTCGGCGGCGGAGCCGTCGGTCGGGTTGGTCTGGAACGGGATGTCCGAGACCGCGAAGTCCACCGTGCCGCTGAGGAACTGGCGGCGGCCGTCGGAGGATCCGGTGCCGGCGTAGCTGATCCGCATGCCGTACTGGTTGACGGCGCGGCGCCATTCGTCGACGGCGTTCTCGGCCCAGGTGGAGCCGGCTCCGGCGATCGGGGTGTAGCTCTCGGCGGCGGCGGTCGCCGCGAGCGGGCCGGCCAGCAGCCCGGCGATCATGGCGAGCAGCGCGCCCAGGATCGCCGGCGCGCGCAGGCGGCGCGGACGAAGGTGCAGGTGACTGCGCATCAGTCGGTTTCTCCGGGCTTGTGTCCCAGGTCCTCGGTGGTGGGCCTGGAAGTCGTGGTGGACAGGTCGGTGGTCTGGGGGACGCCGTCGAACAGCGAGAGCGCCGGGGCGTGCAGTTCGGCGAAGCGGTCGACGTCACGGCGGGAGGCACGGGCCGTGCGGCGGGCCTGGCGGCGGGTGAGCTGGCCGGGACCGCGTCCGCCGATCACCCGGGCGATGGCGAAGAGCACGAGGACCAGGGCCATCAGGACAGCCGCCGCGCCGAAACCGCGGGCGATCATCGCGGGGTCGGGCCGCTTGACGAAGGTGAAGGCGGCGAGCGGCAGCGAGACCATCGGGCCGTGCAGCGGGTCGGCGTTGAACGCCGCGTTGTAGCCGGCGGTGAGCAGTACGGGCGAGGTCTCACCGACACCGCGGGCCGTGCCGAGGATCACCGCGGTGGCGAGGCCGGAGCGCGAGGTCGGCAGGACCACGTGCCAGACGGTGCGCCAGCGCGGAGCGCCCAGCGCCTCGGCCGCCTCGGTCAGCGTGCCGGGCACCAGCCGCAGCACGACGTCCGCCGCGCGGATCACGATCGGCAGCATCATCACGCTGATCGCGAAGGCCGCCGCGAGGCCGGACTTCTCCATGCCGAGGCTGAGGATCCAGATGGCGTACACCATCAGGCCGGCCACGATCGACGGCAGCGCCGTCATCGCCTCCACGATGGTCCGTACGAACCGGGAGAAGCGTCCTGGGACCTGGTTGAGGTAGACCGCGCAGGCCAGGCCCAGTGGCACGGTGATCGCCAGGGCGATGGTGATCATGAAGAGGGTGCCGAGCATCGCATGGGCGATACCACCGATGGTGAGCGGGTCGAGCGAGCCCGCGGACTGCATGTCCTCGGTGAGGAAGTTGAGGTGCCTCAGCGCCTCGTGCCCGCGCCAGGCGGTGAAACCGACGACGAGGGCGAGCGCGAAGAACAGCAGCGTGGCCGCTGTCCACAGCACCACGGTCATCACGCGGTCGCGTACGGCCTGTCCGTCCTCCTCCAGCCCGGTCAGCACCGCGTAACAGGCGAGGAAGGCGAGGTAGGCGGTGACCGCGAACCCCAGGCGGCCGGAGAACGGGGCGAGTTGCCCGAACAGCAACACGGCGGCGCAGAGCCCGGAGAGGGCGGAGCCGCACAGGGCCAGCACACCCGAGCGGGTCGGGCCGCCGATCCGGCGGGGCTCGTCGGGGAGTTCGCCGGGCGCGGGAGCGCCGACGGGTGCCGGGTCCTCGGCGATGTTGTGGGCGGTGTCCTGGACGACGGTCATCTCATGCCTCGCTCTGTGCGCCGGAACGGGAGCGGGCCGCGATGGTCGAGGCGGTGAAGTTGACCGCCAGGGTGAGCACGAACAGCGCCAGGCCCGCCGCCATCAGCGCCGACATACCGAAGGGGGAGGCGTCGCCGTAGTGCAGCGCGATCAGCGCGGAGACCGAGTTCGAGCCGGTCTGCAGGATGTGCGGCTGGATGACGAAGACCGGGGAGATGATCATGTACACCGCGATCGTCTCGCCGAGCGCCCGGCCCAGCCCGAGCATCGTCCCACCGATGATGCCCCCCTTGCCGTAGGGCAGGACGACCGCACGGATCATCCCCCAGCGGGTGGCGCCGAGCGCGTAGGCGCCCTCGCGTTCACCGGCCGGCGCCTGGGTGAAGACCTCGCGCATCACCGAGCACTGGATCGGTGCGACCATCAGGGCGACGACGATGCCGGCGACGAAGGTGGACGCGGTGTAGACGCTGGCGGAGGCGAGCGGGTCGCCCGGCTGGGTGCCGTCCACCTTGAAGAGGGGGATCCAGCCGAACCAGTCGGACAGCCAGCGCGACAGCCCGATGACGTTCTGCTGGAGGAGGAACAGCCCCCACAGTCCGTACACCACCGACGGCACGGCGGCCATCAGGTCGACCATGGTGACCAGGGAGCGGCGCAGCTTCCGCGGCGCCACATCCGAGATGAACAGGGCCGTCGCGATGGCCAGAGGAACGGAGATGGTCACCGCGACGGCGGCGATCAGCAGGGTTCCGGTGAGCACGGCCGCGATGCCGAAGTTGTGGGCGTCCGGCTGCCACGCGGCCGTGGTGAGGAACGAGAACTTGGCCACGCGCAGCGCCTGTCCGGCCCTCAGCAGGAGGAACAGGCCGACCGCCGCCATGATGGCGAGGACGACGACTCCGGTGGCCGTCAGCTGGAAGCGGAAGACCCGGTCTCCGAACCCGCGCGCGGCACGGGGCCGCCGGGGCGCCGGTTCACCCGACTCCGGGCTGCCGAACTGCCCGCTGCAGGGCTCCGGTCTGTCGGAGTCCGATCTGTCGGAGTCAGGTCTGTCGGACCCCGATCTGCCGGAAACCGATGCCTCGGACTCCGCTGTGCCCGGGCCGGGTCCGTCCGCATCTCGTCCGCCGAGCCCATGGTGCGTGGCCACCACGTGTGGTCCCCCCACTGTGGAAACGAATCTCGCGATGACCGGTCGGTCCGCGCGATGAGATTCAATGGCCGGATCTTGTCGGCCCAACGCGTCTCGCATGGCCGGTCGATGAACGGTTCATGCCATTTCTGTGCCGCTCCTGTGTGGGAGTCGAGCGAGGTGTCCCGCTGGTCCCGCCTCCGCGTGCCCGACGTGGGCGAGGGCGCGTTTGGGACACCACGTACGCTTAGGCGAGCCTAAGCTAAGCGATACGGGGAAGGGTTCATGTCAGGAGTCGCAAGACGCCGCCTCGGGTGGCTGGTCACCACTCTTCTCCTGTTGTTGCTGGCGGTGCTGCTCAGTCTCGCGGTGGGCAGTCGCCCGGTGGCGCCCTCGGTGGTCTGGGACGCCCTGGTGCACGGCGGGACCAGCGCCGACGCGCAGGTCGTACGGTCGTTGCGGGTGCCGCGCACGGTCATCGGGGTGATGGTCGGGGCCGCGCTCGCCGTTGCCGGAACGGTTCTTCAGGGCATCACCCGGAACCCCATCGCGGAGCCCGGCATCCTGGGCATCAGCCAGGGTGCGTCGATGGGCGTCGTCTGCGCCATCGCCTTCCTCGGGGTGCACAGCCTGACCGGGTACGTCTGGTACGCGTTCGTGGGCGCGGGAGTCGCGGCGGTCCTGATCTACGCCGTCGCCAGCAGCGGACGAGGCGGCGCGTCCCCGGTCAAGCTGGCGCTGGCGGGCGCCGCGATGAACGCGTTCCTCGCCTCGCTGATCTCGGCCGTCCTCACCACCAACGCACGCGCCCTGGACGAGTTCCGGTTCTGGGACGTCGGTTCGATCAGCGGCCGGGACGCCACGATCGCCGGTCAGGTCTGGCCGTTCCTCCTCGCCGGCCTGCTGCTGGTGCTGGCCATGGCGCGCGGCCTCGACGCGCTCGCCCTCGGCGACGACATCGCCCGGGGGCTTGGCCGCAACGTCGCGCTGCTGCGAGCAACCGGTGCCCTGGGCGCGACCGTTCTGACCGGCGCCGCGGTCGCGGCGGCCGGTCCCATCGCCTTCATCGGCCTCGCCGTGCCGCACATGGCCCGGGCCCTCGTCGGACCGGGCCACCGCTGGCTGCTGCCGGTGGCCGCGCTGCTCGGGCCGGTGATGCTGCTGCTGGCGGACGTGCTCGGACGGGTCGTGGTGCGGCCCGCGGAGGTGCCCGTGGCCGTGATGACCGCGCTGGCCGGTGTGCCGTTCCTGATCGTGCTGGTCCGGCGGAAGGCGGTGGCGGCATGACGCGGCTGGGTCATGGGGAGCGCGCCGCGCACCTGAAGCGGACGGAGCACGCGGGGCACGGCGGACACGATGCCGCCGGCGGCAACGGCGGCAACGGCGGCAACGGCGGCAACGGCGGCAACGGCGGCAACGGCGGCGGGCGTCCGCCTGGCCGGCCCGCCGGACACGCCGTGCTGCGGGCCGGGCGGGGCAGTTTCCTGGTGCACCGCAGGGCCCTGGTGGTGGGTGCCGTCCTCACCGTGCTGCTCGCGGGTGCCGTGGTGACGTCGCTGTGCGTCGGCGAGTCGTTCGTCGCGCCGAGCGAGGTGGTCCGCGTCCTGCTGGGACTGCCCAGCCCCGACCGACTGGTGGTCGGCACACTGCGGTTGCCGCGCCTGGTGACCGGGCTGCTGGTGGGCATCGCCTTCGGCCTGTCCGGCGCGCTGATCCAGACCATGGCCCGCAACCCGCTCGCCAGTCCGGACGTCATCGGCGTGACGCACGGCGCGGGTGCGGCGACGGTCGCCGCGATGACGTTCGGGCTCACCTCGTACACCGTTCTGCCGTACGTGTCCGTGGCGGGCGGTCTGCTCGCCGCGCTGCTCGTCTACCTGTTCGCCTGGCGGGGCGGGCTGGCCGCCTCCCGCTTCGTCCTGATCGGCATCGGCATCTCGGTGGCACTCGGTTCGCTGACCAGGCTGTGGGTGACCAAGGGCGACTATCTGGTCGCCCAGCAGGCCAGGATCTGGCTCACCGGATCGCTCAACGGCCGCGGTTACGACCAGGCGGCACCACTCGCCACGGTCCTGGTGCTGCTGGTGCCGTTCCTACTGTGGGCGGCCCGCGCGCAGCGCGGCTCGGCCTTCGACGACGACACGGCCGTCGCCCTCGGTGTCCGGCTCGGCCGCGTCCGGGTCGGGCTCAGCGTCCTCGGTGTCGTGCTGGCGTCCGTCGCGACCGGTGCGGCGGGGCCTGTCGACTTCGTGGCCCTGCTCGCCCCGCAGATCGCCCGCCGGCTCACCCGTGCCCCGCACATTCCGCTGGTGTGCTCCGCGTTGACGGGCGCGCTGATCGTGGTCGTCGGAGATCTGCTGGCCCGCAGGCTCTTCTCGCCGCTGGAGCTTCCGGTCGGCGTGTTCACCGCCCTGGTGGGCGCCCCCTATCTGATGTGGCTGATCGTCCGTACCCGTAGCAGCCGTTCCGGAGGAACCGCGTGACCGGCAACCAACCCACCGCCCCCGGGACTTCCCGTCTCGCCGCGCGGGGGCTCACCCTCGCCTACGAGGACCGTACGGTCGTCGAGGAGCTGGACCTGGACGTCCCGGACGGCAGGGTCACCGTCATCGTGGGCCCCAACGCCTGCGGCAAGTCCACCCTGTTGCGTGCCCTGGGCCGACTGCTGAAGCCGCGGCGCGGGGCCGTCCTGCTGGAGGGCACCGAACTGGCCCGCCTGCCCACCAAGCGGATCGCCCAGGTGATCGGGCTGCTGCCGCAGACCCCGGTGCCGCCGGAGGGGATCACGGTCGGGGACCTGATCGCGCGCGGGCGCCAGCCGCACCAGAAGTGGTGGCAGCAGTGGTCCGAGACGGACGAGGCGTCCGTCTCGCAGGCCATGGAACGCACCGGGACCGCCGATCTCGCCGAGCGTCCGGTCGACGAACTGTCGGGCGGGCAGCGCCAACGGGTGTGGATCGCCATGGCACTTGCCCAGGACACCGATCTGCTGCTGCTCGACGAGCCGACGACGTACCTGGACATCGCCCATCAGGTGGAGGTCCTGGACCTGGTGCGCCGGCTCAACCGGGAGCGCGGCCGGACGGTGGTGGCGGTGCTGCACGACCTGAACCAGGCCGCGCGCTACGCCGACCATCTGATCGCCATGCGGGCGGGGAGGATCGTCGCGCAGGGGCCGCCCGGTGACATCGTCACCGCCGAGCTGGTCCAGGAGGTGTTCGGGCTCACGTCGGTCGTCGTGCCGGACCCGGTCACGGGCGGGCCCATGGTGGTGCCCGGCCCTCCGCGGTCGGCGGACGGCACGAGCGCGGGTGAGGACACGAAGGGCGGAGCGACCGTCCCGGCGGCGCGTAATGGCGCCCGGTGACCTGCGAAAAGACGCTTCGGAAATGAGCAGACAAGGCGGCATGTGAGCGGAAGCACACGCTCTGGATGTATCAGACACACAGGCATCTCATAAGGTAAGCCTTACCTAAAACTCTGCGGGTTCGCCGGGGTCCTGACCCTGGCGTTTCCCGTGTGTCCCCACCCCTCTCACGACGGGAGCGCCCTTCCCATGTCCGCCGGACGCCGCCGCACCACCGCCGCAGCCCTCACTCTCGCCGCCGCGCTCGCCCTGACGGCCTGCGGTGGATCCTCCGCAGGCGGCGAGGGCGCGGGCGGCAAGTCCTCGGCCGAGGCCGGGGCGGGCGGCAAGAAGTCCGTCGCCCAGGGCGGGGAGGACTTCAAGGACGCGGCGAAGAAGACCGCCGCCATGGGCACCGACGCGGCACCCGGCGAGTGGCCCCGCACCATCACCCACGCCATGGGCAGGACCGAGTTGAAGGCCCAGCCCAGGCGCGTGGTGGTCCTCGACGTCGGCGAACTCGACAACGTCGTCTCTCTGGGCATCAAGCCGGTCGGCCTCGCGCCCACCGAGGGATCCCCCGAACTCCCGTCGTACCTGAAGAAGGACGCGGGCAGCCCGAAGAACGTCGGCACGATCAACAGCCTCAACCTGGAGGCGATCGCCGCGCTCAAGCCCGACCTCATCCTGGGCAGCCAACTCCGCGCCGCCGACAAGTACGACGAGCTGTCGCAGATCGCGCCGACCGTCTTCTCCCTCCGTCCCGGCTTCACCTGGAAGGAGAACTACCTGCTGAACGCCGCCGCGCTCGACAAGACCGCTCAGGCGAAGCAGAAGCTCGCCGCCTACGAGAAGCGGGCCGGGGCCCTCGGCGAGAAGCTCGGTGCCGACAAGTCGACCGTCTCGATGGTCCGTTACCTGCCCGACGGCGTCATCCGCCTGTACGCCAACGCCTCGTTCATCGGCACGATCCTCAAGGACGTCGGCATCCCCCGGCCGAAGAACCAGGACATCGACGACCTCGCCGCCGAAGTCAGCGCCGAGAACATCGACCAGGCCGACGCCGACTACATCTTCACCGGCGTCTACGGCGACGCGAAGGCGACCGACAAGTCCCAGGCGCAGGGCAACCCGCTCTGGAAGAACCTCGGCGCCGTCAAGGCCGGGCACGCCTACGACGTCCCGGACGAGACCTGGTACCTCGGCCTCGGCGTGACGGCAGCCGAGGAAGTGCTCGGCGACCTGGAGTCGCACCTCACCAAGTAGGCCCCGGCCGCGAGGACCAGGCAGTGTGCGCCCTGGCACGGGTTTACGCCGTGGCGTGTATCGGCCACAGGACATGCGGGACGTTCCTCGCCGGGTGCAGGGATAAAGTGCACCCGTGGAACGGATCTTGGTGGTGGGTGTCACCGGTGCGGGCAAATCCACGCTCGCCCATGCCCTGAGCCGTCGGCTGGGTTTGCCCTACCACGAGATGGACGCGCTGTACTTCAACGGTCCCGACTGGGCCGTCAACGACGAACTGACCGGGGACGTTTCGCGGCTCACCGCGGAGCCTTGCTGGATCATCGACTCCCTCGGCTATCCGGAAGTCCGTGACCTGCTGTGGGACCGCGCCGACACCGTGATATGGCTGGACTATCCCAAGCGTGTCATCATGCCCCGCGTCCTGCGCCGGTCCTTCCGGCGCACCGTCACACGCGAGGTTCTGTTCGGCGGCAACAGGGAGACCTGGAGGGACTGGCTGAGCCGGGAACACCCGGCCTGGTGGGCGTGGTCCCAACACGGGCCCCGCCGCCGGGAGATCGAGCGCCGTGTCCGTGATCCCCGCTTCGCTCCTCTCGACACCCTCCGCTTCGGGCACCCCGACGGCACGGCGGCCTGGCTGACGTCCCTCCCGCGCGGGAAATGAGGCGTCGCGGGAGTTCCCGTGGCGGGCGCCTTCAGGGCGACTCGTTCAGAAGCCGGTCGAGGTGGCTTTCCAGGTCCAGTGCCTCAGTCTCGTGGGTGGCCGGCACCATCTCGTAGGTACGGAACAGCCAGTGCGCGAGGGCCGGCAGCGGGGCGATGAGGTGGGCCGAGCCGTCCGGTGGTTTCAGGAGAATGTGCAGGAGGGCTTCCGGGCCGGTTCCGGTCGGCCACACCCTCACGTCGCCCTCTCCGCCGGCCGCCAGGATCCCTCGGGCAAGCAGCTCGCGTGAGATGACCCAGGACACGGGGCTCAGGGCGAGGCCCTGGAAGAGGAACTCCACCACGAGTGGGTCCTGCGACCTGTAGAGCAGGTGGGTCGGTACGGGGAGCCGTGTGCCCTGGGGCGTCACGAGCTCCATGCCGAGCATGTGGTCTACGCAAGTGATCATGACTTTGTGTGCGTCTCGTCGGCGGAAGGGGCGGCGGTGGCCGCCGAACCTTCGCTGGGGGCGCGGGGGAGGCATTCGGTCCTGTGGCCGCCGCTGTCCCTTGAGCGACCCCGAATGCCGCCCCCGCGGTTCTGTGACGCCGGCCCGCAAGGGGCCGGGGTGGCTCGGGCCGCGTTACCTGCCCCCTGATGTACGGCAGCCCGAACGGTGGCGGTCCTGGTGACCGCGGTTCCTCAGCGGTGTGAGGCGTCGTGGTGCTTCAGGCCGTCCCAGGAGGTGTGTCCGTGGCCGTCGACCCAGCGGAGCTGGTCGAGAACCCACTGCTGACGGCCTTCGTCGATCCGCGCCCGGTCGCCGTCATGCTTGTCGTGCCTGGTCCAGTGGCGGCTGCCGTGGTGGTTGTGCCGGTCCTCTTTGTGGTGGTCGGAGACGCGGACGGCCGAGACGACACCCGACTGGCTGCTGCTCGGGTACGTCGCAGCCGAGGCGGAGCCGCCGGTGGCGAGAAGCCCGGCTGCCGCGACGGCGGTCGAGATGATCGCGATGACAGCCCCACGAACAGTCCTGCTTGCCATGGTGTTTCCTCTCTTTCCTCGCTCCACGATGCGAACGGGAAAATTAGTGCTTATCTGCCTCACTGGGCACTGAAGACCCTAACCCCGACTTGTTGAACGATGAACTAGTTCGGGCGTGAGGTGCACCACGCGCCGAGGAGTCGCCGCGTCGGAATATTCCTGCGGCCCCCGCTGTTTCGAGCCGGTTCTCGGGAGGCGGCCGGGGCCCGCTCCTTTCGGTGCTTGTGCCACCTGATGGCGAGCAACTTGCCCATTTCACGGCCGCGTTGGAAAGCCGCGCAAAACCGGGCCCTGCCGTGAGTGTGGTCGAACAAGAGGCGCCTGACGGTCGAAAGACCAGGTCAGGCGCCGTTTTTCGGTGGCTGGGAAGAAGCCGGGCTCCGGGAGGGCTCGGAGCCTTGCGTCAGACCCGGAGCGGTTCGGGGAGTGTCGGCCCGATTACGGCGGGCCGGGATCCTTCCTGTGCTCCGGGCGACGCTGTCACCAGTCTTCGTCGTCGTCGGCGAGCACCAGGAAGCTGCCCACGACACCATCGTCACCGAACAGGCTCCCGTGGACGGTACGGGTCACCACGCCATTGGTGGCGCCGTGGGGACCCACGGTGGCGACCGGGGCGCCGTTGTCACAGGTGAAGCCACGGAAGACCTCGATGGTCCGCCGGCTGTCATTGAAAACGTTGAAGCTGCTGGAGCCCAGTCCGCTGGCGGTGGTGATGCAGCCCTCGGCGGCGGCGGAGTACACACGGTCGTTGAAGTAGATCCTTCCCTCTTCCTTGCGTCCGAAGTCGCGTCCGCCGCCCTCGCGGTCGTGGCCCCCGCCCCTCTCTCCGCCCCCGCCCCTCTCTTCGCCGCCGCCCCTCTCTCCGCCCCCGCCGCTCTCGGGAGCCGCGGCAGGGGCGGCCCGTTGGTCGGGCTGGGCGGCTCGTTGGTCGGGCTGCGCAGCCCGGTGGACAGCTGCGGCCGGCTGGTGGACAGATGGGGACGCCGGAGAGGATCCGGAGGTCGCGGCGTAGGTGATACCGGCGGCTGCAAGGACCGCCGCGCCTACGCCGGCAGCGGCCACAGCAAAGGTACGCGTGGGCATGTCACTTCTCTCTGTCTCACGGAGGTCGGTCGGGTGACCGACCTGAGATGAACGTAATAACAGCCCTGGTAACTGTCATTTCGGACATGTTCAACGCGTGACACCATGAGCCCAGCCGGGGGAAAACGCGGCACTCAGCGCATACCGACGGAAGAAGAAGGCTGGATCTCTCCTGCGAGGACGACGATCTGAGCGATGAGGTTTCGCCGCAGGTGGACGACGTCCGTCCCCGCCGGGCGAGGGCCCCGTCCGGTGTGCGTGCTGCTCCTCACCGACTCTGACGAGATCCTCAAAAGTGTGCTCCAGGGTGAGGCCATGCCCGCGGGTGACGCCGATCGGCCGCCCGTGCCTCCGCTGTCCTCGCTGTACGGAGTACTCCATGCGTTCACCCGTGTTCCGCATACGTCTGTCCATCGCCTGCGGGGCCGCCGTTTCGGTGCTGTCGGGGTGCGGCACTGCCAGTGGCCCGGGCGTCACGGACCAGGTCGTCGTCGCGGGCGAGGGGAAGGAAGCGAACAGGCCGGCCCACTCACCCCGGGCCGTCGTGTCTGCTCCGGCACGTGCGGCTGCCTCGACCTCGCTGCACGAGGAAACCGCGTCCGCCGGACTGCCCGGCGTGGGGCCGCAGACGTCGGCTTCGATTCCCGAGGAGAGCGAGCAGGTCGTGCTCGTCACCGGGAACGGCATCAACTCCCCGGAGTCGACTGTGGCGTTGTACGACCGCGCCGCCTCCGGCTGGCAGGCTGGGAGCGTCTGGCAGGCGCACAACGCTCTCCAGGGCTGGACCGACGACCACCATCTCAACGATCTGCGCTCGCCGATCGGGGTGTTCCGCCTCACCGATGCCGGTGGTCTTCTGCCGGACCCGGGGTCCCGGCTTCCGTACAGCCGCTCCAACGCCTTCAGCATCGGCGGGAACGGATTCGCGGGTGAGCCGCTGGCCGGCTCCTTCGACTATGTCGTCGCCATCAACTACAACCGCGAGGCGGGCACTTCACCGCTCGATTGGACCCGGCCCCTCGGCGCGGAGAGGGGCGGCGGGATCTGGCTGCACGTGGACCACGGTGGTCCGACCCATGGCTGTGTGAGCCTGCGGAAGGCCCATATGAAAGCGTTGCTGCTCGCGCTGGATCCCGCACGGCATCCCGTGATCGTCATGGGCGACGCGGAGTCCCTGGCCCGCTGAGCGCGCGGTCCGGTGGTGCCGGGACGAGGGGCCGGGGCCACCGGACCGCGTGTGCTCAACGGGTGGCAGAGCCCGCCTGCCAATCGGTCCCGCACGGTGACGCGACCGCCGCGCCGCACGGAAGCGTGGCCCTGACCCTCCGTCACCGCCGGGACGATCCGGGAACCGGGCCGCCTACCGGGTTCCGTTCTGCCGGGTGCGCCGGCCGACGAATACCTCTCCGTCGACCCTTATATACGGGGACGCCCGCGGCCGACGAGGGCCGCGTGTCACGCGTTCGTGCGTCGACCACACCGCACGCGCCATCGGGCACGGCCACAGGGTGGCAGGCAGTTTTCAGGAAGTTGTCAGGATGCGAGATACCGCTCTGTGCATAGAAACCGCAGGTCAGCATGGTTAAAGTCATCGCCGTGTGCGCACATATCCTGGTTGCCGAAGACAATGAGCTGCAGTCCGCGCTGATCCGGCGACTCCTGCTGTCGGAGGGTCATGAGGCGGTCGTGGTGCACGACGGCAGGGCCGCCGTCGACGAGGCGCTGAAACGGATCCCGGACCTGATCGTCCTCGACGTGATGCTCCCCGAGCTCGACGGAATCGGCGTCTGCCGCGCTCTGCGGCGCCACCACGACATTCCCGTGCTCATGCTCACCGCTCGTTCCACCGAGGAAGACGTCCTCGCCGGCTTGGACATCGGCGCGGACGACTACATGACCAAGCCCTACAGCCCCCGGGAACTCCTCGCCAGGATCCGCAGCGTGCTGCGCCGGACCCAGCGCCACACCGACGGCGGCGACCGCGTGCTGCGGGCCGGTGACATCACGGTGGACCCGGTACGGCACGAGGTCAGGGGCGGGGGCCGGATCGTGCCCTGCACCCCCGGCGAGTTCGGAATCCTGCTCGCCATGGTCGCCGAGCCGGGCCGCGTCTTCTCGCGCCGGCAACTGCTGCAGCACTCCAGCGGCTTCGACCGGGCGTCCACCGAACGGGCCGTGGACGTGCACATCATGAACCTGAGGAAGAAGATCGAACCGAATCCCCGCAGACCGGCGTATCTGCAGACCGTCTTCGGCGTGGGATACAAGCTCGTCGGCGGCCGTGGTGCTTCCTGAGGTTCCTCTCCATCGCAGCCTGCTCTTCCGGCTGCTGCTCACCTCGGTGGTCATCGCCGTCTGCTCGGTGGCCGCCACCGCATGGCTCGCCGTGCAGACCACGACCAGGGCCGTGACCGAGGCGCGCGGCCATGTCCTGTCCGAGGACACGGACATCCTCCGGCGCCTGAGCGGATTCGCCGCCACCCACCCCCGCTGGGACGGTGTCCAGGGCATCGTCACCGAACTGTCCCGCACCACAGGCCGCCGCATATCCCTCACGACGACGAGCGGGGTCGTCATCGCGGACTCGGCCTCGCGGGGCGTTCGCCCGTCGACCCAGGCGTCGGCGATCGTGGATCCGCTCCATGTGGACACCTACACCTCGCCCGGGGCGCAGCTCGGCGGCATCGATCCGCGTGCGGTGGGGCCCTACCTGCTGTCCGACGCCGATCGGGCACATCTGCGCGGCCTCGCCGACAAACGCCTCGCCTGCCTGCGGAGCCAGGGTCTTGACGGTGACATGGAGGAGACTCCGAGCGGCCGACTCATGGTGATCGGCGCCGAGGAGATCCCGTGGGACTGCGCCGACGGCAAGCTGAACACCCCCACACACAGCGAACAGACGGCACTGGACGAGCTGAACGGACTCTTCCAGTCATGTCTGGGCCGACACGACGCATTCCTCTCACTACCGGGGTCCGAGCGGGACTCCTACGTCCAGGGCAAGCGCATCGACGACAAGTACGACGAGAAGGCGCGGAACTGTGCGGACGAGGCACGTCGCCGGCAGCTCGGCGCCTATGTGGCACCGGTCGCCGAGCTGTACCTCGGGGACGTCTCACGCAGCGACCCGCGCTTCGACCTCTCCACCGCCAACAAGATCAAGGTCATCGGCGTCACGGGGCTGATCCTGGCTCTCACCATCGCCATCACCTCTGTGGTCGCCGTACGGCTCGTACGCCCCCTTCGGGTCCTGGCGGCCGCTGCCCAGTGCCCCGCCGACCAGCACATCCGGGTGCCCGTCACCACCCGGGACGAGACCGGGTACCTCGCTGCCGCGTTCAACGAGTTCACCGCGCGCCGCGAGCGTCTGGAGGAGCAGCGCAAGGCCATGGTCAGCGACATCGCCCACGAGCTGAGAACCCCCCTCACCAATATCCGCGGGTGGCTGGAGGTCACCCGGGACGGGATCGTGGAGCCCGACCCCGAGCTCATCGCCGGCCTCCACGAGGAAGCCCTCCTGCTGCAACGCGTCGTCGACGACCTCCAGGACCTCGCCGCGGCCGACGCCGGCACGCTGAAGCTGCACCGCGAACTCCTGTCGGCCGGCGCACTCCTCTCCCACGTCGCCGCGGCGCACGGAGCACAGGCCGAGGCGTCGGGCATCGCCCTGCTCCATCAGGCGGCCGACGGCGTTCAGATGGAAGCCGACCCGGTCCGGATACGCCAGATCGTGGGCAACTTGGTGTCCAACGCCCTCCGCCACACGTCCGCAGGCGGCACGATCACCCTCACCGCCGGGCAGACCGACGACCACGTCCTGCTCACGGTGCGCGACACCGGAAGCGGCATCGCCCCGGAGGATCTCCCGCACATCTTCGACCGGTTCTGGCGGGCGGAGAAGTCACGCAGCCGGCGGACGGGCGGAAGCGGCCTGGGACTGGCCATCGTGCGCCACCTCGTCACCGCCCACGGCGGCACCGTCACGGCCACGAGTGACCCCGGCGTCGAAACGGTGTTCACGCTGCACCTGCCGAAGCCGCGGCGAGCGGAGCGGCACCGGGCGTGAAGGCGCCGCCATCACACTGCGGCAGGGGCACGCCACACACCGATGGGGAAGTGGCGCACCACCCGGCCCTCGTCGTCCGGAGGTGGGCGGCGCCGGCCGCGCGGCCGCCTCGGTCAGCCGGCCTGGGTGTCCGGCGTGCCTTGGTGGTACCGCTGCTGCCAGCGACCGTCCTCGCGCGTCCAGATGGAGCTGCGGTGAACCACGCCAACGGCGTCCTCGGTGCGGAACCGAATGTGGACGACGCCCGGGGCGAGTTCCACGACCCGGTCGAAGGTCACGCCCTGCACCTGGTCCGGGATGCTGTTGAGGACGCGGATCACCTCCTCGCGCTCCCAGTACTTTCCGGTGCGCCCGATCTCGTAGAAGTCATGATGGATCAGCTGTTCGAGCCGGCCGACGTCATTGCGCGCCTCGGCACCGAGGAGCGAGGACTCGAGGCGGATGATCTCCTCGCGGAGATCCACCACGGTCTCCGCGGAGTGTCCTGTCGCGGTCGACCCGGACCGCACCGTGCGGAAGAGGCGTTCGGCGGTCCCGCCCAGTGCGTGGGGGTTCAGGCCTGCCTGTTCCAGGGCGGGGACCGGGTCTGCCACTCCCGTGCCGTACGGGGCGTCCGTGCCCAGGAGAAGGTGGGGTTCGCCGAAGGTTTCCTTGAGGTGGCGGAGGGCGGGGGCGGTGTGGACCACCGTGTCGCACCAGACCCGGTCCAGATAGGCGCTCGGCGGGTGGTGGGCGCGGGTGCGGAGGTCGGCGCGGTAGTGCCAGTTGTTGTCCAGGCGGGGCAGGAGCTGGGCGAGGACGCCTCCGCCGTGGGCCAGTACCAGGCGCAGGCGTGGATGGCGGTCCAGGGTGCCGGAGGCGGCGAGGCGAGCGTAGGCGAGGGCCGTGTCCAGGGGGGCGCCGACCGAGTTGTGCAGGAACAGGTCCGGGTCCTGCAGGGGACCGCAGTAGGACGGGTGCAGGGACAGCGGGACGTCCAGGGTCTCGCACACCGTGAACAGCGCGTCGAGGCCCGCGCGGTCGAGGGGGCGGCCCGCGACCGGGCCCGTGGTGATCTGCGCGCCCGCGAGACCGAGGCGGGTGACCGCCCGCTCCAGTTCGGCCGCCGCGTCCTCGGGGCGGCCCACGGGCAGGGTCGCGAGGCCGGTCAGCCGGCCGGCCGCCGCCGCGCCGCCCACGTACGCGGCGAGCGCGTCGTTCGCGGCGCGGGCGTACCGCGTCGCCTCCGGTCCCGTACCGACGGCGTACGCGTGGGGGGTCAGGGAGACCACGGCGCGGTCCACGCCCTGCCGGTCCATACGGGCGAGTGCCGCGGCCGGGTCGGTCAGATCCGGGTAGTGGGCGGGCAAGCGTTCCCCGGTGGGTGAGAGCAGGCGGCCGTCCTCGGTGGTGCGCAGGCCCGCCGCGAGCGCCGGCGGCCAGTCGCCGGCCAGCACCTGCGAGGGCAGCATGTGGGTGTGGACGTCGACGACGGTCATCCGGCCTCCTTTGACGGGACGCGGCGCGTCCACCCCGTGGCCTCGCCCTCGGCCAGGCGGCGCAACACCTCCGCGCTGGTCTTGATGCCGTTCCTGAACCACTCCAGGGAGAAGTGCTCCTGCGAGGAGTGCTCCTGCAGGTCGGGCTGGCCGTACGGGACGAGGAGGCAGGGCAGTCCGGCGTGCTCGACGAACGCGCCGAAGACGCCTCCTCCGCCGATCGAGGGGATCACCGCCGCTTCCTGGCCCCACACGGCGCCGAGCGCGGCGCGGGCCGTGGTGACGAGCGGGTGGGTGTCGGGGATCGAGGAGGGTGGGCAGTCGGCGAGGACGGTGAACGTGATGTCGTCCCAGCCGTGGTCGTCCAGGTGACGGCGGATCAGCTGGGCGGTGCGCGCCGGGCTCTGGCCGGGCATGAGGGCGATGTCGACCTTGGCGGTCGCCCGGGTCGGCACCGCCATCTTCAGGCCCTCGCCGGTGTAGCCGGCCTCGATGCCGCAGACGCAGATGCGCGGCGAGAAGAACATCGCGTCCACCGGGTCGGACGTGGTGTAGGCGCGGACGCCCAGGTCCTGGGCCGGGGGGAGGAAGGTGTCGGGGAGGGCCGCCGCCGCGGTCCGGACCGACTCCGGGACCGGTTCGATGCCGTCGTGGAAGCCGTCGACGAGGATGTGTCCGTCCGCGTCGGTCAGGGACGCGAGCGCCCGGGTGAGGCGGTCCGCCGGGTTCGGCAGGATGCCGCCGTAGCTCGCCGAGTGCCACTCCTGCGGGCTGCCCTCGCAGGTGAACTCCAGGTAGAGCGCGCCCCGTACGCCGAGGAAGAGTGCCGGCTGCCACAGGCCCAGCGTGGAGGCGTCGGAGGTGTAGAGGGCGTCGGCGGTGAACCGTTCCGGGTGCTCGGCGATGAAGCGGCGGGTGTTCAGGGAGCCCGTCTCGTCCTCGCCGTCGAGCATCAGGTCGAGCCGCAGCGGCGGCGGAGCGCCGGTGACGTC
Source organism: Streptomyces sp. NPDC091412 (assembly GCF_044756885.1). NCBI lineage: Bacteria > Bacillati > Actinomycetota > Actinomycetes > Kitasatosporales > Streptomycetaceae > Streptomyces > Streptomyces sp. NPDC091412. The sequence goes on along the minus strand of NZ_JBIVTV010000012.1, from coordinate 46,002 downwards.
GGTCCAGACGGCGAGGGCGCACAGATGGGCGAGGAGCTGGCCCTTGCTGTCGCCGACCCCCCTGCCCCACAGCGCCCCCTCGTGGACGGTGGGCTCGAACGGCGGGAACGGCCAGTCGGCGGGGTCGCCGGCGGGCACGACGTCGTAGTGGCCGTAGATCAGCAGGTGCGGGGTGTCCTCGGCGGAGTGCTCGCCGAGGGACGCCCAGACGATGGGGCTGCCGCCGGTCTCCAGGGTCTCGGAGTCGACGCCGATCCGCTTGAGGATGTCGGTGAGGAGCGCCGCGCATTCGCGTACGCCCTCACCGGTGACGCTGACGCTGGGCTGCGCGGCGAGTTCGACGAGCCAGGAAAGGAATTCGTCGGCGCGTTCGTCGATCCTCGTCCACAGCGCGTCGCGCAGCGCGGTCCCCGTCGGTACCGGGCCCGTCGCGTCGGTGGTGTGCTCAGAAGCCGTCACGGTTGATGTCCTTGTAGAGCAGGTAGGCGGCGGTACCGGGGCCCGTCGGGTAGAAGTACTGGGGGCAGTACGGGGCCATGTAGATGAAGTCCTCGGTCTCCACCTCCATGATGTCGCCGTCGAGGTGGTACAGCCCGGAGCCCTTCAGCATCCACAGGCCGTGCTCCTCGTCGTGGACCTCGACCTTCGGGAAGACGGCGCCCGGCTCGAAGGACAGCACGCTCATCGAGAAGTCGTAGGGCGCGTCGACGGGCAGCAGTTCGGCGCGGCTGATCCCGGCGACCGAGCCGGGCCGGTACTCCGCGTCGCCGAGCCGTCCGCTGACCGGCTGCGGGGCGGGTACGCCGGGCCAGGGCTGGTGCTCCTGCTTGATCCACAGGAGCCGGGCCGGGGCCGCGGTGTCGTTGCGCAGCTGGAAGCCGGTGCCGGCGGGCAGGAACGCGAACCCCTGGTCGGCGAGGTCGTGCTCGGCGTCGCCGGCCAGGACGTGCGGCGTGCCGTCGAGGCCGAGCAGGAAGTGCTCGTGCTCGGCGCCGGTGACGGCCGAGGTGCCGCCGCCGGGCTCGATCTCCAGCAGGTACCAGCCGAACCGGGCGCGGTGCAGCCGCGGCGTGGCCAGCTTCTTCACGATCACTCCGTCGAAGCCGGGCAGCCGGCTCGGGAACTGGTTGGCCGGGGTGAGCAGGTGGTACGCGTCGGTGCGGCGCCCACGGGAGACGGAGACCGTGGTCGGCGGGGCGTAGGGGCGGTCGGGGGTGGTGGTCATGTGATCTCTCTCCTGGCTGTCGTGGGCTGAGGTGTGTGCGGTCAGGTGGTCTGGAGGACCGGGGCCGCGGGCCGCGGCTCCTCCGCGTGCGGGACGCCGGGCGTGCGGGCGAGGAAGCGGCCGCCGCCCGCGAGGCCCGGTACGGGGCGCCCGTCGCGTACGGCGATCCGTCCGCCGGCGAGGACGGCGCGGGGCGCGCCGATGACCTCGATGCCCTCGTACGGCAGGTGGTCGACGGCCGAGTGGTGGTCGGCAACCGTGAGGGTGCGGCGGCGCTCCGGGTCGAAGACGAGCAGATCGGCGTCGGCGCCGGGGGCGATCAGGCCCTTGCGGGGCAGCAGCCCGAACATGCGGGCCGGGGCCGTGGACACGGCGTCGGCCCAGCGGCGCGGGGTGATGCGACCGGTGCGGACCCCGAAGTGGTGGAGCAGCATGATGCGCTGCTCGATGCCGGGGAGGCCGTTGAGGATGCAGTCGAACCGCGGCTCCATGATCTTCTGGTCGGCGATCCGGAACGCGCAGTGGTCGCTGGAAACCATGGCGAGGCTGCCGTCGGCGAGCGCCTTCCAGAGCGCCTCCTGGTCGGCGGCCCGGCGCAGCGGCGGTGAGCACACGGCCTGCGCCGCGGTGGCGAGGTCGCCCTCCAGGGCATGCTCGTCGAGGACGAGGTAGTGCGGGCAGGTCTCGCCGTGTACGTCCCAGCCCGCCGCGCGGGACCTGCGGATCGGGTCGAGTGCGGTGACGCCGGAGACGTGGACGATGTAGACGCGGGCGCCTGCGACCCGGGCCAGGTGTGCGATCCGGTTGACGGCCTCGGCCTCCAGCAGGTCGGGGCGGGTGTGCGAGTGGTGGTGCGGCGCGGTCTCGCCGCGGTCGATCGCCTGCGCGGTGAGCAGGTCGATCGCGTCGCCGTTCTCCGCGTGCACCAGCACGGTGATGCCGAGCGGGGCCGCGCACTGCAGGATCCGCAGCAGCCCGCGGTCGTCCGTCATCCGGCGGCCCCGGTAGGCCATGTACACCTTGATGCTGGTGACGCCCTCGGCGACCAGGCGGGGCAGCTCGGCCAGTTCGTCCTCGCCGGGCTGGACGAGCACCATGTGGACGCCGACGTCCGCCGCGGGCCGCTGGGCGAGCATTCGGTCCTGCCAGGCGTGCAGCGCGGCCAGCGGTGACTCGCCGGGCTCCGGGTAGCAGAAGTCGAGGATCGACGTGGTGCCCCCGGCGAGCGCGGCGACGGTTCCCCGGTGGAAGTCGTCGCAGGTGCGGTGACCGCGGATCAGGGTGTCCAGATGGGTGTGCGGGTCGATGCCGCCGGGCAGCACCCAGCAGCCGCCCGCGTCGATCGTCTCGTCCGCGTCGGCGTGGCGCAGCACTCCCGGGCTCGCGACCGCCGTGATGACCCCGTTCTCGACGAGGACGTCCGCCGCTTCGGTGGCGTCGGGGCCGATGACGGTGCCTCCGGCGACGAGCACCCGGCCGGCGACCGGGGGAGTCGGCGCACCGGACGCGGCGTAGTGCGGTGCCCTCCCCCGGGTGAACTCAGGCACCGAGGTTCACCCAGACCGTCTTCGGCAGCGTGTACTGCTCCATCGCGTGCAGGGACTTGTCACGGCCGGTGCCGGACTGCCGGAAGCCGCCGAAGGGGACGGTCACGTCGGAGTGGTTGTAGCAGTTCACCCACACCGTGCCGGCGCGCAGTGCGCGGGAGACCCGGTGCGCGGTGGTGACGTCACGGGTCCAGACGGCGGCGGCGAGCCCGTACTGGGAGTCGTTGGCGATCCGTACGGCGTCGTCGGCGTCCTTCGCGGTGATCAGGGACAGCACGGGGCCGAAGATCTCCTCCTGGGCGACGCGCATGTCGTTGGTGACGTCGGCGAGGACCGTGGGCTCCAGGTAGCAGCCGCCGGAGTCCGGGCGTCCGCGCTCGCCGCCGGTGGCGACGCGCGCGCCTTCCTCACGGCCGATGCCGACGTAGCCGAGGACGCGGGAGAGCTGGGACTCGTCGACGAGCGCGCCCATCCTCACCGCCGGGTCGAGGGGGTCGCCGGGCCGCCAGGCGCCCGCGGCCTCGATGAGCCGCTCGGTGAACTCCTCGCGCACGGACTCCTGCACGATGACGCGGGAGCCGGCGCTGCACATCTCGCCCTGGTTGACGAACGCTCCGAGCGCGGCACCCTCGGCCGCGGCGGCGAGGTCGGGCGCGTCCTCCAGGACGATGTTGGGGGACTTGCCGCCGCACTCCAGCGACACGCTCTTCATGTTCGACTGCGCCGCGTACTCCAGGAAGAACTTGCCGACCTGGGTGGAACCGGTGAAGGCGACCTTGTCGACGTCCGGGTGCAGACCGAGGGCGCGGCCGACGGACTCTCCGAGGCCGGTGACGACGTTGAACACCCCCTCGGGGACGCCCGCCTCCGCGGCCAGCGCGGCGAGCGCGAGGACGACGTGCGGGGCCTGCTCGGCGGGCTTCACGACGAGGGAGTTGCCGGTGGCGAGGGCGGGGGCGATCTTCCACATCGGCATGCCGATCGGGAAGTTCCACGGCACGACGGCGGCGACGACGCCGAGGGGTTCGCGGGTGACGAGGGCGAGCGCGCTGTCCGCGGTCGGCGCGACCTCGCCGTAGACCTTGTCGATGGCCTCGGCGAACCAGCGCAGCACGTCGGCCGCGTGGTCGGCCTCGCCGAGCGTGGAGCCGATCGGCTTGCCGCTGTCGAGGGTCATGACCAGCGCGAGGTGCTCGCGGTCGCGTCGGATCAGCTCGGCGAACCGCAGCAGCACCGCGCGGCGCGCGATCGGCGCCATCCGCGACCAGACGCCGGACTCGAAGGCGCGGCGGGCGGCGGCGACGGCCCGGTCGACGTCCGCCGGGCCCATGGCGGGGCTGGAGGCGACGGTGCGGCCGTCGACGGGCGAGACGGTGTCGAGGCGTTCGCCGGAGGCGGCGTCGGTGTGGGCGCCGTCGATGAACGCGCGCTCCTCCCAGCGCAGTTGCTCGGCCCGCTGGTGCCATTCCTGGGCGGTGACGGTCATGGGGTGCTCCTCTTGCGAAGGGTCGTCGGGGTCGGGGGGTGGTGCGGACGGTCCGGTCCGGTTCCGGGCCGGGCCTGCTCAGTCGCGGCGCAGCCAGATCTCCGGCTGGCGCTCGGACGCGGGCTGTCCGGTGGCGATGTCGGCCCACAGGGCCTCGGCCGCCGCCTTGTCGTCGCGCAGGTCGACAAGGACGCGGCCGTCCCTCATCACGAGCCGGGGCCGGCCGAGGGCGCGCAGATCAGTGAGCGGGTCGCCGTCGACGACGAGGACGTCGGCGCGGTAGCCGGGCTCCAGGCTGCCGAGGTTGTCCTGCTCGCCGAGCGCGGTGGCGCTGCCGAGGGTCGCGGCGCGCAGCGCGTCTGCGGCGCTCAGTCCGGCTTCCGTCAGTGCCTCCAGCTCGCAGATCAGGACGTCGCGGGCGGGGATCCAGTGGATCGGGTCGCTGCCCGCGGCGATCGTGACGCCGGCCTCGACGGCGTTCCGGACCGACTGCTCGTGGACGGCGCCGATCCGCTCCTCGTACACGGCCGCCTGGTCCTCGGTGATCGTCTGGCCGACGTTGAGGTGGGTCTTGGTGCGGAACGCCCACAGGGTGGGGACGTAGACGGTGCCCTGCGCGGCCATCCGGGCGGCGAGGGGCGCGTCGATCGCCAGGCCGTGGTCGACGACGTCGACGCCGGCGTCGACGGCGGCGCGGGCCGCGTCGATGCCCTCGCAGTGACAGCCGACACGGGCCCCGAGGAGATGGGCCTCGCTGACGGCCGTCGCGATCTCCTCGTCGTTGAGGTACCGCAGGCACGCCGTCCAGTCGGAGTCGGCGGTGGTGTGGCTGAGGACGAGCTTGATGAAGTCGGCGCCCGCCAGCCGCTCCAACCGGACGGCGCGGCGTACGGCGTCCGGACCGTCGGCGAAGACGTTGCGCCAGTCGACGGGAGCGCCGCTGCCGACGACGTTCGGTCCGGCCGTGAAGGCACGCGGGCCCAGCACCCGGCCCGCGGCGAGTTCGGCGCGCAGCGCGTGGATGCCGCGGTGCTTGCAGCCGGGGTCGCGGACGGTGGTGACGCCGGACTCGATGAACCGGCGGGCGGTGATGACGCCGTCGACGACGCTGCGCGTGATGAGTCCGGCGTCCGCCTCGACGCCTGACCGGCTCATCAGGTGGGCGTGCGCGTCGATGAGGCCGGGCAGGATGTGCCCTCCGTCGGTGTCCACGATCTCGGCGTCCGTCTCGTGCGGGACGGCGTCACGGCCGACGACCTCGGTGACGCGCCCGTCCTCGACGACCACGGCGGCGCCCTCGCGCCAGGTGCCGTGGCGCACATCGAGGACGGGACCGCCGTGGACGAGGGTGGTGGTGCTCATCGGATCGACTCCTGGGGTGTGCGGTGGGTGAGCAGAGCGCCGGTGAGGGCGAGCGCGGCGGGCAGTCCGGCGACCACCGGGACGCCGAGTTCGGCTTCGAGGGCCGGGGCGAGGGCGCCGACGACGGAGCCGATCAGGACGAGGCTGTCGGCGGCGTCCCGGTCCCGTGCGGTGCGCCCGGCCCGCACGTACTGGTCGAGCAGCGCCTCCGGGTCGCGTACGGCGGCGGCGGTGTCCGTCGCCATCGGCACGATCGACGCGAGCCGCGCGTCGAGCCCGTACCGGTGCACGAGGCCCCGCACCAGCGGCACGGAGCGCGGTGAGAACACCGGTACGGCGAACCGGCCGCCGTACAGGCAGGCCTGGAGCATGGCGGCCTCGGCGATGCCGACGACGGGCACCGGCAGCAGCCCGCGGACCTCGGCGAGGCCGGGGTCGTGGCCGCAGGCGACGACCACCGCGTCCCGCCCGGCCGCGAGCCGGGGTGCCTCCCGGAGGGTCAGCGCGGCGGCGAGTGCGATGTCGTCGCCGCTGTCGATCCCCGCCGGACCGCCCGGCAGCGAGCGCACGTCGACGTCGATGCCCGGACCTGCCCAGAGCTCGGCGCCGGAGCGGATACGGCCCGTGGCGACGGCGGAGCTGTTGGGGTTGAGGACGAGGACGGAGCGACGGGTGCCGTGGGCGGGGGCCGTCGTCGCCGCGACGCCGGGGCGCGCGCCGGCCGTCGCGGGGACCGGTCCCGTGCTCCCGAGACCCTCGCACGCCGTCACGGCGCCGCTCCCGTCGTCGCCGATGCCGCCGCGGGCGTCGTCGCGCCCAGGCACGCCGCCGAGATCTCGTCCGCGGCCGGGCGGTCGAGTTCGCCGACGACGGCGCCGCGGGACATCACGAGGACGCGGTCGCAGATCTGGGCCAGTTCCTCGTGGTCGGAGCCGACGACGAGGACGCCGAGGCCCTCCTCGGTGAGCGCGGTGACGGTGTCGAGCAGGGCACGGCGGGCGCCCACGTCGACGCCCTGCGTCGGCTCGTGCAGCACCAGGCAGCGCAGCCCGGGCCGCTGGAGCCACTTCGCGAGGAGCACCTTCTGCTGGTTGCCGCCGCTCAGGGTGCCAAGCGGCCGGTCGGGTTCGGTGCGGGGCCGTACGTCGTAGTGCTCCATCGCGTCCTGGACGGTACGGCGCTCGGCGGTCCGGTCGACGAAGCCGCGGCGGGTGTGGCGGCGCAGGCTGACCAGGGTGAGGTTCTCGCGGATGCCGAAGCTCTGCACGCCGCTGTGCTGTTTGCGGTCGGCGGGCAGGACGGCGAGTCCCGCGGCGAGCGCGGCCGAGGGGCGCCAGGCCCGCAGGGTGCGCTCGCCGACGGTGAGGGTGCCCGCGGTGCGGTCGGAGCCGAGGAGCAGCATGGGCAGGGCGTCGTGGCCGGCGCCCGCGCGCCCGGTGACCCCGACGATCTCGCCCGCGTGCACGGTCAGGTCGACGGGGCTGCCGGTGCGGCCACGAAGTCCCTCGGCGCGCAGGACGGGCGCGCCGGGTTCGGTGCGCGCGGTCCGGGCGGCCGCCGCCCGGGGCGCGGATCCGATGATGGCGGCGGCGAGTTCACCGGGTCCTGCGATGTCGCCCGCCTTGTGCTCGGACACCAGGCGCCCGTCGCGCAGCACGACCACGCGGTCAGCGATCATGCCGACCTCTTCGAGACGGTGGGTGCAGAAGGCGACGGCGGTGCCGCGGGCGGTGACCCGGCGGATCGCGTCGAACAGGCTGGTGCGCTCGCGTTCGGTGAGGTTGGCCGTCGGCTCGTCGAGGACCAGCAGCTTGGAGTGGCGCCGGCCGCGCGCGTACAGGGCACGGGCGATGGCGAGGACCGCCCGCTCGCCCTGCGGCAGCCGGTGCACGGGGGCCGCGGGGTCGATGTCCATGCCGAGGCCGTCCAGCAACTCCTTGACCTGCCTCGCCTGTTCCCGCCAGCGCACGAGTCCGGCGCGGGAGGTGACGAGGGCGCCGACGCACACGTTCTCGGCGACGCTGAGGGTCTGGGCGAGGGCCAGATCCTGGTGGACGAAGGCGAAGCCCAGGTCGGCGGAGGAGGTCGGGGTGAGCGGCAGCCGGTGCTCGGTGCCGTCGACGACGAGACGGCCACCGGCGTCGGGGGCGTGGAAGCCCGAGAGGATCTTGAACAGGGTGGACTTGCCGGCTCCGTTCTCGCCGAGGACCGCGGTGGTGCGGCCGGCCGGGAAGTCGAGGGAGACCGAGTGCAGGACACGGGTCGGGCCGAAGGTCTTGCTGATGCCCTCCAGCCTGATGCCGCGGTGCTGCGCACGGGACCCGGCGTCCTCGGGCCGTCCGCCGCCCTGTTCCGTGAGGGTGCCGGGCGCGGTCATCGCGTCTTCCACAGGGCGGTGAAGCCACCGCGGTAGTCGGCGCCGTCGAACAGGGCGTCCTCGTCGGCGAGGTCCTTGCCCTTCAGGTTGTCCTTGACGAACAGCTTCAGCGGGACGACGGTCGTGGCCGCCTTCTGCCCGGTGATCGCGCGCAGGCTGCGGTCCATCATCGCCCAGCCCAGCCAGGAGTTGTTGTTGCCCACGTCGGCGCTCTGGACGCGCCCGTTGCGGACGAACTCGAGGTTGGCGGTGACCGCGTTGATGCTGGACGCCTGCACCTCGGGCCGGTTCGCGGCCTCGATCGCGGGCACCGTGAACTGGGCGATGCCGTCGATCGCCGGGAACACCCAGTTCAGCTTGCGGTTGCGCATCAGCGTCGAGGAGGTGACCCGTTCGGCGCCCTGCTTGAAGTCGGCCTGGTTGAGATCGTCGACGGAGAGGCTGCAGCCACTGCGGCAGAACTCCTTGAACCCGTCCTGGAGGCCCTTCTTCAGCGCCGTGAACGTCGCGACCGAGGGCAGGTGCTGGTACGACGCGTGCACCGGGCCGTCGGTCGCGGTGACCGCGTGGGCGGCGAGGATGCGGCCGGAGTCGTAGAAGTCGACGCTCACGGCACCGGCGGCGCCCTCCTCCAGCGGCGCGTTGGCGTCCACGTTGAACGCGGAGATCACCGGCACCTTCGCCTGCTGCGCGGCGCGGACGGCGCCGCTGACCTCGCTGAGGTTGATGCCGAAGGCGACCACGGCGGCGGCGTCGGTCGCGAGCGCCTGCTCGACACCCTTGCCCGCGGTGCTGGTGGAGCCCTTGGAGTCGAAGACGCGGACCTTCACTCCGGCCTGGCGGCCGGCCTCCGTCATCCCGTTCAGGACGGAGCGGACGTACGGGATGCTGTTGTCGAGGGTGACCACCCAGACCGTCTTGCCGCGGGCCGCGGTGATGTCGAAGGCGTCGCCGGGCTTGCTGAACACGGTGGGGCCGGAGGCCTTGTCGACCAGGGCCTGCGCGCTTTTCCGGGCGGCGGCGACGGTCTTGCTGTCAGCGGCCTTCTCGGTGATGCCCTGGGCGGCGCTGCACGCGGAGAGCGGCACGATCAGCGCGGCGGCGAGGAGTGCGGCACCGGCGGCTCTGCTCCGGGGGAGGCTGTGGATTCGCACGAGGGTTCCTTTCGGCGTTCGGGTGGAGTCGTGGGCGTGCGCGTCGCCTGCGCACGGGTGGTGCGGGGCCGTTCGGGCCGGGGGAGCGCCAGGCAGTGCCGGGGGGCGTACGTGGCGTTCCATCCGGTGAGTGACGTATCGGGGATGGCGTGCGCGCCGGCTCAGACGCGGGTGCGGCGGCGGGCGACGACGTGGGCGAAGGTGACGGCGAGTACGAGCGCCCCGCCGTTGAAGACGTTCTCCAGCCAGCCCGCCCCGCCGAGGAGCTGGAGCCCGGTCACGCCGGTGACCAGCAGGTACACGGCGATGACGGTGCCCCAGGCGTTGAACCGGCCGGGGCGGACGACCGTGGCGCCGAGGAACACGGCGGCGGCACCCGGCAGCAGGAACGACGAGCCGAGGTTCGGGTCGGCGCTGCCCAGCCGGCCGAAGCTGATCATCCCGGCGACACCGCAGAACAGGGCGCTGGCGATGAGCGCGCCGGTGCGCAGCCGGTCCACGGGAAGGCCGCTGAGCCGGGCCACCTCGCGGCCCTCACCGGTGAAGTACAGGTAGCGGCCGAGCGGGGTGTGCTCCAGGATCAGCCAGACCACCACGGCGACGGCGAAGCTGAACCACACCGGGTAGGGCAGACCGAGGAGTTTCCCGGTCGTCAGGTTGGTCAGCAGCTCGGGCGGACCCGCGATGACCTGGGACTGGCTGACCGCGAGGGTCAGGCCGATGATCACGGTGCTGGAGCCGAGCGTGGTCACCATCGAGCTGATGCCGAAGCCGACCACGAACAGCGCGTTGAGCGCTCCCCACAGCAGACAGCTGACCAGCACGACCGGTACGGCGGCCGCGAGCGGCCACTCCTGCTGCTTCGTCAGGACGGCGGTGAGCGTCGACGCCCAGACGATGACGGCGCCGAAGGACAGGTCGAACTCGCCGGCGGCGAAGGGCAGGGTGAGACCCAGCACGGCCACGATCAGCACCGCCTGCGTGGAGGTGATCACGCGGAACGTGTCCATGGTGGGGAACGTGTCGGGGGCGAGCACCGAGTAGACGGCCACCAGGGCCACGAGGACCAGCAGGACCGCGTACCGCTGGAAGAGGTCCACGGCGCCGCCGGACGCGCGCCGGACCTCGGCGCTCTTCGTGCGGCCCGGCGGGGCGGCGGCCGCCGTGGAACCGGCCCGGGTCTGGGCTTCCTTACGGCTGGGAGGGACTTCCGCGTGCGGGGACGGGGTCTGCGGGGCGTCGGTTTGCATCGCTACCACCTCGGGCGGGTGAAGGCCTGTCGCAGGGGCGAGGAGGGCACTGGGGCGGAGGGTCGAAGGGGTCGTACGGGTCGGTGGGCCGTACGAGCACGGCGCGAGAAGCCGTGCGGGGTGAGGCACGGAGGGCCGTGCGGGGCACTTGGGCGGGATCGGGTGTCGCGGGCCCCGGTCGTCACCGGCCGGGGCGGGGTCCGACGTCGGTGGCGTCGGACCGCGGCCCCTGGACGGTCCCGGACGGACGCGGACCGGTCGGGCCCGGGTCCGTCCGGGACCCGGTGACGGGCGGCGCTTCCAGCGCCACGGTCACCGAGCGGGTGAGCCCGGCCGCGTCGGCGGTCAGCGTCGCCGAGGTGACGCCGGGACCGAGTGGCGGGCCGAGCGGCCGGGACAGCACGTACCCGAAGGGGTCGCCGGCGAGTCCCGCCGCCCACGCGAGGTCGTCGCGGACGTCGTCGGCGGTGAGGACACCGCTCGCGGCGCGATCGCCGGCCGCGCCAACGCTCCACGACACCGTGCCGGGCTCCCGGCCCCGTGCCGCCTCGGCGGGCATGTCGCCGGGGACGACCAGCAGCACGCCGGCGTTGGCGGCGATCAGGTCGGCGGGGCTGGGACCCTCCCCGTAGACCTGGCGGCGCAGCTCCCAGCACAGGGCGAGCGGCGGCAGCAGGCCGGGGGAACCGGGTGCGACGCGCAGCAGCAGCCGCGCCCGCAGCACCACGGCGTCCGGTCGCTCGACGAGGACACGGCCACCGGGGTGCACCATGCCGGCCGTGACGTGGGCGAGCGAGCGCTCACCGCCGGGTGCGGGGTCGGCGATGACGGCCCAGCGCGGGCCGTCGTCGGCGGTGCGGTCCAGCAGGGCCGCACGGATGCGTTCGGCCTCGGCGCCGTCCACCTCAGGGAAGGCGAGGTGGAGCGGGGCCGTCGGCTCACCCGACTCCATGGCCCGCGCCAACAGCGCGGCCAGCCGCCGTACTTCACGTACCGGCAGCGGCCTGCTGTCCGCACGGCCCTGGAGACCGGCTTGCGTCATCGCTCTCGTCACGTCCCACAGGCTGCCGCGCGGCCCGTTAACGGCGGCGAAACCAGCACGGGGAACCCCCGTTTCGCCGCGCCCGGGGCAGGTGCCGTCCCCGGAGGGGGATGCAATTTCGGCCACTGACCACGTAGATTCCGTCCTTCAGCACCTTTTTTCCGCCACGCCGGACCGCACTGAGCCGTCGGCGCGGCCCGGCACGACGAGACAAGGCGGTACGGATGATTCGGGAGAACGTCCATCTCATCCGACGCAAGATCCAGCTGCCTCCCCTCCCCGACCGCGCCGTCGCCCGCCCCCGTCTCACCGCCCTGCTCGACCACGCGCTGCACCGGCACCAGACGGTGCAGATCCTCGGAATGGCGGGTTCCGGAAAGACGACGGCTGTGCGCCAGTACCTCGCGGCGACCGGCCGGCGCGTCGCCTGGCTGTCCCTCGACGACACGGATTGCGCGTCCGGCCGCCTGCTGACGTATCTGGAGGCGGCGCTGGCCTCGGCCGTTCCGGAGGTCGCGGGGACGGTCGCCTCGGCCCTGGCGGCGGGCATTCCGCACGCGGAGACCGCGGGGCTGCTGGCCGAGGCGACGGACCAGGCGGCCTTGGCGAAGGGAACCTCGGACTCCTGGCGGAACGGCACCAGAAGCGGCGCCAGCGACTCCGTCACGAACGGCGACGATGACGCCGATGTCGAACTGGTGCTCGTCCTCGACGAGGTGGAGCGGCTCAGCGGCTCCCCCGCCGCCCTCACCGTCCTCGACGGCCTGCTCCGGTACGCACCCGAGGGCCTGCGGTTCCTGCTCGTGAGCCGGCGTGCTGTGCGCCTCGGTCAGGCACCGGTACCGCGTACGGGGCCGGGCGGGCCGCCCGCCGTGATCGGCGAGGCCGAGCTCGCCCTCACCCGCGCCGAGGCCGCCCAGGTCGTCGCAGGGCTGCCGGGCCCGTCCCGCGACGTGGAGCAGCTGCTGCGGGTGACCCGAGGCTGGGTGACCGGGGTGTGCTTCCTCGCCGAGACACCGGCCGCGGACGACGACGCCTGGCCGTCCCTCGACACGGAGCCGCTGTCCGCGTACATATCGCAGCAGCTCCTCGACGGGTTGACGGAGGATCAGCGGGATTTCCTCATCGGCACATCGGTGCTGGACGTGGTGACGGTGCCGCGCGCCGAGGCACTCGGCTTCCCCGACGCGGCCCGCACCCTCACCGCCCTGCGCGCCCACCAGCTGCCCGCCGTCTGGGAGACCCGCCCGGCCGCGATGCGGCTGCACCTGTGCTTCCGCGACTGCCTGGTGCAGCAGCTCGACGAGTACGGCGCCGTCCGCGCCCGTACCGCCCGGCTCACCGCGGCCGAACTCCTCGGCGCGGAAGGCCGGCACGAGGAGGCCGCCGAGGCATTCCTCGGCCTCGGCGACACCGCGGCGGCGCTGCCGCACGCCGTCGAGGCGATCGAGGACGTCATCGAGCGCGGCGACCACGAGGTCGCCGAGCGCTGGCTGGACCAGCTCGCCTACGCGGACTCCGCGAGCAGCTCCCCGCTGACCACGGCCGAACTGATGCTGGCCGTGGGCCGCGAGGACTACCGGCGCGGGGTGCGCATCGCCGACCAGCTGCACCAGCTCGGCGAGCGCGACGCGATCGCCTCCCGGTCCACCCGGGCCGCCGCGATGATGGCGTGGTCGTACTACCACGCGTGCCGCGTCGACGACCTGGAACGGCTGCTGCGGCTCGCTCCGCCCGGCGACGACATCGAGGCCGTGCACTACCTCGCGAGCCTGGTGGACTCCCGCGACCGCGGCCGGACCCCGCCGAGCGCGGTCGGTGTGCCCGCCGAGGGTCTGATCGCCCGCGCCCACTACTGGCGCGGCCGCCTGAACGACGTCCTCGCCAGCACCGACAGCCGCTGGGCGGGCGTGGTGTCCGGGCCCTGGCGGATCGCCGCGCTGCGGGCGCTGGGCCGTCTCGACGAGGCCGACCGGCTGCTGCGCGCCACCGTCGAACGCGGTGTGGTGACGGCCGGGCTGAGCGCGGTCGTCGGCGTGGAGCTGTCCGCCGAACTGGGCCAGGAGGAGCGGGCCCGCGCCTTCCTCACCGAGGGCCGCGACATCGCCCGGCGCAACGGCAGCCTGGTATGGGACATGTTCTCGATGCTCGCCGAGGCGAAGCTCGAACTGTGGCTGTGCCGCGACCCGCACCGGGCCCGCCGGGTCCTGGAGGACCTGGAGGCCCTTCCCTACGCGCGCAGTTACCAGTCCACCGGTGAACAACTCGACGCACTCCACGGTTTCGCCCTGCTCGGCTGCGGCACGCCCGCCGACGACGCGGAGGCCCTCGTCCGGCTGCGCCGCGCGGTCGTCTCGATGCACGAGGCCGACCGCATCCTGGAGCTGTGCGCCGCCGCGGTGTACCTGGCGGAGGCCGAGTGGCGGGCCGGCGACCCCGACGCGGCCGACCGCGCCGCCGACCTGGCGCTCGCCACCGCCTACCGGCTGGGCACCCGGCACGCCCTGCTCGGCGCGCTGCGCGCGTTCCCCGGCGTGCTCTCCCGCCGCCTGGACGGGCTCACCGACACCGACTCCTCCTGGCACAGCCTCGGCCGCCCCCTCCTCTCCACCTCCGTACGACCCGCGCCCGCTGAGGTACGGGAGCCGCTGCCGGCCGCCGAAGGGACGTCCGCCGTGGTGGAGTTCCACGACCTCGGACCCACCCGTCTCCTCGTCAACGGCGAGCTGGTCCGACCCCGTATCGCCAAGTCGTACGAGCTGATGGGCCTGCTCCTCGCGGCGCCCGAGCGTACAGTGACCCGGACGGCCGCGCTCGACGCGCTCTTCGACAGTCGGTCCGACAGCTCCGCGCGCGCCTACCTCCGCCAGGCCGTCCATCATCTGCGTCTCGTCCTGCCCGACGAGGAGGCGCTGCGGCTGGAGGACGGCACGATCTCGCTGGCCGGTGCGGCCCAGGTCACCACGTACACCGACGAGTTCACCGGCTGGGTCGCCACCGCGGCCGAGTGCGGGGGCGATCAGCGCCTGACCCGTCTCACGTCCGCGCTGGCCGTGGCCGCGCACGGACCGTACCTGCCGCGGGCCACGTCGGCGTGGGCGGAGAAACGGCGGGCGGAACTGGCCCGGCTCGTCCTCGACGTCACCACCGACGCGGCGGAACTCGCCTGGCGGCTCGACACACCGCAGACAGCGCTCGCCCTGGCCGAGCAGGCCCTGGAGGGCGATCCCTACCGGGAGTCGATGTGGCGGCTGCTCATGCGGATCGCGGGGGCGCTCGGGCAGTACGACGAGGTCATCAACCACTACCGCCGATGCGGACTCGCGCTGGAGGAGGTCAGCGCGAGCCCTTCCTCAGCGACGCGCCGGCTGCTGGCGGAGCTTCGGCACGGGTGAGACCAGCGGCACACGTGGGTGGGACGGCCCACGCAAGACCGTCCCACCCCCGCTGCGCTCCCCACCGCCGGGCCGTCGACCAGGACGAGGACTACTTGCCGGTTCCGCCGAGGTACGCCGCCCATGGGTAGTAGACGTAGTCGAACGCCGCCGGCGCCCCGGTGATCCTGCTTCCGAGCCACACGTCGTTCGTCAGCTGGATGCCGGAGAACATCGGATTCATCTCGTCGTGCAGCTTCTGCTCCATCCGCACGACCAGCTTGGCGCGGGCGCCGTCGTCCTTCGTGCTGATCGCCTTGGCGTAGAGCCCGTCGATGTCGCTGTAGCCGGACTGGTTGAAGGTGCCTCCGGTGATCGCGGTGAGGCCCAGCCAGTCGAGCGGGTTCGGGATGTTCGGCCAGAACTGCGTGTACAGCAGGTCGGTGCTGCCCCGCGTCGCCGGGTCGTACAGGTAGTTCGAGTAGCCGGTCGCGGGTACGACGTTGAGCTTGAAGTGCAAGCCGATCCTGTCGGCCGCGGCCTTGATCCCCAGGCCCAGCTGCTGCGTCTCCGCCTGCTGCGGAACCACGAGGCTGATCTGCTTCGACTTCACGTCGGCCGGAACGCCGGCGAGCAGCTTCTTCGCCTCGTCGACCTTCGCGGAGCCGTCGGTCCTGACCGAGTCGGCGTACGAGGTCAGCTCGTCCTTCGCGAAGCCGTACACGGCCGGCACGGTCTGCAGCGGAACAGCGGTCCCCTCACCGGCGTACACCTGGTCGCCGATGCCCTTCCAGTCGATGGCCATCTGGAGCGCCTTGCGCACGTCCGCGTTGCCCATCGCGCCCTTCTGGTTCGCGACCACGAGCGTGACGGCCAGGGGCGCGGCACCCGAGTAGAGCTTGCCCGCCGACGACGCCTTCAGCTGTGCCAGCCCGGCCGTCGGCGGACCGTACGTCCCGTCGATCTGGCCCGAGAGCAGGCCGGAGGTGATCGCGGAGTCGTCGGTCAGGAAGGTGAAATCGATGTTCTTCACCTTCAACGGCAGCGACTTGTTCCAGTAGCCGTCGTAACGGCTCACGCTGATCGACTGACCCTGCGTCCACTTGCCGTACGTGTAGGGGCCGGTGCACATGACACCGACGCCCGGCGTACCCACCTTCTTGCCGTGTTGCTCGTAGAACTTCTTCTCGACGACGACACCGGCGAAGCTCGCCAGCTCGTCGTTGAAGAGGTAGTCCGGCTTCTTGAGTCTGACGGTCACTTCATCGGTGCCCGTCTTCGCGATCGAGGCGACGTTCGAGTACAGGTAGCCGTAGAAGCTCGACTTGTCCGTCATGTTGTGCCGCATGCTCCACACGACGTCGTCGGCGGTCATCGGCGAGCCGTCCCAGAAGGTGACGTCGCCGCGCAGCTTGTAGACCCAGGTCGTCGGGTCGGGGTTCGCGTACGAGGTCGCCAGATTGGGCTTGATCCGGAAGTCGGGCGTCTGGGCGAGCAGTGTCTCGCACATGTTCGAGTTGATCATGTTCGGCGTGTAGTCGGCCGACTGGAAGGGGTCGACGGTCTGGGGCTCGCCCTGGAAGACGTTCCAGGTGATCGTGTCGACCGACCCCGAGCCTTTCGGCGTGAAGGTCGTCAACGCGTCGGAGGACCCGGTCGCTCCGGTGCCGGAGGTGCCTCCTCCGGAGCAGCCGGCCAGCACCAGGGTGGCCGCGGCGGCGACGGCGGCCAGTGCCGTCGCCCGTCTGCGGGGGCGGAGTGAATACATGGCGGAACTCCCGTTCAGTGTCGGGCTGTGAGGGCTTCGGGGTCCCACCCGCTGCGAGGGACGCTGTCGCGCAACAAGTGGGTGTAGGGGTCCTGGGGGTTGTCGAGCACGGCGGCGGTGGGCCCTTGCTCGACGACGGCGCCGTGACGCATGACGATCGTGTCGTCGGTCACCTGGCGGATGACGGCGAGATCGTGGCTGATGAACAGGTAGCTCACGCCGCGTTTCTGCCGGATGTCCGAGAGCAGATTGAGGATCTGCGCCTGGATCGAGACATCCAGGGCCGACACGGCCTCGTCGAGGATGAGGATGTCCGGATCGGCGGCGAGCGCGCGAGCGATGGCGACGCGTTGGCGCTGCCCTCCGGAGAGTGCCCTCGGCAGTGCCGCGAGCTGCCGGTCGTCGAGTCCGACGAGCTCGGCGAGTTCGCTCACGCGCTTCCTGGTCCCGTCGCGGCCGAGCCGGAAATGCACGCCGACGACTTCCGCGAGGCAGTCGCCGACGCGCTGACGGCGGTCGAGCGAGGTGTATGGGTCCTGGAAGACGATCTGGATGTCCCGGCCCCGCTCACGGCGACTGCGTGCGGAACGCGCCGGGTGTGTGCGGTCCTCGCCCCGGAACATGATGCGACCGCCGGAGGGACGCTCCAGGCCGATGATCATCCGGGCTGTGGTCGTCTTTCCGGAGCCGGATTCGCCGACGATGCCGAGGGCTCCGCCCGGGGCCAGGGCGAAGCTCACGTCGGCGACCGCCGTTGCCTCGGCACGCCCACGGCCGAAGGTCTTGGTCAGGTGCTCGACCACGAGCAGCGGTGCGGTCATCGCTGGACCTCCTCGTGCGAAGGGGAGCCGACGTGCTGCTGCTCCACCATCTGTCCGCGCAGGCCGGGCATCCGGACGCACCGGGTCTGCGACGGGCCGATCTGCAGCAGGGGCGGCACTCCTGCCCGGCACCGCTCCTCGGCGAAGCGGCAGCGCGGCGCGAACGCACAGCCGCCCGGTGCCTCGTAGGCGGTGGTCGGATGACCGGTGATCGCGGGCAGTCGGTCGACGCGTCGGTCGATCTCCGGTCGTGCCTGCACCAGTGCGGCGGTGTAGGGGTGGAGCGGGTCCTGGTGCAACCGCACCGACGCCTGGCGCTCCATGACCTGGCCGGCGTACAGCACGATCGTCTCGTCGCACACGGCACCGGCGAGCTCCAGGTCGTGCGTGATGAAGAGCATCGCCATGCCGTACTCGCGCTGCATGCGCCCGAGAATCGCCATCACCTCCGCCTGGGTGGTGACATCGAGCGCGGTGGTCGGCTCGTCGGCGAGGACGAGCCGGGGTCGTGCGGCCACCGCGGCAGCGATCATCACCCGTTGCAGCAGGCCGCCGGAGAGCTCGTGGGGGTACTGCCGCAGCCGGCGCTCCGGGTCCCCGATGCCGACCTCGGCGAGCAGTTCCTGGGCGCGCTTGCGAGCAGCGGACTTCGGCATCCGGTCGTTGGTGCGCATCGCCTCGGTGAGGAAGTCGCCGATCGTGCGTACGGGGTTCGTGTGGGCCCGTGCGTCCTGGAAGATCATCGCGACGTCCTTCGCCCGATAGGACCGCAGGGCGTCGGGGCGCAGGTCGAACACCTCGGCGCCGTCGAAGCGGACACCGCCCCGGACGTCGGCGTCGTCGGGGAGCAGGCGTGCGATGGTGCGCACCGTCATCGACTTGCCCGAACCGGACTCGCCGACCAGACCGAGAGTGCTTCCGCTGCCGAGTGAGAACGAGACATCGCGCAGCACGGTGCGCAACTCGCCCGCGACAGGCAGCCGGACCGTCAGACCGTCGACTTCGAGAAGTGCGTTCACGAGCGTGCCTCCCAGCGTTCCGTGAGCCGGTCGCCGAGCACGTTCACGGCACCGACGGTGATGACGATGAGTGCGCTGGCGAACAGGGCCTCCTGAGGGTGCTGTTGCAGCACACCGGCCATACCGCTGCCGACCATCGCGCCCCAGTCCGATGTCGGTGGCTGCACCCCGAGGCCGATGAACGACAGGCCGGCGAAGTCCATCAGGGCGAACCCGAAGGCGAGTGTGGCGTTGGCGACGATCAACCCGCCCACGTTGGGCAGGATGTGCCGCAAGGCGATCCGCAGCCCGTGCACGCCCTGAACCCGCAGTGCCGCGATGTAGGGCAGTGAACGCTCTCGCAGCGCAGCGCTCCGCACGATCCGCGCGATGTAGGGGACATAGGCGAGGGACAGCGCCGCGGTGGCGGCCTTCAGACCGGACCCGAACAGGGCGGTCGCCAGGATCGCCAGCAGCAGCCCCGGGAAGGCGAACACGGCGTCCACGACGCGCACCACCATCTGGTCGAACCAACCGCCGAACCACACGGCCGCGAGCGCGAGGATCGTCCCGAGGAGAGTCGAGATCATCACGACGAGGAACGGTCCGATCAGCGCGGTCCGGGAGCCGTGGACGAGGCGCGAGAGAAGGTCCCGCCCGCTTGCGTCGGTTCCCAGCGGATGGGTGCCGCTCGAGCCCTGGTACGCACCGGAGAGGTCGACGGCGTTCGGATCGTGGGGGGCGAGGAGGGGTGCGAGGACGGCGAAGCAGACGACGAGTCCGAGGACGGCGACCGCCACCCAACCGGACATGCCGACGGATCTCGTACGACGCATCGTCCGTGGGCCGGCCTTTCGGGCTCCGATCCGTCGCACCGCTGCTGTCGTGCTCATGAGTCCTTCTTCCCGATCGACACGCGCGGGTCGAGCAGTGTGTAGGCGACGTCGATGAGGGTGTTCAGCACGATGAAGGCGGCGACGTACATCAGGCAGATCGCCTGTACGACGGGGAAGTCCTTCTGCTGCACCGAACTCACGAGGAACTGACCGAGCCCGCCGAGCTGGAAGACCTGTTCCACGACGACGCTTCCCGCGATCAGGCCCGCGATCGTGAGACCCGCGACGGTGAGCACCGGCATCGCGGCGTTGCGCATCACATGTCTGCGTACGACGGCCCCGCGGGGCAGTCCACGGCTGATCGCCGTCTGCACGTGATCGGCCGACAGCTCCTGCCGGATCGCGGTCTGGGCGAGTCGCGCGACGAACGCGACCGACGCGAACGCGAGCGCGATCGACGGAAGAACCATGTGGTGGACCTCGTCGAGGCCCGCACGGCCGGCGCCGAACACCGGGAACCACTCCAGGTCGACGGCGAACACGATGATCAGCACGACCGCTCCGACGAAGGTCGGCACCGCCATGACGGCCGTCGCGCCGGCCATGGCGGACCGTGACAACCGGCCGGGCCTGAGGCCGGCGAGGGTGCCGATGGCCAACCCGAGCACCAGGACGATCGCCGCGGCCATGAGGACGAGCAGCGTGGTCGCGAAGGCGCGGCTTCCGACCAGCGACGCCACCGGTTGGTTGTAGATGATCGATGTTCCGAAGTCGCCGTGCACCACGCCGCCGAGCCACCTCAGGTACTGCTGCCAGACGGGGTCGTCGAGGTGATACTCGGCCTTGATCGAGGCGATTGCCTCGGGGCTCATGGTGCGACCGTGCGTGAGGTAGGTGAGCGGGCTTCCCGGCGCGGCGTAGAGCGCTCCGAAGACCACCAGGCTCGCGATGAACAAGGTCACCACCAGCCCCACGACGCGAGTGGCCACGAACCGCAGCATCACGCCGCCGGGCCGCTGCTTCGCCTTCGCCCGCCCTGATCGCACGGGTGCCGTCACGGTCGCGGGGCTCATCGGTTCACCCCTGGCTGCGCGTGATGGACCACGCGGCCGCCCACGACCGTGCGCAGCACCCGCGTGTCGAGCAGTTCCTCCAGTGGCCGGGTGAAGATGTCCCGGTCGAGAACGATGAAGTCGGCGTACAACCCCTCGGCCAGACGGCCGTGCAGGTGCTCGGAGCGGCTCGCCCAGGCAGCGTCACGTGTGGCGTGCACGATCGCGTCGGCCAGCGGCAGGGCGTAGTGCGCGATGTTGGCGGGCAGCGACGGATCGAGTGCCGAACGCCGTGTCGCCGCGATGAACATGTTGGGCAGCGGCGCATGCGGCGACGTGGGGGAGTCGGTGCCGAGCACGAGGGTGGCTCCGGCATCGGTCATCTCGGGCCACGGGAAGCCGCGGTCGGCCCGCTCGTCGCCGAGCACGCGCCGCCAGTTCTCCTGGATGGCAGGATCAGCGTGCACGGGCTGCATGCTCGCCGTGATCCCGAGTGCTGCCAGCCGGTCGATGTCCGCCGGGTCGACGACTTCGAGATGTTCGATGCGGTGGCGGCGCTCCTTGGGGCCGTTGAGGGCGACGGCGTGTTCTACGGCCCCGATCGCGACCCGGATCGCCTCGTCACCGATGGCGTGCAGGGCGACCTGCAGACCGGCCGCGTCCGCGGCGGCCACCACCGGCGCGAGTTCGGCAAGGCTCCAGATCGGGTCGGCGTTCGTGCCGTTCACGTAGGGCTTTCCGAGGGACGCGGTGCACCCGTCGACGGTTCCGTCGACCATGACCTTGATGCCGGTCACGCGCAGGAACGGGGTCGCCCGGCGGGTGGCGAGCTCGACGGCGCGCTCGACCTGGGCGAGGTTCCTCCCCTCGTCGCCGGTGGGCTGGACGCGCCAGAACGCGGCGATTCGAGTGGTCAGGACGCTCGCCTCATCGGCACGACGCATCGCCTCGTAGTCGCCTTCGCCCAGCGCCATCTCGGTCGAACCGACGATCCCGGACTCGGCGTACGCCGCGAGGACGACCGCCAGGGCCTCGTCACGGTCGAAGTCAGTGGCGAATCGGTCGAGTACCGGCCACACGAGGTGGTGCATCGCGGTCTCGTCGACCAGGCCGGTGGCCGCGCCCCGCTCGTCCCGGTGGACCGTTCCTCCCGGTGGCGATGCCGTGGTGTCGTCGATGCCGGCTTCGGCGAGGGCGGCCGAGTTCAGCCAGATCGAGTGGAAGTCGTAGGCCTGCGCGTAGACGGGCCGGTCGGCGACGACGGCGTCGAGCATGCCCCGATCGGGTACGCCGCCCGGGATGTCACCGTGTTTCCACCCGGTGGCGAGCACCCGGGGTGCGTCGGGGTTCTCCTCCGCCCACGTCCGGATGCGCCGCTGGATCTCCTCCACCGTGTTGGTGCCCCACAGATCGACCTGGACCGCCGCCTCACCGGTGCCGATCACGTGCGCATGGCCGTCGACGAAGCCGGGGAGGACGGTCGCGCCGTCGAGGTCGTGGATGAGGGCATCCGGTCCGGCCACACGCGCTGCGGTGGCCCCGTCGCCGACGTAGGTGAGCCGGTCGCCCACCACCACGAGCGAGTCGGCCCAGGGGCGTTGGCCGGAGGTGAAGATCCGGGCGTTGCGGTAGAGATGAGCGGGCATGGTCGTGTCCTTGTCCATCGGGTTCCTCAGAAACGGTCGAGACCCTCACGGGCCGCAGCGTCGGGGTCGCCTGCCCGGTACTCGAGGGCAACGCCGGGAAGGTCGAGAGAGGCCGTGAACAAGGTGCTCCACTGTTCGTGGCCCGGCTGGGAATCGTCGGCACGGACGCACACCACCGCGGCGGCACCGTCACCGCTGCAGAAGGCGGCCGCGCGCTCCGGCGCGGAGCGGCCGGTCATGCCGCCGCGCACAGCGCGCGCGTGGTGGTACCGCTCGGCCGACACCGATTCCGGAGTGCTGGTGTCACCGCCGGCGAGGCCGGGGTCGAGAAAGTGGTTGGTGTGGATGAGCCAGCCGTCCGCACCGGGTCGCACCACGGCGAATCCGGCCGGTGACATCTCGATGGACGCTGCTGCGGAGTGGCCGTCCCGGTAGGTCGCGACGGTCAGCACGGTGGACGCGCTCACGGTCGCGGAGGCGACGATGTCGCGGGCCTCCGCCACCGTGGCCGCCTCCTCGAGGACGCGACGCGCGACAGCGTGGACGGGCACACCGCCGGCGGCGTTGTCCGAGCGGTGGTGCAGGATGTTGAAGTGCAGGCCGAGGCCGGCGTCGTTCACCCCGATCTTCGCGGCCGTGCCGAACTCGGTGAAGAGCTTCACCCGGCGTCGCGTTCCGGTCACGAGCGACAGCAGCAGACCGTCCGGCGTGAGCGAGTCGTGCCAGTCCCATGTCTGGATCGTCTCGGGCGGTCCGCCGGAGAGCGGTGTGTGCACGGCGGTTGTGCACTCGCCCTTGCCGGGCGTGGCGGCCAGTACTTCGGTCCGTGCGCCGACCGCTGCCACCTGCCATGGCTCGATTCCTGATGCCTCGGCGATTCCGTCGGACTCCTCGGCCAGAGCCGGATACCAGTCGCGCAAGGCGTCATGGCTGTGGGCGACGATGTCGCGGACGGTCGTCTCCGAGATGCCCAGAACCCTGAAATGCGCCAGGTAGCGGGCGCTGACGTCACGCACCTGGTCCGCGTACCGCGTGCCGATCTCGCGTCCACGGTCGCGGGAGTCGGTGGTGGTCGTGCGCAGTGTGTGCAGCTTCATGGTGTTGCTGTGCGACCTTTGCTTGTGAGGCCCGTCACGGTGAGGGGCGGGCGACACGCTAGGTACGTAAAACGTTTAATACAATGGTGTTTGTCGTGTCACTTTCTGCCTTTCTGCCGCCCCGGCGTGCGTCGGCGACCACGGTCCGGCGGTCTGGGGGAGCAGCGAAAGGTACGTACCAAGGAGGGGCCGTCATGGCTCGATCGAAGGGCGTCACCATTCGCGATGTCGCCCAGCGCGCGGGTGTCTCCATCGCGGCGGTCTCGATGGCGCTCAATGGCACCGGGACGCTCAGCGTGGCCACGCGGCTGCGCGTCCGGGCCGTCGCCGAGGAGATGGAGTACCAGGCCGACGCCCTCGCGCGCGGTCTGCGACGTTCGTCGGTCGGGGCGATCGGCCTCGTCATGCGATCGCTGGACGCGCTGGGTGAGTACACGCCGCGGGGCGTCGACGTGTTCACTCGCTACATCGGTGCCGCTTCGGCACAGGCGATGGACCGCGGACTCAGTGTGATGCTCGTGCCCGACCCGACCAAGCGGCCGACACCACCACTGGCGCTGTCACTCGACGGCTACATCGTGACGATGCCGCACGTGGACGATCCGGTGATCGATCTCCTCGAACGGCGCGGGATCCCGTACGTGACGCTGGGACGCGATCCCAGCCGCCCGGATTTCACCGACTGGGCCACCGAGGACGACGGCTCCAGCTTCGGGCGCATCTACGAGCACTTCGCCGCATCCGGTGCCCGGTCGATCGTGCTGCTGCGCGGAACCGACCCCAACGCGTGGAACATCGACAGCGAGGCGACGTACCGCGCGTGGTGTGAGAGCGTCGGGATCACGCCGCGCGTCTACACGTCGGCCGAGCGCGCCGGCGAGCACGGCGGCGAGAACATCGCGCACGCGATCGTGGACGACGGGATCCCCGACGCGATCCTGTGCCACACCGGTCGTCAGGCGGCCGGCGTGCTCGCGGGTCTCACGGCGCGCGGCGTCGCCGTGCCCGATCGGACGATGCTTGCCGCGGCTTCCGACTCCGAGCACACCCGGCACAGCCGGCCCGCCATCTCAGCAGTCGAACTCCATGCCGCGGAAACGACGTTGGCGCTGCTCGACCTTCTCCAGGCGCGCATCGCGGGCGAGCCGAGCGCGGGACCGGTCCTGACGACCGCCCGGTTCCGGGTCCGCGCGTCCTCGCGGCGCACCGACACGAACGCCCGATGCTCACCGGGCCGGGACGACTGAGACGGATCCCGCCCTGCCGTACGCGCCCTTCGCCCGCACGACTTCGATCCTGGTCGACGCTCAGGTGAACTCGCCGGTCGTCGGGCAGCTTTGACGTACCGCGACGCCAAAGAGCCCGGTTCCGATGTGGGGGTGACGTGACGTCAGCCGGTCGTGCCGCCCGCGACCCACTGGCTCCACGGCATGTTCCAGTCGCTGAGGCCGTTGTCCGGGGCCAGCACGGTCTTGTCCTCGGAGTTCTTGACGATCACGACGTCACCGATCATCGAGTTGTCGAAGAACCACGCGGCGGGCCGCTTGCCGTCGTCGCCGCCCTTGACGTCCTTCAGACCCACGCAGCCGTGGCTGGTGTTGACCTTGCCGAAGACCGAGTCGGCACTCCAGTAGTTGCCGTGGATGAACGTGCCCGAGGCGGACAGACGCATGGCGTGCGGTACGTCCGCGATGTCGTACGCGGGCTTGCCGTCCTTCTTCGTGAGGCCGACGGTCGAACCGTTCATGCGGATCTGCTTGAACTTCTCGGAGATGACCATCTGCCCGTTGTACGTGGGGTGTTCGGGGCTGCCGGACGAGATCGGGATGGTCCTGATCGTCTTGCCGTCCCGTACGACGGTCATCTGCTTCGTCTTGGCGTCGACGGTGCTGATCTGGCTCCGGCCGATCTTGAACGTGATCGTCTTCTGGACGCCGTGGAGGTCGAGCTTGACGGTGACGGTGGAGCCGGGCTTCCAGTAGTCCCTGGGGCGGAAGTCCAGACGGTCGTTGTTGAACCAGTGGCCGACGACTTGCTGGCCGCTGCTGGAGCTGACCTGGATCTTCGACTGTACGGCGGCCTTGTCCCTGATCGCCTTGTCGAAGTTGACGGTCACCGGCATGCCCACGCCGACGGTCGAGCCGTCCTCGGGGGAGAGGTGCCCGATGAAGCCGTCGGCCGGGGAGGCTGTGGTGATCGTGGCGTACCCGGTGACGGAGAGGCCCTTGGCGTCCTCGGCCTCTGCGGCGACCTGATACCTGGTGGCCCGCTCCAGCGAGACGTTCGGCTTCCAGGACGTGCCGTCCGCGGACAGGGTGCCCGGAATCTCGGCACCGGTCGCGACGGCGGTCATGGTCACCTTGGTGAGCTTGCCCTTACTGACAGTGACCTTGACGGGTTTGCCGGCCCCGACGCTGTCGGCTCCCCGCGCGGGCGTGATCTTTACTCGGGCTTCGGAAACGTCCGGGGCGGCCGCCTGATCCTGCCGCACCTGCGATTTCGGGTGGTCCCCGGCGCCGCTGCCGCTGGTGGCGGCGTTGCTGGTGCCGCCCAGGGCCGTGAGTGCGACTACGCCGCCGAGTACGCCGGCCGTGGCGACCAGCCCGGTGCGTCGTTTACGTGCCGTGATCAAACGCTTCTCCCATGTCACTGCTCTTCGAATCCCCGGAGCTGACTGCCCGAGGACTGTAACTGGCTTTAGAACCACTTATAGGCATTCATGCGTCCCGAAATGGGCAAACTGTGGCGAAGCCCACGCGTGCCGAGTGCGACGCCGAGACCCTCCTCGGCAGTTCGCCGCTGCCGGGGCCACGGCGTGGGTGGTCGCCGTGACGGACTCCGGCGGCATGGCTGCCGACCGTGGGGGAGGGGGCACCGTGCACGACACGGCCGGGATGCACCTGGCGGCCTCCTCCGGCGCGGCGGCCGTGGGTCTGCCGGCGCGGGACGAAAGGCGGCGGCCGCGCTGCTCGCTCCACGAGGAAACCGAACCGCTTCGTCCCGTCCTCGCCCGCGGAGTGTTCCGCGCTCCCCTGCGGAGTGTGGCCATTCCGTCCAGCGTGCCGTCCGTCTCGTCGTCTCTCGTCGTTGACGAGCGAGAACGTGTGACCCATGGCACATCGTTGCCGAGGAACTGGGGCGCCGACGCGTCCGACCAGTGATGTGGTGCGGCTCGACAGCACGGTTGCCGTACGAAGCGACCTGGAGACTCGGTGATGGACCAGACCCCGCAACGCGCTGAAGGCCCCGTGGCCGAGGCGTCCCCCAGCGCGCTGCCGCCGCCTGTCCTGTGGGGGTTCCTCCTGCTGCTGGCACTCATGTTCACCGCTTCCTACGCCGTGGGAGCCTCCGTCGGGCCCGTGGCTCCCGGAATGCACGGAACCCGTACGACCCAGGACGGCACGGGCGGCCACGACGGCGCTGATATGGACCGGGGCGATATGGGCGGCACGCACATGAACCACGGAAGCGGGGGCTGATGGCTGCCGAACCGGCATCCCTGGAGGTCGTCACCGATCTCACCGTCGGCGGAATGACCTGCGCGGCCTGTGTGAAGCGGGTCGAGAAGAAGCTCGGCAAGCTGGACGGCGTCACCGCCACCGTCAACCTGGCCACCGGCCGTGCCCGGGTCAGTCATCCGCCGCGGGTCGGCCCGGAGCAGCTGATCGCCGCCGTCGAGCAGGCCGGCTGCACGGCCGCGTTGCCCGAGCCGCCCCGAGCGCGGCGTGAGGAGCACGCTGACGACGAGCCTGCGGAACCGCGGCAGGAACGCGACCGGCTGATCGTCACGGCCCTGCTCGCGGTTCCCGTGCTCGTCCTGTCGATGGCTCCCGCTACGCAGTTCCGCAACTGGCAGTGGCTGTGCTTCGTGCTCTCCGCACCGGTCGCCGTGTGGGGGGCCTGGCCCTTCCATCGGCGCGCGGTGCGCGGGCTGCGTCACGCGGCGGCGACCATGGACACGCTGGTGTCGCTCGGAGTGACGGCCTCGTTCTCCTGGTCGGCGTACGCGCTCTTCCTCGGCGGCGCGGGCGCCCCCGGGATGCGGATGCCGTTCAGCCTCGTGCCCTCGACCTCCCACGGTGTCGCGCACCTCTACCTGGAAGCGGCCGTCGGGGTGCCCCTGTTCGTGCTCGCGGGCCGCTTCCTGGAGGCGCGGGCCCGCCGGGGAACGGGCGCCGCGCTGCGCTCGCTGGCCCGCATCGCGGCCAAGGAGGTGTCGGTACGCAATGCCGGCGGGGAAAGACTCGTTCCCATGGAGGAACTGCGGGTCGGGCAGGTCTTCGTGGTCCGGCCCGGGGAGCGCGTCGCCACCGACGGCACGGTGGTCGAGGGCAGCTCCGCCGTCGATCTCGCGCTGGTCACCGGGGAGAGTGAGCCGGTGGAGGCCGGTCCGGGCGACTCGGTGGTCGGCGGAGCCGTCAACGTCGGCGGGCTCCTGCTCGTGCAGGCCACGGCGGTCGGCGCCGACACCCAACTGGCCCGCATCACACGGCTGGTGACCGAGGCCCAGGCCGGGAAGGCGCGGGCGCAGCGCCTTGCCGACACGGTCGCCGGAGTGCTCGTCCCGGTGGTGCTGGCCCTGGCCGCCACCACGCTGGGATTCTGGCTGGGTGCCGGCGTGGAGCCGCAGGCCGCGATCACCGCCTGCGTGGCCGTGCTCGTCGTCGCCTGCCCGTGCGCACTCGGCCTGGCCACCCCGACCGCGCTGATGGCCGCAACCGGGCGGGGTGCTGAGCTGGGTGTCCTCGTCAAGGGCGCCGAGGCTCTGGAGGGGTTGCAGCACATCGATGCCGTGGTGCTGGACAAGACCGGCACGCTCACGTCCGGCCATATGAGCGTCGCCAAAGTCACCACCGGGCCCGACGGACTCGGCACGGAGGCGGTGCTGCGACTCGCGGGGGCCGTCGAGCAGGGCTCGGAGCATCCGCTCGGCCGGGCCGTCACGGCATACGCCGGGCGGATCCTGGGCGGGCAACGCCTGCCCGACGTGCGTGACTTCGTCGCGCTGCCGGGGCGTGGCGTACGCGGCGCGGTGGAGGAGCACCAAGTCGAAGTCCTAATTCCGGACGACGAGTTGCCGCGGGCCCTCGCGGGCGCGCTGCCGGCCGCCGAGGCCGCCGCGCACACAGTGGTCATGGTGCGGGTGGACGGGAGAGCGGAAGCCCTGATCGAGATCGGGGACGTCCTGCGGCCGGGAAGCTACCGGGCCGTGGACCGGCTGCGGCGGCTGGGCGTGCGCCCCGTCCTCGCCACTGGTGACGGCGAGGTGGCCGCCCGGGCCGTCGCGGCGGAGCTGGGCATCGACGAGGTGCACGCCCGGTGCACGCCCGAGGGCAAGGGCGCCCTCGTACGCGAGTTGCAGGCCGAGGGCCACCGGGTCGCCGTCGTCGGCGACGGTGTCAACGACGCCGCCGCCCTGGCCGGCGCCGATCTGGGCATCGCCATGGGGAGCGGCACGGACGTGGCGATCGGGGCCGCGGACGTGACGCTGGTCCGGGGCGACATCGAGGCCCTGGCGGACGCGGTACGGCTCGCCCGCACAGCACTCGGCACCATCCGGACCAACCTGGCATGGGCGTTCGGCTACAACGCCGTCACCGTGCCGCTCGCCATGGTCGGTCTCCTCAACCCGATGCTCGCGGCCGCGGCGATGTCCGCCAGCTCCCTGCTCGTGGTCGGCAACAGCCTGCGGCTGCGCGTCTGGCAGCCGTCGCGCGCGTCCGGGCGCAAGCGGCCGCCGGCCCCTCGGAGCATGCCGTGACGTCCTCTTCCACCAGGGGACGGCCCCCCACCCGTCCCCGCCGCTCGACGCCGACCGGGAGTGCCCGCCGATGACAGCCCACCCCTGGATTCCCACCCGCCGCCGCCTCACCGAGACCCTGCTCGGGGCGATGGCCCCCGTGTGCGCCTGCGTCCTCGCTCTGGGCGGCCTGTCGGTGTGGGCCGCCTCCGGAAACGCGGGCAGCCCACCGCACATCGGGGTCACCCACGCACGGCTCTACCTGCCGTTCGGGGACGTGCCCGAGACGGCTGCGCTCTTCAGGGTCACCAACACGGGCGACGCACCGGACCGGTTGGTGCAGGTGACGTCACCCGCCGTCGTGGGAGGAATCTCCCTCAGCCGCCACCGGATGAGCAAGGGGGCATCCGGCTACCGTGAGGCAACGGACAGCCTGCCGGTTCCGGCCGGCGGCACGCTGGACATGTCACCGCACACCGGCGACGTCACCGTGCCGGTCACCAGGCGGTGGCAGGCCGGCGATCTGGTGCCCTTCGTCCTGCACTTCGAACACGCGGGACGCGTCGAGGCCCTCGCCGTGGTTGTCCGCCCCGGCCAGGACGGGGCGTGACCGATCGGGGGCGTCAAGGCGTGCGGCCCGGCCCCACCCACCCGTCCTGTACGGGCAGTCGGGCCCGGTGGTGAGCGTGCTCGCGCCACGAGGGCGAAACCCTGGCACCTCTCCGGGGAACTCACCGGCCTCTCCATCCGACTGCTCTGGTGACGAAGCAGGGAGGTGGCATGGAGGGGTTGGACGTCCGGATGTCCGGCGTCGTGTGCCGGCACGGCCGGGTCGAAGCGGTGCGCGAGGTGTGCCTCGACATCGCGGCGGGGCAGCGGGTGGCGCTGACCGGCACCAACGGATCGGGCAAGACGACGCTGCTGCGTGCCGTTCTCGGCCTGCACCGGCAGTTCGCCGGCCGGATCCTGGTCGGGGGGCGGGACACCCGGAGCGCGGCCGAGTGGGCATGGCGGCGCCGGACCTGCGCGTGGATCCCGCAGAAGCCGGCGACCGGCCGGTTTCCGCTGCTGGGCCGGGAGTTGCTGGCGAGCAGCGCGTCCGGCGCCGAAGCGGTCGAGGCGGCGGACAAGCTCGGCGTCGGGCATCTCGCCGACCGGCCGCTGCACACGTTGTCCGGAGGCCAGCTCCAGCGCATGTACCTGGCACGGGCGGTGGGTTGCGTCGCCGCGGGGGCAGGGGTGCTGCTGGCCGACGAGCCCACCGCCGCACTCGACTTCTCCGGCCAGGAGGAGGCGGCCGACGTGCTGCTGTCCCTGCCGGTGACCGTTGTGGTCGTCACCCACGACCGAGCCCTTGCCGACCGCTGCGACCGGGTGCTGGAGATGGCCGCGGGCCGGCTGCGGGAGGTCCGGTGAGCGTTCTGGCCGCGGCCGACGTCGGCCAGCTGCTGCAGCTCGTGCCCGTCCAGCGAGCGGGCGCCGCCCTGTTGGTGGCGGCCGTCGGGCTGCCCGTGATCGGGGTCGTCATCGTCGGTCTCGACATCATGCCGGTGCGGTTCGCGATGATGCACGTGGCGCTGCTGGGCATCGCGGTGGCTCTGCTGACCGGACTCGATCCGATGCTGTGCGCGCTGGTGGCGTGTGCGCTCGCCGGGGCCGGGGTCGCGCCCCTGGCCCGCACCCCGGACGGACTGTCCGGTGCGATGGGCCTGCTGATGAGCCTGGCGATCGCGGCCGCGCTGCTCGTGCTCGCCGTCTCGGGCGTCAACGCGGCGGGAGCCTTCGCGCTGCTGTGGGGATCCATCCTCTCGGTCGGCAGCGCGGACCTCTGGCTGCTGGCCGCACTGGCCGTCGCCGTGCCGGGCCTGTTCTGGTGGCGCAGGAGGGACATCGCGCTTCTTCTCTACGACCGTGAGCTCGCCCTGTCCTCGGGCGTACGCGTCGAGCGGCTCACCCTCCTGCTGCTCGTCCTGGTCGCGGTGTCGGTCGCCGGGGCGATCAAGCTCACCGGTGCCCTGCTCGTCGACGCGCTCACTCTCCTGCCCGCCCTCGCCGCACGGCGGTTGGGCCGTTCCCTGTCCTCCATCGTCCTCTGGGCGGTCAGTACCGGTGTCGTCGTGAACCTGACCGGGTTCCTCATCGCGCTCCGCTTCGACTGGCCGCCCGGACCCGTCCTGGTCCTCACCTCCGGCGTGGTCGTCCTCGCCGTGCATCTTGTACCCGAACGGAGAATCAGCTCATGGCGCGCATCCGCGGCCCCGTCACTTCCGTCCTCGCACTGACCCTCGGCACCGCGCTCTCGCTCACCGGCTGCGGCAGCGAGAACACCCCGTCGTCCTCCTCGTCCTCCTCGTCCGAGGCGAAGCCCGGGGGCACGAACGAGGGCGCCCCGGTCGTCGTCGCCACCACGAGCTGGGAGGGCGCCTTCGCCAAGGCCGCAGGGGCGAGGGACGTCAAGGTCATTGTCCCGGAGTCGGTGCAGCACGCTCCCGACTACGACCCGAAGCCGTCCGACCTGGCAGCCGTGGCGGGCGCCGACTTCGTGCTGTACGCGCCCTTCGAGCCCTACGCCGCGAAGTTCAAGGAGGCAGCCGGGTCGAACGCCAGGCTGGTCGAGGTCGACCTCGACAACGACGCCGACAAGGCCAAGGCCGAGGTGACCCGTTTGGGCAAGATGTTCGGCACCGAAGAGGCTGCCGCCAAGTGGATCACGTCCTTCGACACCGAGTACGCCACGTTGCAGAAGGACCTCAAGGCCGCCTGGCCGGACGGCAAGGCGCCGACCGTCGTCGCCCAGATGTTCTCGACGTGGTCGGCGAAGATGGCGGGCGCGAACCTGGTCGGTACGTACGGCCCCGAGGCGGTGACGGCCAAGCAGCTGTCCGACCTCTCGAAGAAGAGGCCGCAACTCGTCCTGGACAACGTCCATATGACGACCGGCAAGGTGCTTCCCGACTCGGGCGCGCACCAGGTGGAGATCGTCAACTATCCGGCCGAGGACCTGGATCTGCTGGCCGTGTACAGGAACGCGGCGACGGCGGTGGAGAAGGCGATGGCCTCATCCTGAGCCGCAGCCGGGGCGGACACGCGCAGGGAGGGCCGCCCGGGGTGTCACCGGGCGGCCCTCCCGCTCACCGGCGGGTCAGCCGGCCGATGCCAGAGGCCGCCGTTCCTCCGCCTGAGCCGTGCACTGTTCCCGTAGTGCCACCCGGTCCGGCTTGCCCGCCGGCGTCAGCGGCAACTCGCCCAGCACCAGCAGCCGTTCCGGGTGCTTGCGCCGCTCGAGACCACGGGTGCCGAGGTGGGCGCACAGCTCTTCCAGCGTGGGCGCCGCGCCGTCCCGCGGCACGACGCAGGCCGCGAGCCGCTCACCCATCAACGGGTCGCGTACGCCCACGCACACCACGTCCCGCACACCCGGATGCGTGGCGAGTTCGAGCTCCACCTCCGCCGGGCTGATGTTGGCCCCGCCCCGGATCACCACGTCTTTGAGCCGCCCGACGACCCTCAGCGTCCCGTCCTGGTCGATGAGTCCCAGGTCCCCGGTGCGCACCCAGCCGTCCGCCGTGCGGTAGCGGGAGTCGAGGTCGGGCGCGGCGACATAGCACAGCGGGGTCATCGGACCGCGGGCCACGATCTCGCCGACCGTACCCCGGGGCACCTCCTCCAACTCATGGGCGCCGGGGAGGGTGATCCGTATGTCGGCGACCCGGGGATCGGGGCGCCCCGCGGCGACGCCGGGCCGCCCGTCACCGTCGGAGGACTCATCCACCAGCCCGGTGTGGCAGTTGACGCCGTCCGCCGAGCCGTAGAGGTTCACGACCGGACAGCCGAAGGCCTCGCGTGCCTCCGCTGCCGTGGCCGGGTCCAGCGGTGAGCCTCCGACGATCACGGCCGTGGGCGGGGTGAAGTCCGGCCGGCCGTTCTCCGCCATGCGGTCCAGCATCATCCGGATCATGGTCGGCACGCCCAGGACATGGGTGGGCCGGTGCTCGACGAGTGCCGCCAGCGCGGCCTCCGGGGTGAAGGCGTCGAGCAGGACCAGGGTCCCGCCGTGCCGGGCGAGTGTCACGGCAGTGCCGTTGCTGCCGAACGCCGAGGCCAGCGGCACGAGGAAAAGGCAGCGCGGCGGGCGGCCGTCCGGTATGAGGGAGCCGAGGAAGTTGCCGCGCCCACCGGCCAGGGCGTTGTGCGAGTAGGCCACCATCTTCGGCTCGGCCTCGGAGCCGGACGACACCAGGATGCGGGCGGCGGAGTCGGGGTCGGGGCGGGCCGGGACCAGGGCCTTCGGGTCGGTGCGCAGCAACGTCGAGAGCGCGACGGCCCCTTCGGGTGCGGCTCCCGAGGCGATGACCGTCCGCAGCGCGGGCAACTCACCGGCGACTGCCAGCAGGTCGGCCGCATGGTGGTTGCCCCGGTGTTCGGCCGCCGCGATCACCGCGACCGCCTCGGATCTGCGCAGAAGCGACGCCGCCTCGCGCCCGCCGCGCCCGACGGGGAAGGGCAGCGCGACCGCGCCCAGGGCGGCCAGCGCCAGGTCGACGACGACGGCGTCGCGTCCGTTGGGAAGCTGGACGCCGACGACGTCGCCGGCACGTATGCCGAGTCCGGCGAGTCCAGCGGCGAGACATCGGGCCTTGCGGTCCAGCGCGGTGTAACAGAGCCTGCCCTTGGCGTCGAGGACGGCCGTGTGGTGCGGATCGGCGATCCGGCGGGCGCGGTAGAGGCTGTAGAGGTCGAGGTCGGGGCAGCTTCCGTCCACGGCCCAGGTACGGCGCAGTTCGGCGGGCAGCAGGTCGTGCAGGGCGACGGTCATGCGAACCTCCAGGGGGCGGGGACGGCGGGTGCGCCGTGTGCGTCGCGGCCGATCGAGCCGGAGGACAGCAGGTCGGCGAGGTCGGTGACGACCGGGACAGCGGACAGACCGTCCTCGCGCAGCCGCTCCAGCGCCTGTGTCGTGGAAAGGTCGCGGACCTCGTACGGGACGGCGGAGTGGTCCGGGAGGGCGATCCAGCCGTCGGCCGTGGGCAGCGGCCGGCGGAAGCCCGCCGGCCGGCGCGGATCGAGACCCCGCGCGGCACGCGTCCGAGCGGCCGCGGTGAGCATGTCGGCGGCCCCCAGCAGCGACGAATCCACCCGCACACCGGCCCCGGTGCGCTGCCGCAGCAGCAGCCCGGCGAGGACGGCCTCGGCACCGGTGAGCCCGCCGAGCACGTCGAGCAGGGTCATCAGGGACGGCGCGGGCGGCTCGTCGGCGGGGCGCGCGGCCTCGCCGACCCCGGTACGGGCCTGCACCATGAAGTCGGTGCCCATCGGGGCGTCGGGCAGTCGGCCGGCCCAGCCGCTGGTGTAGGCGTAGACGAGCGCGGGGTTGACGGCGGCCAGGTGTTCGTGGTCCAGGCCGAGTTCGGCGGCCTTGCCCGGTGCCCAGTTGTGCAGGAACACATCGGCCTCCGCCGCCATCGCGCGCAGCCGCTCGCGATCTGCCGGCGACTTGATGTCCACCTCGACGGCCGTCTTGCCGCGGTTGAGCGCGAGCCAGCGCGCCGAGATCCCCGAGCAGGCGGGCGGCATGCCGCGCAGCGGATCCCCGCCGGGCGGCTCGATCCGCACCACCTCCGCGCCGAGCAGCCCCAGCAGATGCGCGGTCAGCGGCGCCTGGATCCGGCGGCCGGCCTCCAGGACGGTCAGCCCGGCCAGAGGGGCGTCGGCCCGTCCCGCAGCCGCGCCGGAGTACGACGCGGGGTGCTGCGTCAGTTCCCACGGCGGGGCCCCGTCGTACTCGGCGGCCCGCTCGGCGATCGAACGCAGCGGGCACACCTCGGCACCGGAGGAACGGGCCGCTTCCCGGATCAGCGCCCAGGCGGCGGCCCGGGCGGCGTCGTGCAGTGACCGAGGAAAGGGCGCGCAGGCCGTGGCGTACCGGAACTGGAAGGGCCGCCAGCCGCGCCGTACCGCATCCCGCGGAGCGTCCAGCGCACGCCAGAAGCCGGCCCACGCGCCCGGGTCGAGCGTCTCCAGTTCGAAGACGACCCCGTCGGCGGAGGTGAAAGGCGGCCCGCCCGGGGCGACTTCGGCGGCCTCACCCTCCTCCGCGCCTGCCGCGGCCAGGTACTGGGAGACGGCGAGCAGCCCGGCCCGTTCGGCGCTGACCTCCGCGCTCATGGCATGTCCGCCGCGAGCCTGTGAGAGGAGCCCGGCCAGCAGGGCCTGCACGGCCAGGAGGCCGGTGGCGGTGGCGGCGTAGTCCACGGCAAGGCCGCGCGGGGTGCCGCCGCGGCGACCGTGTACGGCCATGACGCCGGTGGCCGCCTGCACGGTCGCCTCGTCGAGGGCCCTGTCGCCCCACCTCGTGTGGGCGGTGAATCCGCTGAACTCCGGTCCGCCGAGCCTGATACGGCCGCCAGGGTGTGCGGCCCCCTCCGCGCCGAGCAGCCGCAGGTGCTCCGCGACGAGTCCGTCCGCCGGTCCCGGCGGTCCCGAGGTTTCCAGACGCAGCCCGTCGAGCGGCCGGGCCGTCGCGTGCGCGACGGCCGGTGTGGCTGGTGATGTCATGCCCCTCCTTTCCTGACACGCGGGAACCCGGGAGCGGTCGCCCCCGACCAGTTCCACGAAGAGGTGGTCGGACCGGCAGGTGCCGGAGTTCCCGAAGGGGTGAGCGAGAGGTGCTGGACGTGGCGTGGGGCGATCCGCAATGTCCGTCGGAACTAAGGGAGTTGAGAGACAAGGTGGCGGACTTCGTCCGTATGCGAGTCGTGCCGTGCGAGCCGGTCCTGGACGGCGGCGGCCCGGACGCGGCGGCGGCGCTGCGCCGGCTGCGCAAGGAGGCCAAGGCCGAGGGGCTCTGGGCGCTGCCCCTCCCGGCCGAACTGGGCGGCCATGGGCTGCCGTTGAGATCGTACGCCCATGTCGCGGAGGCCGAGGGCGCCAGTGACCACGGCCCGGCGGCACTCGGATCGGCCTCGCTGCTGGACGCGCTCATG
The DNA here is from genome assembly GCF_044756885.1 of Streptomyces sp. NPDC091412. Taxonomy (NCBI): domain Bacteria; kingdom Bacillati; phylum Actinomycetota; class Actinomycetes; order Kitasatosporales; family Streptomycetaceae; genus Streptomyces; species Streptomyces sp. NPDC091412. The sequence goes on along the minus strand of NZ_JBIVTV010000012.1, from coordinate 10,244 downwards.
CTGTGGCGGCACGGCAGCGCGCGCGTCCGCGACCGCTATCTCGCACCACTGGTCGCCGGCGACCTGCGAGCCTGCTACGCGATGACCGAACCGGACGTCCCCGGCACCGACCCCTTCCTCACCACCACCCGCGCCGACGACAGCGAAGCCGGAGGCTGGCGGCTGACCGGGCGCAAGTGGTTCGTCAGCGGTGCCGCCGACGCCGACCTCGTCACGGTCCTCGCCCGCACGGACGGCCGGGCCCCGGAGCGAAACGGCCTGTCCCTGCTGCTGGTCCCCACAGTCTCCCGTGGCTTCCGGGTGGTGCGAGAGCTTCCCGTACTCGGTGCGGCCGGACAGGCGGAGATCGAACTCGACGGTGTCGCGGTGGACGACGGCCATCTGATCGGCGAACGCGGCAAGGCTCTCGCCGTCGCCGCCGAACGGCTCCAGCTCGGCCGCATCCTGCGCAGCCTGCGCTGGCTCGGCCAGGCCGCCCGCGCCTTCGAGCTCATGAGAGATCGAGCGGTCACCCGCACCCGTTCTCGTGGCCCCCTTGGCGACCTGCAACTCGTCCAGCGCCACGTCTTCGAGTCGTTGCTCGCCCTGCGCACGACCCGGCCTCTGGTCCACGAGGCCGTGTCCCGGCTGGACGCGGGCGGCGACGCCCATGTGGAGGTGGGTCTGGCCAAGGTCGCCGCGGCGCGCACGCTGCAGTTGGTGGCCGACGCGGCGATCCAGGTCCACGGCGCGGCGGGCCTCGGCCCGGACACCGCGCTCCCCGCCCTCTTCCGCACCGCCCGCGCGGCCCGCGTCCTCGACGGTCCGGACGAGCTGCACATCACCTCGGTGGCGCGGCGCGTGCTGCGAACGGATCCGGCCTGAGGTCCTGTCCACGGAGGCCGGTGAGGACGGCGAGGGCGTACGCCAGGAAGAAGTCGCCCCAGATCAGCTCCTGTCGCACGGCTGTTTCGGCCGCCAGGTCGTAACAGCCGTCCAGGAGGCGGCCGTCGGCGGTCAGGTGGTTGTCGACCAGTGCCTTGAGGACGGCGACTGCTCGGTCCCGGTGACCGAGGCCGAGCAGTGCCAGTGCGGTGACGGCGGCGGCGGAGGTGTCGCAAGGGCCGCCGGGGTGAGCGAAGTCGGCGGGCGGCACCAGGTGCTCCGTCAGCAACCGGCCGACGTGGTCAAGGAATTCGTCGCCGCCTGCCAGAGGTGCGGCCTCGGCGAGCGAGAGCAGGAGCCACGCCCTCCCCCTGCTCCAGCCCGGGGGAGGATCGGCGCACGCGGTCCAGCCCGCGCCGGGCTCGTGCCGCCACGACCAGCGGGGCGGCCGCGCACCAAGCCACAGTTCGACATGTCGCCACAGATGGGAGAGGGCTGCCTCAGGGTTCGCCGTCGCCAGCAGCGGCACCATGCCGGGCACGCCGTCCACACGCGCCGTCAGCCGCGGTCCGCCGAACGCCGAACCCCACGGCACGAGACCGAGCTCCGGGACGAAGTCGTTCAGGCAGGCCCGGGCGGCCCGGTCCCGCAGGCTCGGTTCGTCGTCCGCGAGGGCGGTGCCGTACCAGAAGATCAGTCCGCGGGCGGCGGTGTCCGCCTCGGCCCAGCCGGCCAGGCGGGCCGTGCAGGCCCGTGCGACCGCACGGTCGGCGGCGTCGCCGGTGTACCGGGCGCGCAGCCACAGCAGCCCCGCCCAGAAACCTCCGGTCCAGGAGCCGCGCGCGGTCGTCCGCCACGTGCCGGTGCCCGGGTCCGCGTACAGCGGGAACCGGTCGCCGACCTCGGTGCGGGTGACGGCGACTCGGGCCAGGACGCGGGCGAGTGCCGGACCTGCCCAGGAGGGAGCGGTTGCCAGGCCGGGCGGCGCCTGTCGGTCCTCCTGCGGGGGCGTGCCCTCGTCCGTGCGTGCCGTCATGACCGTACGCCTGCCCGATGTTCCTGCACGGCCCACAGCAGTGCCACAGCCCCGGCTCCCGCGAACTCGGCCGCCACGAGCAGCCACCCGCCCCCGTACCGCCCGGCCTCCGCCAGCACCCCGAACAGCGGCGGCCCGACCGCGAATCCGGCGAAGAAGCCCGCCGAGACCAGTGCCGAGTCCTGGCCCGCCCGACCGGGTGCGGCCCGCTGCATCACCAGGACCATCGACACCGCGTTCGCCGCCACGGCGAAGACGCCCACCGCCACGGCCGCGACCCACGCCAACGGGCGCAAGGACGACGAGCCGGCCAGCAGCAGGGCCGCGGCCACCGCGCCCACGGCCAGGGAACCCGGCAGCCAGGCCGCCCGGTCGGGCCGCCCCGCGACCTTCGACCAGCCCACCCGGCCCGCGATCCCGGCCACACCCAGCACGGCCACCAGCGCACCCGCCGAGGTGGGGCCGAGACCGAGCCGCTCGGTGCCGTACAACGACAGATAGGTGTTCACCGAGGCGATGCCGCAGCCGAGCAGCAGCGAGAACGCCATCAGCCAGGCGATCATGCCGTGCGGCACCCAGACCGCCGGGCTCGACTTCGCCGGAGGATCGGCGGGCATCGCCCGCGCCGCCCACACCGCCGCCACCGCCGCGGCGCCCGCCGCCGTCCACACGGCACCCCGCCATCCGGCGAGCCCGGCCAGTGCCGCGAGCGGCAGCCCGGCCGCGAAGGCCCCGAGTTGCACCCCCGACTGCTTCATCCCGGTCACCGCACCGCGCCGGGCAGGCGTCACCACGGCGAGGATCGCCTTGTTCGTGGCGGGGTTGGCCAGCGCCTGCGGCAGCCCGCCGAGCGCGACGGCCGCCAGCAGGAACCCGGCATTCGGGGCCGACCCGATCAACGCCAGCGCCACCGCCGCCACTCCCAGCAGGGCCACCAGACAACGCCGCGGCCCGACCCGGTCCACCACCCGGCCGCCGACCGGAGAGAGCACGGCCGCCGTACTGAATCCCATGGTGGTCGTGAGCCCCAGAGCGGTCGGCGAGACGTCCAGCTCCACCACGAGCCGCGGGCCGAGCGCCCCGATCAGGAACAACTGCATCATCGAGAAGGCCATGGAGCAGGTGAGCAGCGCGGTCAGAGCGCCGGTCGCCGGATCCGCCCCCTTCTCGCCCACCGCTCGCGCTCCGTTGGGCCCTGCTCGTCCCACCCGATCCGTCGTCACAGACGCACCTCCCGGGACAGCAGTCGGACCCGACACTCATCAGGTTCCCGCTCTTTACTGTGATGTGAATCACCGTCAGAGTGCTGAGCGTCGGATGTGGGAAGTTTCCGTATCCCCGCATGACGGCGGGTCAGGAATGCGAGGATGAGCGGCCATGACTGCTGGGTGGCATCTGCGCATGACACGGGCCGCGGTGTTCGCGGCCGTCTGTGTGCTGCTCGCCGCCCTGGGGCACGTCCTGATGTCAGGCACCGCTGTGCCCTGGTGGGCGCTGACATCGGCGGCGGTCGTCACCGGCGGAGCGGCGTGGTGTCTGGCCGCCCGGGAGCGCGGCCTCCTTCTCGTCTCCTCCGTGGTGGTGGCCGTGCAGACGGCGCTGCACCTGTGGTTCTCCTGCGCGCAGGGGCTGGTGACGCCGCCCCCGTTGCCGGCGCCCACGGGCGGAACGGTTCACAGCACGCGCGACCACATGGCCTCGATGGTCCACATGAGCCATGTCATGCCTACGACCCCCGGGGTCGACGTGGGGGAGTCGACGGGTGCCCTGGGCTCCTCGGACGCCATGGCGGGAATGGGTCACGCCATGGGCGGGACATCCTCCGCCGGCATGCTCGCCGCCCACCTGCTCGCCGCTCTGCTGTGCGGCCTGTGGCTCGCGTACGGCGAACGCGCCGCGTTCCGCATCCTGCGGGCCGTCGCCGGATGGCTGGCCGCTCCGCTCCGGCTGCCTCTGACCGTGCCGGCGCCACCGCACCGACCGCGCATCCGCGCCCGCCGCGGCCGCTCGGCCCGCACGCCGCACCGGCTGCTCCTCGCGCACGCGATCACTTCTCGGGGCCCGCCTGTGGGAACCGCTGTCGTCTGAGACAGCCGATTCCCCGGCACCGCCCCGCGCGTCCCGCGCCCGGGCGGTCCGGGCGGCGGGCGTACGTCGCCGTTGCGCGCGTACGTCCGCCACCCCACGCCATCACCGGATCCGCTGCCCGTCCCACGCGGTCCCTTCCCCATGCCCCGGGCCCGCGCGGATCTGCGCACGCCGGATCTCCGGACTTCCGAGAAGGACCTCAGGTGATCAGTCCTGCCCTGCCTGTCGCATCCGACACGACGCCGCACACCGAGAGAACCCGCGACGAGAAGACGTCGACCGAGGAGTCGATAACGGCCTGGGCGCTCGCCGCCCGCGCCGGTGATCCGAGAGCAGTCGAGAACTTCGTCCGCGCTCTGCAGCGAGACGTCCGTCATTACGTCACCTACCTCAGCCACAACCCCCAGGCAGCCGACGACCTGGCCCAGGACACCTTCGTGCGGGCCCTCGGCAGCCTGCACCGTTTCGAGGGCCGCTCCTCCGCCCGGACCTGGCTGCTGTCCATCGCACGCCGTGCGGTGATCGACAGCTACCGGCATGCCTCGGCCCGGCCTCGCCTGGCCGACACCGACGACTGGCAGGCCACTGCGGAGTGCGCCCAGGAGCGCGGCCTGCCGGGCTTCGACGAGGGCATCGTCCTCACCGACCTGCTGGAGGCACTGCCCGACGAACGCCGTGAGGCGTTCGTACTCACCCAGATCGCCGGTCTGCCCTACGCGGAAGCGGCCGAGCTCAGCGACTGTCCGATCGGTACGGTCCGTTCCCGCGTCGCACGCGCTCGCGCCTGGCTGATCCAGTCCCTGCACGACGCCGAACGAGGCGAACCGGTGAGTACCGCGGCCTGACGACGCCGGCAGCGGCCCTGACGAGGGGCTGTCCCGGAAGCTCCGGAGCGAGCCGCGCTCCGGAGCTTCCGCGCATCGCAACGAGAGGAGGCGGCGGCTGCCCAGTGCAGCGCGGCCCCAACTGTGCTGTGCGAGGGCGTCACCGGATACGTCCGCTGCGTACGCCGAACGCCGCGGTGTCCAGTTCTCGCCAGTCCGCGGTAAATGCCTGGACTGAGAAAGTCTGCGGACGGGAGACTTCCGACTTCCGAACCTCCGGGAGTGTGATGGGGACAACAGGTACGCGAGGGCCGACGCCGGGCAGGAGCGCGGTCGTTCTGGCACTACGCCGCTACGGCCGGGAACTGCTGCGACTACGGCTGCTGGCCCTGCCCGCGCTGCTGTTACCGGCCGTGGGCAACATCGGCATCCGCTACGTCGCCCCCCTGCTGATCGCCAAGCTGGCAGGACAGGCCGCCGAGGACGGCGGTCTCACCCTCGGCCCGGCGCTGCCGTACGTGCTGGGCTTCGGCGTGACGCTGCTGCTCGCCGAGGCCGTGTGGCGGATCGGGCAGCACTGCCTGAACCGCGTGGAGGCCCTCGGCATGGAACACCTGTACGTGAGCGGCATGGACGAACTCCTCGCCCAGGACGCGGCGTTCTTCCACGACAACTTCGCCGGCTCCCTGACCAAACGGGTGCTCAGCTTCGGCAAGCGCTTCGAGGACTTCGTCGACACGGTGACGTACCGGATCGTGGGCAGTCTCGTCCCCCTGGTGTTCGGTGCCGTGGTGCTGTGGAGCTACGAACCGATGCTCGTCGTCGGCCTTCTTGTGATGATCGCGCTGACCGTGGTCGCCGCGACGCCTCTGGTCCGTCGCAGGCAGCGGCTCGTCAACGACCGCGAGGCGGCGATCGCCCGGGTCTCCGGCCACGTCGCCGACAGCCTCATGAACATGGAGACCATCCGGGCCTTCGCGGCCGAGCGGCGGGAGGCCGACGAACACCGCAGCCGTGTCGCGGACTCCCGGCGCCTGACGCTGAGGTCGTGGGACTTCGGCAATCTGCGCGTCGACACCCTGGTCGCCCCCATGTCCGTGCTGACCAACGTGCTGGGTCTGCTGGTGGCCATCGCCTTCGGTGGCTCGGGCCAGGGAGTCGAGGAGATCGTCGTCGCTTTCACCTACTACTCCAACGCCACGCAGATCATGTTCGAGTTCAACCAGATCTACCGGCGTCTGGAAAGCTCGATGACCGAGGCCGCACAGTTCACGGAGCTGCTGCTGGATCCGCCCACCGTGCTCGACCCGGCGACACCCGAACCGCTCGCACCGCGGGACACCGGCATCCGCTTCGAGGCGGTGACCTTCGCCCACACGGGTGCGAAGCCGATTTTCCAGGGACTCGACCTGGACGTGCCCGCAGGCGCACGGATCGGTCTGGTCGGCAGGTCCGGCGGCGGCAAGACCACGCTCACCCGGCTCCTGCTGCGGATGTCGGACCTTGACGACGGACGCATCCTGATCGGTGGTCAGGACATCAGCCGGCTGCGCCAGACCGACCTGCGCTCCCTGATTGCCTACGTCCCGCAGGAACCCGCCATGTTCCACCGCAGCCTGCGGGACAACATCGCCTTCGCCCGGCCCGGCGCCACCGACGAGGAGATCCACGCGGCGGCCGCGGCCGCGCACGTCACCGAGTTCGCCGACCAACTCCCCGACGGCTTCGCCACTCTGGTGGGGGAGCGGGGCGTCAAACTCTCGGGCGGCCAGCGCCAGCGCGTCGCCCTCGCCAGGGCCATCCTGCGCGACGCCCCGATCCTGCTGCTCGACGAGGCGACCAGCGCGCTGGACTCGGAGAGCGAGCTCCTCGTCCAGGACGCCCTGTGGCGGTTGATGGACGGACGTTCGGCCCTCGTGGTCGCCCACCGCCTGAGCACCGTCGCCGGCATGGACCGCCTCGTCGTCCTCGACCGCGGAAGCGTCGTCGAGCAGGGCACCCACGAGGAACTGCTCGCGGCGGACGGCGCCTACGCCAAGCTGTGGCAGCACCAGTCGGGCGGCTTCCTCGGCGAAAGCGCCGAGTCGGCCCTCGGACGCCCGGTCCCGGAAGCCGGTCCCAGCGGTCTGCCCGGACCGGCCGACCCGGCACCGGACGGGGGCCGCGGGACGTCGTCGCACGCTCGTACGGGCACCGGGTCCACGTGACCGAGTCGGTTTCCGGACATCGTGATCCGAGAGGGGCGCGTCGGCGAGGGACGGCCTTTGGACGTCGTTTCTTATGGCGTGATTGTTCGTTGATCCGTGCATGACGGATTTGGTGGAGCGGTTGGTGCCGGACGAGTTATGGGACGTGTTCCGGCGAGTGGTCCCGCCGACGCAGGTCATACGCCCGCAGGGCGGCGGCCGGTGACGGGCCGGTGACCGTGAATGCCTAGCGGCAATCATCTTCGTGGCCGCCTCGGGGTGTACCTGGCGGCAACTGCCGCCGGTGTTCGGGCCGGCTTGGCCCACGGTCTACCGGCGCTTCGCCCAGTGGAGCCGGGAGAGGGTTTGGGCCAGGCTCCACCGGGTCATCCTCGACGAACTTGGCGCCCGAGGGGAGCTGGACTGGTCGCGGTGCGCGATCGACTCCGTCAGCGTCAGGGCGGCAAAAGAGGGCCACTGACCGGACCGAATCCGACCGACCGTGGCAAGCCGGGATCGAAAATCCACCTGATCACGGATCGGAACGGGCTGCCCCTGTCGCTGGGCATCCCCGGTGCCAACATGCACGACAGCCTCGGCCTGCAACCACTCGTGCGCGGGATCCCGCCCATCCGCTCTCGACGCGGCCCACGCCGCCGGCGCCCGGCCAAGCTCCACGCCGGCAAGGGATACGACTACGACCACCTGCGCCGGTGGCTGCGCAAACGTCGCATCCGCCACCGCATCGCCCGCAAGGGCATCGAGTCATCCACCCGACTCGGCCGCCACCGCTGGGTCGTTGAGAGAACGGTCTCGTGGCTGTCCGGATGTCGGCGCCTGCACCGCCGCTACGAACGCAAGGCTGAGCACTTCCTCGCCTTCGTCGGCATCGCCGCAGCCCTCATCTGCCACCGCCGACTCACCCGATAAGGCATGAGCTCAGTCGCCTGCTGGAATCAGCGGGTCGGCACGGGACAACATCTCGGACAGCGGAAGTCCGTCCCTGGAAGCAACGAGCCGACGCGCTCGCAGTTCGGCACGCGTACGCGGACGGAACTTCGGCTCCCTGCCGCACCCGCAGACCGGTCGCCCCTCGTAGCGGAGATCTTCACCCAGGGCTGCGGCCACCACAGACCACCTGCGAACGTCCCGCCTCGACGCCACGGTCTGAACCATCCACTCGCCGGCTCCGGTGCCGATTGACGTCCTTGGCTAATGGCAATAGCCTCTGGGCTATGGTTGCTAAAAGGTCGCTGACGCCGGCCGCCGTGGTCGATGTGGCACTCGGCATCGTGGACGAGCACGGGCCGGACGGCCTCACGCTCGCCGCCGTGGCGCACGGCTGCGGGGTCGCCACGCCGTCGCTCTACAAGCACGTGGCGAGCCTCGGCGAACTGAAGACGCTCGTCGGAGTGCGGGTGCTGGAGGATATGACCGACCGGTTCACGACGACCGTCTTGGGCACCGGTGGCAATGAGGCGGTCACTGGGTTGATGCACGCCTACCGTGCGTACGTCGCCGCGCACCCGAAGCGGTACGCCGCGCTGCCGATGGACCCGCTGCACGACCCGATCCAGGAGGCGGCCGGCGCGAAGCTCGTCGGCGTCATGTACGCCACGCTGCGCGGCTACGGACTCGAGGGCTCGGCGGCCGTGCACGCGACCCGGCGCCTGCGGGTGCTCCTGCACGGCTTCGCGTCCATCGAATCCGCGGGCGGCTTCGGCCTGCCGGAAGACCTCGACGACACCTACGACCAGCTCATCCAGATGTATCTCGCCAGCCTGAGGAACGAATCATGAGGATCCCGCTGTCCGTCGCAGGCGTACTGTTCCTGCTCTACCCCGCCCTCCGCCCATGGGAGGACGAGTCCACCACCTCGGGTGCCGCCGCCGCGATGGGCTCCACCGCGTGGATCGTCGCGCACCTGTGCGCGATGATCGGGTTCATCCTGGTCGCGATTGCACTGCTGCCGATCAACCGCGTGGCGGCGATCGTGTTCTGGATCGGCGCCGGCCTGACGCTGCCGTACTACGGCGCCGAGGACTTCGGCCTGCATGCGATGGCCAACCAGTCGAACGTCCTCGACCTGGCCGAGGACGTGCGCTACAACCCGTTCGCGATGACGATGTTCGGGCTCGGGCTGCTGACCATGGCGGCGGGCGCGATCCTCGTCGCAGCCCGGATGCGCACGGTGCCGGCGATCCTGTTCGCGGTCGGGTTCGGGCTGTTCCTGCCGCAGTTCTTCGGTCCGCCCGCGCTGCGGATCGCGCACGGCGTACTGCTCGCGGCCGCCTGCGTGTGGCTGGCCTGGGACGCGAAGCGGATCCAGCCCGCGCCGGTGCCGGCCTGACTTAAGGTCGTTGCCTCCTGCGTCTGTGGCTCCGACCTGTGGCGCGCCGTTCGTGCGTCGGTACCGGACAGTCGATGATCACCGCGATCAAGGTGTTGCTCAGGCCCTGATTCTGCGCACGGCGAGTGCGCGCGGAGGCCGTTCGGGCGTCCGCTCCCGTAGTCCAAGTCGCGCTGAAGAGCGGGTGTCATCTACCTCGAAAGGTCGCAGGAGCGTGAAGCTCGCGCCCCTGCTGGAGGATGTCGGTGCTCGCTCGTACGGTGAACGCATGGTCCCTGGCTTTCATCGTGCGAAGGGTGGCGGCCCGATGGTCGGCATCCGTCCCGGCGACGCGTTCGCGCTCCGGATCGGCATGCCGCTTGAAGCTGACACGACACGCACGCGTAGTGCAGCTTGTAGGAGGTGATGGCATGGAGGCACACCAGGCGACCGTACTGAGCCACCCCTTAACGGGCCACTCCTTTCCAGCGCTCGCTTCCTCCGGTGCTGGTGACAGCCATCCATAAGAAACGACCTCTTAGAGGTCGTTTTCATCTGGAACACCCTGCTATCACCGCTTTACTTCGGCGTGATGGTGGGGTGCTGAAGAGGCTGCCGGGTTGATCGGCTCTTATGGGCCCGGTGGGGTGACGGCTGGGGCTGGAGACGGCTTGCGCCTGCCTCATTCCGGGACGCCCGAATCTGTACTGTGCTTCCGTGGGCACTGCCGCGCGCCTGGGCGCACTCGGATTTGGGCGGTATGCCCAGGACATGACCGAACGTCGTGCGTATCCGAGTGATCTGTCCGATGCCCGCTGGGAGCTGGTCGAGCCGGTCCTAGCGGCCTGGCGGGCCGAGCGACGCCGGCATGCCCTGGACATCGGTCGGCCGCCCGAGCACGAGCTACGCGAAATCAT